>NZ_JAESJL010000011.1:0-199444 GCF_016756945.1 Pseudomonas sp. MWU318
GAGAACGCATATCCCTGTAGGAGCTGCCGAAGGCTGCGATCTTTTTTTGTGTGCACCGCCACAAGGCACGGCGAACCGCAATTGGGCATGACTCACTGATCAAAAAAACACCAACAAGATCAAAGCTTCAACCAAGCGGAAGCATCAAAGCCCCGATTCACGGGACTCTCGCGGCTCTTAGGCTTTTTTCTGTTTCGAAATGCTAAAACTGGCACGCCCCCTGCAATAACGCTTACAGGTGATTCGATTCACCAACCCTTTCGGGGACCTTGGTACAGGCAGGCCGGGGATTCCCCTCTTTACACCGGGCTCAAAACCGCAACGCGGCGAACCCACCCTTTTGGGATCCTTGGTACAGGCAGGCCGGGGGTTCCCTCTTTACACCGGACCGACGCTCTCAGCGAAGTCCACCCCGTTTTGGGAACCCTGGTACAGGCAGGCCGGGGATTCCCGCTTTTATTGCTCCCGGAGATGGATCTCCAGCCGCCAGCGGTCATCGACCCTGCTGCCGGCCCAGTCCCCCTGCAGCGGCCGCGCCGCCAGCACCGTCAGCAACAGCCCACCGTCACTCAAGCGCGTTCGCCAGTTCACGTCCTTGCCGTTGAGCTTGAGCTGACCCTTTTGCGCCTTGCCCTCTGCCTGAAACAACAGGGCCACGGTGCCATCGATGATTTCACCGTGCAGCTTCGGTTCGTTATCGAACCACACCACCAGGCCGTCAGCGGTCACCTCGACCTGCTGCAGCACGCTGGGGTCCGGCGTGGTCAGGCGGCCGATCATCAAGCCGACCATCAAGCCGACAATCGCCAGCGAACCGATCACCCGCGGGAATAGTTTCGAACGCGGGTCGGCTTGCGGCGTAGAATGCGCGTCATCTTTACCTTCGGAGCCGTGCATGTTTCACGTCATCCTTTTTCAACCAGAAATTCCGCCGAACACCGGCAACGTTATCAGGCTGTGCGCCAACAGCGGCTGCCACCTGCATTTGATCGAACCGCTGGGTTTCGAGATGGACGACAAGCGCTTGCGCCGGGCCGGTCTCGACTACCACGAATATGCCACGTTGCAGCGCCACGCCGACCTCGCCAGTTGCCTGGAAAGCCTCGGCAACCCACGGCTGTTCGCCTTTACCACCAAAGGTTCGCGGCCGTTTCACGATGCCGCGTTCGTCCCGGGCGATGCGTTCATCTTCGGCCCGGAAAGCCGTGGCTTGCCGCCGGAAGTGCTGGACGCCCTGCCCGCCGAACAGCGCCTGCGCCTGCCGATGCGTGAAGGCTGCCGCAGCCTGAACCTGTCCAACACCGTGGCGGTGGCCGTGTACGAAGCGTGGCGGCAGAACGACTTCAAATAACCCGCCGCCCGCAAAAACATCACCCCTGTAGGAGCTGCCGAAGGCTCGGGCCGCGTTCGGACGATCTTTTGATCCTGTTTTTGAAGATCAAGATCAAAAGATCGCAGCCTGCGGCAGCTCCTACATGAAGTCATGAAGTCTGTATTCCAACCCAAGAAAAAAGCGCCTGTTACGGCGCTTTTTTCGTTGTCGCTCAAACCGCTTATTGAACGGTCGGAGTCTCGCCCGCTGCCTGCATGCGCTGCAGCTCCTGCGCGTACAGAGCGTCGAAGTTCACCGGCGCCAGCATCAGGGCCGGGAACGAACCACGGGTCACCAGGCTGTCGAGGGTTTCGCGCGCGTACGGGAACAGGATGTTCGGGCAGAACGCACCCAGAGTGTGGCTCATCGAAGCCGCGTCGAGGTTCTTGATCAGGAAGATACCGGCCTGTTGCACTTCAGCGATGAAAGCCACTTCGTCGCCGTTTTTCACGGTCACGGACAGGGTCAGCACGACTTCGTAGAAATCGCCTTCCAGTTCTTTCTGACGGGTGTTCAGGTCCAGGCCGACGGTCGGGTCCCACTGCTGGCGGAAGATCGCCGGGCTTTTCGGGGCTTCGAAGGACAGATCGCGTACGTAGATGCGCTGCAAGGAGAATTGCGGTGCGGTTTCTTCTTCGCTGGCTGCAGTGTTCTGTTGGTCAGTCATCTCAGATCCTTTCTGATCTTGGGTCTTTTAGGGATTGCTGTACGTGGGTGCAGCCGTTCAGGCCTTGAGCAGCGCGTCGAGCTTGCCGGCGCGCTCCAGGGCATACAAATCATCACAACCGCCGATGTGCTTTTCGCCGATCCAGATCTGCGGCACGGACGTGCGTCCGGCCTTCTGGCTCATGGCAGCACGAATCTGCGGCTTGCCATCGACCTTGATCTCTTCGAAGGCCACACCTTTGTTCGCGAGCAATTGCTTGGCTCGCATGCAGTAAGGGCAGTAATCGCTGGAGTAGACGATGACTTCGCTCATATCACTTCACCAGCGGCAGGTTGTCGCCTTTCCAGCTGGAGATCCCGCCGGACAGCTTGGCGGCAGTGAAGCCGGACTTCATCAGCTCGCGAGCGTGGGTGCCAGCGGTCTGGCCCAGGGCGTCGACCAAAATGATGGTCTTGGCCTTGTGCTTTTCCAGCTCGCCGGTACGCGCAGCCAGTTTGTCTTGAGGAATGTTGATCGCGCCAACGATATGGCCGGCGGCGTAATCTTTCGCCGGACGGATGTCCACCACCACGCCTGCGTCCTTGTTGACCAGTGCGGTCAGTTCGCCGGTGCTCAGGCTTTTACCGCCGCCCTGCATCGTGTGCGCCAGCAGCAAAGCCAGCAATACGACGAAGATACCGACAAGAATGTAGTGGTTAGTGGCAAATTCAATCAGGTGAGCAACCATCGAAGGAGGTTCCAGGGCGTTAAAATGTCGGCCAGTATACACAGCCACTATGGTGGGCCAAACCCCGTCCGGCGGTGACGTGGTCGGAACTAAGCATTAAACTCGCCACTCCCTTTTTCAACGCCCTCTTCTTTATTAGCCACGAGTGGATTCCATGACTACCACGCCTAAACCTTTGGTCCTGATGATTCTCGACGGCTTCGGTCACAGTGACAGCCACGAATCCAATGCCGTGTATGCGGCGAAGAAGCCTGTGCTCGATCGTCTGTGGGCCACGGTGCCGAACGGCCTGATCTCGGGCAGCGGCATGGACGTTGGTCTGCCGGACGGTCAGATGGGCAACTCCGAAGTCGGCCACATGAACCTCGGCGCCGGGCGCGTGGTGTATCAGGACTTCACCCGCGTGACCAAAGCGATCCGCGACGGTGAGTTCTTCGACAACCCGACCATCTGCGCTGCCGTGGATAAAGCCGTGGCCGCCGGCAAAGCCGTGCATTTCATGGGTCTGCTGTCCGATGGCGGCGTGCACAGCCACCAGGATCACCTGATCGCCATGGCCGAACTGGCCTTCAAGCGCGGTGCCGAGAAGATCTACCTGCACGCCTTCCTCGATGGCCGCGACACCCCGCCAAAAAGCGCCGCGTCGTCGATCGAACTGCTCGACGCGACCTTCCAGGCACTTGGCAAGGGCCGCATCGCCAGCCTCATCGGTCGCTACTTCGCGATGGACCGTGACAACCGCTGGGACCGCGTCTCCCAGGCCTACAACCTGATCGTCGACGGCAACGCCGAATTCAACGCCGCCACCGCTCAGGAAGGCCTCGACGCCGCCTACGCCCGTGGCGAGAGTGACGAATTCGTCAAAGCCACCACCATCGGCGAACCGGTCAAGGTCGAAGACGGCGACGCCGTGGTGTTCATGAACTTCCGCGCCGACCGCGCCCGCGAACTGAGCCGTGTATTCGTCGAAGACGATTTCAAGGAATTCGAGCGCGCGCGTCAGCCCAAAGTGCAGTACGTGGGCTTGACCCAATACGC
Source organism: Pseudomonas sp. MWU318 (assembly GCF_016756945.1). Classification (NCBI taxonomy): domain Bacteria; kingdom Pseudomonadati; phylum Pseudomonadota; class Gammaproteobacteria; order Pseudomonadales; family Pseudomonadaceae; genus Pseudomonas; species Pseudomonas sp. MWU318. The sequence goes on from NZ_JAESJL010000011.1 coordinate 3,805, forward strand.
CGCCAGCATTCCAGCCCCAGCAGCCTTTGCTCCGGGCAGCCTGGAAAACGTGCTTGGCGACTATCTGGCGAAAAACGGCAAGACTCAGCTGCGCATCGCCGAAACCGAAAAATACGCGCACGTGACCTTCTTCTTCTCTGGCGGCCGCGAAGAACCGTTCCCGGGTGAAGAGCGCATCCTCATCCCGTCGCCAAAAGTCGCCACCTACGACCTGCAGCCGGAGATGAGCGCGCCGGAAGTCACCGACCGCATCGTCGATGCCATCGAACACCAGCGTTACGACGTGATCGTGGTCAACTACGCCAACGGCGACATGGTCGGCCACAGCGGCGTGTTCGACGCTGCGGTGAAAGCCGTGGAATGCCTGGATACCTGCGTTGGGCGTATCGTCGAAGCGCTGGAAAAGGTTGGCGGCGAAGCGCTGATCACCGCTGACCATGGCAACGTCGAAAAAATGGCCGATGAGGAAACCCACCAGGCGCACACCGCGCACACCACCGAGCCGGTGCCGTTCATTTATGTCGGCAAGCGCGACCTCAAGGTCCGTGAAGGCGGCGTACTGGCGGACGTGGCACCGACCATGCTGATGCTGCTGGGCCTGGAAAAACCGGCGGAAATGACTGGCACCTCGATTCTGGTTTAATTCGCCAGATCAAACACCACCAAACCCTGTGGGAGCTGGCTTGCCAGCGATAGCAATCTGACAGCCAACAGCTATGTTGAATGTGCGGACGCCATCGCTGGCAAGCCAGCTCCCACAGTGGTTTATGGGGTTTTCGAAATGGAAATGAGCCTCTCCGCCGCTCCAGTTATCACACAAGCCCAATTGGGCGTTTTTTTTGCCGCCCCGGGCGGGCATACTAGGCCGTCCATTACCCTGGTGCCGCCCGCCTCTATGCTCCGCGTCCTGATCGCCCTCGCTCTGACCTGCCTGCTCCAACCGGCCTTCGCTGACGAGCGCGCGCAAACCCAACAGCAGTTGGATGCCACGCGTCAGGACATTGCCGAGCTGAAAAAGCTGCTGGGCAAGCTGCAGGAAGAAAAATCCGGTGTGCAGAAAGAGCTCAAGGGCACCGAAACCGAGATGGGCAAGCTCGAGAAGCAGGTCGACGCCCTGCAGAAAGAGCTGAAGAAAAGCGAATCCGAGCTGCAGCGACTCGATGCGGAGAAAAAAAAACTCCAGAGCGCGCGCACTGAACAGCAGCGACTGATCGCCATCCAGGCCCGCGCGGCCTACCAGAATGGCCGTCAGGAATACCTCAAGCTGCTGCTCAACCAGCAGAATCCCGAGAAATTCGCCCGCACCCTCACCTATTACGATTACCTGAGCCAGGCCCGCCTGGAGCAGTTGAAGAACTTCAACGAAACCCTGCGCCAACTGGCCAATGTCGAAAAAGACATCGCCATGCAGCAGGCGCAATTGCTGGTACAGAAAAGCAGCCTCGACACCCAGCGCGACGAGCTGGAAAAAGTCCGCAAGGAACGCCAGCAAGTCCTCGCCAAGCTTAACGATGACGTAAAAGCCCGCGACCAGAAACTGGCCGCCCGCGAGCAGGATCAGGCAGACCTGTCTAAAGTTCTTAAAACCATTGAAGAAACCCTGGCCCGCCAGGCCCGTGAGGCAGAAGAGGCGCGGCAGAAAGCGCTGATCGCCCAGCAGGAAGCGGAAAAAAAGCGTTTGCGTGAGGCGCAGGCTGAAAACAGCGACGCCCCACGAAAACCAGCCAGATCAACCCCCGGCGCGCTGGTATCCAGCAGCGGCGAGACCTTCGGTGGCCCTTTTGCTGCAACCCGGGGAAAACTTCCATGGCCGGTTGATGGTCGATTGCTGGCACGCTTCGGCGAAAGCCGTGGCGACGATGCCCGGACCAAGTGGGATGGCGTGATGATCAGCGCCGCCGCCGGCAGCCAGGTGCATGCCGTGCACGGCGGGCGCGTGGTGTTCGCCGACTGGTTGCGTGGTGCCGGGCTGCTGGTGATCCTTGATCACGGCAATGGTTATCTGAGTCTTTACGGTCACAACCAGACACTGCTCAAGTCGGCCGGTGACGTGGTAAAAGCCGGTGAGTCGATCTCCACTGTGGGTAACAGTGGCGGTCAGGACACACCAGCGCTGTATTTCGCAATTCGTCAGCAGGGTCACCCGAGTGATCCGGCGCAATGGTGTCACGCGCAAGGATAAGCGCGTCGCCTAATTCAGGAGTTCGTTCGACATGCTGCATTTGTCCCGCCTTACCTCGCTGGCCCTGACGATCGCCCTGGTGATCGGCGCGCCTCTGGCGTTCGCCGCTCAACCGGCCCCGGCCGTCGCTCCGGCAGGCACTGCCGCGACCGCCAAGGCCCCGTTGCCGCTGGAAGAGTTGCGCACCTTTGCCGAGGTCATGGACCGGATCAAGGCGGCGTATGTCGAGCCGGTGGATGACAAGACCCTGCTGGAAAACGCGATCAAGGGCATGCTCAGCAACCTCGATCCGCACTCCGCGTATCTCGGCCCTGAAGACTTCACCGAGCTACAGGAAAGCACCAGCGGCGAATTCGGCGGTCTGGGCATCGAAGTCGGCTCCGAGGATGGCTTCATCAAGGTCGTCTCGCCGATCGACGACACCCCGGCGTCGAAGGCCGGCATTCAGGCCGGAGACTTCATCGTCAAGATCAACGGCCAGCCGACTCGCGGCCAGACCATGACCGAAGCCGTGGACAAGATGCGCGGCAAGATCGGCCAGAAAATCACCCTGACCCTGGTGCGCGATGGCGGCACGCCGTTCGACGTGACCCTGGCCCGCGCCGTGATTCAAGTGAAGAGTGTCAAGGCGCAGTTGCTTGAGTCTGGCTACGGCTACATCCGCATCACCCAGTTCCAGGTCAAGACCGGCGAGGAGGTCTCCAAGGCCCTGGCCAAGCTGCGCAAAGACAACGGCAAAAAGCTCAACGGCATTATCCTCGACCTGCGCAACAACCCGGGCGGTGTGTTGCAGGCGGCAGTGGAAGTGGTCGACCACTTCATCAAGAAAGGTCTGATCGTTTACACCAAAGGCCGGATCGCCAACTCCGAGCTGCGCTTCTCCGCCACCGGCAAGGACGAAAGCGAAGCGGTGCCGATGGTCGTACTGATCAACGGCGGCAGCGCCTCGGCTTCGGAAATCGTCGCCGGCGCCCTGCAGGATCAGAAACGCGCGGTAGTCATGGGCACCACCAGTTTCGGCAAAGGCTCGGTGCAGACCGTGCTGCCGCTGAACAACGACCGCGCGCTGAAGATCACCACGGCGCTGTATTTCACGCCGAACGGCCGCTCGATCCAGGCCCAGGGAATCGTTCCGGACATCGAAGTGCGCAAGGCCAAGATCACCAACGAAGCGGACGGCGACTACTTCAAGGAAGCCGACCTGCAAGGTCACTTGGGCAACGGCAACGGCGGCGCAGACAAGCCGACCGGTTCCGGCGCCAAGGCCAAGGCCATGCCGCAGGATGACGATTACCAGTTGGCCCAGGCCCTGAGCCTGCTCAAAGGCCTGAGCATCACGTCCGGCCGTTGAGGATGTCGTTGCGTTTGCTCTTCGTCCTGCTGTGCTGTCTGGCGGGTGCTGCTCACGCAGAACCCGCCAGGACCACCGCGCAAAAAGCCTACCTGACGCTGATCATCGACGACCTGGGGCAGAACCTGCCCCGGGATCGCCGCGTGCTGGCTCTGCCCGGCCCGGTGACCACGGCGATCATGCCCGACACGCCGCACGCTACCGAGTTCGCCCGCGAAGCCCATCGCGCCGGCAAGATCGTGATCCTGCATATGCCCATGGACCCGGCCACCGGCCCGTATGCCTGGCATCCCGAGCTGCCGCTCGAAGAGTTGGAAAAACGCCTCGATGCCGCCTTCAAAATGGTTCCCTACACGGCGGGCATCAACAACCACATGGGCAGTCGCATGACAGCCCAGCCGGTGGCGATGGCGTGGCTGATGGGTGAGTTGCAACGTCGGCACAAGTTCTTCGTCGACAGCCGCACCAGCGCCCAGACCGTGGCGGCGCAGCAAGCACAGAAGATCGATCTGGCGAGTGTTTCGCGGGATGTGTTCCTCGATGACGAACGCACCGAAGCCGCTATTTTCACCCAGCTGCAGACGGCGATCAGCCTGGCCCGCAAGCAGGGCTCGGCCGTGATGATCGGCCACCCTTACCCGCAGACGCTGGCGGTGCTGGAACGTGAATTGCCGAAGCTCAAGGCGCAAGGCATCGAGTGGATCGATATCAAGCAGATGATCAGCGTGCGGAGTAACAAAGCGACAGCTGCACACGGAAAAAATGGAATTTATCGTTAAGCTATCAACTTATTAAATTCTCATAAGCCTCTACGACCAAAATAAGCAGCAATAACTTATAGAACCGACTCAAACCCAACTGTCTTATTCTGCGCCAGTCTTTTACTCACAAGCCAAGGACTGGCCATGAACTTTAAATATATCCACCCAAGCTTTTTATTACTGACCGCCTTCTCACTTCCTGCCTGTTCCAGTCCTGTCGATTACGGCAAGGGCGCTGAAAACTTCTCACCGTCGCGACACCTGACTAACAAAGATGGCGAAAATAACCACTGGATGGGGATCGGCGAGTACAAAAGCCGCGAGCACGGTTCCTGCACCGCCTTCCTGATCGACACTAACAGCTCTCGACCGTCCGATTCCGCCTATGCACTGACCAGCGCCCACTGCGTGGGCAAGGAAAACGGGGTCATGCGAACAGATGACCCTATCGAAGCCAGCATTACCTTCAACAACTTCATCGATACGACTGCTGCCTCCAGGACTGTGCCTGTGAAGAAAGTAGCCTGGAGCAGTATTCAGGGTGTCGACCTGGCTCTGTTGGAGCTTGGAGTGTCGCAGGGCGAACTTCTGGCACAGGGCATCACGCCCATGAAACTGGCCCGGCAGGCGCCGGCAGAAGATAGCGACATTCTGATTGTGCACAAACCCGTCGGTGCTCCATTACAAATGTCAGCCTGCACCCACATGCCCTCCCCGGCGATTTTCGAAAAGCCCTGGGTTTGGCGGCATACCGTCAGCAACCAATGCAAAGATATTGCTGCCGGCAGCTCGGGGAGTCCGGTCATCGTTCGAGCGACCAACGAGGTCTACGGCGTCCTTGGGACCTTGGCTCACCATCTGACGCCGCTGCCTGGATACGGTCAGATGCCGAGCGGCAGTTACGGCAGTCCCACCTCGGTTTTCAACGGCTGCTTTATCGATGGCAAACTCGATACGGATCCGCAGGTGTGCGAGTTATTTCCAGCGGCCTCTATCAGACTGCCTGCCCAAGTGCCAACGCATGCAAAGATCAGCATAAACGCTCAGGGTAACTACGTTTATCCAGAGTGGAACTTTGAAATAACCGCCAGCACCCGGTTTATCCGGACCAAACGTACGCCTGACCCGGTCGATTGCGAAGTTCCGCAAGGCTACAGCCAGCCAATCACCACCGGCACTGCGCCCACTCGATTAAATGTTCCGATGGGACCTGAAACCGGGCTTAACAACCTTTGCATCATCGCCACAAACAGTACTGAGGACATATTACCCGCAGGCACTTATCGCAATGCCGTCACTGTTCCCACTTATCTGATTGATGCGGGCCCGACGCCTGTTCCGACCATAGCGACTTCGTTTAACAAAGAGATAAACAAGGCGCTGATTCTGTGGCCGGAACACAAGAACGAGGGCCTTGATCGATACGAGGTAAAAGGCGGCCTTGCTGAAAAAGTCAGTTGCGAAGACCCGCAGGGTTATAGGCGTGTGACCTCCAATTGGCTACGCCCGGAAAGCAACTTCCCCCTCAAGCTCTGCGTTTACGCTGTCGACCCCAACAATCAGCGCTCAGAATTGAAGGAATACATCCTGGAATGGGAAGCGCTCAAAAACAGCGCCCCCTGAGCTGATCAGTGACGCCGGCCTTGTGCTTCTGCCTTATTGGGCAAAACAGGAGCGCAAGGCTGCCCATGGCAAGGAACGGTTTTTCGGAAATAACTGGTCACGACGTCATACATAGTTACCGCCAGAGACCGGGTGCGAATACCGATAGTGAGACCTGCAACGGGTCGCGACTCCCTTGAGTCGCCGTTCAACTATCAGGAGTGACCATGACCATTCATGACCAGGCCGCAGCCCCATCCAGGCAAATCGAACCGATCAGACACGACAATCTGCTGATCCATTTCACCACGGAGTTTCACCGCATCTGGGACAGCACCGGCTCGCGGGCAAAACCCGCGGCCTTCTGGCGCCCGACTCCGGCACCGGATGTGTTGCCGGGCTATTTTCCGCTCGGCGACGTGTTCGTCGCCGGACACGACAACATCAACGGTAGCACCGTAGTGGCCGTTGTTTGCGAGGCGGATGCACCCAGTGCAGATCCGGACAGGGGCCCGGCATTAAGGCGCCCGGAGGATTTCGAACTGATCTGGAAAGATTCCGGCTCAGGCTCGAAGAAAGACGGTGCCGTATGGCGACCGATCGCTCCGCAAGGGTATGTGGCCATGGGCGCGGTCTGCTCCAATGATCACGAAAAACCTTCACTCAACGCGGTTCGCTGCGTACGCGCCGATCTGGTGATCGCCTCGGACGTTGGCGAACTGATCTGGAATGACAGGGGCAGCGGCGCCAAGCAGAGCTTCAGTGCATGGAGTGTCATACCACCCAATGCACCGCCGGGAGAGATTCATTTCGCACCGGGAACATTTGTTGCGGCCAGCAGTTTCAACCGGCCAGAGGGCAATGTCGGTGCCTATTCACTAAGCATGCAGATCGCGCCGCTAATCCAGTCACCGCCACAGCTGCCGACGCTCTCCGCAGCGCAAGCCCCCGAAACCAAGGGAGTGGCCACCCTCGCCCAAGTCATCGAGCTGCCATGGTTCGTGGTCAAGGATGACTTGTCGCCAATTGATCAATTACGCACCACGCCGTTTTATCGCCTGGAAAGAACCGACCAGTACTATCTGGTTGGGAGCGGACACAACACGGGCGAGGAGGCACGGGCTTTCAAGTGGACTGCACAGCGGCTGCAGAATCCGAAGACGTTGCGTCTGTTCACTCAACTTACCGCGATCAGTTTTGTGAGCCCGTGGGCAACGAAGGCAGACGCTCCTCCGTCACTCCCATTCTCGGCAAGACTGGACAGCCAGTTCACTCACAGCGAGACGTCAACCAGTGGTTGGCAGACTCCATTTGTTACCCATGTGATCGCGATGGCCGGCAAAGGCAAATTCGTCGCGGTTTATCAGCTGGAGAGTTTCTACGAGCTGCGTCGTGCTGACGGCTCGCAAGCGGGGATCAATCTGGCTTACACCCAGAACGATAACCTGAGTCTGCTGCAGTATCCGCCGCAAGAATGCACCCACGACGCAGCGGACCAGTCGTTACCGACGACTACAGATAGCGCCCCATGATCTCGTCGACAACCCCGTCCTTGCGCATCTGATCCAACGCCGCCTGCAGCCTGGCGACCGTTGCGTCCGACACATCCTTGTTCAGCGCCAGATATAACTCGGCGCTGTTGAAGCGCAACACGGTCTTGAGCCCGGTGACCCCGTCCTGCCGCGCCAGATAACGCCCGGCAGGATCACCCGTGGCCCACAGGTCGATCTGGCCATTGACCAGTTTTTTCGCGTTGTCCTGATCGCGCAGAACGACCGTAGGCTTCAAGCCCTGCTTGGCCAGCGTCTCGGCAATCGCATCGCCTTTGTAGGCACCGATCTTGTATTTGCGCGCATCGTTGAGGGTTTCGAGGGTGATTTTGCTGTCGGCCCTGGCCAACATGATCCAGTCGTCCGGACCGATCGGGCCGACCCATTTGAACAGGTTTTCGCGGTCCGGCAGGCGGGCCATCACAAAGGCGCCGTAACCGGGGTTTTCCAGCGCCAGTTTGTAGACGCGCTCCCATGGGAAGCGCAGCGTCAGGCTGTAGGTGAGCCCGGCGCGCTTGAACATTTCGCGCACGATGTCGGCGGCAATACCGTTGATGTTCTCGCCCTTGGCGAAGTTCTTGCCGTCTTTCGCCATGTTGTAGGGCGGGAAGTTTTCGGTGAGGAGCACCAGATCGGTGTCGGGACTGTTTTCGGCCCGCGCCGTGTTGAGCAACAACACAGAGGCACTGGCGAGAACAAGAAGCAGGCGTTTGATCATGTCGGGCTACCGGAATCCATGGCGTGCCCAAGAGTGCCTTGGGTACGCCATGCTGTCCACTGGCCTGTACGGTTTAGCGCATCACGATGCCGCGTTTGGCCATGTACGCTTTCGCTTCCTGCACGGTGTATTCGCCGAAGTGGAAAATACTCGCCGCCAGTACCGCGCTGGCGTGGCCTTCGAGGATGCCGTCGGCCAGATGCTGCAGATTGCCGACGCCGCCGGAAGCGATCACCGGAATGCCCAGCGCATCGCTGATCGCGCGGGTCACGCCGAGGTCGAAGCCGTTTTTCATGCCGTCCTGATCCATGCTGGTCAGCAGGATTTCGCCGGCACCGAGGCCTTCCATTTTCTTCGCCCACTCGACCGCGTCGAGGCCGGTTGGCTTGCGCCCGCCGTGGGTGAAGATTTCCCAGCGCGGGGTTTCGCCCGGGCCGGAGACTTTCTTCGCGTCGATGGCGACGACGATGCATTGCGAGCCGAAATGCTGCGCCGCTTCGCCAACGAATTCCGGATTGAACACCGCTGCGGTGTTGATCGAGACCTTGTCCGCACCGGCATTGAGCAGGTTGCGGATGTCCTGCACGGTGCGCACGCCACCGCCGACGGTCAGCGGAATGAACACCTGGCTGGCCATGCGCTCGACGGTATGCAGCGTGGTGTCGCGACCATCGACGCTGGCGGTGATATCGAGAAAGGTAATCTCGTCGGCACCCTGCTCGTCATAACGACGGGCGATTTCCACCGGGTCGCCAGCATCGCGGATGTTCTCGAACTTCACACCTTTGACGACCCGGCCGTTGTCCACGTCCAGGCAAGGGATGATGCGTTTGGCCAGCGCCATGGTCAGTCCTCAGCCTTGGTACGAATCGCAGAAAGCTTGCGCTTCGGCGACGTCGAGGGTGCCTTCGTAGATCGCCCGGCCAGTGATTGCACCGATGATGCCCGGCGCCTTGGCGTCGAGCAGCGACTTGATGTCACCCAGATTGTGGATACCGCCGGACGCGATCACCGGGATCTTCGTCGCAGCAGCCAGCGCAGCGGTGAACGGTACGTTGCAGCCCTGCATCATGCCGTCTTTGGCGATGTCGGTATAAACGATCGACGATACACCGTCGGCTTCAAACTGCCTGGCCAGGTCGATGACCTGCACGGTGCTGATTTCAGCCCAGCCGTCGGTGGCGACGAACCCGTCTTTGGCATCCAGGCCGACAATGATCTTGCCCGGGAACGCGCGGCAGGCCTCAGCGACGAACGCCGGATCTTTAACGGCTTTGGTGCCGATGATCACGTAGCTCACGCCCGCCTTGACGTAATGCTCGATGGTTTCCAGCGAGCGGATACCGCCGCCGATCTGGATCGGCAGGTTCGGGTAGCGCTTGGCGATTGCGGTGACCACTTCGCCATTGACCGGCTGGCCTTCGAACGCGCCGTTCAGATCGACCAGATGCAGACGACGGCAACCGCCCTCCACCCACTTGGCAGCCATGCTCACCGGGTCCTCGGAGAACACTGTGGAATCTTCCATGCGGCCCTGGCGCAGACGTACGCAGGCACCGTCCTTGAGATCGATAGCGGGAATAATCAGCATCTGGCAAACCTTCAAATTTGAATGTTCAGCTTGGCTCGGAAATCAGTTTTTCTCGAGCGCCCACAGGTCGCTTTCGATGCTTTCAAACCGCTCTTTGAGGTGGGTCTGCACATCGAAAATCGCCCTGTTGTAATAGTGCGGAGCAATTTCGCGGGTAAACAGCTCAAGAATTTCCGCCGCCTCGAACGAACCCAGGTCGAGTTCGAACCGATCCTCCATGAACCGCTGGATCTTGCGGTTGGCCTCGTTCTCCTGCTCGGGAGTGAGGGTCAGGATCGGCGGTTTGGACTTCTTGGCAGCCATTTACCAGCGACCGTCCCACGCGGCGAAGTTCTGCAGCAATTGCAGGCCATGGGTATGGCTCTTCTCCGGGTGGAATTGCACGGCGAAACGCGAGCCTTCGGCCAGCGCGGCAGCGAAATCGACTCCGTAATGACCGCTACCGACTACCTGCCGCGCATTGGCGGCAGCGATGTAGTAACTGTGCACGAAGTAGAAACGCGCCATGTCCGGAATGTCGTGCCACAGCGGGTGACTGACCTTCTGCTGCACTTCGTTCCAACCCATGTGCGGGACTTTCAGGTGCTCGCCGTCTTCATGCAGGTCTTTGCCGAAGAACTTCACCGCGCCCGGGAACAGGCCGATGCAGTCGACGCCGTCGTTCTCTTCGCTGCTGTCGAGCAGGGCTTGCATGCCGACGCAGATGCCGAGGAACGGACGATCCTGGCTGACTTCACGCACCAGCGAGTCGAACCCGAGGCGACGGATCTCCGCCATGCAATCGCGAATCGCGCCTACGCCGGGGAATACCACGCGGTCGGCTTCGCGAATCACGTCGGCATCGCTGGTGATCAGCACTTTGCCGGCGCCAACGTGCTCAAGGGCCTTGGCCACCGAGTGCAGGTTGCCCATGCCGTAGTCGATAACTGCAACCGTCTGCATTACAGAACGCCTTTGGTCGATGGCATTTGCCCGGCCATGCGCTCATCCAGCTCGACGGCCATGCGCAAGGCGCGGCCGAAAGCCTTGAACACGGTTTCGATCTGGTGGTGGGTGTTGGTGCCACGCAGGTTGTCGATGTGCAGGCTGACCAAGGCGTGGTTGACGAAGCCCTGGAAGAATTCCTGGAACAGGTCGACGTCGAAGCCGCCCACGGTGGCGCGGGTGTACGGCACGTGCATCTGCAGGCCTGGACGGCCGGAGAAGTCGATCACCACGCGCGACAGCGCTTCATCGAGCGGCACGTAGGCATGGCCGTAGCGACGGATGCCTTTCTTGTCGCCGATGGCTTTGGCGAAGGCCTGGCCGAGGGTGATACCGACGTCTTCCACGGTATGGTGGTCGTCGATATGCAGATCGCCCTTGCATTCAATATCCAGGTCGATCAACCCGTGACGGGCGATCTGATCCAGCATGTGCTCAAGAAAAGGAACACCGATATCGAATCGGGCCTTTCCGGTGCCATCAAGGTTGATCGAGGCTTTGATCTGGGTTTCCAGAGTGTCGCGCTCGACAGACGCCTTACGTTCGGCCATCACCAGCTCCGCAAAATCATTGGGCGAAAAAGGCAGCCATTATAGGCACGCGGGGCCGAAACAGAAACACGCGACGTGAGATGGCTGACGGATAGAACGCCCGGCTGTCGCGGGTAGACATGTCCATACAAGCCATTACAGGCACCCCAAAACAACTGTAGGAGTGAGCCTGCTCGCGATGAGGACCTCACAGTCAACATTTCTGTCGACTGTCAGACCGCTATCGCGAGCAGGGCTCACTCCTACAGGGGTATTACGTTTTTACTTAGTGAAACAGTACCGCCGTCTTCTGCAGGGTCACCCACACACCCCACGCCAACGGAATACCCACCACCAGCCACGCGGCGATTGCCAGCGGCTTGCTGCCCGGTGCGGCTTTCCACTCCAGTACGGTGCTGGCATCAGCCCCTTTGTCGTGGCCCAGCGCCTGTTCGGCGGCCAGTTCAGCGTCGGTCATGAAGTACTTGTCGGCCACCGGACGCACCATCAGGTTGCACAGGAAACCCAGCACCAGCAGGCCGGCGAGGATGTACAGAGTGATGTCGTAAGCGGCAGCGCGTTCAACGCCGATGCTCAACTGATACTCGCGCAGGTAGTTCACCAGCACCGGGCCGAGCACGCCGGCGGCGGCCCAGGCAGTCAGCAGACGACCGTGGATCGCACCGACCATTTGCGTGCCGAACAGGTCGGCCAGATACGCCGGAACGGTCGCAAAACCACCGCCGTACATCGACAGGATGATGCAGAACGCCGCCACGAACAGCGCAACGTTGCCCAGATGGCCCATGTTCGGGATCAGCGCGTACAGGGCAAAACCGAGGGCGAAGAACACGAAGTAGGTGTTTTTGCGACCCAGGTAGTCCGAGAACGAAGCCCAGAAGAAGCGGCCACCGATGTTGAACAGGCTCAGCAGACCGGTGAAGCCGGCAGCGATCGCAGCGATCGAAGCCAGTTGCCCGGCGTCCAGTTGACCGAACGGCACGTCAACGCCCAGCAGCTTGCCGCCGAACACTTCCTGCAGCAGTGGCGAGGCCATGCCGAGGATGCCGATACCGGCCGACACGTTCAGGCACAGCACCAGCCACACCAGACGGAACTGCGGGGTTTTCCACGCCACATTCACGTGCACGTGACGGTGGGTGATCATCGCGTTCGACGCTTTCTTCGCTGGAGCGGTCCAGCCTTCAGGCTTCCAGCCGGTTGGCGGCACGCGGTAAGCCAGGGCGCCACCGATCATGAACACGAAGTAGATCGCAGCCATGGCCACGAAGCTTTGCCAGACGCCGACACCGGCAGGCGAAGCGAAGTGGCTCATCAGCGCAGTGGCCAACGGTGCACCGACCATCGCGCCGCCACCGAAGCCCATGATCGCCATGCCGGTCGCCATGCCGCGTTTGTCCGGGAACCACTTGATCAGGGTCGAGACCGGCGAAATGTAGCCCAGGCCCAGACCGATACCGCCGATCACGCCAGAGCCGATCCACATCAGCCAGATCTGGTGGGTGTAGATACCCAGTGCAGAGATCAGCAGACCGCCGCACCAGCACAGTGCCGACACCACACCAGCCTTGCGTGGCCCGGCGTGTTCCAGCCAGCCACCCCAGATCGCTGCCGAGCAGCCGAGGAAGATGAAGAACAGGGTGTAGATCCAGCCGAGCATGGAGATCGGCCAGTCGCATTGCGAAGAGAAGACCTGAGCGATGAAGCTCATGTCCGGTGCGCAAGCCACCGGAGCCGTGACGCCCAGCGCCTTGGACAACGGCAACCAGAACACCGAGAAGCCGTAGGCCATGCCGATGCACAGGTGGATGGCCAGAGCGGCCGGTGGAACCAGCCAACGGTTGAAACCGGGCTTGGCGATGATGCGTTCCTTGGACAGGAACGCAGGCTGGTCGGCGCGCAGGCCGTCCGCCGTGATGCTCGTGCTCATTGTGTATCCCCCAATTATTAGTATGGTTCGCCAGCCACTGCTCACCCTCGGCCTTTATGCACGCAGGCATGACCGTTTTTTCGGGTGAAGCTCCTTGAAGGCGCGACGTTAAGTCGCAGAAGGACGGACGAACCGGCGAAGGTTACCATTTGCACGTGACAGAAAAACCAAACTGATATCACCTTTTTCATGTCATCTGATCTCGTCCCCTGTAGGAGCTGCGGAACGCTGCGATCTTTTGACCTTGGTTTTGAAAGGCAAAATCAAAAGATCGCAGCCTGCGACAGCTCCTACAGGGAGCACTCTTGAGGAGTCATCAATGCCTGTCACCGTTCAAACGCTCGAAGACGCCAGTTACCAGGATCAACAGGACCTGCAAAAAATCTATCGTGACGCTCCACAATGGCTGTTCGCACCGTATTCCGGCGACGCTCAACTGATCGAAAACAGCCTGGCTGACGGCTCTTTGATTGCAGGACGTTTCAATGATCGCCTGCTCGGTGCAGCACGCCTGACAAGGCACGACAGGATTTGGTACTTGTCACATTTGTGTGTACGAAAAGTCACCCGGCGCCGTGGGGTAGCCGAGCGATTGGTGAACCAAGCGCAGAAAATGGCGTCGCAAGCGGGTGCCCAACTGCGCCTGCTGGCACCGGCCGGGCACCTTGAAATCCAGGCGCTGGCCGCCAAATTGCAATTGCCGCTGGACGTCATCGCGACATGACAGCGCCCCGGACCGGGCGGATGCAGCGCTATACTCCCCGGCTAAATTACGAATTCGACTAACTACAAGGACTCGCCCATGAAAGCGTTCGGCAAAATCCTGGGTCTGGTACTTCTCGGGCTGTTGCTGATCATTGTGGCGGCGGGCTTCGCCCTGACCCACCTGTTTGATCCCAACGACTACAAAGACGAGATTCGCCAGATAGCCCGAGACAAGGCCCACATCGAGCTGACGCTCAATGGCGATATCGGCTGGAGCCTGTTCCCGTGGCTCGGCCTGGAACTGCATGAGGCCAGCATCGCCACCCTGATCAACCCGACCGAACCGTATGCCGACCTGCAGATGCTCGGCCTGTCCGTGCGCGTGCTGCCGCTGTTGCGCCGCGAAGTGCAGATGAGCGATGTGCGCGTCGAAGGCTTGAACCTGCGCCTGAAACGCGACAAGAACGGCCACGGCAACTGGGAAGACATCGGCAAGCTGCCACCTCCCGCCACGCCTGCCGGCAGCCCGACGCCTGCCAGCCCGCCTGTTGCAGAGGCCCCCGTCCAGCCGGAAAAACCGCCGCAGCCGATCCGCCTCGACATCGACAGCCTGACCGTCAACAACGCCCGGGTTGAGTACAACGATGAGCAGACCGGCAAGCAGTACAGTGCCGAAAGCATCCAGCTGAGCACCGGTGCGGTACACGATTCGACCAACATTCCGCTGAAAGCCACGGCGTTCCTCAGCACCAATCAGCCTGTGCTGCGCGTGCGTACCGAACTCAACGGCGAGCTGCGCATCGAGCGCGCCTTGCAGCGCTACAAATTCGAAGACATGAAACTGTCCGGCGAACTGACCGGCGATCCGCTGCAGGGCAAGGCCATGACCTTCTCCGCCCAAGGGCAGATCTCACTGGACAAGGCGGCGAACGTCGCCGAATGGACCGGGATCAAGATCTCCGCCAACCAGTTGCGCGCGCTCGGTGAGCTGAGGGCCAACGACCTCGACAAGACCCCGCAGATCACTGGCGGGATCTCGATCGCCCAGTTCGATCTGGCGAAATTTGTCGACAGCATCGGCCAGACACTGCCGGCCATGGCGCCCGGCAGCCTGAGCAAGGTCGAACTGGTCAGCCGCGTGGCAGCCGCGCCAACCAGCGTGGCCTTCGACAACATCAACCTGAAACTAGACGACAGCAGCTTCAGCGGGCGCATTGCCGTGGAAGACTTCGCCAAGCAGTCGCTGCGGGCGATCCTCAAGGCTGACACGTTCGACGTCGACCGCTACCTGCCGCCGAAATCGGAAAAAGCCAAAAACGCCACGCAAGTGCGTCAGGCCGAAGTCGCCAGCACCGAAGCCGATGCCATGGCCGGCGCTGGCAGCACACCGCTGCCGGACAAGCCGAGTAAAAGCGCCTGGAGCACCGAGCGCCTGTTGCCGGTCGAGCGTCTGGCCAAACTCGACGTTGATGCCGATCTGAGCTTCGGCCAACTGACCCTCGACAAACTGCCGATCCAGAACGCCGCGCTCAAAGCCACCGGCCAGGGCGGCCTGCTGACGTTGGAGAATCTGCGTGGCGGCCTGTACAACGGCGACTTCGAAGCCAAGGGCACCCTCGACGTACGCCCAAGTGCGCCGGTGCTGAACCTGCAAACCAGAATCAACCGCGTGCCGGCCGAGAAAATCCTCGAAAGCCAGGGCAAGAATCCGCCGGTCAAAGGCCTGGTCACACTGACCAGCAGCCTCACCGGCAGCGGCAACAGCCAGCAGGCGCTGATCGAAACCCTCAACGGCAACGCCAGTTTCGTGATCAACAACGGTGTGCTGCTCAACGCCAACCTTGAACAGCAACTGTGCAAAGGCATCGCCACCCTCAACCGCAAAACCCTCAGCGGCGAGCCACGGGGCAAGGACACGCCGTTCCAGGAACTCAAGGGCAACCTGACCTTCCGCAACGGTATCGCCAGCAACCCGGACCTGAAAGTGCGCATCCCGGGCATGACCGTCAACGGCGATGGCGACATCGACCTGCGGGTGCTGGGCATGGATTACCGCGTCGGCATCATCGTCGAAGGCGACACCAGCGCGATGCCGGATCCGGCCTGTCAGGTCGGCGAGAAATTCGTCGGCATCGAGTGGCCGCTGCGTTGCCGTGGCCCGCTGGAGCTGGGCGCCAAGGCCTGCCGTGTGGATAACGAACGTCTCGGCCAGGTCGCGACCAAAATGGCCGGCGACAAACTCAGCGAGAAGATCGATGAAAAACTCGGCGACAAGGTCAGCCCGGAATTGAAAAACGCATTGAAGGGGCTGTTCAAGCGATGACAGCGGAGCAGTTTTCCACGGCGGTGCTGGAATGGTTCGACCGCCACGGCCGCCACGATTTGCCTTGGCAGCAGGACATCAACCCGTATCGGGTGTGGGTCTCGGAGATCATGTTGCAGCAGACCCAGGTCAGCACCGTGCTCAATTACTTCGACCGCTTTATGGCCGCGCTGCCAACGGTGCAAGCCCTGGCCGAAGCGCCGGAGGACGAAGTGCTGCACCTGTGGACCGGGCTGGGTTACTACACCCGCGCGCGCAATTTGCAGAAGACCGCAAAGATCGTCGTCAGCCAGTACGACGGCGAATTTCCGCGGGACGTCGAAAAGCTGACGGATTTGCCGGGGATCGGCCTGTCCACCGCCGGCGCCATCGCCAGCATCAGCATGGGCCTGCGCGCGCCGATCCTCGATGGCAACGTCAAACGCGTTCTGGCGCGCTTTACCGCGCAGGAGGGTTACCCGGGAGAACCGAAGGTCGCCAAACAGCTGTGGGCCAACGCAGAGCGTTTCACACCGCACGATCGGGTCAATGCCTACACCCAGGCGATGATGGATCTCGGTGCCACGCTGTGTACGCGTAGCAAACCGAGCTGCCTGCTGTGTCCGCTGGAAAAGGGCTGCGAGGCGCACATGCTCGGGCTGGAGACGCGCTACCCGATCCCCAAACCGCGCAAGGCCATCCCGCAGAAACGCACGCTGATGCCATTGCTGGCCAACGGCGAAGGCGCGATTCTGCTATATCGCCGCCCGTCCACGGGGCTTTGGGGCGGCTTATGGAGCCTGCCGGAACTCGACGATCTCGACGACCTGCAACATCTGGCCGACCAGCACTCGCTGACCATGGGCGAGCAGCAGGCGCTGCCAAGCCTCATCCACACGTTCAGCCATTTCCAGCTGTCCATTGAACCCTGGCTGGTTCAGGTGCAGGAGGCCGGTCAGCACGTGGCCGAGGCCGACTGGCTCTGGTATAACCTCGCCACCCCGCCGCGCCTGGGCCTTGCCGCCCCGGTCAAAACCTTGCTCGAACGCGCGGCCGCCGTATTGAACGCAGGAGAGTCGTCATGACCCGCACCATCATGTGCCGCAAGTACAAAGAAGAATTGCCCGCGCTGGAACGCGCTCCTTTCCCGGGCGCCAAAGGTCAGGATATTTTTGACCACGTCTCGGCCAAGGCCTGGGCCGACTGGCAGAAGCACCAGACCCTGCTGATCAACGAAAAGCGTTTGAACATGATGAACGCCGAAGACCGCAAATATCTGCAGGGCGAAATGGACAAGTACTTCTCCGGCGAGGAATACGCCAAGGCCGAAGGCTACGTTCCGCCTGCAGAGTAAACCTGCAAAATCGGGGGGCGGATCGTAAGCGACGGAATTAATTTAAGAAATTTTAAAAAAGTCGTTGACGTAAATCCGAAAAACCCTTTTAATGCGCCCCGTTGCCCAGATAGCTCAGTCGGTAGAGCAGGGGATTGAAAATCCCCGTGTCGGCGGTTCGATTCCGTCTCTGGGCACCAAATACCGAAAACCCTGAATCGCAAGATTCAGGGTTTTTTTATGCCTGCGATTTGATGGCGGCTCAATCCAGTCTTTTTTCTGGGCTGCGCAAATGCGCGACGGGTTTCGAACAAAGGCAATCCGCGCTACTTTGGCCGCACCTTATGGAAGAGGGTCATCCGCTCGATGAACCAGAAAAGAACCCGCGTCCCCCTGCCCCATCCGCCACTCTATCGCCAGAGCCGGGTGGCATTCTGGCTGACGGTGCTGGTCGGCGTACTGATCGCCTTCCTCATCGCCGCGTCGACTTATCTGATCATCCACAGCTTGATCAGCGGCTCCATCACCACCTGGAACCGATCGGGCCCACGCCATACCTACACCCTCGCGCAGCAACCCCGAATGTTCTGGTTCGAGATCGTGTCGCAGTGCGTTGGCACCCTGTTTCTGATAGCCGTCGGCTGGATCGGATTATGGATTCACCGAATGGCGCGCGAGCCCAGTGACAAGCAGCAGGCCAAGCGTACGCGGGGGTAAAGGAATGCGCGGGATTGTACCCGCGCCTCGACTTTCAATTACACCCATCGTTATCCAGCGTCATTCCAGTGGAACACCAGATTGCGCGCAGTGCCGCTGCCAACGTCTGTCACGTCACGCCGTGTTTCGCCATTGCGCGTGGCGACCACGGTGTACTTACCGGGTGGCAGTTGCACGTACACCAACGGGCCCGTTTGAGTGAGGGTCAGCACGGTTTGCCCCGGCGACTTTTGAATCACCACATCGACATCAGCGGTGTACTGGTCTTGCGCGCCCACCGCGAACGTCATGTGCAGGTTGTAACCAGTGGATTGTTGAATGGCTTTTGACTCGTCCAGGCCGATCCCGCCAGACAGGTAGTTGATGCCGTTTTGCTGTTGTTGCTGGACTTGCACGCCGGCACTGTCGATCGGGTCGAGGTTGGCCGCCTGCAACATCGCCGGAAAGACCAATGCAGCCACCGCCGCGATGGGCAGCAGGAATGAAAGAACGCGTTTCATGATGACGACTCCCGGGCTCTTGTAGAGCCCAACCGTTACTCCTTATTTGATCCGGCCAGGGAAGCACGTGTTTTAGAATGATTGGAACTTGGCCAGGGTGCGAAAGGGACTAATTCGAGACGCACTGCGGCTCGAATTCACAGAGTCGCCAACCTTCAATCCGGAATGCACTGCGTTCCAAGTGATTGCGCAGCCGGGCGTTGAAGCTCATTCTCGATCCGTCTTCGCCAAGGCCAAGTCCATATGAATTCACGCAGTCCCGCGTTTACGCCCGACACCGCAACCGTGAACGAACCTTTCAAAGAAGCTGCCGCAGATGGCTTTATGGTCGGCGGCTTCACCTGGCGTCACGCCCTGCCCGATGCGCAACGCCCGGTAGTCATCATCAACGCCGCCACCTCGGTCCGCTGCCGACACTATTCACGCTTCGCCGATTACCTGTTCGCCAACGGCTTCGACGTGATCACCTACGACTACCGAGGCATCGGCGAATCGCGTCCGGCAACCCTGAAAGGCCTTGAGGCTTCATGGACCGATTGGGGCGCGCTGGATTTCGAGGCGATGCTCAAACGCGCGCAACGGGAATTTCCCGACCAGCCAATCGATGTGGTCGGCCATAGCTTCGGCGGTTGCGCGGCCGGGCTCGGCGAGTCCGGGCAGGTCATTCGTCGACTGGTGACAGTCGGCGCGCAGTTCGCTTACTGGCGCGACTATGCGCCGGCACAGCGCTGGCGCATGTTTGGTAAATGGCATTTGCTGATGCCGCTGCTGACGCGGCTCTGTGGCTATTTCCCGGGCAAACGCCTCGGCTGGCTGGAGGACACGCCAACAGGCGTCGTACGCGACTGGAGCACGCCTGCCGCGAGCTACGAGCAGCGTCCGAGCGGTCGCCGACTGCTGAAGGCAAGCGGTCGCCTGCCCTTCGCCAACGTCCGCGCACACACCCTGGCGATCAGTATCAGCGACGACCCGTACGGCACGATCCCGGCCATCGAACGCCTGCTCGGCTACTTCAGTCATGCGCACAAAACCCACTTACGCATCGAGCCGCAGGACATCGGCGAACAACAAGTCGGACATTTCGCCTTTTTTCGTAGCGCATACCAAGCCACACTATGGCCCATTGCTCTGACCTGGCTGCAAACCGGCGAGTTGGCCCCCGACACACCCGGGCGGCCAGTGCCACGCAGCTGAGCCCTTTCAACGCACGACGGAACACACCATGGCCTCCGCCAACAAGCAGCAAAAACGCGCCGCCCGGGCCAAGACCAAGGCCAAGCAAAACCGCAGCAAACGCGCCGAGGCGCCGGTCGAACTGGACCCGAACGATGACCGTATCGACTTCGAGTCGGTGGACCTGACCGAGCTGTTCAAGAAAATGATCGACGCCGAGAAGATCAGCCAGCAAGCCATGTGCACCGCGTTCCTCGAAGACCCGCTGCTAGGACTGGTCTACGAGCAGGAGGGCGAAGAAGGCGCGATGGATTTCATCCTCGCCGCGCTGATCGAGTATCGCCAGTGGTCCCAGGAAACCGACGAAGCCGGCGCCCTGGCGTGGATCGAATCCCCGGCCTTCCAGGCCGACTATGTGGCGGCGTCCGACGCGATCGCCGCACAAACCCAACAGAAGAACTGAGTTCCCATGGCATCCCTGAACAAGCAACAGAAACGCGCCAAACGCGCCAAGGCCAAAGCCAAACACATCCGCATGGTCGGCCGTAAGCCGCTGGACCAGGACGACAGCCTCGGGCATCTGGAAGAGCCGATCCCGGAATACACCCTCGCAATGTTCAGCAAAATGCGCGACGCCGAAGCCGTCAGCCGCAACGAAATGCTGCTGACCCTGCTGCGCGAACTGGCCTTCATCATCGTTGACCATCCAGAGCTGCTGGACATGGAAAATGCCGAGAACGAAGGCATGGCCGCCACTCACCTGGCCGCCGACATGCTGATCGACTACCGCATGTGGGCCGATGGCATGGATATCGAAACCGCCCAGGCCTGGCTGACCGAGCCACAGTTCATCACCGATTTCGGGATTGCGCTGGATACTTATGGCAAGTCGCTGGAGGACAGCGCCCCCAAAGCCGAGTAACTTTTTGCACCTGACATTCACGCACGATCAAAAAAGGAGGTCAGGTGAAGAAGACAGCTTCATGCAAGGATCGACAATTGCCGAAATCAGAAGACTCAGCTGCGACCCTTCAAAGCAAAACCGTTAAAACTCCCAAGGAAACAACTTGGGATGAATGGTTCGACGAAGAGAAAGGCAGCTCAGACTTTATGCTCTTGCGAGAACAAAGCTGATTACGGATATGTGGCGATGTTTCGCCACCTGCAGCACAAACAAAAACGGCCGCTCGTCATCACTGACAGCGGCCGTTTTGCATTACGCGTTACGGATCAGTTCAACACCACCGCACCACGGTTTTCCAGCTTGCGGCGGCGTGCCACCAGCAGGCCTGCGGCAACGACCATGAGGCTCAGCAGGCCGGTTGCGAGGATTTCCACGCGGTGGGCTTCCTGGAACAGCATGATAGTCAGGGCCGCGACGATGAAGATGATCACCGCGTAGGTCAGGCCCGGGAACAGCCACATGCTGAAGACGATTTTCTCGCCGCGGGCCATGCGTTGTTTACGCATGCGCAGTTGCGAGAACGCGATCACCAGGTACACCAGCAGCGCGATGGCGCCGGAGCTGGCCAGCAGGAATTCGAACACGGCAGCCGGGGCCACGTAGTTGGCGAAGGTGCAGAGGAACGCCGCGCCGGTCGACAGCATGACGGCCCAGTAAGGCGTACCGCTTTTGTTGACCCGAGTCGACATCGCCGGTGCATCACCGCGCTTGCCGAGGGAGAACAGCATGCGCGACGAGGTGTACAGCGCCGAGTTCAGGCAGCTGGTTACCGCGACCAGCACCACGATGTCGACGATCATTTTCGCGTTCGGAATGCCCATGCGCTCAAGCACGGTCTGGTAGGAACCGAGGTTGGCCAGCGTAGGATCGTTCCACGGTACCAGGGCCACAACGATGAAGATCGATACGAGGTAGAACAGGCCGATCCGCCAGATCACCGAGTTGGTGGCCTTGGAAATCTGCTTGCCCGGGTTCTTCGATTCCGCAGCCGCGATGGTCACGATTTCGGTACCCATGAACGAGAACATGGTGGTCAGGATTGCACCCAGCACCGCGCCCATGCCGTTTGGCAGGAAGCCGCCGGAATCAAACAGGTGCGAAACACCGCTGACCTGGCTGTTCGGCAGGAAGCCGAAAACGGCCGCAAGACCCAGCGCGATGAAGCCGATGATCGCCAGGACTTTGATCAAGGCAAACCAGAATTCGAATTCACCGTAGTTTTTCACGCTGAACAGGTTGGTGACCGTCAGCAGCATGGTGATGATCAGTGCAAACGCCCAGATCTCGATCCCCGGGAACCAGGCATGGAGAATGGTCGCGGCGGCGTTGGCTTCCAGTGGAATCACCAACACCCAGAACCACCAGTACAACCAGCCGATGGTGAAACCGGCCCAGTGCCCGATGGCACGGTCGGCGTATGTCGAGAACGAGCCGGTGTCGGGCGAGGCGACAGCCATCTCACCGAGCATGCGCATCACCAGCACCACCAGGGTACCGGCGGCGGCGTAGGCCAGCAGCACGGCGGGGCCGGCGGCAGCGATCGCGTGGCCGGAGCCAACGAACAGACCTGCGCCGATAACACCGGCGATCGACAACATGGTCACATGACGCGGTTTGAGCCCCTGTTCGAGGCCATTGGAGCTTGGGGTACTGCTCATCGGAACTACCTTTGCGAGGAAAGCGATTGCGTCCGTCCTGTCTGGTTTTCCTTCTCGTAAAAAGAAACCAACAGGGCGTTCCAGATTCTGCACGCAATAAATGCGCCAAAATGTTTCAAACTCTTCTGGGCCGCGGTTTTCAGCGAGACCGGACAGTCATCGCAAGTCATTGGAATGAATGGCAATTCGCCAGAGCGTTACCCTGCGACTCACTTTTCAGACGATTCAGCGCACCAGAAACACACTGAAAAAGTGTGGGATGCACAATAAAAGGGCGATTCAGGAACGTTCGGCCGGATAGCGCTTCCAACACCCCGCCAAAGCTGGCAACATCGCGCCTTTTTTTACGCGACACCCACGGGTTTGCACGATCAAACACCCGTTCGGTTGTTGATGGGGCGACAGTCTGCTGTGCCGATGCGACAACCTGCCACACGCCATCCGCTTACCGCCCGTAGCGCTGTTGGCTGCCATTGAAACGCTATGCTAGCTTGGCCGCCTCGCCAGGAAGGCCCGCCAACAGCAGGAGCGCAACATATATGAGGAACGCACATGGCTGAGGCCACGCCCGCGCTTGAAATCCGCAACTTGCACAAACGCTACGGACAGCTTGAGGTGCTCAAAGGCATCTCGCTGACCGCCCGCGACGGCGATGTGATCTCGATCCTCGGTTCCTCCGGTTCCGGCAAGTCCACGTTCCTGCGTTGCATCAACCTGTTGGAAAACCCGCACCAGGGTCAGATTCTGGTGGCCGGGGAAGAACTCAAGCTCAAGCCCGCCAAGAATGGCGAACTGGTTGCCGCTGATGGCAAGCAGATCAACCGCCTGCGTTCCGAGATTGGTTTTGTATTTCAAAACTTTAATCTGTGGCCGCACATGAGTGTGCTCGACAACATCATCGAGGCCCCGCGCCGCGTGCTCGGCCAGAGCAAGGCCGAGGCGATTGAAGTTGCCGAAGCGCTGCTGGCCAAGGTCGGTATCGCCGACAAGCGCCACGCCTACCCGGCGCAACTGTCCGGCGGTCAGCAACAACGCGCGGCGATCGCCCGCACGCTGGCGATGCAGCCGAAGGTGATTCTGTTCGACGAGCCCACCTCCGCCCTTGACCCGGAAATGGTTCAGGAAGTACTTAGTGTCATCCGCGCACTGGCCGAAGAAGGCCGCACCATGCTGTTGGTGACCCACGAAATGGGCTTTGCCCGTCAGGTCTCCAGCGAAGTGGTGTTCCTCCACCAGGGGCTGGTGGAAGAGCAAGGATCGCCTCAGCAGGTGTTCGAAAACCCGCTTTCGGCGCGCTGCAAACAATTCATGTCCAGCAACCGCTAACGGAGCAACATGCATGCAGAATTTTAAAAAGGTCTTCCTGGCCGCCGCCGTCACCCTCGCGTTCAGTGCCGGTGCCATGGCCGAGACCCTGAAGATGGGCATCGAAGCGGCTTACCCGCCGTTCAACAACAAAGACGCCAGCGGCAACGTGGTCGGCTTCGACAAAGACATCGGCGACGCACTGTGCGCCAAGATGAAAGTCGAGTGCAGCGTGGTCACCTCCGACTGGGACGGCATCATCCCCGCGCTGAACGCCAAGAAGTTCGACTTCCTGGTCTCCTCGCTGTCGATCACCGAAGAGCGCAAGGGCGCGGTGGACTTCACCGACCCGTACTACTCGAACAAGCTGCAGTTCATCGCGCCGAAAAACGTCGATTTCAAAACCGACAAGGATTCGCTCAAAGGCAAGATCATCGGCACCCAGCGCGCCACCCTCGCCGGTACCTGGCTGGAGGACACTTACGGTAGCGATATCGAAGTCAAACTCTACGACACCCAGGAAAACGCCTACCTGGACCTGACCTCCGGTCGCGTCGACGCCATCCTGGCCGACAAGTACGCCAACTACGACTGGCTGAAAACCGACGCTGGCAAGAACTACGAGTTCAAGGGCGACCCTGTCGTGGAAAGCGACAAGATCGGCATCGCCGTGCGCAAAGGTGATCCACTGCGTGAGAAGCTGAACGCCGCGCTGAAGGAAATCGTCGCCGACGGTACCTACAAGAAGATCAACGACAAGTACTTCCCGTTCAGCATCTATTGATCTGACCTGCGGGACCGGCACCGTGATCCGACGGCGCCGGCTCCCGGCCTTGCCTGCCGCGATTTGAAAAGAAATCCATGATTATCGACCTCTACGGATTCGGCCCGGCCCTCGCCGCCGGTGCGCTGATGACCGTCAAACTGGCGCTGACGGCCCTGTGCCTGGGACTGGTGCTCGGTCTGCTCGGCGCCTTGGCCAAGACTTCCCCGTACAAGCCGCTGCAATGGCTTGGCGGCACTTATTCGACGCTGGTGCGTGGCGTCCCGGAATTGCTCTGGGTGCTGTTGATCTACTTCGGTACGGTCAACCTGATGCGCAGCCTCGGTGAGTTTTTCGGCAATCCCGACCTGCAACTCAGCGCCTTCGCCGCCGGCGTGATTGCGCTGGGCCTGTGCTTCGGCGCCTACGCCACGGAAGTGTTCCGCGGCGCGATCCTTGCCATTCCCAAAGGCCATCGCGAAGCGGGTGTGGCGCTGGGACTGTCGAAATGGCGGATCTTCACCAAGCTGATCATGCCGCAGATGTGGCGCATCGCCCTGCCCGGCTTGGGCAATCTGTTCATGATCCTGATGAAAGACACCGCGCTGGTGTCGGTGATCGGCCTGGAAGAAATCATGCGTCACGCGCAGATCGGCGTGACCGTGTCGAAACAACCGTTCACCTTCTATCTGGTGGCGGCGGTCATGTATCTGGGCCTCACCGTGCTGGCGATGACCGGCATGCACTTCCTGGAAAAACGCGCCGCCCGCGGCTTTGCGAGGAGCGCTTCATGAACTGGGAAGTGATCATCAAGTGGCTGCCGAAACTGGCGCAGGGCGCGACCCTGACCCTGGAACTGGTGGCGATTGCCGTGATTGCCGGCCTGCTGCTGGCAATTCCACTGGGCATCGCCCGCTCTTCGAAGCTGTGGTACGTGCGCGCATTGCCCTACGCCTACATCTTCTTTTTCCGTGGCACGCCGTTGCTGGTGCAACTGTTCCTCGTCTATTACGGCCTGGCGCAGTTCGATGCGGTGCGCAGTAGCGCACTGTGGCCGTACCTGCGCGATCCGTTCTGGTGTACCACCGCGACCATGACTCTGCACACCGCGGCGTACATCGCCGAAATTCTGCGCGGCGCAATCCAGGCGATTCCGCCCGGCGAAATCGAGGCGGCGCGGGCGTTGGGCATGTCCAAACCCAAGGCGATGTTCTACATCATGCTGCCGCGAGCGGCGCGCATCGGTCTGCCGGCCTACAGCAATGAAGTGATCCTGATGCTCAAGGCCAGCGCACTGGCGAGCACCGTGACCCTGCTGGAACTGACCGGCATGGCCCGCACGATCATCGCGCGCACCTACCTGCCGGTGGAAATCTTCTTCGCCGCCGGCGTGTTCTATCTGCTGATGTCCTACGTGCTGGTGCGCGGCTTCAAGCTGCTGGAGCGCTGGCTGCGCGTCGATGCCTGCCAAGGGCGTTGAAACTTCCCACGTGCTGACGGGCGAGGCCCTACTCGCCCGCTTCACCGCGCTGGATGCTTTTCTGATTGAGCATCAGGCGCTGTGGAAACCTCGTCCGTTCACTCATCTTTCGCTTCCATGGGAAACCGCCTACCCCGAATTGGCTTCGTGGCTACGCGGACGATCACTGGAAGATGCAGAGTTTGTGCATAACCACCCTGCCGATCTCATCGATGCGCCGGAGCCGTTCGCTTCATTGGCGGCGTTGTCGGCTGAGCTGAGCGCAGTCGGAGAGTTGCCGGAACATGCGCTGGAAACCCCAGGCCATCGATTGAATGTCGATGTGCCGGGGCGCAAGTGGCAGCAGATCGAGGCGTTCGCCAGTCGCTTGTCTTTTGCCTCGCAGCCGACGCACTGGCTGGACTGGTGCTCCGGCAAGGGACATCTGGGCCGACGCCTGTTGGGTACGGGGCAACAACTGACTTGTGTCGAATACGATCCGGCGTTGGTCGCCAGTGGTCAGGCATTAAGTCAGCGCCATCATTTACACGCCCTGCATGTCGAGCAGGATGTACTGGCGGCAGACGCAGCGAGCGTTATAAATGCTCAGCACACCCCGGTCGCCCTGCACGCCTGCGGCGATCTGCATGTGCGCTTGATGCAACTGGCAAGCGCGGCCGGATGTCAGCAGATGGCCATCGCCCCGTGCTGTTACAACCGGATCGATCGCAGCGAGTATCAGGCATTGTCCTCAGCGGGCTTGCGATCCGCCCTACAGCTCTCGCTCGAAGATCTGGCACTGCCAATGAGCGAAACCGTCACCGCCGGTGCAAGAGTCCGACGTCAGCGCGACACCTCCATGGCTCGACGCCTGGCTTTCGATTTGCTGCAACGGCAAGTGCGCGGAGTAGACGAATACCTGCCCATCCCGTCCCTGCCCAGCGCCTGGCTGGAAAAACCCTTCGCCGATTACTGCCGCGATCTGGCTGCATTGAAGGAGTTATCCACAATCGGCACGCCAGATTGGCAGGCACTGGAAGCAGCCGGTTGGCAGCGGTTGGCCGAAGTTCGCAACCTGGAATTACTGCGCGGATTGTTCCGACGACCACTGGAGCTTTGGCTGAATCTTGATCGAGCCATTTTTCTGGCCGAACAGGGATACGTCGTACGCCTCGGCACCTTCTGCGACGCACCGCTGACTCCGCGTAACTTCCTGCTGCTGGCCGAGCGCGCTTGAATTCTTTACACCCTGTGGATAACTCTGTTGATGATTTTCCCGTGGATCCAATATCCACGGCCATTGCATGCCAAAAACAGCGTTGGTCATTTTTTGTTCATATAAATAAAAAACCTGTAAAACAGGGCTTTGCGCACAAAATGAGAACGTGTCCACAAAATCCCCTGCAACACCGCCGTAGCGCCCATCCGTTGTGCATAAGCTTCCAATCAAAAGGACATAAACGGCTGAAATAGGTGCTTAAACAGTGCAGAAATCTTGCCAACACTCGCATGCTGGATTGACGTCGAACAGCCCGATTTTGCGGCTTGAGACCCAATGACACAGCCCACACCGCACCTGATCCAGCGCCTGCGTAAAAATAGTCTGAATTCAGGGGTTTACAGAACCAACCCAATCGCTATAATCGTCGCCCACACGCCGGTATAGCTCAGTTGGTAGAGCAACTGACTTGTAATCAGTAGGTCCCGGGTTCGACTCCTGGTGCCGGCACCATACAAAACGAAGCCCCTGCAGAAATGCAGGGGCTTTGTTGTTTCTGATACGTCCACATTACGTCCACACTGCCTAAAGCCTGTGAAGCCCCAAATCGTCATTGATCTGGATGGCTCGTTATCGAGGGATGTGCTTCTGCCGGTGCGGGGCGCGGCACCTTGGTTACACGTACAGCTTTACCGGCCTTCATCTGACGTACAGATTCCAGCAAATCCCTCCGGAATTGTTCCAATTCATTGAGCATTAATGAGTTTTCTCATTCGGTTGCTCAGGTCGGCTACGAGCAGGCTGTCGAATAAGATCGCGCTTCAAACCTGACTGATCTCAAACACATGCGAAATCCTGCGCTGACTCGCACTCCACACATACCGCAAATGCTTGCCCTGCTTCGGAATCGACACCGCCGGCGGCCGAAACGCGGCGACGCATTCATGGCCCGGCAGACGAACGCTGTTGTAGAGCAGTCCCCACGATTCAGACTCGCGCAACTGTCGGGCAAACGTCTGGGACGGGCCATAGGCCTCCGGATCGGGTTGATGTAAATGTGCAAAACCATCACGAACATCGTGCAGCGGCTTAACCACCCGATTGACGTAAGTACGCATGGTCAACTCAAGATCCACTTCGTTGGTGGCCGCAAGAAAACGCTCCTGGTGATAGCAGGTTTCGGCGATGGCGGCGGCCTGGCTACTGGCGGCGTAATAGACGCCGAAGGTGCCATCGGTGAAGCGGCTGCTTTTGCCGATGTGGGTAAACGCCGCCATCACCGGCGTTGAACCGGGGCCGGAGAGTCGGTCTTCGGGGCGTACGCGGGCGAGGACGCCGGCCTGTTCGATCAGGCGATCGTTGGTCAGTGCTTCCAGCGCGTAGGCGATTTCCAGGTCTTCGGGGTCGAGCACGTCTTCAAATAGCGCAATCGGCGGGAAGCTGCTGTTGACGATCCGGTAGGCCTTGGGCCATTGCGGATCGGCCAGTGGCGGGGCCTTCAACCGCGCACCCCGTCGAGGTAGCGGCGCACGTCGGCGATATCGACCACCCTCCCGGCCAGCATGTAATCCAGCGCCGTTCGACCATTGAATGGTGCAGCCGTGTTGGGGCTGCTGACCCACGTATAAGCACGCTCGCGACTGTTGCTGAAGATGATGCTCAAGGCCTTGTGAATGCCCATCAGATACGAGATGCGCTCCAGCGTGTCGTGTGGCAGGCGAATGTTCGGCGGCAGGTGTTTGTACTTGTAGAACGTGGTGTTGCCGACGCCGCCCAGCAGCGTGCGCTGCTGCTCGGCGTTGCAGCCCCAGCGCTCCATGAGGTTGAAGAAGAACTTCAGCGCGACGCGCCCGGCTTCGGGGACGTCGAGTTGTTCACGCGGGGTGAGGGCTGGGGATGAGGTAGGCATGATTGTACTTCTTCGCAGGTCCGCAAGCTGAGCGTAGTACAGATATGAATATTTTCAATGAAATTATTCGTATACGAATAAACGCCTAAGAATCCCAAGTTGACACGTTAATGTCCCGTGGCAGAGGATCTGCCTCAAGAGCGCGAAACCGACTGCCATCAGGTGGCGATAGTCGGCGTTAGGAACCCCGTTGATTACCTGAAAATCAGCGCTCGGGTGAGACCTCTTTCCCCGTTCAATGGAGCAAAAAGCCGACAGCAATGTCGGTTTTTTTTGCCTGTTTTACTTGAGCATTTCGCTTGCCTGGTCGGAGTGTTGGCGAACTTTCCCTATGTGCATTCACATACGGACGCTCTTCAGCGCCCCGTAAATGGCAGCTCCAGAGTCGCAACAACCCGGTGGCGAAGAAATTGGAAAGCCTCCCTGATGCTAAGGGCACTCGCGCTCAAAGCTGAAAAATATCCGCATATGTCGCCGGGGAAATTACAGGAGCCATAAGCCGTTTCTCCTCGAAAAACCCGCCCTGCGCACCAAAACCACGCACTTTTCTTGACCCCAATCACCCCCACGTCATCAAAAATCCCGATCCTGTGTCAGCTTCCAGCCATCGGCGGGGACATCAATTCGCTACTAAACCCGCGACAACTATGCTCAGGTGCTGGAATATAGCCGGCATATGACGCCGGATCGGCAGTCTCGTAAACAACAATACCCAGCCCACTTCAGAGGGCATTACCCATGGATAGCAGAACCTTACGCAACCTGATGCGCATCGTGCAGACCGGCTCGTTGTCGGCCGCAGCCGAGCATTCGTGCCTGACTGTGCAGGCCCTGGCCGCGCAGTTGAACAAGGTCGAAGAGCAGTTCGGTTTCCGCTTGTTTCGACGTTCCAACAAAGGGCTGACGCTGACGCCGCAAGGCACGGAGCTGACGCCTTACATGGACAAAGTGCTGATTGCCACGCGACAGATGGAAGAAAAGGTCGAGGCGCTCAAGGTGCCGGGGCAGCGCACATTGAAGGTCGCGTTGAACAACACGTTGTCGTCTGACTTCAACCGGCGAATGATCGGACGCCTGATCGAGGTGTTTCCCGATTACCAGATGGAATTCAGCTACGCCGAGTCGATGGAGAACCTCAGCAAGCTGAAGAATGAAGACTTTGATCTTGCGGTGCTGATCGGCCCGCAGCGGCCGGGTTTGCCGAGTATCGTCCTGCCGGATGTGCAGGTGCAGGTGGTCGGTGCCCATTGCGGGCAGGAAAACGATCCACTGACGTTGCTGGGCAACAAGTTTCAGGTGCGTCCTGCGGAAGATTGTCCATATTCCCACAGTTTCCTGCGTTTTCTCGACGCCGGACTGGGCAATCACGAGAACGGTCAACGCATGGTCTATTCCTGCAGCGAGACCCTGACGCTGTCGTTGATCACGCAGATGGACGCAGTGGGCATGGTTTCTCGTGAGGCCGCGCAAAAGAACGGCCTGACGATTTTCCCCGGATTCGAGGATTTCCTCGAAGTGCGTCTGGCGGTGAACAACCCGAATCTTTCAGGCCAGGCCCTGAACGATGTGGTCGATCTGCCGCTACATGAACGAGCCGAGCGCAATGTACGCAGCCGTCCCAACCGCCACACTGAGAAAGAGGTTTTTGCTGAAATACGCACATAACAGCGTCGGAATGGCTGCATAAAATTCCGGGCGATCGAGCTGCAGGTGCTGATCCTTGATCAACAAGGGTGTCAGGCTGATCGCAGCGACGATCGCCACCGGCAGGTATTCCAGCGCCCGCGCAACGAACGACGGCCAGTGCTCGGTGTTGACTTGCAGCGGCAGCGCGCGTGGCAGGAAGGTCACGGCCATCATCAGCGCGACCACCAGAATCAGGAACGTTTGGTCAGGCATACACCCACTCCGCAGCCCACAAACGTGGCGATGAAAACGTTGAACGGCGAAGTGCCGACCAGGCTCAGCGCGCCCATGCAGACGACGGCAGCCGCGGCGGCGATGAGTTTGTTGCGGGTGTTGCACAGCGACACCAGCACGTAGAGCATCATCGCGGTCAGTGCGTAGTCGAGCTGATATTTGATCAGGTGCGATGCATATTGCGCGCAGACGGCGCCCAACAATCCACCCAGCACCCAAGAGGTGTGGCAGAACAGGTTGAAGCCGATCAGGTAACGGATGTTGACCGGCGCGCCGGTGCCCAGTTTGACGCTGTGGAACGCGAAGGATTCGTCGGTCAGACCACCGGCGTAGGCCCAGCGCTCCATGCGGCTGAGCCCCAATGCGCGCAGGGCCTTGGCCATGTACACCGACATCAGCATGTGCCGCGCATTGATCAGGAAGGTAGTCAGCACGATGGTGGTCAGCGACGCACCACTGGAGATCAGCGCCAGTGCGGCGAATTGCGAAGCGCCGGCGTAGACGAACAAGCACATCGCCACCGGCAGCCACATCGGCAGCCCGGCATTGACCGCCATCAGCCCGAACACGAACGACACCGTGAAGTAACCGGCCACCACCGGGCTGGCTTCGGCAAACGTGCGCGATGGCTGATGAGCAGCCATCAGCGGCGCACTGCCGGACGTTTCATTCATAGATCCCTCTCAAATGTCCGCTCGCCGTGGGGTTCGCAAAAACCCTGGGCAGTCCAGAATCGCTTGCCCGCGAGGTTAGCATCGTCGACGAACAGAAACATCCGTAATACACCGACCCGTTTCATGTCGGATGACGCCGCTTCCACCAGCCGCTGGCCGACGCCCTGGCTGCGGTAGCGCGGGCTGACCGCCAAGTGGTTGATGGTGCCGCGACTACCGAGCATGCCGCCGAGCACCGCACCGACGATTTCGCCTTCTACGTCGAAGGCCAGATAGGCCGTGGTGGTCTTCTGGATCAATACACCGCGCAGGCATTTGGCGTCCTGCCATTCGCAGAACGACACTTCGTCGAACTGCCGGAAGAAGCGCTCCATGCGCTGCGCGTCCTTGGCGGTGGCGCGTCGCAGCACCACCGGCGTCGAGCACTCGACGCCATCGATTGGGGTGATCTGATTAGCGAACAATGTCGAAAGCGGTCCCGGGCCGCGAGAAGGAAATCGCCAGAATCTGCCGGTACGCCATGGCATGCGTGTGGGTGTTGCGCGCCGGGGTTACGTAGTGGCGCATATCGCGATCAAGGAAGTAGGTGGTGTCGAGAATTTCCTGGTAGGTGGTCGACGCCAGTTGATGCTCGTGGATGTCGTAAAGACGACTCTCCGCGCCCTCGACATTGTTGCGCCCCCAGAAGTGCACACCGCTGAACGGATAGCCGTCGCAGTGAATCCCTTCCGGGGTGATTTCCAGTTGCTTGCCGGGTTTGATCTCGATGCGGATCTGATGAATCTGGCACTGCCAGATTTCATCGTGCAGTTCTTCCGGCAGCACGCTTTTGTACACTTCAAAATCGGTGTCGATCAGGCTGCGCATCACCGGTGAAGTGATCACTTCATCGGAGAAGTCCTGAAAGTGCCGCACAACACCGCCCACGTAGGCGTTGTTCTCTTTCGACTGCACGTACGCGCGATGCTCGAGTTGCTTCAGTTCACGTGTTTTCGGGTTGTACTCAAAGTCGCTGTAACGACGGTAACGCATGCCGGCTTCGGCCTGACCGTAGTAACTGTCCGGCTCCATGTTTTCCCAACTTTTGGTCAGTCTGACGAAGTCGGCAAAATGACCGTAGAGATTGAAGTCACCACCCTGGACGTTGACATATTTGTCGCGCCGTAGCGATTCGCCCACTTCTCTGTTCAAAACGATCATTACCAAATTCTCCGCTGCGTTGAGCGGCCTAATCTATTAGGTGGAGAATTTGCGTCCATGAGAAAGAATTTCAGGCATTTAAAGCCCTGTTTGAAACGGAACTTGAAGCTGCTTGAAAACAACTTTTACGTGACAAAAACACGGGTTTTTTACGGTTTTTGCAGAAAAGACCTCGAAAAAAAACCCCGAGCAAGTCGGGGTTTTCTCATGCTTCTTACACCAGATCGTTCATCAGAAGATGTTGATCGGGTAGTCCACGAATACACGCAGCTCGTTGCCGCTGACGTTGTACTCGCTGGATTTCTGCGACACACGCAGGATCGAGCTGCGCAATTTCACGCTCAGATCTTTAGCCGGACCGCTTTGTACGACGTATTTGACCTGGTTGAAGATCTCGCGCTCGGTGCCGCCTTCGCTGGTGGATGTGGTGATGTTGTCGCCACGCACGTAAGCGAAGTTGTAGCTCAGACCCGGTACGCCAAATGCGCCGAAGTCCAGGCCGTAGCCCAACTGCCAGCTGCGCTCGTCTTCAGCGTTGAAGTCCGACCAGTAGGAGTTGGCCAGGTAGATAGTGTTGCCACCGTCACCGACACGACCTTGCTCTTTCTGATAGCCGCCGTAGGCGTAGCCCAGATTGCTGTCGCCGGTGGAGCGCTGGTGCGCCACGGTGAAGGAGTGAGGGCCGGTAGCGAACGTCGCTGCCAGGCTCCAGATCTTGTTGTCATCGCCGGTAGCGCCACTTTCGCGGACGTAGGAGTCGTCCAGCTTGGTGCGATAGCCGTTGAAGTCCAGGGTCAGGGACTGATCCTTGTCGATCGGGAACACGTAGTTGGCATTCACGTATTGCTTCTTCAGCACGTCCTCGACGTCGGAAGCGTACAGCGCCGCCTTGAATTGTTCGGTGAACTGGTAGCTACCGCCCAACACGTTGATCGCCTTCAGACCACCGCTGTCACGGCCTTCAGCGCTTTTGCGCGATTCGGCAGTGAAACGACCGGCGTCCAGTTGCAGGCCTTTGATCTCTTTGGAAGTGATCAAGGTACCGGTATAGCTTTCCGGCAGCAGACGCGAATTGTCGTAGTTCAGCACCGGCAGCGCCGGCATCTGGTCACCGTAGGTCAGCACGGTGTTGGACAGACGGAATTTGACCGCAGCGCCGCCCTTGGACAGGTCGTTGGCAGGTTTGCCGCTGTCGCCACGTTTGAAGAAGTCGATGCCGCCGGCACCGCTGCGATCTTCGCTGCGCTCCAGGTTCAGGGCATACAGACCGAAAGCATCGACACCGACACCGATGGTGCCTTGGGTAAAGCCGGACGAGAACGTACCGATGGCCGCTTGGCCCCACTCAGACTTGTCTTTGTTGCCGTCTTTGTAATCACGATTGATGTAGGCATTGCGCAGCAGCACTTTCAGACTGCTGTCTTCTACAAAACCCTTGGACTCGGCCTGGCCGTCAGCCATGGCCTGTGTGGCACTCAACATCCCCAGTGCGATCAGACTGATTCGCTTGTTCAACATTTTGTTTTCCTTATTACGGGTTGAAACGCGCTGTGTCGAACGGCTGAAACGGCGCTATTGCACTCTTTTTTCACCCCGAAACAAAAAGACCCGCCCACGGTAAGACCGTGTCGGGCCCTTTTATTATTTTGAGTCATGGCGGTTGGCCACAGGCGTTGGGCCGAATCGTAGCCGCGCCCTCAATAATGTGTCAATTTCAAGAATCGTCTTTAAATAGGTAAAAATCGTCTAAGAATCGTAAATTTTGCGATAGCGCATTGCTCGGAAATGCGCTCAGCCAGTGAATCCAGTGCGATTACGCGCAGCCGTCGAGACCGCATTGCGCGGCGGATTGCCCCGGCTCAACCGCGACCGCCGCTTGTCCCAACCAGTCGACGAAAGCCTGCGGCTTGCCAAGCCATGGGCTGATGTCGATCAGGGTGAATTGCCCGTCATGCTCCAGCGCCAATGTCGGAAAACCCTGGCCGCCCAGTTGCGCCAAGAGTGCGCGGCTGGCTTTCACATGCGCGTTCGTATCAACGGATTTAAACGCAGCCGCAAAGGTGTTCTCGGCGTAGCCCAACTCACTGGCGAGTTCGAACAGTACGGATTCATCGGCAATCCGCCGTCCCTCAACGTAATGCGCCGTTTGCAAACGCCCAAGCAATTGCAGGCCAAGGCCGTCGATGGACTCTGCCGCCATCACCGCTGCGATCGGCGGCGTCGAATCGAAAACCGCCGATTGATCCCGCAGCAGACCTTCGAAATATGCCTCGCCAAAAGGTTGCCCGGTGTATTCGGCGATGCGCCGGTCGTGGGGCATGACGTAATCACGCAGTTGCGGCGAAACGCGCTGACGACTCGCGCCGCTCATCATTCCGCCCGCATGGGCAATGACCGGCAGCAATTGCTGCGCCGCTTGCACCAACGGTTTGGCGCCATAGCACCAGCCGCACAATGGGTCGTAGATGTAGTGAAGGATCATGGGAGGACTCCGGCAGACAATCAGGAAAAATCGATGGCGGCAGACTATTCCTTCGCGCATCGGGGAAAAACGCCGGTATGGCTTCAAGACTGTTTCGCCAATCGGTCGAATGGATCGATCGCTCAGGTCGTATCGAGATCGACACAAATTGAAACAATCCCACAAGGGAACTTCTCAGGAATAAATTACGGGAGCAAATGCAAAGCATTACCATTCGCGCGTTTGAATTTCCTTACCCTTTCGGATGCGCTTTTCCATGCCTGCCCCGTTCCGTCTCACGCCCGTCACCCTTGGATTGTCTGCCGTTCTGTCCAGCGGTTTTGCTTATTCCGCCACTGAACTGCCCGCCACGGCGATCAGCGCCGAAGAACAAGCCGAAGACCCGCGCGTCAAGATCAGCACCACTGCGACTCGCACTTCGACCCCGGTGCGTTATGTGCCGCAGGCCATCGACTCGATCAAGACCACGAACGTCGCCGACTACGGCACCAACGACATCGGCGACGCGCTGAGCGGCATTCCCAACGTCAGCAGCAGCGCCGACACGCGCTTCGACAGTCTGCGTATCCGCGGCTTCGACGCCAGCAACGACTTCTATCTGGACGGCATTCGCGACGACAGCCAGTACAAGCGCGACCTGCACAACATCGAGCGGGTCGAAGTGCTCAAAGGTCCGGCGGCGGTACTTTACGGCCGTGGCAGCCAGGGCGGGATCGTCAACCGCGTGAGCAAGCTGCCCGAGTTCGGCCGTCGTTCGACCATCGAGGCCCAGGGCGGCAGCAACGACCTGCGTAGCCTGTACGCCGACCTCAGCACCGACCCCAGCGAAAACCTCAGCCTGCGCCTGAACATGGGCAATATGGATGAAAACAGCTTCCGCGACGGCGTCAGCGGCAATCGCCAGCTGTTCGCGCCGTCGATGAGCTGGCAGCTGACTCCGGACCTGAACTGGCTGGTGCAATACGAATACAGCCGCTACAACCGCACCCCGGATCGCGGCATTCCCGGTGTGAATGGCCGCCCGGCGGATGTCGGTCGCGACACCACCTACGGCAACGATCACGATTTCATCGACGACAAGGCGCAGTCCCTGCGCTCGAAACTCACCTACGAGATCAACGACAACTGGCAGCTGCGCCAGACCCTCGGCGTGTTCAAGCTCGACAGCGATTTCGACAACACCTACCTGACCAGCTTCGATCCGAAAACCAATAAGGTCGCGCGCCAGCACTGGCAGCAGGATCTGACCACCCGCAACGTCTACAACAACCTCGAACTGGAAGGTGGTTTCGATACCTTTGGCCTTGAGCATCGCCTGTTAACCGGCGTCGAGATCGGCAGCCAGCGCCGTGATCCGAAGTTGTACAACGCCGCGACTGGCAAGACCCCAGGCGCACAACCGGTGCCATCGCTCGACCTGTTCAACCCCAACCGCGAGCTCCGTCACACCGGCAGCATGCAGGTGTTCAGCAACAGCCACACCGAAGTCGAAAGCCGCGCGGTGTACGTGCAGGATCAATTGCGCCTTAACGATCAATGGCAACTGCTGGCCGGCCTGCGCTACGACACCTTCGATATCGAGTCGACCAACAAGCTCAAGAACCTCACTGAGGATCGTGACAGCCACAGCACCAGCCCGCGCTTCGGGATTGTCTGGACGCCACTGCAGAATCATTCGTTCTATGCCTCGTGGTCGAAGACCTTCTCGCCCGTCGGCGGCGGCCTGATCGGCATCACCCCGGGAGCTGCCGGCAATAGCAACGACTTGAGTCCGGAGCTGACCAAACAGAAAGAAATCGGCGTGAAAAGCGACTGGCTGGATGATCGCTTGAGCACCACGCTGGCGGTCTACGACCTGGAACTCTACAACCGCCGCACCAGCGACCCAAACGATCCGACCCTGACCGTCATGACCGGCCTTCAGCGCTCACGCGGCGTCGAGCTGACCGCCACCGGCAAACTGGTCGGCAACTGGTACATGCGCGGTGGCGTCGGCGTGCAGGACACCACCATCGAGAAGGACAACAACGGCCTGGAAGGCAAACGCGTCAACAACGTGGCCAAACACAACGGCAGCCTGTTTCTGACCTGGAAACCGGAGATGGGCTGGTACGGCGAAACCGGTCTGACCCTGGTTGGCCAGCGTTATGCCGACAACGCCAACACCACCGTGCTGCCGGGTTACGGCCGCTGGGATGCGCTGCTCGGCTACCGCTTCAAGGACTGGGACTTGCGCGCGGCACTGAACAACATCACCGACCGCGAGTATTACGCCTCGGCCACCAGCCAATATCAGATCCAGCCAGGCGCACCGCGCAGCGTAGTGATGACCGGTACCTATAGTTTTTAAAAGCAGGATCAAAAGATCGCAGCCTTCGGCAGCTCCTACAGGGAAGCACACCACCCCATGTAGGAGCTGCCGAAGGCTGCGATCTTTTCGGTTCTCCATAAAAAAGCGCCGCCATCCCGGCAGCGCTTTCAGCAATCCTTGTTGTTTTCTTATCCCTGCATTACAGCCCATAACGCTTCCAGTTCGGCCTCGCTGAACAGGCCAGCGGGGTAGCGCTCGATCATCATCCGGCGCGGATCAGGTTCCCTGATCTGACGCGTTCCGTTGGATTTCAAAAAGTGCGCGACAATCTGGAGCGATTCGCCGTTTACGGCCATGGGATGCAAAGTCCGCTCGCTGACTACGTTCACTTCGGCGTTCATTTCAGCGCTCTCTCCCCGTTCGTGAGCGGCTACGTTATCCAAGGTATGTGACAGAACTGTTGAAGTTCCCCCCTCTCCCTAGTGCGCTTCGTCCGATACAAGAGCTATGCCAAGGTTTCCGATTTGTCGACAAGCGGATACAAACAAGCCCGCGGTCCAACCGGGCCGCGGGCTTGTTTGAGTGCATAGCAAGCTAATTGTTGCCCGGCCGATTTATGAATCAACTCAAGCTGTTACGTCTCAACTCACTCTTTGTGCGGGGCTGGCTGCTGTTGGGTAAGGCAGTGGATATTGCCGCCGCCCAGTAACAGTTCGCGGCCCGGCACCATCACCACTTCGTGCTGCGGGAACAGCTTCTGCAGGATTTCCCGCGCAGGCGCGTCCATCGGATCGTCGAAGCTTGGCGCGATGATGCCGCCATTGACGATCAGGAAGTTCACGTAGGATCCGGCCAGACGCACCGAAGGGTTGCGCTCCTGGGTACCGTCCACCGGATCGACACCGGCGCACTCTTCTTCGGTCGCGTACAGCGGCCCCGGAATCGGCATCTTGTGCACCGTGAACGGGCGCCCCTTGGCGTCGGTGCTGCTTTGCAGCACGTTCATCGCCGCCTGGCAGCGCGGGTAGTTCGGATCCTGCGGATCGTCGGTCCACGCCAGCAGCACTTCGCCCGGACGCACGTAGCAGCAGAAGTTATCCACATGACCGTCGGTTTCGTCGTTGAACAGGCCATCCGGCAGCCAGATGATCTTATCCACCGACAGATTGTCGCGAAGCACCGCTTCGATTTCTTCGCGGCCCAGGTGCGGGTTGCGGTTGTGATTGAGCAGGCACTCTTCAGTAGTGATCAGCGTGCCTTCACCGTCGACGTGAATCGAACCGCCTTCAAGCACAAAACCTTCGGTGCGATAACGCGGGCTGCGCTCGATTTCAAGGATCTTGCCGCCGA
Organism: Pseudomonas sp. MWU318; assembly: GCF_016756945.1. Lineage (NCBI taxonomy): Bacteria > Pseudomonadati > Pseudomonadota > Gammaproteobacteria > Pseudomonadales > Pseudomonadaceae > Pseudomonas > Pseudomonas sp. MWU318. The sequence continues at coordinate 42,969 of NZ_JAESJL010000011.1, forward strand.
CCTGCGAATCACGGTTCCACGGCGAATACAGACCGCCTTCAAAACCACCCCATGAGTTGAAGTCCCAGTTCACACCGCGCACTTCGCCGCTGTTGTTGATGACGAAAGTCGGGCCGGTATCACGTACCCAGGCATCATCGCTGGACATCTCGACCACGCGGATATTCGGCACGTCGAGACGTGCGCGTGCGTTCTCGTACTGACCGGCCGACACGGCAACCGTCACCGGTTCAAAACGGGCGATGGCCTTGGCCACTGCAACGTGCGCGGCCTGCGCCGGCTTGCCACCCAGGCGCCAGTTGTCCGGACGCTCAGGCCAGATCATCCAGGTCTGGGTCTGCGGCGCCCACTCGGCCGGCATGTAGAAGCCGTCGTCACGCGGGGTACTTTTCAAAGTGGTCATCGGATCAGGACTCCAGGGAACCGTCGAAGGGTTGCAAAGCGATGGCGACTTTATAACCGATAAATATCGGCATTAAAAGCTGATAAACATCCAGACATCTAAAATCACACAACTATTATCGATATAAATCTGAATCACTGTAGGAGCTGCCGCAGGCTGCGATCTTTTGATTTTGTAAAGCCAGATCAAAAGATCGCAGCCTGCGGCAGCTCCTACAGGGTCTGGTTTAGAGACCTTCCTCAAGCACCCGATCCAGCATGTCGACAAAGAAGTCCACACTGCGCCGCGACGTGACCATCGGCGGTTTGATCTTGAGAATGTTCAGGTCATCCCCGGTCGGTTGCATGAAGATCCCCAGCTCGCGCAGGCGATCGCACAACAACGTGGTCTCCTCGGTAGCCGGCTCCAGCGTCTCGCGGTTGCGGATCAGCTCCACCCCCAGATAGAACCCGGAACCATGTACCGCGCCCACTAGCGGATGCTTATCGATCAATGCCTCCAGCCGTGCCTTGAAATGCCCGCCTACCACCTGGGCATTTTCCCAGAGCTTTTCTTCTTCCATCACATCCAGCACCGCCATGCCGATCTGGCAGCTCACCGGACTGCCGCCGGCCGACGAGAAGAAATAGCCTTCAGCTTCCAGCGCCTCGGCGATTTCCCGACGCGTAATAACGGCGCCGAGCGGCTGGCCGTTGCCCATGCCCTTGGCCATGGTGATGATGTCCGGCACCACGCCCTGCTCCTCGAAGCCCCAGAAGAAGTGGCCCATGCGCCCGTAACCGACCTGTACTTCGTCGGCGATGCACACCCCACCCTGGGCACGCACCAATGCGTAAACCTGTTTCAGATACGTCGGCGGAAGCGAGATACCCCCGGCGTTGCCATACACCGGCTCGCAGATGAAGCCGGCCAATTGGCGATTCTGCGCGGCGATATGCGCCAGTTGCGCTTCGACGCTGCGCACATAGTCCGGTGCAGAATCGGGGCCGCGGAACTCGCCACGGTAAATGTTCGGCGCGGTCACTGGGTGCACCCAGTCCGGACGGCTTTCCAGCGCTCGCGGGTTGTCGGCAACCGACGTCGACACCGCGTCGGCGCCGATGGTCCAGCCGTGATAGGCCTCCAGCACGCTGAGCATGTCGCGCCCACCGCTGTAGGCCCACGCCAGACGGATCGCCAGGTCGTTGGCCTCGCTGCCACTGTTGACCAGAAACACCCGATCCATGCCTTCCGGCGCCAGCTTCAGCAAGCGTTCGGAGAACTGCGCCACGGCTGCATAGTTGAAGCGCGAGTTGGTGTTGAGCAGCGACCACTGTCGCGCCGCCACCTGGGCCATGCGCGGATGACCATGGCCGAGCACTGCGACGTTGTTGAGCATGTCGAGGTAGGAACGGCCCTGCATGTCGATCAGGTGATTGCGCCAGCCGCGCTCGATGCGCGGCGGGTCGACGTAATAATGTTTTTGTGTGCGGGCGAAACTGGCGTCACGTCGTTCGAGCAAGGTTTTCGCATCCAGCTCCGGTTCGGCATCGCAGGCCAGACCCAGCAAAGTGGCTGGCGATGGACACAGGGCCTGCCAGGCTGCAGCGCGCGCAGGACTGCAGAACAATGGCGCATCCAGCGATGCAACGCGGCTCAACTGTACCTTCAACGGACCGTCGACCGAACCCAGCACCTGACCTTTGACCAGCGCCGCGCCACTGTGCAACGAGGCGTTCACACCCCACAGACGTACGCTGAGCTGTGGTCCGTCGAGTTGCAGCACACCATCCGCCGCGTGATGCAGCACACCGGCAAACGGCGCTTCCACGGCCGAACCCTGCGGCACGCGCAACTCAACGTGCAGCGGGAACGTCTCCGGTTCGACCGCGCTGTCCACTCGCGTCTGCGACAAGCGGTATTGCCCGTAACGACTGGCCGCCAGGCCATGCGCGGCCGCGGCTTCAGTGAGCAGTCGTTGATCGATACCCTCCTGCTCCCAGTTGCCCGCCTCGAAATGCGGACTCAGGACGCCAAGATCGATCAGCGCAAATTCACGCCCGACCAGCTCTGGCAACAGTGGCGCAAAACCGTCGCTGCCGACCGTCGGCAGACGCTGGCCGACTGACGTGAGGATCGCCGCTTCCATCAGCGCCAAGGGTACAGAAGTGGCCACGTGGAAAATTTCCCATTCGTGGCCAAGGTTGTCGCGACTATAGGTATTACCCGGATCGATGCTGACCTGTTGCTCGCCACTGAGCACCAGCACCGCCGCCCGCGCCACGATCAAAGGCCACAACGCCAGCAACTCCTCATGTTGCAGTGGATTGACCGCGTGATAGGCCTGCACCGCCTGCAGAATCACAAACGGATCACCGCCGGCATGGTGCAGCAGCGCCGCGCACGTCACCGACAGATCGGTGATACGCCAGGTGCGCACCAGATCACCGAAGTCGATCACGCCCTGCAATTGCCAATGACGCTTGGCATCGCGTTGCCAGACAGCGTTATCGTCGGTGATGTCCATGTGGATCGCCTGCACCGGCAGCTTGTCCTGCAACGGCTGCAAGCGACGTTCGGCCTGTTCGGCGGCTTGCGCGATCAAGGCGCGCTGGCGCTCATCCTGAATCACCGGCAGCAGATGGCTGATCAGCGCACTGGCGTGGCGGGCGTCCCATTGCAGCGTGCGCTGAAGGCCCGGGTGATCGAAGCCGGCCAGGGCCAGGTCCATCTCGCCACACAACCGACCGAATCCGGCCACCACGTCATGGCCCAAATGCTCAAGATGGGTCAGCGGCTGGCCTTCGATGTAATCCAGCAACCGCACGTGCACCGGCTCGCCGTCGGCTTCCAGCGACAACAGATCCTCGCCGTTACTGGCCGGGACCACTTTGGGCACGTGCACCGACGAATGCTCGGCAAGGTACTTGAGGCCTGCATGCTGAGCCTGCAACTCCACAAGTGCATAATCGCCGCGGCAGATTTTCAGGACAAAGCGCCCACGCTCACTGTCGACCCGATAATTCAGGTCCTGCTGACTGCCCAGCGCCTGTAGCGTGCCGCTGAGCCCGTAATGCTCGGCCAACCACTGCCGTGCCTGCGCTTCAGAAACCTGCGGGCTGGGCAAACTGGCGCGATGAATCAACGTGGCGAGCGGCATGGGACGACCCCTGAGATTTTATCAGGTGCCTATATCGCCATTGCTGCAGTGGATGCGCAACCCCTGACCGGAGATATTCAAGCGCTCGCATCCTTCGGCACTTTGCGCAAGAATGTCGGCCATTCACCCCTATCTGGAAAAAACCTCATGAATGTAATCACCACCGATCTGCCCGGTGTTCTGATCATCGAACCCAAGGTATTTGGTGACGAGCGCGGCTTCTTCTACGAGAGTTTCAACGCCAAGGCGTTCCAGGATGCGACGGGGCTCGACACCCAGTTCGTTCAAGACAACCATTCGCGCTCGCAGAAAGGCGTGCTGCGCGGCCTGCATTACCAGCTGCAAAATACCCAGGGCAAACTGGTTCGGGTGACCGCCGGCGAAGTGCTTGATGTAGCCGTGGACATCCGTCGCAGCTCGCCGCACTTCGGCAAGTGGGTTGCTGTACGCCTGTCGGCCGAGAACCACCGTCAACTGTGGGTTCCGGAAGGCTTTGCCCATGGTTTCGTGGTGCTGAGCGAGTTCGCCGAATTCCTCTACAAGACCACCAACTACTACGATCCATCGTCCGAGCGCAGCATTCGCTGGGACGACCCTGCTCTGGGCATCGACTGGCAACTGGACGAAGCGCCGAAGCTGTCGGCCAAGGATCAGGTCGGCGCACTGCTCAAGGACGCTGACGTCTTCGCCTGAGCCTAGGCATAATGCGCCTGTTCACTCAGGCGCATCCGGCTCATGAAACCTACCCTTCCCCGCAGACCCCGCTGGCGCAGCCTCGCCCTGCTGGCCCTGTGTCTGGCACCGCTGCTGTGGCCGCTGGAGCATCTGGCCGAACGTTATTACCGCAGCGAACTGGCCGGGCAAAACCGCCAGACCCTCGACCTCTACGTCGCCAACCTGCTGGGCACCCTGCACCGTTATGAAGTGTTGCCGCAGATTCTCGGCGACCTGCCGGCCCTGCGCGCCGTGCTCGGGGCGCCGGACGACGGCGTCACCCAGGGCAATGCCAATCGCCTGCTGAAAAACATTGCCGCACAGACTGGCGCCGAAGTCATGTACCTGATGGACACCAGCGGCCAGACCCTGGCGGCGTCGAACTGGGACAAACATGACAGCTTCGTCGGGCGCAATTTCGCTTTCCGTCCGTATTTCAGCGAAGCCATGGCCGGACGTCTGGGGCGTTTCTTCGGCCTCGGCACCACTTCGGCCAAACGCGGTTATTTCTTCGCCGCGGCAGTGCGCAACGGCGAAAAAATCATTGGTGTGCTGGTGATCAAAGTCGATCTCGACCACACCGAAAGCCTGTGGGGCAAAACCCCGGAACAACTGCTGGTGACCGACCACAACGGCGTGGTGATTCTCACCTCGCGCCCGGAATGGCGCTTTCGTTCAACCCGCATTTTGAGCGACACCGAGCGCTCGGCGATCACCGCCATCCTGCCCTATCCGACCCGCGAGCCACGTCCACTGAACCTCAGCGACAGCGCCTGGCTGACCCAAACTGTCGATATCGCCGAAACCGGCTGGAGCGTCAGTATCCTCGCTCCGCGCACGCTGATCGACCGTCCGGTGCGCACCGTGGTCGCGATCGGCGGCGCCACGCTGTTGGTGGTGATGCTGTTGCTCGGGCTGATGATGCAGCGCCGTCGGCATTATCTGGAACGCATCGCCTTTGAAGCCAAGGCCCGGCGTGAACTGGAAGGTCGGGTGGCCGAGCGGACCAGCGATCTGGAAGGCCTCAACCGCCGCCTCAAGCAGGAAGTGCTGGAGCGCGAACAGGCCCAGCAGGAACTGGTGCGCGCCCAGGACGATCTGGTCCAGGCCGGCAAACTCTCGGCGCTGGGCACGATGTCGGCGAGTATCAGCCACGAACTCAATCAGCCGCTGGCGGCGATTCGCAGTTACGCGGAAAACGCCGAAGTACTGCTCGATCATCAACGCACCGACGATGCTCGCGGCAACCTCAAACTGATCAGCGAACTGACCGGGCGCATGGCCTCGATCATCGCCCACCTGCGTGCCTTCGCCCGCCGCGACCGCCACGCCCCGGAAAGCGTCGCCCTGCAACCGGCGCTGGACGATGCGCTGGCGTTGCTGGCCAAACGGCGCCGCAGCATGGAAGTCGAGCTGATCCGCGACCTGCCCGCCGCCACGCTGTGGGTCGAGGCCGGGGAGACCCGTTTGCGTCAGGTGCTCGGCAATCTGCTGGCCAACGCGCTCGATGCGCTGACCGAAAAAGGCCCACCGCGCAAACTGTGGCTGAGTGCCGAATCCACCGCCGAGGGCGTCAATCTGTACATTCGCGACAACGGTCCGGGTTTCTGCATGGAAGCCCTCGGCCGCGCCAGCGAGCCCTTCTACACCACCAAGACCCGCACTCAGGGCCTTGGCCTGGGGCTGGCCATCTGTGAAACCCTGATGCGCGCCTTCGGCGGTGAACTGTCGTTCGCCAACCACAAGCAAGGTGGCGCCTTGATCACCCTGCGGCTGCGCGCCGGTGCGCCCGGGGTCAGCCTGCAACCGTCCGAGGATCGAAGTGCATGACCATCGACAATCGCATTCAGGTGGTGTTGATCGACGACGATCCGCACCTGCGTCAGGCCCTCGGCCAGACCCTGGACCTGGCCGGGCTGAAAATCCTTCCGCTGTCCGAAGCCAAAGGTCTGGCCGGGCAACTGGAGCGTGACTGGCCCGGCGTGGTGGTCAGCGACATCCGCATGCCGGGCATGGACGGCCTGGAGCTATTAAGCGAATTGCACGCTCAGGATCCGGAGCTGCCCGTGCTGCTGATCACCGGCCACGGCGACGTGCCGTTGGCGGTGCAGGCGATGCGTGCCGGCGCCTATGACTTTCTGGAGAAACCGTTCGCCAGCGACGCGCTGCTCGACAGCGTGCGCCGCGCCCTGGCTCTGCGCCGGCTGGTGCTGGACAACCGCAGCCTGCGCCTGGCCCTGAGCGATCGCAACGAACTGAGCGCACGCCTGGTCGGCCACTCGGCGCCGATGCTGCGCCTGCGCGAGCAGATCGGCGCGCTGGCGGCGACCAAGGCGGATGTGTTGATCCTCGGTGAAACCGGCGCTGGCAAAGAGGTCGTGGCCCGTGCGCTGCACGATTTGTCGAGCCGGCGCAACGGCCCGTTCGTAGCGATCAACGCCGGCGCGCTGGCCGAATCGGTGGTCGAAAGTGAGCTGTTCGGGCATGAGCCGGGCGCGTTTACCGGCGCGCAGAAACGCCGGATCGGCAAGTTCGAATTCGCCAACGGCGGCACGCTGTTCCTCGATGAAATCGAAAGCATGAGCATGGACGTGCAGGTGAAACTGCTGCGCATGCTGCAAGAGCGCGTGGTCGAACGCCTGGGTGGCAATCAGTTGATCCCGCTGGACATCCGCGTCATCGCCGCGACCAAGGAAGACCTGCGTCAGGCCGCCGATCAAGGGCGCTTCCGCGCCGACTTGTATTACCGCCTGAACGTCGCACCGCTGCGCATTCCGCCACTGCGCGAACGCGGCGAGGACGCGCTGGTGCTGTTCCAGCATTACGCCGATGAAGCCAGCGCCCGACATGGCTTGCCACCGCATGAACTGCAGCCGGCGCAACGCGCCTTGCTGTTGCGCCACACCTGGCCGGGCAATGTGCGCGAACTGCAGAACGCTGCCGAGCGCTTCGCCCTCGGTCTGGAACTGGCGCTGGATAACAGTGGAAACGAAGGCGGCGGCACCAGCGTGGAAGTCATCAGTGGTGGCCTGAGCGAGCAAGTGGAAAACTTCGAGAAGTCGTTGATTGCCGCCGAGCTGGCGCGCTCGCACAGTTCGGTGCGCAGCCTCGCCGAAGCCCTGGGGATTCCGCGCAAGACCCTGCACGACAAACTGCGCAAGCACGGCTTGAATTTCGCCGACAGTAACGCCCATGGAGACGAAGCCGAATGAGCCGCGACAGTCACTATCTGGAATCGGTACTGCATCACGACATTCCCCTGACCCGCGAGATGGGCCTCAAGATCCTCGCCTGGCACGAGCAGCAGTTAAGCCTGCACTTGCCGCTGGAGCCGAACGTCAATCACAAGAGCACCATGTTCGGCGGCAGTCTCTACTGCGGCGCAGTGCTGGCGGGCTGGGGCTGGCTGCATTTGCGCCTGAAGGAAGAAGGCATCGACGACGGGCACATCGTGATTCAGGAAGGCCAGATCAGCTATCCGCTGCCCGTGACCGGTGATGCCACAGCGATTTGTCCGCCACCGGAAGCGGCGGTCTGGAAGAAGTTTCTGGCGATGTATCAGCGTTATGGGCGGGCACGATTGACGCTCAACACGCGGATCGTCAACGCCGGGAGTGATGAGAATGCAGTGACGTTCAGCGGCCAGTACGTTCTGCACCGCTGAAGCAAAAGATCGCAGCCTTCGGCAGCTCCTACAGGGGGATGCGAAATCCTCTGTAGGAGCTGCCGCAGGCTGCGATCTTTTGATCTCATGAGCGAGCCAGCTCCAACAGTCTTGAACGCCACGCCGCCTTCGCCGGCAACGCCAGAAAGAACTCATTGAGCAGCGATTCCCGCGCCGGATAACAGAACGCTTCGCCCTGCAGATCCAACACTTCGCCGCCAGCACCTTCGAGCACGCCCTGCGCCGCCGCGGTGTCCCACTGCGAAGTTGGCGCCAATCGCGGATAACAATCCGCCGCCCCTTCAGCCAACAGACAAAACTTCAACGAACTGCCGATGTTTGCCAGTTGCAACTCGCCCAGGCTGGCGCTCAGACCGGCAAGCAGCCGCTCTTGCTCCGGACTCGAGTGCCGACGGCTCGCCACCACGGTGAACGCTTCACCGGGCGCGAGCACGTCACGCACCTGAATCGCCACCGGCGAACCACCTTTGTCCCCACGCCACGCGCCGAGACCGGCACCGCCGACATAGAAGCGGCCATTGGTCGGCATCGTCACCACGCCAAACACCACCCGACCGTTTTCGATCAGGGCGATGTTGACGGTGAACTCTTCACTGCCGCTGATGAACTCCTTGGTGCCATCCAGCGGATCCACCAGCCACCAACGCTGCCACCCGGCGCGCACGCTCTGCGGGATGTTGGCGTCTTCCTCGGACAGAATCGGAATACTGGAGTCCAGCGCGGTCAGCCCGGCGACGATGACGTGGTGCGCGGCCATGTCCGCTGCGGTCACCGGTGAATCATCGGACTTGGCGGTGACCTCCACGCCAGACCGCCAGAACGGCAGAATCGCCTCGCCAGCCTGCAATGCCAGCTCAACCACCGGCGCCATCAACGGATGGGGAAACTTCATCGACATCTCACTCATGACTGAAAGAACCCGCGCTGTGTCAGCAGATCACGCGCCAGATACAGCGCCGCCAGGGCACGGCCTTCGGTAAATTGCGGGTTTTGCGCCAGCGCCGCCAGTTCACGCAGGTTGACCTTGTCGACCCGCATCGGCTCGGGCTCGTCGCCCTCCAGACGCTCCTCGTAGAGGTCGGTGGCCAATACCACCTGGATCTTCTGGCTCATGTAACCGGGCGACAGCGACAACTCGGTCAGATGTTCCAACTGGCGCGCGCCGAAACCGGCCTCTTCCTTGAGCTCGCGCTCGGCCGCTGCCAGCACATCTTCACCCGGCTCGATCAGGCCTTTGGGCAGGGACAGTTCGTATTCGTCGGTGCCGCCGCAGTATTCCTCGACCAGCACCGCGTGCTCGCTGTCGAGCATCGCCACAATCATCACCGCGCCATAACCCGCGCCTTTGCCGACCAGACGCTCGTAAGTGCGTTCCACGCCATTGGAAAAACGCAGCTTCAGTTCTTCGACGCAAAACAGACGACTGGTGGCGACGATCTCGCGGGCGAGTACAGTGGGTTTCTGGCGCATGCAAAGCTCCTTGGCGTGAACGCGCTACTATAACGCGGCTTTCCCGATTGTTTGTGTCGGATATCTTTCTACCGCTCGAGACGTTGCCATGCCTTCTTTACCGTGGTCTGACATCGATACCGTCCTGCTGGACATGGACGGTACGTTGCTGGATCTGCACTTCGACAACCATTTCTGGCTGGAACACCTGCCGCAACGCTACGCCGAACTGCACGGGGTGAGCCGGGCCATGGCCGAGATGGAATTGCAGCCGCTGTTCGAGCGCCATGCCGGCCAGCTGCAATGGTACTGCCTGGATTTCTGGAGTGCCGAGCTGAAACTGTCGGTGCGTGAACTCAAACTGGAAACCGCGCACCTGATCGCGCTGCGCCCGGATGCCGACACCTTTCTGCAGGCGATCAAAAATGCCGGCAAACGGGTGATCATGATCACCAACGCGCACCGCGATTCACTGTCGTTGAAACTGGAACGGATCGAACTGGCGCCGTACTTCGAGCGGCTGATCAGCTCGCACGATTACGGTTTCCCCAAAGAGAATCCGCAGTTCTGGGATGCCTTGCAGGCGGATATCGATTTTGATCCGGCACGCAGTCTGTTCATCGACGATACGTTGCCGATTCTGCGTAGTGCGCGGGAATTTGGTGTGACGCATTTGTTGGCGGTGAAAGAGCCGGACAGCCGCAAAGGGCCGAAGGACACGGCTGAGTTTGCGGCAGTTGAAGACTACCGCGATTTGATTCGGGGCCTCTGATTTCCTGCAGGAGCTGCCGAAGGCTGCGATCTTTTGACTTTGATTGTTTAAAAAACACGATCAAAAGATCGCAGCCTTCGGCAGCTCCTACAGGGTGTTGTGTTACTCCGGGATACGCAGGGTCTGGCCCGGGTAGATTTTGTTTACATCCTTGAGCATTGGTTTGTTGGCCTCAAAGATCTTGTTGTACTGATTGGCGTTGCCATACACCGCGAGGGAAATCGCACTGAGGGTGTCGCCTTTTTTCACCACGACAAAACGTGCGGCAGCCACAACCGGCCCGGTCACGGTGATCTGATCATCAACACTGCCCACGCCTTCGATGTTACCCACCGCCAGCAGAATTTTTTCCTTCTCCTCCTGACTTGCAACTTCACCGGTGACCGTCACCTTGTCGCCGTCCACGGTTGCCTGAACATTCGGGTTGCCCAACCCGACCTTGCTGATATGTTCCTTCAACTGTTCGCTGGCATTGGCATTACCCGGGGTCAGCAGGTCGATCAGCTTTTCACCGGCTTCTTTCACAAAGCTCAACAGACTCATAGCGCACACTCCTTGATTTGGATTCCAGACGTCAAAGCCTAGACCACACCAGACCAACCCGGTTCCGGGCCGACCAATGACCCGGCAGCCGCTTGATCGACGCCATCTATCAATAGATCGACAGTACCGATTAGACGCGACAAGTTGCCGCGCCTAGTCTTAGCGTTGATCAATCCGTCGGTGATGCCATGAACGCCAAGCGCCCAACTTGCGCGGCGCCTGCACTCGAAACGCCCGCGCCCGCCGCCAGCCAGACCTACAGCTACAGCGATCTGCCCCTTGTGGAATCGGCCAGCACCGCGCTCGCCGAGGAAGTCGCGTTGGCGATCGCCTACAACGGTATCAGTCAGGCGGTGATGCTGGTGACGCCGACGGATCTGGAAGATTTCATCGTCGGTTTCAGCCTCGGCAGCGGCATCATCGAAGACGCCAGCGACATTTATGACCTGCAACTGACCGGCGCAGGCTCCGCGCAATACGCGCAAGTGACTATCGCCAACCGCGCGTTCTGGAACCTCAAGCAGCAGCGCCGACAACTGGCCGGCACCAGCGGTTGCGGTCTGTGCGGCGTTGAAGCCGTCGAGCAAGCCTTGCCCGATCTGAACGTCCTGCCCGGTGCACCGTTACCGCCTGCCGCATGGCTCGACGGCCTGCGCCAGCGCATCGGCGCGTTCCAGCCGCTTGGTCAGCACTGCGGCGCGGTTCACGCGGCGGTGTTCATGAACGCCAGCGGTGAATTGCTGCTGGGCCGTGAAGACATCGGCCGGCACAACGCCCTCGACAAACTGATTGGCGGGCTGATCCGCCAGAAGATTTCCACCGAAGGGGGCCTGGCGATTGTCACCAGCCGTTGCAGTCTCGAATTGATCCAGAAAGTTTTACGCGCCGGCATCCAGACTCTGGTCAGCCTGTCCGCGCCCACGGGCCTTGCCGTGCAATGGGCCCGTCGCCACAACCTCAATCTCATCCACCTGCCGCAGAAGAATGCGCCGCGGGTCTACAGCCCAGCGATGGAGAATCAAGCGTGAGCCAACATCATCAAGCCGACCAGAAACCTGTCCCGCGCTATAAACCTTACAAAGGTGCAGCCGGCGGCTGGGGTGCCCTGATCAGTGTGGCCCAGGCCTGGTTGACCAGCGACAACGCGTTGAAAAACCTGCGCATGATGCTCAAGACCAACCAGAACGGCGGCTTCGACTGCCCGGGCTGCGCCTGGGGCGATTCGCCGGAGAGCGGCATGGTCAAGTTCTGCGAGAACGGCGCCAAAGCGGTGAACTGGGAAGCGACGAAACGCCGGGTGGACGGCAAGTTTTTCGCCAAACACAGCGTCACTTCGTTGCTGGAGCAGAGCGACTACTGGCTTGAATACCAGGGCCGCCTGACCGAGCCGATGGTCTACGACGCCGAGACCGACCGCTACAAACCCATCGCCTGGGACGATGCCTTTGCAATGATCGGCAAACACCTGCAAGCGCTGTCGAGTCCGGATCAAGCCGAGTTCTACACCTCGGGCCGTGCCAGCAATGAAGCGGCGTACCTTTATCAGCTGTTCGTGCGCGCCTACGGCACCAACAACTTCCCGGACTGCTCGAACATGTGCCACGAGGCCAGCGGTGTGGCGTTGGCGCAGAGCGTTGGCGTCGGCAAAGGCACCGTGACTTTCGACGACTTCGAACACGCCGACGCGATTTTCGTCTGGGGCCAGAACCCCGGCACCAACCATCCCCGGATGCTCGAACCCCTGCGTGAAGCGGTGAAGCGCGGCGCGCAAGTAGTGTGCATCAACCCGCTGAAAGAACGTGGCCTGGAACGTTTCCAGCACCCGCAGCACCCGATCGAAATGCTCACCAACGGCGACAAGCCGACCAACACCGCGTACTTCCGTCCGGCACTGGGCGGCGACATGGCGGTGCTGCGCGGCATGGCCAAGTTCCTCCTGCAGTGGGAGCGCGATGCGCAGAAGGCCGGTGAGCCTGCGGTGTTCGATCACGACTTCCTCAATGCCCACAGCACCAACGTGCTGGAGTATCTCGGCGTGGTCGATGACACGCCTTGGGAGCAAATCGTCGCGCAGTCCGGCCTGAACCTGGTCGAGATCGAGCAAGCGGCGCGCATGTACGCCAAAGGCAAGAACGTGATCATGTGCTGGGCAATGGGCATCACCCAGCATCGCCACTCGGTGCCGACCATCCAGGAAATCGCCAACCTGATGCTGCTGCGCGGCAACGTCGGCAAACCCGGCGCCGGCCTGTGTCCAGTGCGCGGTCACAGTAACGTGCAGGGCGACCGCACCATGGGCATCAACGAGCGTCCGCCGGTGGCGTTCCTCGATTCTCTCGAGCGGCGCTTCCAGTTCAAGGTACCGCGTGACAACGGGCACAACGTGGTCGAGGCGATCCACGCCATGGCCGAGGGCCGCGCCAAGGTCTTCATCGGTCTGGGCGGTAACTTCGCCCAGGCCACACCGGACAGCCCGCGCACCTTCGCGGCGCTGAGCAACTGCGACCTCACGGTGCAGATCAGCACCAAGCTCAACCGCAGCCATCTGGCCCATGGTAAGGACGCACTTATCCTGCCGTGTCTGGGCCGTACCGACATCGATATCCAGGCCGAAGGCCCGCAAGCGGTCACCGTGGAAGACTCGTTCAGCATGGTTCACGCGTCCAACGGCCAGTTGCAGCCATTGTCGAACCAGATGCGCTCGGAACCGGCGATCATCGCCGGCATCGCCGCCGCCACGCTGGGCAGCAAACCAGTGGACTGGAACTGGCTGGTGGCCGATTACCGGCGCATCCGCGACCTGATCGCCGACACCATTCCGGGCTTCAAGGACTTCAACGAGAAGGTCAAGAACCCGGGCGGTTTCTACCTCGGCAACAGTGCCGGTGCACGCAAGTGGAACACCCCGTCGGGCCGGGCCAATTTCCGCGCGAACATGCTGCCCAAGGACTTGGTGCATGAACGTACCCGTGCCACCGGGCAACTGCCGGATCTGATCCTGCAATCGATGCGCTCCCACGATCAGTACAACACCACGATCTATGGCCTCGACGACCGTTACCGTGGGGTCAAGGGCCAGCGCGATGTGTTGTTCGCCAACGAGGCCGACATCATTCGTCTGGGCTTCCGCCCGGGGCAGAAGGCCGACATCGTGTCGATCTGGGACGATGGCCGTGAGCGTCGAGTGAAGGGCTTTACCTTGCTGGCGTTTGATATTCCTGCGGGGCAAGCGGCGGCTTATTACCCGGAAGTGAATCCGCTGGTGCCGCTGGAAAGCACCGGGGATGGCAGTCATACGCCGACGTCGAAGTTCATTGCGATCCGGCTGGAGGCAGCAAGCGAGACTGGGTTGATCATGGCCAAGTCTGCTTGAACACGCTGCCCTGTGGCGAGGGAGCTTGCTCCCGCTGGAGGCCGCAGGGCTCCCTCCGTTTTGCATTTTTTTGGGGCCGCTTCGCGGCCCAGCGGGAGCAAGCTCCCTCGCCACAAGATTTGTGTCGAATCTCTGTCCTGAAGCTTTCATACGCCCACAAAAAAGGCCGCTTTTTCTCAAAAGCGGCCTGTCCGAAGTAGCTAAAGACCGGCGAAAATCGCTTAAGTTCCGCATACAAAACAGCAACTTGCATAATTGTATACAAGTCGTGTTATTCGTCGGATTTCGATTGTCAGCCCTGTTACACAGCCTCAGGATCGGCGCCGTCATCCCTTTGAGGCTCCTCTATGAAGTTCTCCTCGATTCTCTTGTTGTCCCTTGGCCTGGTCAGTGGCTTCGCTTCTGCCGGAGGCACCACCGAAGCAGGTGTGGGCGGCGCATTGGGCGGGGTTCTTGGCTCGGTCGTCGGTCAGTCTTTAGGCGGCAGCACAGGTTCAACCATTGGCGCAGCCCTGGGCGGCGCGGGTGGTAGCGCGGTCGGCGCCAACAAACACAGCCGTGGCGAAGCGGCCATTGGCGGTGCGTTGGGCGCAGCCGGCGGTAACGTGGTCGGCCGCAGCATGGGCGGCACCACCGGCAGCCTGATCGGCGCCGCAGCAGGTGGCGGCGCCGGTGGCGCGCTGGGCAACTACATGGGTAACCAGAGCAATGACGAGGGTCGTCATTACGATCGCGGCCGTGACGACCGTCGCTACTATCGCGACCGTCACCCTGGCCGTGGCCACGCTTATGGCCACCGCAAGCATCACCGCTACTATCGCGACTAATCCGTTGCGTTAAGCGCGAAAGCAAAAATCGCAGCCCAAGGGCTGCGATTTTTTTTGCTCTGGTTCAAACCACTAGACGCTCCAGCGCGTCACGCAATCTGCCTGGAATCGGCACCGGCTGATTGCTCGTCCGGTCCACGAATACATGGACAAAACGCCCCGCCGCACACGCCTCGCTTTCACCGACCTTGAACACCGCCAGTTCATATTGCACCGAACTGTTACCCAGCTTGCCGACCCGCAGACCGATCTCGATCAGGTCCGGGAACGCGATCGAGGCGAAATAATCGCAAGATGAACTCACGACAAAACCCACCACCTCGCCGTCGTGGATATCCAGGCCACCGACCTGAATCAGGTAAGTGTTCACGGCAGTATCGAAAAAGCTGTAGTAGGTGACGTTGTTGACGTGGCCATAAGCATCGTTGTCGTGCCAGCGGGTGGTGATCGGCTGGAAATGCGGGTAATCGGCGCGTTGCGCCATGGTGCTGGACATCGGTATCGACTCCTTGAGTTATCTGTCCAGTCTAAAGGTAAAAACCTTTGCCTCGCGCCGCCAGCTCGCCAATCAGTGGCGCCGGCCGCCATTGATCGCCCTGTCGCGTCTCCAGCGCCAGCAAGCGCTTGTGAATGTCCGCCAGCCCCTGATCGTCCGCCCAGGCCATCGGGCCGCCTCTGTCCGCCGGGAAGCCGTAGCCATTGAGGTACACCTGATCGATGTCGTGCGCCGATTCGGCAATGCCTTCCTGCAGAATTTTCGCGCCCTCGTTGACCAGCGCCAGAAGGCAGCGTTCGAGGATTTCCTCGGACCCAATCTCGCGGCGCTGAAAGCCCAGGCCTTCGCTGACGCTCAATATCAGCGCATCGACCTCGGGATCATGCTCGGCTTGACGACTGCCCGGCTCGTAGTGGTAGTAACCGTTGCCGGACTTCTGTCCGAAGCGGCCCATCTCGCACAAGCGATTATCCACCTGTACCTCCGGCGCATCCTGGCCCTTGCCGGCCAATTCGCGCGCACGCCATTCCAGATCAATGCCGACCACGTCGTACATGCGAAACGGCCCCATGGCGAAACCGAAGCCCTGCAATGCCGCATCGACCTGCTGTGGATAAGCGCCTTCGAGCAGCATCTTGCGCGCCTCCAGCACATACGGATGCAACATGCGATTGCCGATAAAACCGTGGCAGTTGCCCGACACCACACTGACCTTGCCCATGCGCTTGCCCAGCGCCAGCGCCGCTTCCAGTGCGGCTGGCGACGTCTGCGCCCCGCGGACGATTTCCAGCAGCTTCATGATGTGCGCCGGGCTGAAGAAATGCAGACCGAGCACTTGCGATGGACGTTTTGTTGCAGCCGCAATCGCGTCAATATCCAGCGCCGAGGTGTTACTCGCCAACAACGCCTCAGGCTTGAGCAGGCCATCCAGCTCGCGAAAGATCTTCTGCTTGAGCTCAAGGTTTTCGTACACCGCTTCGATCACCAGATCGACATTGCGGATCGCTGCGTAATCCGCCGCCACGCTGACCCGCGCGACACGCGCGTCCGCCTCGGCCTGATCGATCCGTCCCTGGCGCACGTTGTGGGCATAAGTGTCGGCCACCGTGCCCAGCGCCTGTTCGAGCATCTGTGGATTGTTATCGACCCACTGCACGGCAATGCCGGCATTGGCCAGGCACATGACAATACCGCGGCCCATGGTGCCCGCGCCGATCACGGCAGCTTGCTGAATATCGAAGGATGTCTGGCTCATGTTGTTCTCTTGTTGGCGATCCGAAGACAGCCTTCACCATAGTCAGGCACCGGGCGTTTTTGAAGTTTATTACCGTGATGAGCGACATTCAGCGCATGGATAAACCCCAATCGCCCTGAGGCAACTCCTGCAGACATATCAGAGGTGTTCTTGAGTCCAACTGCGAACCTCGGCGTACGGATACTCCTCCAGCGCCGCAAACCCCGAAATAGTCCGTGCCTTTAACCTGGTGAACAGCGGAACACTCATCCCGCACAGAAACCGCGTCAGGCGCTCCGCCGTCGGCACATGGCCGGTGTGCTGTTCGTGCCTGTGGATAAAATCACCGCACAACGCCGCGAAGTTCTTATCCACAAGCGCTGGCAACTCGGGAGGCCCCGGCAGTTGCGCGACATTACCGTGGCACACCGAACAGTGCCCGCAGCGCTCGGGCGCATTGTGGTCGCCGAAGTATTCGGCCAGGCGATAACCCAGGCAGCGCTCAGTGGCGAACAGTTCGAGCATGGCGTGAATCCGCGCGACTTCAGTCTGTTCATGCCGGGTGAAGTACTCGTGCAACTCGGCGCTCAGCACAGCGCTGTCGAAATCGCTGTGCAGCACGTTGTAGACCTCGGTCATCTGCTTGCTCTCAAGCTCGACCCAGCCCTTCTCCTGAAAATAATCCAGCGCCGTCACCACCCGATTGCGCTCAGCCGAATACTGCGTGTACATCGCCTCGAAATTCACCGTAGCCCAGGTACGTGCGCGGCTGGAGGTGTGAATGATGGCCGCGACAAACTCCCTGCGCTCTCCCTCGAAACGCTCAAGCAACGCTTCCGGCTCCAGCAGGTATTTGAAACGGTACTCGGCGTAATAGGCATAGCGCGGAGCAATCAGGCCGCGCAGCTCCATTTGCACCAGCAACGTCTTCAGCGGCAGCGTGCGAATGTTGCTCTGATCCGCCAACGGCCCGAGCAGAAACTCCCACTGTCCTTCAGCTGCGGCAGCCTGCATTTCCTCCAGCACACAACGTATCCCCTCGCGCTCCGGGGTATCGCCGTAGACGAAATTTTCCAGCACGTTGAGGCTGTCGCGGTTGGCCAGCACCAGGCAATCCGACGGCTGTCCATCCCGTCCGGCGCGACCGATTTCCTGACTGTAGTTCTCGATGGATTTCGGCAGGTCGAAATGCACCACGTTGCGGATATCGCTCTTGTCGATGCCCATGCCGAACGCAATGGTTGCGACTATGCAATTGGACTGCCCGGCCATGAAGCGCTTCTGGATCGCCTCGCGCTGATCGTTGGGCAACCCGGCGTGATAAGCCTCGGCCTGTATGCCGTTGCGCCCCAGATGTTCGGCGATGTGCTCGGCGGTTTTCTGCAGCGTGACGTAGACGATGCTCGGCTGGCTCGCGCGCTCGCTCATCCACTCCACCAGCCGCTGGCGCTTGTCCTGGCCACGCACCGGTTCCACCAGCAGATTGAGGTTTGGGCGATAGAAACCGGTGGTCACAACATCTTCGGCAGCGATGGCGAATTTGGCTTGCATGTCGGCGATGACTTTCGGCGTCGCCGTGGCCGTCAGCAGCAGGGTTTGCGGGATATTGAACTGACGCTGGTAGTCCGGCAGCTTCAGGTAGTCGGGGCGGAAGTTGTGGCCCCACTCCGAGATGCAGTGCGCCTCGTCAATCACCAGCAGCGAGATCGGCACCTGCTGCAAAAAATTGCGAAAACGCTCGTTCTTCAGGCGCTCCACCGAGATCATCAGGATCTTCAATTCACCCGAACGGGCGCGGGCCATCACATCATTGGCGTCATCGCGGCTTTGTGCCGAATCGATGCTGCCGGCACTGATGCCGTGACGCTTGAGGAATGCCAGTTGATCCTGCATCAACGCCAACAGTGGCGAGACCACCAGGGTCAAGTGTGGCAGCAACAGTGCCGGTACTTGATAGCACAGCGACTTGCCAGACCCGGTGGGGAAAATCGCTGCCGCCGAGCGCCCGGCCAGTACCGCGCTGATCGCGGCTTCCTGCCCGGGTCGAAACTGTGGATAACCGAAAACCTGTTCCAGGGTGTTGTGCATGCGCTGTCACTCCGTTGACCGCTGTGATGCCAACAGCCTAGCGGGCGATCGCAGCGAGTCGAGAAAAGGCCGGGGTCAATTCAATACGGGATGATACAGCCAATAGCGCAGACAACTCGGTCCACTGCAGGAGCGAGCCTGCTCGCGAAGGGGCACAAAACAGCGATACAAACTTACCCGTTCAGGGCCGCAAAACCGCCACTCGCAGTTGCTCGTTCAACACCTGCTCATGCACGCCCTGGCTCTTGCTCGCCCACAACGCATGAGCCGGGCTGATGTCACCGGTGAAGGCCGCCGCCAATTGCCGCAGTTCCGCAACACTGCGCACGCGCGGGCAGAACGGCTGCCCGTCACAGTCAACGCTGGCGTTGCGATAGGTGCTCAGCAAACGATCCCACAGACCGTCACGCACCTGCCTGATCGACTTGAGCTGCACATGCGGCACACCCAGTCGCTGCTCCAGCCCTGCCTCGTCCAGCGCTTCGTTGGCGAGCAGGGCCCTGCCGAACATCAACACCTCGGCGCGCGAGGCGGTATCGATGCCGGTCTGGCTGGAAAGCGCATCGGGCCAACCCGTGCGTTGAAGGTCGGCAAACATCCAGCCGTTGCCGGCATCAGACGCCATCGCCAAACGGCAACCACTGGCCCACAGCAATAAAATCGAGGCCATACGTAGCCACTGCATACTCAATTCCCTTTAAGCGCGTATCGGACGCCTGGAAACGTCCTACAGATTCTGGCGCGCACCATACATAGATCTGCCAAGAAACGCCTGTGAATCCTGTGGGAAATTTCTGCGCTAGGGGTTTCACCCCGATAAAACCGCAAAACCTTGTAGGGCATATGCCCGGCCCTCGGAAAATCCCCTACGAACGCCGTCCATTGCGGCGCTCTTGTGAGTGCTCGCCACCCACTTCTATAGTGGCCGGCGCGACTGACCACTGAATCAGCCCCGCCCGAGTGCCTTTGTAAAGGACAAGCCTGACCATGATTACCCGCTATCGCCCCTTGAAGACTTGCTACAACGAAAATCCCGTATTGGTCATCGATACTCACTCCAGCCATCGCGATCTGCTTGATGCCGCTGACCAGCGACTGCGTGCCGCCAGCGATCTGCTGGAAACCCTTTACTGTTTATGTTTCAAACAGGCCGATGTGAAAGATATACCCAACATCGTTAATGCTCTTTATTTATTAGTGCAGGACGGCTGTGATTTGCTCGAAGTCGCAAAACATAAACCCCAACAATCAGACCCCACTGAAAACAACTAAAATCCAGAAACAACAGAATGCTTTAATAAACAGCTAAAAAAGACCTAAGTTGTTGACTCTTACTTTAACCGAGAGCAACACAATGACTGTTTTAACTATCTTTTTTTGCGGAACTGGTTCCAATAAATTCGACGTAGCCCACGAAAACTTCTGGAACGGCGAACTGATTTCCACCTTGGCTGCCAATCATGCGGGTTACGAGTTTGCCGAGTGGATCGTGGTCGATGGCCCCGGCAGCGGCAACATGCAGGCCGACGACCTGTTCACCAAGACCAAGGAATACGGCATGAGCGGAACCTTGTTCGGCAAAGGCTGGGAAGAAAACGTGTTGCACGCGCTCAATATCATCAAGGGCAAGTGTGACTGGCAACGCGAGCAACTGACTGAAGCCGAATACAATCGCCTGAAAGCTGCCGGCATTCCGATTGAAGATGTAAAAGCCGAGGGTTCCTGGTTCTGGCGCAAATATAATTACGGTAATCGCAGCATTACCCAGCAGCAATTACAGGAAGGAATTATCAAAACCCACCGCAAGGATGGTGTTATTCCCACTCAAGTCAATCTCGTCGGTTGGAGCCGAGGCGGCATCAGTTGCCATATGTTGGCCAATGCAATGTTCAAGGACAGCCTGCTGAAAAACATCCCGGTCAATATCTTTGCTCTTGATCCCGTGCCAGGCATTGGTAACTTTCAGGAAGAGCGGGTCAAACTCGCGGCCAACGTCAAAGAGTATGTAGCGTTCTATGCTCGTGACGAACGCTCCAAAGGTTTCAGCTGCGTCATCCCGCAGACCGCTACCGGCACTAAAACCTACATTTATCCTATGGCTGGCCGCCACGCCACCATGGCCGGCAATGCCACCAGCAGTGGCGGCGTCCCGACTGGCGCCGGTGATCTGAAAGCACTGTCCGAGCCCGGACGCATCGTGCGCCATCTCGCTGAAACCTGCCTCAAACGCTGGGGCGTACGACTGCAAAAAACGTTGAATCTGACCCAGGCCGATCTGGAAAACCTCACCAACGGCATCGCACGCGATGAAGCCAAATACAAGCTGATGCACAAACATTCCTACACCTACTTCACCGAGCTGGACCAAGGCGAGCGCTACGTTTCGCTGGGCAGCAAAGGTGTACCGTTCACCAGCGTGAACGGCGAGATCTACAAGCCGGCGACCGGCCTGGCAACCAGTTTGCTGGATATTTCGGCGTATCAGCATTTGCGTTGAAAAACGATTAAAAATCGGTAGGAACGTCCGATGCAATCTTCATCCCGTTCCTACACGCCACGACTCTTTGTCGCCTATCGCGGCTTGAGGGCACAAATCTATAGTCGTGACTGTCGCTGGCAAATCAGCGGCTCGGGCTTGGTCACCTGAATGGATCGTGAAGACGCGTCCGCTGTATGCTGCCGGCACTCAATTGCCTGCAGTTTTATGGTGGCTGTGTTTGGGACACCTTCGGGTGTGCCGGGTCTGTGCACGATCCTCACCGGTTGACCAACCCGAACACAGTCGCCTCCTGTCGCTTGGTCACGATGTGGTGGCTTCACTTGAAGCATTTGAGGATCAACGAAATGAAAACATGGAATCAATTACCCGCTGATCGCTACCGCTCACTCGAATCCAACCTCACCGACACCAAGCCCCTGATCATCGACACAACGGCCAACCCGCAAGACATCCTCGAATGCGCCGTCCAGCGCCTGCGCGCCTCCAGCGACCTGCTGAAAACCCTCTACTGCCTCAGCTTCAAACAAGCCGACGTCGAAGATATCCCCCACATCACTCACGCCCTCTATCTGCTGACGCAGGATGGCTGTGACCTGCTGCAGGTCGCGCAGCAGCAGATGCTCGGCTGGAAAGCTCCAGTCTGAGGTTGAGTGATCAGATCGTTCCCATGTTCGACATGAGAACGATCACTTACCAGTCATCTACTCAAATCACTTCAGCATTGCTGAAAAGTAAGCCAATGGCGTACATTTACGATGATTTTTATTGAGACTCGGATCTTTACCCGTCGAGTAAAAGAGCTGCTGGATGATGACACTTACGCCGCTTTTCAGAAGCAACTGGTTGTAAGCCCTTCGATTGGCGATGTAATTGAAGGCACAGGCGGGATTCGCAAAACCCGAATCGCAGCTAAAGGACACGGCAAGCGAGGCGGAGCACGTGTTATTTACTACCACTTCGTTTCGGCGTCACAAATCGGGTTATTGATGATCTACCCTAAAAATGAACAACACGATCTGTCCAGCGATGAGCGTAAAGCACTCAAGGTCTTGATCAAAAAATGGAGATGACCATGAGCAAATTTTTTGATGAGCTGATGGAAAGTGTGCAAGAGATGGACGAGATCGTACGAGGCGAGCGCACACCTTCTCGCGAATTCCACGTTGATGCATTGCAGGTCAAAGAAATTCGTAAAGCTACCGGTTTGACCCAGACCAAATTTGCGGCACTGATCGACGTCCAACTCGGCACTCTACGAAATTGGGAACAGGGCCGTCGCGAGCCAACCGGGCCGGCAAAAGCTTTGCTCAAGGCCATTCATAACGACCCGGTTCATGTTTTGAATGCATTGGCTCATTGAGAAAATGAACACCCACAAAAAAGCCGCCCCTAAGAGGCGGCTTTTTTATTCACCAGAACTAAGCCTTACAACTTAGGACCCGCAGCCTTGATCGCGTCGCTCACTTCGAACTTCTTGAAGTTCTCGATGAACAGACCGGCCAGCGCCTTGGCCGCTTCGTCGTAGGCAGCCTTGTCAGCCCAGGTGTTGCGTGGGTTGAGCAGGTTGGTTTCAACGCCCGGTACGGCCAGTGGCACGTCGAGGTTGATGGTGTCCAGGTGCTCGGTGGCGGTACCGATCAGCGCGCCGCTCTGGATCGCTGCGATCACCGCACGGGTGGTCGGGATGTTGAAGCGTTTGCCGACGCCGTAGCCACCGCCGGTCCAGCCGGTGTTGACCAGGTAGACCTTGGAGCCGAAGCCGCGGATGCGCTTGATCAGCAGTTCAGCGTATTCGCCAGCCGGACGCGGGAAGAACGGTGCGCCGAAGCAGGTGGAGAAGGTCGACTTGATGCCGCTGCCCGAACCCATTTCAGTCGAGCCCACCAGCGCGGTGTAGCCGGACAGGAAGTGGTAGGCCGCTTGTTCTTCGTTGAGGATCGACACTGGCGGCAGCACGCCGGTCAGGTCGCAGGTCAGGAAGATCACCGCGTTTGGCTCGCCGCCCAGGTTCTTCTCGGAACGCTTGGCAACGTGCTCCAGCGGGTAGGCCGCGCGGCTGTTCTGGGTCAGGCTGACATCGGCGTAGTCGGCATGCTTGGCGTCGTCGATGACCACGTTTTCCAGCACAGCGCCGTGCTTGATGGCTTTCCAGATGACCGGCTCGTTCTTCTCGGACAGGTCGATGCACTTGGCATAGCAGCCGCCTTCGATGTTGAAGACAACGCCTTCGCCCCAGCCGTGTTCGTCGTCACCGATCAGGTAACGGCTTTCGTCGGCGGACAGGGTGGTTTTACCGGTGCCCGACAGACCGAAGAACAGGGTCACGTCGCCTTCTTCGCCGATGTTGGCAGCGCAGTGCATTGGCAGCACGTCAGCGGCCGGCAGCAGGAAGTTCTGCACGGAGAACATGGCTTTCTTCATTTCACCGGCGTAACGCATGCCGGCGATCAGCACTTTCTTCTGCGCGAAGTTGATGATCACGCAACCGTCGGAGTTGGTGCCGTCACGCTCAGGCACGCACTCGAAGTTGGCCACGTTGAGCACTTGCCACTCTTCACGACCGGCCGGGTTGTACTGGGCCGGGTTGATGAACAGGCAACGACCGAACAGGTTCTGCCAGGCAGTCTGGGTGGTCATTTTCACGGCCAGGTAGTGATCTTCAGCCGCACCTACATGCACGTGGGAAACAAAGTGCTCTTGCGCGTTGTTGAACGCCTCGACACGAGCCCACAGCGCGTCGAACTTGTCGGCCGGGAACTTGCGGTTGATCGGGCCCCAGGCGATAGCGGCCTGGGTGGAAGGCTCTTCAACGATGAAACGATCGACTGGCGAACGGCCGGTGCGATGACCGGTGCGGACTACCAGAGCGCCGGTATCGGCAAGCTCGCCCTCACCGCGTTGCAGGGCTTCTTTAACCAGATCATCAACACTCAGATCGGTGTACACGGCGTTATTGGCTTGCGTCATGAGGTTCCCCGTCGGCCAGTGGCCGAGTGTGCTCCAAACGTTTTGTAGTAGAAAGTCGTGCACTACTACCGCGAAAAAAGTGGGCCGGATTATGCCAGAAAAGCCCAAAAAGAGTAGGGTCCTCCCGTCGTAACGGCGAAATTCCGTCGTTACGCAGTGAATTTACCTGCGCTGAACCGTTTTAGTGCCGGGTATCTGACGGCGTGTCGACGCCTGCGCCAGCGAACAATTGAGCAATATCGGCCGCATCGAACAGGTAACGCTGGTTGCAGAACTGGCAATCGATCTCGACTTCGCCACCGCGTTCAGCCACCAGTGCCTGCGCATCTTCCAGACCCAGACTGACCAGTGCATTGCCCGAGCGTTCCCGCGAGCAGCTGCAACGGAAGCGCAGGTTCTGCACATCGAACAGGCGCACCTGCTCTTCGTGGTAGAGGCGATGCAGGACGGTTTCGTTGTCCAGGCTGAGCAATTCATCGGCGGTCAGGGTGCTGGCCAGGGCGGTGATGTGCTGCCAGCTTTCGGCGCGCTCTTCTTCGTCTTTCAGGCGGTCGGCCGGCAGTTGCTGCAGTAGCATTCCGCGAGCACGGCGGCCGTCGGCGAACAGCTTGAAGCGGGTGCCGACCTGTTGCGACATGACGAAATAGTTGGTGAAGCACTCGGACAGGGTTTCGCCGTCGAGATCGACGATGCCTTGATAACGCTGGCCAATTGTCGGGTCGACCGTCAGGGTCAGGTCACCGCCCGGCATCAGGTCGGCGAGGGTGGCATCCGCAGCGATCTGCTCGGCGTTGTATCGCGCCAGACCACGGATCTCGCGCTCGCTGGAGCATTCGATCATCAACAGCGGAATCGGCCCTTCGGAGCGCGCCTGCAGAATCAGCAAGCCGTCGAATTTCAGCGTGCCCACCAGCAACGAAGCGGCCGCCATCAGTTCGCCCAGCAATTGCGCGACCGGCTCCGGGTACGGGTGCTTGGCGAGGACTTCGGCGTAGCTGCGTTCCAGCGCCACCAGTTCGCCGCGAGTGTCGCTGTCATCGAAGATGAAGCGTTGGGTGTAGTCGGTATCCGGTAGGTCGGTCATAGGTCTGGGTATCTGAATTGATGACAAAATGGTTACAAAAGATGAAAATCCCGCGCTTCTCCGCACCCGTTTGGTGCGAAATGTTCAGCCACGGGAGGCATTTTATGAACAATCCGGGTTTGTTCCAATCAAGGTGGAACCTCGGCCGGCTGGTTCTGTGTAACGTAGTGCCATTGGCGCTACTGGCTTTCTGGTTATGGCCTACGGGCCAGATGCTGTGTGTGATTTTCGACGAGTGGCTGTTCCGCTCACTCAATGCACCACTGGCCAGCAACCCCATATGGCTCCACATCTGGGCAATTGCAAGTCTGCGTCCGTTCGACATTGTCGTCGGACTGATTCTGCTGACGCTGCTGATCAAGGGCGACTGGGTGTTCAAGGCGATTGATGTACGTCGCGCCTTCTTCGGTTTTTTCTCGATTCTGCTGCTGATGGTGGTGATTCGCGCGCTGTTTTCCAAATTCGCCGACTACATGGACTGGCAGCACAGCAGCCCATCGATGGTGCTGGAAGGCGCGGTGCACCTGAGCGACTATTTCCCGCATCTGGAAAAAACCTGGGAGCTGAAGGATCGCTCGAGCCAGAGCTTCCCCGGTGACCACGCTTCGGTGTTGCTGATCTGGGCGCTGTTCATGGGGGTCTTCAGTCGCTCAGTCGGCCAGTTCCTGACGATCTGGGGCCTGGCGTTGCTGTTCATGCTGCCACGTCTGGTGGCCGGCGCGCATTGGGGCCAGGACGATTACATCGGCGGCATGCTGCTGGCGGTGTGGGCGTTGGGCTGGGGTTACTACACGCCGTTTGCCTATCACGCCGCCAACTTCTGGCTGAAGGTGACTGCGCCGGTTTTCGCTTTGCTGGGCAAACTGCCGCTGGTTTCGCGGATGAGTGTGGTGTCTGCCCGTTAATGGGTTGAATGCTGAAAAGATCGCAGCCTGCGGCAGCTCCTACATGTGAATACATTTTCCTGTAGGAGCTGCCGCAGGCTGCGATCTTTTTATTCGTGGCTGTTCCCACGAAATTTAAACAGATCCCGCCGCTGCTTCTTGCTCGGTTTGCCGTCGGTACTCACACCTAACGCCCCGGCCTTGCGCATCGCCGCTGCCGCTTCACGTTTGGCAATACTCGCCTCCGTCTCGGTATACAGCGTCTGCGCCTCGGGTGCGCCGCGACGTACGATCGACAAGGCTTCAACCCTCACCGTGCGCTCTTCAAAGCCGGTACGAATTTCGAACTCATCGCCAATGCGTGGCTCTTTGCCAGGCTTGCAGCGGTCGCCTCGGCAATGCACCTTGCCACTTTCGATGGCGGCTTTGGCCAAGGCCCGGGTTTTGTAAAAGCGTGCCGCCCACAACCACTTGTCGAGACGGACCTTGTCGTCCTCTTCGCTTTTTTGTGCCATGGAATTTCCTCATTCTGAAATATTGATGAACTGTACTACCGTTTCTGTCGTGCCATGAATTACCCCGTCCCGGATTACAATGCGCACCAGCCGATACCTGCTTGAGGGATCAGCGATCCGGGCCGTAGATATCTGTCGCCTTTTAACCCTTATTCTGCGTGAATACCGCGAATTCGGCCGCACGCGGCCCGAGCGGTTTCTGCCGGTTGAGCACCTTTGAAGACATTTGACCATTTGACCGTTGTCGGTCTGCGCGAGTGGGTGGCGCTCCCTGATCTGGGAGTCGCAGGCCTGCGGGCGAAAATCGACACCGGTGCCAGCACCTCCAGCCTGCATGCCACCGACATCGAGCCGTTCGAACGCGACGGCGAGAAGTGGGTGCGCTTCACCGCGCACCTGGGCACGGTTGTGCAGTTACGTCACCGGCGCTGCGAAGCGCCGCTGGTGACGCGCAAAACCATTAAAAGCTCCAACGGCCAGGCACAGGTGCGCTATGTGATCAGCACTACCCTGGCCCTCGGTGATCGGGTCTGGGCAGTCGAGTTCACCCTCGCCTGTCGCAAGTCCATGCGCTATCGCCTGTTGCTCGGTTCCAAAGCCCTGATCGACGGCCAGTTGGTGGTCAATCCGGGCATCAAATATGTACAAGACAAGCCGGTGTTCCCGGTATCTACCTCCTCCACAGGTGTTGCATGAAGATCGCTGTGCTGTCGCGGAATCCGCGTCTGTATTCCACCCGTCGTCTGGTCGAGGCCGGCACCGAGCGCGGGCATGAAATGGTGGTGATCGACACCTTGCGCGCCTACATGAACATCGCCAGCCACAAGCCGCAGATCCACTACCGCGGCAAGCCGCTGGAAGGCTTCGATGCGGTGATCCCGCGGATCGGTGCGTCGGTGACGTTCTACGGTTGCGCCGTGTTGCGCCAGTTCGAAATGATGGGGGTGTTTCCGCTCAACGAATCGGTGGCCATCGCCCGCTCGCGGGACAAATTGCGTTCGCTGCAACTGCTGTCGCGTCGTGGCATCGGCCTGCCGGTCACCGGTTTCGCTCACTCGCCGGATGACATTCCCGATTTGATCGACATGGTCAACGGCGCGCCGCTGGTGATCAAGGTGCTGGAAGGCACCCAGGGCATCGGCGTGGTGCTGTGCGAAACCGCTACGGCGGCCGAGTCGGTGATCGAGGCGTTCATGGGCCTGAAGCAGAACATCATGGTTCAGGAATACATCAAGGAGGCGGGCGGTGCGGACATCCGCTGCTTCGTGGTTGGCGACAAGGTGATCGCAGCCATGAAGCGTCAGGCCAAGCCGGGCGAGTTCCGCTCCAACCTGCATCGCGGCGGCAGCGCCAGCCTGATCAAGATTACCCCGGAAGAACGCATGACCGCCTTGCGCGCGGCCAAGGTCATGGGGCTGGCAGTGGCGGGTGTGGATATCCTGCGTTCGAACCATGGGCCGCTGGTGATGGAAGTGAACTCGTCGCCGGGCCTGGAAGGGATCGAGACCACCACCGGCAAGAACGTGGCGGGGATTATCATCGAACACCTTGAGAAGAATGGCGGGCCGAATATGACCCGGACCAAAGGCAAGGGTTAAAAGCAAAAGATCGCAGCTTTCGGCAGCTCCTACATGGGAATCCGTATCCTGTAGGAGCTGCCGAAGGCTGCGATCTTTTTCAACTGTTAAACGGCATCGCGCGGCAACATCAACCCCAACGGCAACCGCACCCGCGCCTCCAGTCCGCCTCCGGAGCGGTTGCGCAGTTCGACATTGCCGCCATGCATCGAAGCAATCCGCTTCACGATCGCCAGGCCCAACCCCGTACCTTTACCGCCCCGGGCACGGTCGCCACGGGTGAACGGGTTGAAGATCGCCTCCAGCTCCGAAGGATCGATCCCCGCCCCCCGGTCCATCACGCTCAACACCACGTACGGCGCGCTGGTATCACCGGACACATAAGCCGCGACCTCGACGCCAGTGCCGGCATGGTTCAGGGCGTTGCCGATCAGGTTGTTCAGCAGCCGCTTCATCGATACCCGGCGCAACGGGAACGGCTGGATCGGTTCCAGACGCAGACGCACTTTCTCTTCGCTCTGGTTGTACGGTGCGGCCACTTCACGCACCAGATCGCTCAGGTCGACCTCCTCCACCGACTCGTCGCGACCATCGCGAATGAACGCGAGGAACTGGTCGAGAATCGCGTCCATGTCTTCGATGTCGCGCACCATGTCGTCGGTCAAATCGTTGCGATCACCCATCAGCTCCAGCGACAGACGCAAGCGGGTCAGCGGCGTGCGCAAATCATGGGAGACTCCCGCCAGCATCAGCTCGCGCTCGCGACCGGCCTGTTCGACATCTTCGGCCATCTGGTTGAAGGCGCGATACACCTCGGTCATCTCGCTCGGTGTGTCGCTGATCGGCAGACGCACACTGCGGCCCTGGCCGAGTTGTCGGGCGGCATACACCAGGCGCTTCAACGGCTGATTGAGCTGGCTGACGAAAATCCAAGCCGAGGCGGTGGACAGCAAGCCGATGGCGAGGAACCAGCCGAGCACGTTCCAGATTTTCTGGCCGCGCAATGGATGCGGGTACAGCGGCACTTTCAGCCATCCGTCGCCGAGGCTTGGCGCACGCACCCACAGCGCCGGCGGCGAGTGCATGCGCAAGCGTACTTCGGTGTCGGCGCCCAGTTCCGCCTGCATCTGCCGCTGATAGATTTCACTGTAAGGCCAGTGTTGTTCGCCCTCCGGCACTCCGGCGCCGACTACCCGGATCAGGGTTGCGGCATCGGCAATCTTTGCGCGATTTTCTTCATCGGCCGCCCAATAGGCGCGCAACGTCAGGGCGACGCCGTGGCTGTATTGGCGATCCACCAGCACGTCCTCGTTCATCAACAGATAAACCAGGGTCAGCGCCTTGGAAAACAGCACGACGATGAGCACCAGCCAAAGGGTGCGGGAGAAAAA
Organism: Pseudomonas sp. MWU318; assembly: GCF_016756945.1. Classification (NCBI taxonomy): domain Bacteria; kingdom Pseudomonadati; phylum Pseudomonadota; class Gammaproteobacteria; order Pseudomonadales; family Pseudomonadaceae; genus Pseudomonas; species Pseudomonas sp. MWU318. The sequence continues at coordinate 72,610 of NZ_JAESJL010000011.1, forward strand.
ACTTTGGGGGAACCAGACGGGGGTTTTCATCGATAACCGTTACACACTTGCAGGAGCGAGCCATGCTCGCATATTGCGGATTGCGAGTCTGCGTAGAGGGTCGATCAACCCGGTCTGCGCAGACCCGCTCCTACAAATCGCCGATCACTTGGTAGCGGCGCCATCCGGTACGAACACGTAGCCCACGCCCCAGACCGTCTGGATGTAACGCGGTTTCGACGGATCCGGTTCGATCATCCGGCGCAGACGGGAAATCTGCACGTCGATGGAACGCTCCAGGGCATCCCACTCGCGGCCACGGGCCAGGTTCATCAGTTTGTCGCGGGTCAGCGGCTGACGCGCATTCATCACCAGAGCCTTGAGTACCGCAAACTCTCCGGTGGTGAGCATGTGCACTTCTTCCCCACGTTTCAGTTCGCGGGTCGCCAGCGACAGCACATAATCACCGAAGGTGACGTTTTCGTCTTCGCTGCCCGGCGCGCCCGGCACCGGTGCGGCCTGACGCCGCAGAACCGCTTTGACCCGTGCCATCAGCTCGTCCGGGTTGAACGGCTTGGCCAGGTAGTCATCGGCGCCCAGTTCCAGGCCCTTGATGCGGCTCATCTCATCGCCCTTGGCGGTGAGCATGATGATCGGAATCTGATTGTTCGCCGCACGCAGACGCCGGCATGCGGTCAGGCCGTCTTCGCCTGGCAGCATCAGATCGAGGACGACCAGATTGAACACTTCACGCGACAGCAGACGGTCCATTTGCTCGGTGTTCGGTACGGCACGGGCACGGTAGCCCTTGCTGACGAAGAAACGTTCCAGCAGGCTGCTCAGCCCCGGATCGTCGTCAACAATAAGAATTTTTTCGCCTTCAGCATTGTTTGCAGTGCTGCTCATTGGATGCTCCTTTTAGCTCGGCGCGCATTATGGCGTAGCTGCCGTTATACGCACCGTGTGCATTGTTAGCAGATTTTTCCTTCACTGCCAGAAAACCGGGGTTTATGCCTACAGACTGCTACACCCCCGAATGACAGAACGCTGGTTATAATGCGCGGCGTTTTGTGCCAGGCAACGTCTGAATCGTTACCGCAGGTGGCCGCGATATTTTCCGGGCCTGCGCAGTAATTATTCGATTTCACGGGTCAATGGGGTGCCTTTTGACCCAGGCAGCGGCAATTTTCTAGCCGCTCAACCAGACTCCGGGCCTTTATTTCCGTGCCTGCGAGCCTGCTTTCACAATATGTCAGGTGGTTTTATGGACAGCATCAACAGCCGCATCGCCGAGGAACTCGGCGTACGCCCGCAACAGGTCGAAGCGGCCGTCGCGCTACTCGATGAAGGCTCTACCGTTCCCTTCATCGCCCGTTACCGGAAAGAAGTCACCGGCAGCCTCGATGACACCCAACTGCGTCATCTGGAAGAGCGTCTGCGCTACCTGCGAGAACTCGACGAACGGCGCATCAGCATCCTCGCCAGCATCCAGGAGCAGGGCAAACTCACCCCTGCCCTCGAACGCGACATCAAGCTCGCCGACACCAAGACCCGCCTCGAAGACTTGTACCTGCCGTACAAGCAGAAGCGCCGCACCAAGGGCCAGATTGCCCTGGAAGCCGGCCTCGGCGAGCTGGCCGATGGCCTGTTCAACGACCCGAACCTGACGCCAGAAACCGAAGCCGCACGCTTCGTCGACGCCGAGAAAGGCGTAGCCGACGTGAAAGCTGCGCTGGAAGGCGCCAAGTACATCCTGATGGAGCGCTTCGCCGAAGACGCCAGCCTGCTGGAGAAGCTGCGCAACTTCCTCAAGCAGGAAGCGACCATCAGCGCCCGCGTGATCGCCGGCAAGGAAGAAGAAGGCGCGAAGTTCCGCGACTACTTCGAACACGACGAGCCGCTGAAAAGCATGCCGTCGCACCGCGCACTGGCGATTTTCCGTGGCCGCAACGAAGGCATCCTCAGCTCCGCGCTGAAGGTCGGCGACGAACTGCCGGGCACCATGCACCCGTGTGAAGGCATGATCGGCCAGCAATTCGGCATCCAGAACCAGAACCGCCCGGCCGACAAATGGCTCGGTGAAGTGGTGCGCTGGACCTGGAAGGTAAAGCTCTACACGCACCTTGAAACCGACCTGCTCGGCGAACTGCGCGACGGCGCCGAGACCGAGGCGATCAACGTCTTCGCCCACAACCTGCACGACCTGCTGCTGGCCGCGCCGGCCGGCCCCCGCGCCACCCTGGGCCTCGACCCGGGCCTGCGTACCGGCTGCAAAGTCGCGGTGGTCGACTCCACCGGCAAACTGCTCGATCACGCCACGGTGTACCCGCACGTGCCGCACAACAAATGGGATCAGACCATCGCGATTCTGGCCGCGCTGTGCGCCAAGCACTCGGTTGACCTGATCGCCATCGGCAACGGCACCGCCAGCCGCGAAACCGACAAACTGGCGATCGAGCTGATCAAAAAATACCCAGCAATGAAGATGACCAAGGTCATGGTGTCCGAGGCCGGCGCCTCGGTGTACTCGGCATCGGAACTGGCGGCCAAGGAATTCCCGGATCTGGACGTGTCGATCCGTGGTGCGGTGTCGATCGCTCGCCGCTTGCAGGATCCGCTGGCCGAGTTGGTGAAGATCGATCCGAAATCCATCGGTGTCGGCCAGTACCAGCACGACGTCTCGCAACTGAAACTGGCACGTGGTCTGGATGCGGTGGTCGAGGACTGCGTGAACGCTGTCGGCGTCGATGTGAACACCGCCTCGGTGGCCTTGCTGGCGCGGATCTCCGGCCTCAACGCGACTTTGGCGCAGAACATCGTCGCTCACCGGGACGAGCACGGCGCGTTCAAAACCCGCGCAGCGCTGAAAAAAGTCGCGCGTCTGGGCGAGAAAACCTTCGAACAGGCCGCAGGCTTCCTGCGTGTGATGAACGGTGATAACCCGCTGGATTCTTCCGCTGTTCACCCGGAAGCCTATCCGCTGGTGCAACGCATCGCTGCTGAAACCGACCGCGATATTCGCTCGCTGATCGGCGACGCCGCGTTCCTCAAGCGTCTGGACCCGAAGAAGTTCACCGACGAGACCTTCGGTCTGCCCACCGTCACCGACATTCTGCAAGAACTGGAAAAACCGGGTCGCGACCCGCGTCCGGAGTTCAAGACCGCCGAGTTCCAGGAAGGCGTCGAAGACCTGAAAGACCTGCAACTGGGGATGATCCTCGAAGGCGTCGTCACCAACGTGACCGCGTTCGGCGCGTTCGTCGACATCGGCGTGCATCAGGACGGTCTGGTGCACATCTCGGCGCTGTCGGAGAAGTTCATCAAAGACCCACGCGAAGCGGTGAAGGCCGGTGACGTGGTGAAAGTGAAGGTCATGGAAGTCGATATCCCGCGCAAACGCGTCGGTCTGTCGATGCGCATGAGCGACACCCCGGGCGAGAAAATCGACGGTGCCCGTGGTTCGCGTCCGGGCTCGGCACCGCGCCAGTCGTCCAACAACGCGCCACGCAAGGAAACGGCCACAGCCGCTCCGGTGAACAACGCCATGGCTTCGCTGTTCGCTAACGCCAAGCAGCTGAAGAAACGCTGATGGACATTCCGGCCGGGCTCGTCGAGAGCGCGTTTTTCAATCTGTTGGGCTGCCGCCTGCACAGCCTGGAAACCGGGGTGGCGCAAGTCGCCCTGGTGCTGGAACCGGAACTGCGCAATCGCGGCGGCAAATTGCACGGTGGCGCGCTGTTCAGTCTGGTCGATATCGCCATGGGGCTGGCCTGTTCCAGCACCCACGGCTTCGACCAGCAGAGCGCGACCATCGAGTGCAAGATCAACTACATCCGCGCCGTATCCGACGGCGAGGTGCTGTGCACGGCGCGGGTGATCCACCCGGGCCGCCGCACGCTGGTGGTCGAGGCCGACGTGATGCAGGGCGACAAACTGGTCGCAAAAGCGCAAGGCACGTTCGCTGTCCTGTAGATGTTGTTCATCATTTTGAGTTAATTTCGGCGCAACGAATCCTGTAGGAGCTGCCGCAGGCTGCGATCTTTTGACTTTGTTTGTAATAGCAAGATCAAAAGATCGCAGCCTGCGGCAGCTCCTACAGTTTATGTGTGTGGCTGACCGGCTAGAAAACCAGGCGAAAACGCCAGTTTCAACTTCACCCTTGTAGACCGTCCTGCCCACCCCCATATTGGGGCGACTGACGCGTGAAGGAATCCAAATTGAGCGAACTTCTCAACCGCCGCCTGGCTCTGCTCGGCGAGCGCGCCAACCTCTCTCTGCTCGAACAGTGCCTCCACGGTATCGAACGTGAATGTCTGCGCGTGACCAGTGAAGGTCGTCTGGCGCAAACGCCGCACCCGGAAGCCTTGGGTTCCGCGCTGACCAACGAACAGATCACCACCGACTACTCCGAGTCGCTGCTGGAATTCATCACCCCCGCCCTGCCCGATCCGGCCGATACGCTGGCGAGCCTGGACAAGATTCATCGCTTTGCCTACAGCAAGCTCGGCAACGAGTACCTGTGGAGTCCATCGATGCCGTGCCCGTTGCCGGCCGAGGAAGACATCCCGATCGCCTATTACGGCACCTCCAACATCGGTCAGCTCAAGTACGTTTACCGCAAGGGCCTGGCCCTGCGGTACGGCAAGACCATGCAGTGCATCGCCGGGATTCACTACAACTTTTCCCTGCCGGAAAAGCTCTGGCCGCTGCTGCGCGAAGCCGAGGGTTACGTCGGCACCGACCGCGATTTCCAGTCGTCGTCGTACATCGCGCTGATCCGTAACTTCCGCCGCTACAGCTGGCTGCTGATGTACCTGTTCGGTGCTTCGCCGGCGCTGGACGCAGGCTTCCTGCGCGGCCGTTCGCACCAGTTGGAACAACTGGATCCGGACACCTTGTATCTGCCGTACGCCACCAGCCTGCGCATGAGCGACCTCGGTTACCAGAGCAACGCCCAGGCCGGCCTGACGCCGTGCTACAACGATCTGGCGAGCTACACCGACAGCCTGCGCAAAGCAGTGGCCACGCCGTATCCGCCGTATGTGGAAGTCGGCACGCACCAGGATGGCGAGTGGGTACAGCTCAACACCAACATCCTGCAGATCGAAAACGAGTACTACTCCAACATCCGCCCGAAACGCGTGACCTACACCGGCGAGCGGCCGATCCAGGCCCTGATGGCCCGTGGCATTCAGTACGTCGAAGTGCGTTGCCTGGACATCAACCCGTTCCTGCCAATGGGCATCGACGTCACCGAATCACGCTTCCTCGACGCGTTCCTGCTGTACTGCGCGCTGAACGACAGCTCGTTGCTGACCAACAACAGTTGCGGCAACGCCACCTCGAACTTCCTCAGCGTGGTCAAGGAAGGTCGCCGTCCGGGCCTGCAATTGCAGCGTGACGGCGAAGCGGTCGAGCTGAAGGTCTGGGCAGCCGAGCTGCTGGAAAAAATCGCACCGCTGGCGGCATTGCTTGATCAGAGCCATGGCGGCGACGCACACAGCAAGGCGCTGGACGCGCAACTGGCCAAGGTCAAGGATTCGTCCCTGACCCCTTCGGCCCAAGTGCTGGCGGCCATGGCTGAGCACAAGGAAAGCTTCGCGCAATTCTCCCTGCGTCAGAGCCAGGCGCATGCCGAGTTCTTCCGCAGCGAGCCATTGGCGGCGGATGAACAGGCGAAGTTCGAGGAGCTGGCGCGTTCGTCGCTGGCGCAACAGGCGGAGCTTGAGCAGAACGAGGTTGGCGATTTCGATGTGTTTGTCGGGTCGTATCAGGCGAGCATTCTGGCGATCAGTAACTAAGCGCTGTCTTTGAAAAGATCGCAGCCTGCGGCAGCTCCTACATGGGATATGCGTACACCCAGTAGGAGCTGCCGCAGGCTGCGATCTTTTGATCTTTAGATTTTTCCGCTCATAAGCTAAGTCTAAAAAGTTATTTATTTTTAGATTCTTAGATCATTTAGTCTCCTTTTACGCCGATCGTCGGTCGCCTGATTTGGAGCACTCCCCCATGAAACTGAATTTCCCGCTTCGCCTGCTGGCCGTGGCCTCGTTGGCTGCTGCGAGCTTTCTGGCGCAGGCCGCCGACCTCACCGTCGCTTACCAGACCACCGTCGACCCGGCGAAAGTCGCCCAGGCCGATGGCGCCTACGAAAAAGCCACCAAGGCCGACATCAGCTGGCGCAAGTTCGACAACGGCGCCGACATCATCGCCGCCATCGCGTCCGGTGACGTGCAGATCGGCTACCTCGGTTCCAGCCCGCTGACCGCCGCCATCACCCGCAAGGTTCCGGTGGAAACTTTCCTCATCGCCACCCAGATCGGCGCCGCCGAAGCACTGGTCGCCCGCGACGGTTCCGGGATCAAGACCCCGCAGGATCTGGTCGGCAAGAAAATCGCCGTGCCGTTCGTGTCCACCGGTCACTACAGCCTGCTCGCGGCGTTGAAGCACTGGAACATCGACCCGTCGAAAGTCACCGTGCTCAACCTCGCCCCGCCAGCGATCATCGCCGCGTGGAAACGCGGTGATATCGACGCCACTTACGTGTGGGATCCGGCCCTCGGTGTGGCCAAGGAAAACGGCAAAGTGCTGATCACCTCCGGCGAACTGGCCAAGTTCGGCGCGCCGACCTTTGACGCGTGGATCGTGCGCAAGGACTTCGCCGAGAAGCACCCGGAAATCGTCACCGCATTCGCCAAGGTCACCCTCGACGCCTACGCCGATTACCGCAAGGATCCACAAGCCTGGGTCGCCGACCAGTCACACGTCGACAAGCTGGTGAAGCTCTCCGGTGCCAAGGCCAGCGACATTCCATTGCTGCTGCAGGGCAACGTCTACCCGCTGGCGGCTGATCAGGTGATCACACTCGGCGCGCCGACCACCAAAGCCATTACCGACACCGCCGCGTTCCTCAAGGAGCAAGGCAAGGTCGAAGCCGTACTGCCGGACTACGCGCCGTCCGTCAGCGCCAAATACATCACCAACTGATCGGGAGTTCACTGCGATGGCCTTGCTACAGCTGGAGCGCATCAGCGCACAGTATCCCGGCAGCCCGGAACCGGTACTGGCGGACATTTCCCTGACCCTCGGGCCTCAGCAATTGCTGGTCGCTCTCGGCCCGTCCGGCAGTGGCAAGACTTCGCTGTTGAACCTGATTGCCGGCTTCGTCGAACCCAGCGCCGGGCGCATCACCCTCGACGGCGTGCCGGTCAAAGGCCCGAGCGCCGAACGTGGCGTGGTGTTCCAGGATGACGCGCTGTTGCCTTGGCAGGATGTGTTGGCCAACGTCGCGTTCGGTCTGGAACTGGCCGGTGTCGCCAAGGACAAACGCGAACAGCGCGCCCGCGAGATGCTCGCGCTGGTCGACCTCACAGGTTTTGAACACCGCCGAATCTGGCAACTCTCCGGCGGCCAGAAACAGCGCGTCGGCCTGGCCCGCGCCCTCGCCGCCGACCCGCGCGTGCTGCTGATGGACGAACCCTTCGGCGCCCTCGACGCATTCACCCGCGAGCAGATGCAGGAACTGTTGCTGCAAGTCTGGCAGCGCACCGCAAAACCGGTATTCCTGATTACCCACGACATCGAAGAAGCGGTATTCCTCGCCACTGACCTGATTCTGCTGGCGCCGAATCCGGGGCAGATCGTCGAGCGTCTGCATCTGGATTTCGGTCAACGCTACGCTGCCGGTGAGGCGGCGCGGGCGATCAAATCCGACCCGCGTTTTATCGAAACCCGCGAGCACGTGCTGAGCAAAGTGTTCTCGCAACGCAGCGCCGTACAACGGCAGGAGCGCGCATGAGCAGTTACGACGTTTCCGCCCCGGCAGTGAAAACCCCATCGGTGGCGATTCCCGTGCGGCGCAGCCTCAGCACGCGGTGGATCAGCCTGCTGACCCTGTTCGCCTTGCTGGTGATCTGGTGGGCCGTGACTGCCAGCGGTTTGATCGAACCGCTGTTCCTGCCGCCACCGTCCGCCGTCCTGCAAAAAGGCTGGTTGCTGGCGACCACCGGTTACATGGATTCGACCCTGTGGCAGCACCTGGGCGCGAGCCTGAGCCGCATCGGTCTGGGCCTCGGTTTCGCGATCCTGACCGCAGTGCCGGTGGGCATCGCCATCGGCGCCAACCGTATTGCCCGCGGTGTGCTTGATCCGTTGATCGAGTTCTACCGGCCGATTCCGCCATTGGCTTATCTGCCGCTGATCGTGATCTGGTGTGGCATCGGCGAGTTGTCGAAAGTGCTGCTGATCTACCTGGCGATTTTTGCGCCGATCGCCATCGCTACCGCGACCGGTGTGCGCACTGTAGACCCGGCGAAATTGCGCGCTGCGCAGTCATTGGGTGCGACTCGCGCACAGTTGATTCGCCACGTGATTTTGCCCAGCGCCCTGCCGGACATTCTCACCGGTGTGCGCATTGGTCTGGGCGTTGGCTGGTCGACCCTGGTCGCCGCCGAACTGATCGCCGCCACCAGCGGTTTGGGGTTCATGGTGCAGTCGGCTGCGCAATTTCTGGTCACCGATGTGGTGGTGCTGGGGATTCTGGTGATCGCCCTGATCGCCTTCGCCATGGAAATGGGCCTGCGCGCCCTGCAGCGCAAACTGGTGCCGTGGCACGGCCAAACCCACTAAAGCATTTGTGAATCCTCCCCTGTAGGAGCTGCCGCAGGCTGCGATCTTTTGATCTTGTTTTTAAAAGATCAGGATCAAAAGATCGCAGCCTGCGGCAGCTCCTACAAGGGGTACCTGGAATTGAAGAGAACCACCATGAGCAGCCTGACCATCACCCCATTAAGCTCGGCCCTCGGCGCGCAGATCAGCGGCGTCGACGTCAGCCAGCCATTGAACCTGGAACAGCGCGACGCCATCGAGCAGGCGCTGCTCAAGTATCAGGTGCTGTTCTTCCGCAACCAGCCGATCGAGCCTTCGCAACAGGCACGTTTCGCCGCGTACTTCGGCGACCTGCACATCCATCCGATTTACCCGAACGTGCCGGAGCAGCCGGAAGTGCTGATCCTCGACACCGCCGTCACCGACGTGCGCGACAACGCGATCTGGCACACCGACGTGACCTTCCTGCCGACCCCGGCGATGGGCGCGGTGCTCAGTGCCAAGCTGTTGCCGGAATTTGGCGGCGACACCCTGTGGGCCAGCGGAATTGCCGCCTATGAAGCGCTGTCGGCACCAATGAAAACTCTGCTCGAAGGCCTGACCGCCACTCACGATTTCACTCGCTCGTTTCCGCTGGAGCGCTACGGCAACACGCCGGAAGCGCTGGCACAGTGGGAAGAGGCACGACGCAAGAACCCACCGCTGTCGCACCCGGTGATCCGCACTCACCCGGTGAGCGGACGCCGTTCGTTGTTCGTCAACGAAGGCTTCACCTCGAAGATCAACGAGCTATCGGACACCGAGAGCGAGGCGATTCTGGAGTTCCTGTTCGCCCACGCAACGCGGCCGGAGTTCACCATTCGCTGGCGCTGGCAGCAGGACGACATTGCGTTTTGGGACAACCGTGTGACCCAGCATTATGCGGTGGATGATTACCGGCCTGCGCGGCGGGTGATGCAGCGGGCTACGGTGTTGGGGGATGTTCCTTACTTTTAAAAGCAAAAGATCGCAGCCTGCGGCAGCTCCTACATTGGAATGCGTTCCTCTGTAGGAACTGCCGCAGGCTGCGATCTTTTGCGTTGCCGATTACTCCGCCGTCGAAGGCTTCTCCCAAAGATTGATCCCGCCCTCCTGGGCAAAGCGGTCGATCTCCGCCAGCTCCTCAGCACTGAAACTCAGATTCTTCAACGCGCCGACGTTCTCGATGATCTGCTCCGGCCGGCTCGCGCCGATCAGCGCCGAGGTCACTCGCGGATCACGCAGGGTCCAGGCCAGCGCCAGTTGCCCCAGGCTCTGGCCGCGACGTTTGGCGATCTCGTTCAACGCGCGCACGTGGGCAATGTTGGCCTCGGACAAGTGCGAAGCCTGCAGCGAACCGCCACCCGGGCGATTGACCCGCGCATCCGCCGGCACGCCGTTGAGGTACTTGTCGGTCAGCAGACCTTGCGCCAACGGGGTGAAGGCGATGACGCCAGTGCCGAGTTCGTCGGTGGTGTCGAGCAGGTCTTTTTCCACCCAGCGATTGAGCAGGTTGTACGCCGGCTGATGAATCAGCAGCGGTACCTTCCATTCCTTGAGCAGCGCGGCGATCTCGCGGGTTTTCACCCCGGAGTACGACGAGATGCCGATGTACAGCGCCTTGCCCTGTTGCACGGCGGTGGCGAGGGCGCTGGCGGTTTCTTCCAGCGGAGTGTCCGGGTCGAAGCGGTGCGAGTAGAAGATATCCACATAGTCCAGACCGAGACGCTGCAGGCTCTGGTCGAGGCTGGCCAGCACGTATTTGCGCGAGCCGCCGCCCTGACCGTACGGGCCGGGCCACATGTCCCAACCGGCCTTGCTTGAAATGATCAGTTCATCGCGGTACTGCTTGAAGTCTTCGCGCAGCAGGCGACCGAAATTGATCTCGGCGCTGCCGTACGGCGGGCCGTAATTGTTGGCCAGGTCGAAGTGGTTGATGCCCAGGTCGAACGCGGTGCGCAGCAGGGCGCGCTGGGTGTCGATCGGCGTGCTGTCGCCGAAGTTGTGCCACAGGCCCAGCGACAGCGCCGGCAGCACCAGACCGCTGCGGCCGACGCGGCGGTAAGGGATGGAGTCGTAGCGGTTTTCGGCAGCGGTGTAAGTCATCGAATCCTCTCTTGTTTGATTAACAGCAAATTGAGGGTGAATTTCAACTTTGTGGTGAGGGGATTTACACAAATCTGTTTTGCGGTCGGGCCAGGCCCAGGTTCTCGCGCAAGGTTCGGCCCTCATACTCGGTTCTGAACAACCCACGCCGTTGCAGTTCCGGGACCACGCCATGGGCGAAATCTTCGAGCCCGCCCGGCAGGTGCGGCACCAGCACATTGAAACCGTCCGCCGCGCCCTGTTCGAACCACTCCTGCAAACGGTCGGCGATCTGCGCCGGGGTGCCGATCAGGCTGTAATGCCCGCGCCCACCGGCAATCCTGCGGCCCAATTCGGCGAGGGTCAGATTCTCCTGCCCCGCCAGTTCAGTCAGCAATTTCTGCCGGCTCTGCTGGCCGCTGTCGGTCAGCGGCAAATCCGGTAGCGGGCCGTCCAGCGGGTACTTCGACAAGTCGAAGTTGCCCAGCATACGCCCAAGCAACGCCACGCCAACCTCCGGTTCGACCAATTGCTGAAACGTTTCACATTTTTCCTGCGCTTCGGCTTCTGTCTGCCCGACGACGACAAACACCCCGGGCATGATTTTCAGCGAATCGGCACTGCGTCCGTACTTGGCCAGACGCCCCTTGAGGTCGGCGTAGAACGCCTGCGCGCCCGATAGCGAAGTCTGCGCGGTGAACACCACCTCAGCGGTCTGTGCCGCCAGCTCACGCCCGGTCTCCGATGAACCGGCCTGCACGATCACCGGTTGTCCCTGCGGCGAGCGCGCCACGTTCAGCGGGCCTTTCACCCGAAAATGCTCGCCGACGTGATCCAGCACGTGCAACTTCGCCGGGTCGTAATAGGCGCCGCTGGCTTTGTCGCGGACAAAGGCATCGTCCTCCCAACTGTCCCACAGCCCGGTGACCACCTGATGAAACTCGCGGGCACGGCTGTAGCGTTCGGCGTGGCCGATGTGCTCGTCGCGACCAAAATTCAATGCTTCGGCGGCGTTGTCCGAGGTCACCAGATTCCACCCCGCACGCCCGCCCGACAGATGATCGAGCGAGGCGAATTTGCGCGCCACGTGGTACGGCTCGTTGTAGCTGGTGGTCGCCGTGGCGATCAGGCCGATGCGCTCGGTCACCGCGCTCAGGGCCGAGAGCAAGGTCAGCGGTTCGAAGTGATCCGAGCGCGCCATGCGGCTGGCGATGTCCTGAGTCGGCGCGGCAACACTGTCGGCAACGAACAGCGTGTCGAATTTCGCTGCCTCGGCAATCTGCGCCAGACGCTTGTAGTGGGCGAAATCCAGACCGGCATTGGCCGGCACTTGCGGGTGCCGCCACGCGGCGACGTGGTGCCCGGTGGCCATGAGAAACGCGCCGAGTTTCAACTGTCTGCTCATCTCAGAAATCCTTGCGCAATTGCACGCCGAAGTAACGCTCGTCATCCCGTGGCACAGCGCGGTAGATGTAGCTGCCGCCGCTGGCCAGCAACGGTGAGTAGGACTTGTCGGCGAGGTTCTTGCCCAGCAGTGCCACGCGCCAGCCGTTGCTGTAGTCGGCGAGAGCGACGCTGGCGTTCCAGATGCCGTAGGCACCTTGTTTGGTGTCGGCGTTCTGGCTGATGTCGTACTGCACCTCGCTCTGCCAGCTGTAGTCGGTGCCGAGTTCGATATCGAGGCCGTTGTCCAGCGGGATGCTGTAGTCGGCACGCACGTAGCTTTTCCAGTCGGGGCTGAACGGCAGTGGCTTGCCGTTGACGTTGCACGACGCCGCCGCACCTGCCGGGCAGCTGAATTGATCGATACGCGCGCGGGTGTAAGCCAGCGCCCCGGAGAACTTGAGTTGCTGGGTCGCCTGCAAGGCGTAATCGAGTTCGACGCCTTCAGTGCTGACGCTGCCGGCGTTGATCAGGCGCGTCACCACTTGCCCGGCGACGGTGTCGAAAAAGTTCGCCTGGTAGTTGTCGTAATCGCTGTGGAACACCGCGAGGTTGGTAGTCAGCCGGTTGTTCAAGCTGGTGGCCTTGATCCCCGCCTCCCAGGTATTGGAGGTTTCCGGTTTCAGCGCTTCGGTGTCACGCGGCTGCATGTTGAAGAACACGTTGTACGCCGGGCCTTTGTAGCCACGCGAATAGGTCAGATACGTGGTGACCGCATCGCTGAGGTCGTACTGCACGCCGAGCCGGCCGGACCAGCCGTCCTCGTCTACCGAACCGGAACTGCTGGTTGCAGGTTGAATACCACTGACCGTGGTCGCCGATGTCGAGATGCGGCGGTGATCGTATTCAAGATCATCGTGGGTGTAGCGCAGGCCGGCGATGCCACGAAAGTCCGAGGTGAAGTTCAACGTGGCTTCGCCGAACGCGGCGTAGCTGTCGCTGGTGGTGCTGTAATCGGCGACGCCACGGTCGGTGCGCGTGGTGGTGGTCAAGGTGCGCTGATAAGTCTCGTCATCCTTGCCATGCATGTAGAACAGGCCGCCAACGTATTCAAGGAACTCACCTTTCGGCGAGGCCAGGCGCAGCTCTTGCGAGTACTGGTCGAAGGCCAGATCGCCTTTGTCGGCGGTGCCGGGGAACGCTGCAGTGATCGTGCTCAGCCGATCGCCATCCTGATATTGGGTGTTGTCCCAGCCGCGCCACGCGGTGATCGAGGTCAGTGTGTAATCGCCCAGTTGCCAGTCGAGTTGGCCGGACAGGCCTTTGTTGGTGTCCTCGACATGGCTGCGGGTGTCGGTGTTGATGTCGCGGTTGTGGCTGCTGGCGTAGACCGGGCTCAGCGCGTTGGCGAAGGCCGGGGTCAGCGACTTGCTGACGACGCCGTTGGGGCCGTCGTCGTGGGACTGCATGTAGTCGGCGATCAGGGTGAAGGTCACGTCATCGTTCGGGGTGAATTCGAGTTTGCCGCGCACGCCGCGATGGTTGTAGCCGTTGACCTCCTGGCCGTTATTTTTGTTGTCGACGTTGCCGTCGTAGCTACCGAACAGGGTGCTGATCGAACCCTTGAGCGTGTCCGGAATCAGGCTGCCGCCAATGCCGAAGCGGGTGCGGCTTTCGTTACCGCTGTAGTACGACTGGTCGATGTAACCGTGGGTCTCGTTGGTCGGCGCCTTGCTGGTGATGTTGAGCACACCGGCCGAGGCGTTCTTGCCGAACAGCGTGCCTTGCGGGCCACGCAGCACTTCGACGCGTTCCAGATCCAGCAGATCAAGGGTCGATTGACCGGGACGCGCATAGACCACGCCATCGATCACCGTGGCCACTGTTGGCTCGACGCCGGGCGAGGTGGAAATCGTGCCGACGCCTCGCACAAACAACGAGGTGTCCTTGTTCGACGCACCGGTACGGAAATTCAGCGACGGCACTTGCTGGACGATGCTCGCCACGCCGTTGCGGTTGTCGCGTTCCAGTTGTTCGCCGTCGATCACCGAGACTGCCACCGGCACCTTCTGCAGCGACTCTTCACGGCGGGTGGCGGTGACTGTGACGGACTTGAGGGTCGGCTCTTGTTCGCTGCTGTCGGCGGCGAAAGCCGTGGGCAGCGGCAACGCCGCCAGCCCGGTAAAGATCCAGCCAGCGGCGCGAATCGACTGCGCCAGTTTGTGTGTCGCCCCAGGAATGTTGTGCATGATTGCCCGCTCGAAATTGGCCCTGAACCGCTGCCGTTCTGCGACGACAGCGCCTGAATCGGTGTCTTGGGCATTCGCTCGAGCGAGTAGCAGACAATGCGCCTTGTTAGCGCTAACATCGCCAGTATTGGCAAGCTCGGCATAGAGCGTCCAATACTGAAAAATTACTTTTATATGCGTTTTGGTTTTTAAGAAGGATCAAGCCTTGAGCCAGGAAAAGCCCCGCAAACGCCGTGGCGCCGGACGAGTGACCCTGAACGCGGTGGCGCGCGAGGCCGGTGTGTCGGCGATTACCGTGTCGCGCTACTTCAATCAGCCGGAATCGGTCTCGCCGGAGCGCCGCGAGCGGATTGCAGCGGTGGTGGCCGAGCTGGGTTACGTGCCGAATCTGGTGGCCGGCGGACTGGCCTCGGCGCGAGGGAAAATCGTCGGCATGGTGATTCCGAACATCTCCGGGCCGATCTTTGCCAACACCATTCAGGGCTTCAGCGACACCCTCAGCCGCCACGGTTATCAGCTGCTGCTGGCGTCGAGTTACTTCAGCACCGAGCAGGAAGAAAACGCCGTGCGCGCATTTCTTGGCTGGTCGCCGGCCGCGTTGGTGCTGACCAGTCATTTCCATAGTTCGGGCACGGAAAAGATGATCGCCGAAGCGGATATTCCGGTGATCGAAACCTGGGATTACCAGCCGGATCGCGAGCCGATGCAGATCGGCTTTTCGCACTATGAAGTCGGCGTGACCGCTGCCCGTTATCTGCATGACAAAGGCTATCGCCGCATCGCCTTCGTGCAGAACAGCGCCCCTGGTGACCTCAGTGCCCTCGAACGTCGCGACGGTTATGCCGCCACCGTGCGCGAGTTCGGACTGCAGCCGTGGGTATTCGCCCCGGACGCCGACCGCGCGCCGTTCGAAGCCGGCAAGCAAGCGATGGAAGCGCTGATGAACGCCTCCCCCCGCCCCGATGCGATCATCTTCGCCAACGATAACCTCGCCGCCGGCGGCCTGCTCGCCGGGCAACGCGCAGGCATCAAGATCCCCGAAGACTGCGCCGTGCTCGGCTTCGGCAATTACCCGTTCGCCGAAATGCTGTTGCCGAGCCTGAGCACGATCAAACCACCGGCACTGGAGATCGGCGTGCTGGCGGCAACGCGGGTATTGGAAAGCCTTGGGGTGTTGCCGAGCGATGATGTGCAGCGGCTGAATCTGCTGCAGTGCCAGTTGATCGAGCGCGAAAGTACATGACTCAACAACCTCTGTAGGAGCTGCCGCAGGCTGCGATCTTTTGATTCTGGCTTCTAAAAGCGAAAGATCGCAGCCTGCGGCAGCTCCTACAGTGTCTTCGTTATGCCGACAATTGAGCCTGGCTTGTATTGATGTGGGCTGACTTGGCTATGCTCTAAATGACACCGAGGCGCCCCTATCGCGAGCAGGCTCGCTCCCACAGAGATCAGCTGTGAACACGGAATCAGTGAACAATCGAGGTCCATTGTGGGAGCGAGCCTGCTCGCGATGAGGCCCAGCCATACAACACATCCCTACCAGGCAGATCCCGATCATGCACACCGCCATCATCATCTTCTTCGGCCTGGTCCTGCTCGCTCTGATGCTCTACATCGGCGAGCGCGTCGGTTTCAGCCGGCAGACGTTGGCCTACAGCTTCGCCGCGCTATGGCTGGCGTTGACGGTGATCAATGGTGCGGTGGGGGTGGTGCATGCCGGGCAGCCGCTGGGTTCGGAGATCGCGGTGGGCAGTGCGGTGTTCGGGGTGCCGATGGCGGCGATGGTGTTGTTCATGGTGCTGAGCGCCGAGTCGTGAAACGTCCCGGCGCTCAGTTGCCGATCAACGCACCAGATGCAGGAACTGCATGTGACGTTCGTATTGGTCGAGGATGTCGTTGATGATCTGTTCCTTGGTGTAGCCGACCAGATCGTAGTCCTGACTGCCCTCGCTCAAGTGCACTTCAGCGCGGTAGTAGCGGCGGTTGTTGAGTTGCTTGGACCCCATGCCACCCCGAGCAAACGACGGCGTGAAATAGCCGCGCATCTGCACCTGATAGATGAACGGATGCTGCTCACCGTGGCCGATTTCCAGGCTGATGTTGTCGTGCGCCGGATCCGGCTGCGTGACCACGTTCAAGCCCTTCTCGACGAATACCGCCGTCACTTCTTCAATCGCCGGGCGCACCGTGGTGTCCATGAAGCGGTACACCTCGTCGCGCGACGGGAAGTGCACTGCCTGACTCAGGCGCTGGCGCCAGCCACCCGTGCCACGCCGCGAACCGGAGACCGGTGCCAGCGAATGCAACTGCGCAATCTGCTTCTGCGATTCCAGATAGAACGCCTTGTGCAGGCCCCACATCATCAGCAGCAAAATCAAGGAGAACGGCAACGAGGTCAGCACCACCGCCGATTTCAGCGCATCGATGCTGCCGGAGAACAGCAGCGCACTGGTGATCAACGCGGTCATCGCGCCCCAGAACACTCGCAGCCATTTCGGCCCGTCTTCGTCCGGGTTGCCGCCCTTGGCCGACAACGTCGAGAGCACCACGGTGCCGGAGTCGGCGGAAGTGACGAAGAACACGAAGCTGATGAACACCGTCACCGCGATGACGGTCTTGCTCCACGGGTAGGTTTCCAGTAGCAGATAAAGGCTCATCGACGGATTGTCGAGGGCCGACATGCCCAGCGCCGACATGCCGTGGTTGAGCACCTGATCGATGGCGCTGTTGCCGAAGATCGACATCCACGCCAGGGTGAAACCGAGCGGAATCAGCAGCACGCCGAAGACGAATTCGCGGATGGTCCGGCCACGGGAAATCCGCGCGATGAACAGGCCCACGAACGGCGACCATGCGATCCACCAGGCCCAGTAGAACACCGTCCAGCCGCCGAGCCAGTCGCTTGGCTTGTCGTAGGCGTAGAGGTCGAAACTCTTCATCGGCAACGCGCCGAGGTAATCGCCGAGGTTCTGGATCAAGGTGTTGAGCAGATGCTGGGTGGGACCTGCGAACAACACGAACAGCAGCAGCGCACAGGCCAGCAGCATGTTGATGTCGGACATCACCCGCACACCTTTATCCACACCCGACACGGCGACGATGATCGCCGCGCCCATCATCAGCGTGATCAGGCCGACCTGAATCCACTGGGTGTGAGCGATGCCGAACAGGTAGTCCAGACCGGAGTTGAGGTGCAGCACACCGAAGCCCATGTCGGCTCCGAGACCGAACACCGTGGCGATAATACCGAAGCCGTCCACCGCATAACCGATAGGGCCGTTGATGCGCTTGCCGATCAGCGGGTACAGCGCCGAACGCAAGGCCAGCGGCAGGTTATGCCGGTAAGCGAAATAGGCCAGCGCCATGCCGACGAAGGCGAACACGCCCCAGCCGTGCAGGCCCCAATGCAGAAACAGAATCTGCATCGCCTGCCGCGCCGCATCGGCAGTGCCGGCCTCGCCTTGCGGCGGTTGCAGCATGTGGGTCAGCGGTTCGGACACGCAGAAGAAGAACAGCGTGATGCTGATCCCGGCGGCAAACAGCATGCCGGCCCAGGACAGGTAACTGAACTCGGGTTCGTCGTGGTCGGCACCGAGTTTTATCTTGCCGTAGCCCGATAACGCGGTGACCACCACGAAGACCAGATACAGCGTCATCGCGAGCATGTAGTACCAGCCGACCGTGTTGGCCGCCCAGTTTTGCGCAGCCAGCAACCAGGCGCCGGCCTGCTCCGGCATGGCGATGACAACCAGACCAAACAGCAGAATCACCGTCGCGGCGAAGTAGAACACCGGCGGATTCATGCGCACCAGACCGCTGGCGGGGGTAGACGATGCACTCATGAAACGTGCACCTCGAGGGGTTGAAACGTGGCTGAAATGATCGGACTCAGCAAAGGCAAGCCTCCTGTTGTGAGCGGGCAGCGAACCACCGGTTTAACTTGAATGAACGTTCAAGTTAAACATGGATAGGGTGGTAAGGACTAATCGCAGGGCCAGGCGGTAGTTTTCCTACAGTAGCCCAGGGAGGAGTATGACGCGGGCTGGAGGGGATTCGTTCAACGGCAAAATGGCCTTTTGCCCATACCTGTAGGAGCTGCCGCAGGCTGCGATCTTTTGATGTGTTTTTTGAAGATCAACAGATCGCAGCCTTCGGCAGCTCCTACAGGGGTTTGTTGAGTGGATTACTTCTGCGTCCCGTCATCATGCTGCAGATTGGCCTGAGTCAGGTTGCTCCCCGCCGGCACGCTGCGCGTCAGCCATACATTACCGCCGATGGTCGAACCCTGGCCGATGGTGATCCGCCCGAGAATTGTCGCGCCGGCATAAATCACCACGTCGTCCTCGACAATCGGATGCCGTGGATGGCCCTTCTGCAACTGCCCGTCTTCATCCGCCGGGAAGCGCTTGGCACCCAGAGTCACGGCCTGATAGATCCGCACACGCTCGCCGATGATCGCGGTCTCGCCGATCACCACACCCGTACCGTGGTCGATGAAGAAACTGCGGCCGATCTGCGCGCCTGGATGGATATCGATGCCGGTGGCCGAATGCGCAATCTCCGCGCTGATTCGCGCGAGTAACGGCAACCCGGCGCGGTACAAATGGTGCGCCAGACGATGGTGAATCACCGCCAGAATTCCCGGATAGCACAGCAACACTTCATCGACGCTGCGCGCCGCCGGATCGCCGTGATAGGCGGCCAGCACGTCGGTATCGAGCAGGCTGCGCAGGCCCGGCAAGGCCAGGGCAAAATCCTGAATGATACGGATCGCCTGAGCTTCGACATCAGCATCGCCTTGAGCGCTGTGCCGCGCGACATAACGCAACTCCAGCCGCGCCTGCGCCAGCAACGCATTCAGGGCTGCATCGAGGGTATGCCCGACATAGAAGTCCTCACTCTCCTCACGCAGATCCACCGGCCCCAGCCGCATCGGGAACAACGCACCACACAGCGCCTCGAGAATCTCAGCCATCGCGGCGCGAGACGGTAACTCACGGCCACCCTGCTCGCCGCTGGCCCGGCCATTCTGGGTACGCCACTGATCCCGCGCGGTACGCAGTTGGCTGACGATGGTCTGCAATTGCCAATGGCTGGAACGCTCGCTCACGGTAAAAACTCCTCACGGGCGGCCGGACGGTCTGGCCGCGTCAACGGCGACTACTTTACGGCATGCCCGTGAGGGCGAATTAAGAACCGATAGTGCTGGGCTAAGCACATTTGGCTATAAGCGATTCTCGGTTGCCCCGGTAAAACGGCGTGCCTATAGTCCTGTCATCTTTCTCCGCCAGTACGGGCTCATGATCAAACAACAGCTGGATCGCTTTAACCGTCTCGACCTGCTCGGCCAACCCACGCCGCTGGAAAAACTTGAACGCCTGTCCGCCTGGCTGGGCCGCGATGTGTACATCAAACGCGATGACCTGACGCCGCTGGCCATGGGCGGCAACAAGCTGCGCAAACTCGAATACCTCGCCGCCGATGCCCTCGCCCAGGGCGCCGACACGCTGATCACCGCCGGCGCCCTGCAATCGAACCACGTACGCCAGACCGCCGCGCTGGCGGCCAAACTCGGCCTTAGTTGTGTCGCGCTGCTGGAAAATCCGCTGGGCACCGACGACAGCAACTACACCGGGAACGGCAACCGCCTGCTGCTCGACCTGTTCGACACCAAGGTCGAGTTGGTGGACAACCTCGACAACGCCGAAGAACAACTGGCCGCACTCGCCGTGCGCCTGCGCAGCAATGGCAAAAAACCGTATCTGGTGCCGATCGGTGGCTCGAATGCCCTTGGTGCATTGGGCTACGTACGTGCCGGCCTGGAACTGGCCGAGCAGATCAAGGACACCGGCCTGAATTTCGCCGCCGTGGTGCTGGCCTCGGGCAGCGCCGGGACCCACAGTGGTCTGGCGCTGGCCTTGAGTGAAGCGCTCCCGCAGTTGCCAGTAATCGGCGTGACGGTCTCGCGCAGCGAAGAAGATCAACGCCCGAAAGTGCAGGGTCTGGCCGAACGCACGGCGGAGCTGCTGGGTGTGAAATTGCCAGTGAACTTCAAGGTCGAGTTGTGGGACGAATACTTTGGCCCGCGTTACGGCGAACCCAATGCCGGGACACTGGCGGCGGTGAAACTGTTGGCCAGTCAGGACGCGGTGCTGCTCGACCCGGTGTACACCGGCAAGGCCATGGCCGGGTTGCTCGACGGGATCGGCCGCCAGCGTTTTGATGAAGGGCCGATCATTTTCCTGCATACCGGTGGGGCGCCGGCGTTGTTTGCGTATCGGGATTTCCTGTAACCGGTAGATCAAAAGATCGCAGCCTGCGGCAGCTCCTACAGGAGTACGCATTTCAAATGTAGGAGCTGCCGCAGGCTGCGATCTTTTTCGCGAACAGCGAATATTCCATAAAAGAATAACATTTCAGATATTAAGTATTTTCAAGTCTAAAGCAGGCATCTTATAGTCTCGCCGCAGGCGAATTTCGGGCAAGACGCATAAGCTGCTTTAGGGCACGATAACGCAGTCGTTCAATTCCCGGATTCGCCAACTTTCCTTAAGCGTCTTCCATAAGAAAACACAGGGGCTTGTCATGAATTTTTCCGCACTACGTCGCAATCTGCTGGTAGGTTCGCTGGGCCTTGCACTGAGCGCCGGCCTGATCGGCCAGGCATCCGCCGGTGAGCAACTGCAACAGATCAAGGACAAAGGCGTTATCAACGTCGGCCTGGAAGGCACTTACCCACCGTTCAGCTTCGTTGACGCCGACGGCAAGCTGTCCGGTTTCGAAGTCGAACTCTCCGAAGCCCTGGCGCAAAAGCTGGGCGTCAAAGCCAAGATTCAACCGACCAAGTGGGACGGTATCCTCGCGGCGCTGGAATCCAAACGTCTGGACGTCGTGGTCAATCAGGTAACCATCTCCGACGAACGCAAGAAGAAATATGACTTCTCCGAGCCGTACACCGTTTCCGGGATTCAGGCGCTGGTGCTGAAGGACAAGGAAGCCAAGTTGAACATCAAGACTGCCGCCGACCTGTCCGGCAAGAAAGTCGGTGTCGGCCTGGGCACCAACTACGAACAGTGGGTCCGCGCCAATGTGCCGGGCGCTGACGTGCGCACCTACGACGATGATCCGACCAAGTTCGCCGACCTGAACAATGGCCGCACCGACGCCATCCTGATCGACCGTCTGGCCGCACTGGAATACGCCAAGAAAGCCCCGAAAACCGTGGCTGCCGGTGAAGCATTCTCCCGTCAGGAATCCGGTATCGCCCTGCGCAAAGGCGAGCCTGAGCTACTGGCTGCGGTGAACAAGGCTCTCGACGAGCTGCGTGCCGACGGTACCCTTGAGAAGCTGTCGAAGAAATACTTCAACGCTGACGTCACCAAATAATGGAAGAAGCTTTCCAACTCGCACTGGACTCCGCGCCCTTTCTGCTCAAGGGCGCGTATTACACGGTCATCCTCAGTCTGGGCGGCATGTTCTTCGGCTTGCTGCTGGGCTTCGGCCTGGCCTTGATGCGCCTGTCGCGCTTCAAACTGGTGAGCTGGATTGCCCGCATCTACGTGTCGTTCTTTCGCGGCACGCCGTTGCTGGTGCAACTGTTCGTGATCTATTACGGTTTGCCGCAATTGGGTCTGGAACTGGATCCGCTGCCGGCGGCGCTGATCGGCTTCTCGCTGAACATGGCTGCCTACGCCTGTGAAATCCTGCGTGCGGCGATCGGTTCCATCGAACGTGGACAGTGGGAAGCCGCTGCGAGCATCGGCATGACCCGCGCGCAAACCCTGCGCCGGGCCATCCTGCCGCAGGCCATGCGCACGGCGCTGCCGCCGCTGGGCAACAGCTTCATTTCGCTGGTCAAGGACACGGCACTGGCCGCCACCATTCAGGTGCCGGAACTGTTTCGCCAGGCGCAACTGATTACCGCCCGGACTTTCGAAGTATTCACCATGTATCTTGCCGCCGCGCTGATCTACTGGATTCTGGCCACGGTGCTATCGCACCTGCAGAACAAGCTGGAAGAGCGGGCCAATCGGCACGACCAGGAGTCCTGACCCCATGATTGTCGTGGAAAAACTGACAAAGCAGTTCAAGGGTCAAGAGGTGCTCAAAGGCATCGATCTTGAGGTGAAGGAAGGCGAGGTCGTGGCCATCATCGGCCCTAGCGGTTCGGGCAAGACCACGTTCCTGCGCTGCCTGAATTTCCTTGAACAACCCACCAGCGGCCGGATCAAGGTCGGCGATATCGAGATCGATACCAGCCGCCCGCTGAGCCAGCAACAGAGCCTGGTGCGCAACCTGCGCCAGCACGTGGGTTTCGTGTTCCAGAACTTCAACCTGTTCCCCCACCGCACCGCACTGGAAAACGTCATCGAAGGGCCGATCGTGGTCAAGAAGATGGCGCGCGAGCGAGCCATTGCCCTGGGCATGAAGCTGCTGGCCAAGGTCGGTCTGGCCGGCAAGGAAGATGCGTATCCGCGTCGTCTGTCCGGTGGCCAGCAACAGCGCGTGGCGATTGCCCGGGCGCTGGCGATGGAGCCGGAAGTGATCTTGTTCGACGAGCCGACTTCGGCCCTCGACCCGGAACTGGTGGGCGAAGTACTGGCGACCATTCGCGGTCTCGCGCAAGAAAAACGCACCATGGTCATCGTCACCCACGAAATGGGTTTTGCCCGCGACGTGGCCAACCGTGTGGTGTTTTTCGACAAGGGCGTGATCGTCGAACAAGGCGAAGCCAAGGCGTTGTTTGCAAATCCGAAAGAAGAACGCACTAAACAGTTTCTCAGCAAGTTCCTGAATCACGCCTGAGATACTTATTGCCTTGAGTCATCAACTTCCATGGACGGAAGTTTTACTTACCCCGCCTGAAAAATTCCAAATCCCTCCAGCTTAAATCTGTCAAAACAATACATATATGTTCTGCAACAGATACAAGTGACCTGCGGCGCGCTTTCGTGCCCGTAAAATGATTTAAACGGGCCAGCAAAAAATCGCAAAAACTCGCGAAAAACCGTAGTTCCATTCGCCATCAATGCTAGGCAGCATGCCTCATGAGCGTAGGACGCTTCTGATTAACCCGTAATTCATGGATTAACTAAGACGCTCTATTGACACTCTTTCCCGCACGCTCTTATCTAGTCAGCAACTGGCACCCATTAGTTGAATCAATCCGTACTCAGCCCGAACAGAAGTTCACGGTTGCATTACCGATTCATCACGCCTTTTGTTTTTTCAAGAAAACGGAATTCGCCGCAAGACTTCAAGGAGAGAACCCGATGACCCGCACTTCGCATACCGCCGAACTGGCAGCGCCGAACCTCGCATCCGCACACAGCAACGCGATCAACCTGGCGGCGGCCGCGCACTTGCTGATTGATGTGCTGCCCTATCCCGGCATGGACGCCGGTGATCTGATCGAGCTGTTCTGGAACAACTGCTACGTCGCCTCGCGGGTCTTGACCAGCGAAGACGTCGGCGCAACGGTCAGCCTGCGGGTGCCGGAAAGCTTTATCACCAGTGGCACTGCACGGATCCACTATCGGGTAATGCAGATCGGTCAGGGACCGGCGCTGTCGGCGGCAACGCGGGTGCAGGTCAAGCTCGACTGCCCTGGCGGCCAGCCTTCGCCGCTCTGCGGTGACGAGAATCAGCAACTGGCGCCAGTCACGCTGCCCGACACCATCCGCCGCCAGGGCGTGAACCCCAGTCAGATCAAACGTGGTGTGCCGCTGACCATCGAACCCTACCTGAACATGGCCGAGGACGACGCCATCACCTTGCGCTGGGGCGACGTGCGCATGGACCTGGCACCGATCACTGCAGCCGATGTCGGCCTGCCGATTCAGGTCTGGGTGCCACCCGCGGTGATCATCGAGGGCGGTGAGGATCTGCGTCTGGACGTGACCTATTGCGTCCTCGACTGGGTGGGCAACAACTCACGCTGGGCGCCGCCACGGACACTGAAGATCGGCTGTGTGAATCCTTATCTGAAGCTGCCGTTGCGCCAGGATCTGAAGGCTGCTGAATCGACCAAGGATTGATGCCACATTCCTGTGCTCATGGGGCTTTGTAGTGAGGTGATTTAGCGAAACGTCGCACCGCCCCGATGGACTGCAAAGCAATACCGTTTTTTATGACTCAGAAAAGGCCGCTGCGCGGCCTGTCGGGGATGAATTCCCTCACCACAGGTTGTATTGCCAAGGCTGAGAGCCTGTTAACCAACCCGACCACCACCCCTTCTATACATATTCCTAAAAGTTAGTTTATTTAATATTTATACACGCTTAGGGTATATGAACCGGACCACCGGACATTCTTTCGTTCGCCGCACTTTTGCGGCGTTTTTCATGAGATGTGAGGTAGGTAGTATGGTCCGGAACACAATCACCCCAGTGCAGATCGCCAGGGCATTGCGTGCAGCCAAGGAGCGGCACTGATGTCCAGTCTGGCAGACGCAAACGTCCAGTCGGATCTGGACATCGCCCCACTGTTGTTGCCCGCGCAGGTTTTGCGCAACGACGCCCAAGCCATCAAGGCTGCCCACGAACTGGCGCAAGTCGCCCGCGTGCAGGCCGCCAGACGCGATCGTCAGCGCAAGCTGCCGTGGTCGGAAATCGAACAGTTCACCCGCAGCGGCCTCGGCAGCATTGCCATCCCGCGTGAGTACGGCGGCCCACAGGTTTCATTCGTCACATTGGCCGAAGTGTTCGCGATCATCTCCGCGGCCGATCCGGCGCTGGGACAGATCCCGCAGAACCAGTTCGGCATCATCAATCTGGTACT
The DNA here is from genome assembly GCF_016756945.1 of Pseudomonas sp. MWU318. Classification (NCBI taxonomy): domain Bacteria; kingdom Pseudomonadati; phylum Pseudomonadota; class Gammaproteobacteria; order Pseudomonadales; family Pseudomonadaceae; genus Pseudomonas; species Pseudomonas sp. MWU318. Next base: position 97,710 of record NZ_JAESJL010000011.1, read on the forward strand.
CGGCAGCGCCACCGAAGCGCAGAAAAAACAGCTGTTCCAGAGTGTTCTGGAAGGTTGGCGCATCGGCAATGCGGGTCCTGAGCGCGGCACCAAAAACACCCTGGAACTGAAAGCGCGCATCACCGCCGACGGCGACGATTACGTGATCAACGGCCAGAAGTTCTACTCCACCGGCGCGCTGTTCGCGCACTGGGTGGCGGTCAAGGCGCTCAATGACGACGGCAAGCAGGTGCTGGCCTTCGTCCGCCGTGGCACCCCGGGCCTGCGCATCGTTGATGACTGGTCGGGCTTCGGTCAGCGCACCACCGCCAGCGGCACGATTCTGCTGAACAACGTGCGCGTCGAGTCGAGCCTGGTCGTCGATAACTGGAAAATCAACGAGAAGCCAAACACTCAAGGCGCCGTGTCGCAGCTGATTCAGGCAGCCATCGACGCCGGCATCGCTCGTGGCGCCATTGACGATGCCATTGAATTCGTCAAAACCCGCGCGCGGCCCTGGATCGACGCCAAGGTCGAACGCGCCAGCGATGACCTCTACGTGATCGCCGACATCGGCAAACTGAAAATCGAACTGCACGCGGCTGAAGCACTGTTGCGCAAGGCCGGCAAAGTGCTCGACCAAGTCCATGCCGCACCGCTGACCGCCGAATCCGCCGCTCGCGCTTCGATTGCGGTGGCCGAAGCGAAAGTGCTGACTACCGAGATTTCCCTGCTCGCCAGCGAGAAGCTTTTCGAACTGGCCGGCAGCCGCGCGACCCTCGCCGAATTCAACCTCGACCGCCACTGGCGCAACGCCCGCGTGCACACCCTGCACGACCCGGTGCGCTGGAAATATCACGCGGTCGGCGCCTATCGCCTCAACGGTACTTTGCCGGCCCGCCATTCCTGGATCTGACGACCGCACACTTTCTCAAAGGCATTGGAGAGAACCATGACTTTTTCCCATCCCGTCGCGGTCATCACCAGCGATGAGCAAGCCCTGATCGTCGCCAGCGACCTGGCCGACGATTTCAAACGCGACAGTGCCGTGCGCGACCGTGAACGCCGCCTGCCACTGCCGGAACTCGACGTGTTTTCCCGCTCCGGCCTGTGGGGCATCAGCGTCCCCAAGGAATACGGCGGCGCTGCTGTGTCCAACGTGACCCTGGCCAAAGTCATCGCCCTGATCGCTCAGGCTGACGGTTCTCTCGGGCAGATTCCGCAGAACCATTTCTACGCCCTCGAAGTGCTGCGGGTTAACGGCAGCCACGAGCAGAAACAACGCCTGTACGCCGAGGTGCTGGCCGGCCAGCGCTTCGGCAACGCCCTGGCGGAACTCGGTACCAAAACCGCCCATGACCGCGTCACCAGCCTCAAGCGTGACGGCGACGGCTACCGCATCAACGGGCGCAAGTTTTACGCGACCGGCGCGATCTACGCGCAGCGCATCCCGACTTCCGTGGTCGATGAAAATGGCGTGCAGCTACTGGCCTTCGTCCCGCGTGACAGCAAGGGCCTGACGGTGATCGACGACTGGAGTGGTTTCGGCCAGCGCACCACCGGCAGCGGTTCGGTGGTGTTCGAAGACGTCTATGTCGCTGCCGAGGACGTGATCCCGTTCCAGAGCGCCTTCGAGCGTCCGACCACGGTCGGCCCGCTGGCGCAGATTCTTCACGCTGCCATCGACACCGGCATCGCTCGCGCCGCTTACGAAGATGCCCTGCACTTCGTGCGCAGCAAGACCCGGCCATGGATTGATTCGGGCAACGACAAGGCCACCGAAGACCCGCTGACCCTGAAGAGCTTCGGCCACTTGAGCATTCGTCTGCACGCCACCGAAGCACTGCTGGAACGCTCCGGCGAACTCCTCGACAAGGCACAGGCCGAGACCAATGCCGAAACCGTCGCCGCCGCCTCGATTGCCGTCGCCGAAGCGCGCGCCATCAGCACCGAAATCTCCCTGGCGGCCGGCAGCACCCTGTTCGAACTGGCCGGCAGTCAGGCGACCCTGATCGAACACGGCCTCGACCGCCACTGGCGCAACGCCCGGGTGCACACCCTGCACGACCCGGTGCGCTGGAAGTATCACGCGGTGGGCAATTACTACCTCAACGATGAAAAGCCGCCACTGCGGGGCACTATCTGATGAGCAAGAAAAAGATCCTGCTCAACGCGTTCAACATGAACTGCATCGGCCACATCAACCACGGGTTGTGGACGCATCCACGCGATACCTCGACGCGCTACAACACCATCGAGTACTGGACCGAGCTGGCGCAGTTGCTGGAGCGCGGTTTGTTCGACGGGCTGTTCATCGCCGACATCGTCGGTGTGTACGACGTCTACCAGAACTCGGTGGACGTCACGCTCAAAGAGTCGATCCAGTTGCCGGTCAACGACCCGCTGTTGCTGGTCTCGGCCATGGCGGCGGTCACAAAAAACCTCGGCTTCGGCCTGACCGCCAACCTCACTTACGAGCCGCCCTATCTGTTCGCCCGGCGCATGTCGTCGCTCGATCATCTGAGCCGTGGTCGGGTCGGCTGGAACATCGTCACCGGTTACCTGGACAGCGCCGCCAAGGCCATGGGCCTGCGCGAACAGGTCGAGCATGACCGTCGTTACGATCAGGCCGACGAATACCTCGAAGTGCTCTACAAACTCTGGGAAGGCAGTTGGGAAAACGGCGCGGTGCTCAATGACCGCGAGCAGCGCATCTACGCGCAGCCGGAGAAGGTGCACAAGGTCGAACACCATGGCGAGTTCTATCAGGTCGAGGGTTATCACCTCTGCGAGCCGTCGCCGCAGCGCACACCCGTGCTGTTCCAGGCAGGCAGTTCCGATCGTGGTTTGCTGTTCGCCGGGCGTCACGCCGAGTGCGTATTCATCAGCGGCCAGAACAAACCGTCGACCAAGGTGCAGGTGGACAAGGTCCGCGCCAGTGCGGTCGAGGCCGGGCGCAATCCCGAAGACATCAAGGTGTTCATGGGCCTCAATGTGATCGTCGGCGCGACTGAAGAAGCCGCGTGGGCCAAGCACGCCGAGTACCTGAGTTACGCCAGTGCCGAGGCCGGCGTCGCGCATTTCTCAGCCTCCACCGGCATCGACTTTTCCCAGTACGAAATCGACGAACCGATCCAGTACGTCAAGAGCAACGCCATCCAGTCCGCGACCAAGAACCTGCAGAACAACGACTGGACCCGGCGCAAATTGCTCGAGCAGCACGCTCTCGGTGGCCGTTACATCACCGTGGTCGGCTCGCCTGAGCAGGTGGCGGATGAACTGGAAGCGTGGATCGCTGAAACGGGACTCGACGGCTTCAACCTCACGCGCATCGTTACCCCGGAAAGCTATGTCGATTTCATCGAGCTGGTGATTCCGGAGCTGCAACGGCGTGGGTCGTACAAGACCGCGTATGACAGCGGCAGTTTGCGCGAAAAACTGTTTCACGGTGAGGCGCATTTGCCCGAGCAACACACCGGTTCTTCATACCGCCGCTAAAAGCTTCGCTGGCAAGCCAGCTCCCACAAGGGTCTGTGGCGTTCACAAAACCTGTGGGAGCTGGCTTGCCAGCGATGAGGCCCGACCAGACACACAAAATTCATGCACTGACTGGAAAAACCACCATGACCAAGAAACTTCTGTCCCACCCAGTCAAAGCACTGGCCCTGGCCTTCGGCCTGTTCAGCTCGGCGGTGTTCGCCGCCGATGCACCACTGAAAATCGGCACCACCGCCGCCTTCGCGATTCCGCTGGAAGCCGCCGTCGAAGAGGCCTCCAAACAAGGCCTGAAAGTCGAGCTGGTGGAGTTCACCGACTGGATCGCACCGAACGTCAGCCTCGCCGCCGGCGACATCGACGTGAACTACTTCCAGCACATCCCGTTCCTCGAAAACGCCAAGGCCGCCTCCGGTTTTGACCTGGTGCCGTTCGCCCCGGGGATCATCAACAACGTCGGCCTCTATTCGAAAAAATACAAAAGCTTCGACGAGTTGCCTGAGGGCGCCAGCGTCGCCATCGCCAACGACCCGATCAACAGTGGCCGCGGTCTGCAACTGTTGGCCAAGGCCGGCCTGATTACCCTGAAACCGGGGGTCGGCTACAAGGCCACCGAAGACGACATCGTTGCCAACCCGAAGAAGATCAAGATCCTGCAAGTCGAAGCCGTGCAACTGGTGCGCGCCTACGATGACGCCGATCTGGTCCAGGGCTATCCAGCCTATATCCGTCTGGCGAAGACTTTTGACGCCGGCTCAGCGTTGCTGTTCGACGGCCTCGACCACAAGGAATACGTGATTCAGTTCGTGATCCAGCCCAAGAGCAAGAACGACCCGCGCCTGATCAAATTCGTCGACATCTATCAGCACTCGCCGGCCGTTCGCGCCGCACTGGATAAGGCTCACGGCAAGCTGTATCAGGCCGGTTGGGAAAGCTGAGCATGACCGCCGCGATCCAACGGCGACTGGAGATTCCAGAGCCAAAAAATGCTGAAAAAACCGAACTGCATCCCGAGCTGAATCGCGCCCACGTGCGCTTCATCGGCCTGGGTAAAACCTACGAGGGTCGGCAAGGCCCGGTGGCGGCCCTGCAAGGCATCGATCTGGCGATCCAGCGCGGCGAGGTGTTCGGCATCATCGGACGCAGCGGCGCCGGCAAGTCGTCGCTGATCCGCACGATCAATCGTCTGGAACAACCGACTGCGGGGCGGGTGCTGATTGATCAGGTCGACATCGGCGAGTTCGATGAAGACCGTCTGGTCGCCCTGCGCCGACGCATCGGCATGATCTTCCAGCACTTCAACCTGATGTCGGCCAAGACCGTGTGGCAGAACGTCGAACTGCCGCTGAAAGTCGCGGGTGTACCGAAGGCGCAACGCGAGCAGAAGGTTCGTGAACTGCTCGAACTGGTCGGCCTGCAAGCCAAGCACAAGGCCTATCCGGCGCAGCTCTCCGGCGGGCAGAAGCAGCGCGTCGGCATCGCCCGCGCATTGGTGCATGACCCGGACATTCTGCTGTGCGACGAGGCCACTTCAGCGCTCGATCCCGAGACCACTCAGTCGATCCTCGGCCTGCTGCGCGAGATCAATCAGCGCCTGGGCCTGACCATTGTGCTGATCACTCACGAAATGGCGGTGATCCGCGAAATCTGCGACCGCGTGGTGGTCCTGGAACACGGGCGGATCGTCGAGCAAGGCCCAGTTTGGGAGGTGTTCGGCAATCCGCAGCACGAGGTCAGCCAGACTTTGCTCGCGCCGCTGCAACACGCCTTGCCGGCAGAACTGCAAAGCCGTCTGCACGCCCAGCCGCCCTCCTCCGAGGCGGCGGTGGTGCTGCGTTTGCAGTTCAGCGGCAGTGCCAGCGACGAGCCGGATCTGGCAGCGCTGTTCGCCGCCCTCGGCGGACGCGTGAAGTTGCTGCAGGGCGGCGTCGAACGGATTCAGGGCCACGCGCTGGGACAACTGTTGCTGGCGGTCAGCGGCTCGGCCCTGAGCGCCGAACAATTGCGCGAGCGCGCAGGGCAGTGGGCGCAACGAGTGGAGGTATCGGGTTATGTGGTTTGATCGTTTGCTCCAGGGTTTCATCGACACCTTCCTGATGGTCGGCGTGTCGTCGCTGATCGCGTTGCTGGTGGGGATCCCGATGGCGGTGATTCTGGTCACCAGCGACAAGGGCGGCATCTATCAGGCACCGCTGCTCAACCGCGCGTTGGGCGCGTTCGTCAACCTGTTCCGCTCGATCCCGTTTCTGATTCTGATGGTCGCGCTGATTCCATTTACTCGATTGATTGTCGGCACCACGTACGGGGTGTGGGCGGCGGTGGTACCGCTGACGATTGCCGCGACGCCGTTCTTCGCGCGGATTGCCGAAGTGAGTTTGCGTGAGGTCGATCACGGCTTGATCGAGGCGGCGCAGGCCATGGGCTGCCGACGCTGGCACATCGTCTGGCACGTGCTGTTGCCTGAAGCGCTGCCGGGGATCGTCGGCGGGTTCACGATTACGCTGGTGACCATGATCAACTCGTCAGCCATGGCCGGGGCGATTGGTGCCGGCGGTTTGGGCGATATCGCTTACCGCTACGGTTATCAGCGTTTCGACAGCCAGATCATGCTGACGGTGATTGTGTTGCTGGTGGCGTTGGTGGCGGTGATTCAGCTCGGGGGCGATCGCCTCGCCAGAGGTCTGAACAAGCGCTGAAGCAAGATCAAAAGATCGCAGCCTTCGGCAGCTCCTACAGGGGAATGCGATCTTCTGTAGGAGCTGCCGAAGGCTGCGATCTTTTAAAGCGCGAAAGCGCTTATAGTCTGCTCAACTCCCCCAAACAGTCCGCCCCATGAAACAGACCCCCACCGATCTGGAACAGATCACCGCCACCACCCTCGGCCACTACAACTCGGTGGCCGAAGACTTCCGTGAAGGCACCCGCGATCACGATGTCAGCCAGAACATCGACGCGCTGCTACGGCACATCCACGGCACTGCGCCGTTCACGATTCTCGATTTCGGCTGCGGCCCGGGGCGCGACTTGCAGACGTTCACCCGCCTGGGCCATGTCGCGGTCGGCCTCGATGGCGCGGAAAAATTTGCGCAGATGGCCCGCGAAGACAGTGGCTGCGAGGTGTGGTGTCAGGATTTTCTGAAACTCGATCTGCCGGCCGAGCGCTTCGACGGTATCTTCGCCAATGCGGTGCTGTTTCATGTGCCGTTGCAGGAGTTGCCGCGAGTGCTCACGCAGCTGCATGGCACGCTGAAGCCGGGCGGGGTGTTGTTCAGTTCCAATCCGCGCGGGGATAACCGTGAGGGCTGGAATGGGCCACGCTACGGCTCATATCACGACCTGGACGCATGGCGCGGGTTGCTGACGGCAGCGGGGTTTGTCGAGCTGGAGCACTACTACCGGCCGGCAGGGTTGCCGCGCGAGCAGCAGCCTTGGTTGGCCAGCGTCTGGCGGCGGGTTGGCTGAAGATCAAAAGATCGCAGCCTTCGGCAGCTCCTACATGGGATTACCTGTAGGAGCTGCCGCAGGCTGCGATCTTTTGCTTTTACCTTAAGCGGTCTCTTTCTGCGGCTCGCGAATCTTGTACCAGGCCACATACAGCGCCGGCAAAAACAGCAGGGTCAGCAACGTCGCCACCACGATCCCGCCAATCATCGCGTAAGCCATCGGCCCCCAGAACACTTCGCGGGCAATCGGGATCATGCCCATGCTCGCCGCCGCTGCGGTCAGCAGGATCGGCCGGCGCCGGTGCTCGGTCGCTTCCACCACCGCATCCCACGGCGCATAGCCCTTCTGCTCGAACTCATCGATCTGCGTCACCAGAATCACCGAGTTACGGATGATGATGCCGATCAGTGCCAGGATCCCGAGAATCGCCACGAAGCCCATCGGCGTGCCGGTCGGCACCAGCGCCAGCACCACGCCGATCAGACCCAGCGGCGCGACACTCGCCACCAGGAACATCTTCTGCACGCTGTGCAGCTGGATCATCAGGAAGGTCGCCATCAAAAACAGCATCAACGGCAGCACCTTGGCGATCGGCCCCTGGGCCTTGCCGCTTTCCTCGACCGTACCGCCGGTGGCGACTTTGTAGCCGACCGGCAGTTTTTCAGCGAAGGCATCGATCGACGGCTTGAGCAGTTTCACCAGGTCGGTTGGCTGGATCTCGTCGCGCACCGAGGCCTTGATGGTGATGGTCGGCAGACGGTCGCGACGCCACACCAGCGGCTGCTCCAGCTCATACCGCACGGTAGCGAAGGCCAGCAGCGGAATCGAGGTGCCGTTGGGCGTGACGATCTGCAGGTTCTGCAGGGTTTCCGGGGTGCCGCGTTCGGAATCCACCGCGCGCCCGACGACGTTGATCAGGTAGATATCGTCATCGACCTGGGTCAGTGGCGAACCGCTGACGATGCTGTTCATCAACTTCGCCACATCTTCCGACGACAGCCCGAGCTGACGCGCCTTGTCCTGAGCGATGTCGATACGCAGGACTTTGCCCGGTTCGTTCCAGTCGTAAATGATCTCGCCGATGTGTTCGTTCTTGTCCAGCTCGGTCGCCAGGTCGATGGCGTGCTTGCGCACCTGATCGATGTCCTTGCCACTGACCCGGTACTGGATCGGACGTCCTACCGGCGGGCCCATTTCCAGCGCCTGCACGTAACTGCCGATGCCGACGAAGTCCTTGTGCAGGCGCTCACGCAGGCGTTGGCTCAATGCCTCGCGGGCCTCGAAGTCTTTGCTGACGATCACCAATTGCGCGTAATACGGGTTCTGCAATTGCTGGTCGAGCGGCAGGTAGAAACGGATCGCGCCCTGACCGATGTAAGTGCTCCAGCGCACGATGTCCGGGTCGCCCTTGAGCGTGGCTTCGAGCTTGTCCACAGCCTTGCGGGTTTCGTCGATCGAGGCGTTTTGCGGCAGGTTCAGATCGACGAGGATTTCCGGGCGATCAGAAGACGGGAAGAACTGGTTCTGCACAAAGCGCATGCAGAACACCGCCAGCACGAAGCACAACACGGTGATGCCGATCGCCCACCAACGGTTGCGCATCGACCACAGCAAACCGTGGTTGAACGCCCGGCCAATGCGCCCCGGCTCGCCTTCGTGGGGTTTCACGTTGGTGCTGAGGATGTGCACGCCGATCACCGGTGCGAAGAGCACCGCGACGATCCACGACACCAGCATCGCCACCGCGATCACCGCAAACAGGGTGAAGGTGTACTCACCGGCGGAGCTGGCGTTGAGGCCGATTGGTACGAAACCGGCGACGGTCACCAGCGTACCGGTGAGCATCGGGAATGCCGTCGAGGTGTAGGCGAACGTCGCCGCCTGCTCTTTGGTCTCGCCCATTTCCAGGCGCGTGACCATCATCTCCACGGTGATCATCGCGTCGTCCACTAGCAGGCCGAGGGCGATGATCAGTGCACCGAGGGAGATCCGCTGCATGGTGATGCCGCTGTACTCCATGAACACGAAGACCATCGCCAGCACCAGCGGAATCGAGCACGCCACCACCAGGCCGGCGCGCACGCCGAGGCTGATGAAGCTGACCACCAGCACGATGATCACCGCTTCGAACAGCGCGCTGGTGAAGCCCCCTACGGCCTCTTCCACCACCACCGCCTGATCGGACACCGTATGGACGCCGACGCCAACCGGCAAATCAGCGGTGATCTGGTCGATCCGCTGGTGCAGCGCCTTGCCGAACTCCTGGACGTTGCCGCCCTTCTGCATGGCGATCGCCAGACCGATTGCCGGCTTGCCGTCGAAACGGAATTCCGGGGTGGCCGGGTCAACGTAACCGCGACTGATGTCGGCAACGTCCGCCAGGCGATAGAAGCGGTCATTGAGTTTGAGATTGACCTCGGCCAGGTCCTTCTCCGAAGCGAACTGCCCCGAGGTGCGCACCGAAATGCGCTCCGGACCGGCCTCGATCACCCCCGCCGGGGTCACCGCGTTCTGCGATTGCAGGCTCTGCACCACCTGACGCTGGTCGATGCCCAGCGCCGCGAGTTTGCGGGTGGAGAAGTTCAGGTAAATCACTTCGTCCTGCTGGCCGATCATTTCGATCTTGCCCAGCCCCGGGACGTTGCGAATCTCGGCGCGGGCCTGCTCCACATAGTCGCGCAACTGGCGCATGGTCAGGCCGTCGGCGGTAAACGCGTAGACCGAGCCGTACACATCGCCAAACTCGTCGTTGAACCCGGGGCCTTGAATGCCCTGGGGAAACTGGCCGCGAATGTCATCGATCTTCTTGCGCACCTGGTACCAGATTTCCGGGATGTCCTTGGCGCTGGTGGTGTCGCGCAGGTACACATAGACCGTTGATTCACCAGGCCGCGTGTAACTTTTCACGTAGTCGAGGGAGTCGAGCTCTTCGAGTTTTTTCTCGATGCGGTCGGTAACCTGCTTGAGGGTTTCTTCCTGGGTCGCACCCGGCCATTTGGTCTGGATGACCATGGTCTTGATGGTGAACGAGGGGTCTTCTTCGCGGCCCAGATTAAAGTACGAAAACACCCCCATCAGCAGCGCGACGAACATCAGGTACCAGACGAACGACTGATGCTTGAGGGCCCATTCGGAGAGATTGAAAGAGCCTTTCATTGACTGTCCTCGTCGAGTTTCACGGCTTGTCCGGGTTTGAGACTGTTAACGCCTGCGGTGACCACCTGCTCGCCGGACTTGACCCCGCCGGCCAGCACCACCGTGCCGTCGGTACGGCTGATCACGCTGACGTCCCGGGGCGCGACGGTTTTGCTTTGGGTGTCGATCACCCAGATGCGGGTCTTGCCGTCGGCTTCCTGCAGGGCGGTGGCAGGTAATTCGATGCGCGGCTTGATCGCTGAACTGAGGGTCACGCTGATCGCCGTGCCGAGGCGGAAACCGTCCGGCGTGTTGGCCAGGGTCAGCCGCGCGCGGCGGGTGCGCGTGGCGCTTTGCGCCTGCGGTTCGATTTCGCGAATGGTTGCGGTGGTGTTGATGCTCGGGTCGAGTTGCCCGGCCACCAGAAACACCACGTCGGAAGGAATTTCATCGACCAGCGTGTCCGGCAGATCGATCACCGCTTCCTTGATGTCCGGTTGCGCCAGGGTCACCACTTGCTGACCTGCTGTCACCACTTGCCCGGCCTCGGCATTCCACGCGGTGACCACGGCTTTGTGGTCGGCGCGCAATTCGGTGTAAGCGAGTTGATCCTGGCTCTGGTTGACCGCCGCCCGCGCCTGATCGAGCGAGGCCTGAGTGGTTTTCAGATCCGTAGTTGCGATGTCCAGTTGCGCCTGCGCGCCAACCCCGCGATCGAACAGCGCCTGCTGCCGACGGGCATTGGCCTGGGCGTTGATCAGTTGCGCCTGGACCTTGGCCAGGTCGCCTTGGGCCGAGCGCAACTGGTTCTGCTGATCGGACGGGTCGAGAGTCGCCAGCAGCGTGCCCTTTTGCACCTCGGCGCCCACATCGACGTTGCGACTGGCAATGCGCCCGCCGACACGGAACCCGGTGTTGCTCTCGTAACGCGCCTGAATGCTGCCGGCGAAACGCCCGAGGGTTTCCTCGTTCAGCGCCTGTACCTTGATCGACAGTACCGGCCGCACCGGCTCCGGTGGCGGCTCGCTTTTCGAGCAGGCGGCCAGCAACACGCCGATGGACAACAGCCCCAGACGCTTCATGGCTGCGCTCCCGGTTGCAGACCTTCGTAGGTGTTTTCGGCGATTTCGACTTTCATGCCCGGGTGCAGCAGTTGCCCACCCGCGACAATCACTTTCTCACCGCCCTTGAGGCCGTCGCTGATGATGACCTTGCCGATCAGGTAGCGGCTGACGGTGACGTTGTGCAGTTGCGCTTCACCCTTGTCGTCGACCATCCACACCGCCGGATCACTGATGTTTTTGGTCAGCGCCGACCACGGCAATTCCACCGCCGACTTGCCGCTGCCCTTGGCCGTGGCGCTGACCACCGAGCCGAGCTGCATGCCCTGTGGCAGGCTGTCGAGGGTGACTTTGACTTGCACCGTGCCGGACTGCGCCGACACCGCCGGGGTGATTTCACGCACCGTGCCGGTGGTCTTGATCGCGGGGTTGTCGAGCAGGCTGACGACAATCGAACGCTCCGCCGGGCGCTCGGCCAGCAACGATTCATAAACGTTGAACACCGCGTCACGATCGCCATCGCGGGCCAGTTTGAAAATCGGCGCGGTGGCCTGGACCACCTGGCCGACTTCGGCTTGGCGCTCGGTAATGATGCCGGGGGCGTCAGCGATCAGCGAGGTGTAACTGAGTTGATCCTTGGCATTGGCCAGTTGCGCCTGCGCTGCGCTCAGTGCGCTCTGGCTGCTGCGCAACGCGGCTTGTGCGGAATCGAATTCGCTCTGGCTGGTGTAGCCCTTGGGCAACAGCTTCTGCTGACGCACGAACGCCGCCGCACTCTGCTTGACCCGCGCCTGTTCGGCGATGACCTGGGCTTGCGCGGAATCGACGTTGGTCTGCAAATCCTTGGGATCGAGCTTGGCCAGTACCTGTTTGGCGCTGACCCGGTCGCCGACATCCACCATGCGCTGAATGATCTTGCCGCCGACCCGGAACGACAGTTCGGTCTGCACCCGCGCCTGCACGTCACCGGTGAGGGTCACGGCAGCGGCGTAATCAGCCGGTTTGACCTCCTGCACGAAGACCCGTGGCAGGTACTCCGCCGGGGCTTCTTTCTTGCCGCAAGCGGTCAGCAACGTGAGCAGGCTCAGCACGACAACTGTTTTCAATCCGGGACTCGCCATGCAGACTCCTTCCTGTGTACGAACGTGCAAGTGACGATACGACTGTGAGCTTAGAACAGGGTTCAACGTTCGCTCGCGCGATCTCCATATTTCCCTGAGGAGCTGCCGCAGGCTGCGATCTTTTGACTTTATAAAAGCAAGATCAAAAGATCGCAGCCTGCGGCAGCTCCTACAATGGTCGCCTCAAGAGAAGGATTTTCATGCTCAAGACCCTCGCGGTGGCCAATTACCGCTCAATCAACAAACTGGTGATTCCGTTGGGCCGGCTGAACCTGATCACCGGCCCCAACGGCAGCGGCAAGTCCAATCTCTATCGGGCCTTGCGCTTGCTGGCGGAGACCGCCCAGGGCGGCGTGGTCAATGCACTGGCCCGCGAGGGCGGGCTGGATTCGACGTTCTGGGCCGGCCCGGAAACCATCAGCCGGCGCATGCGCAACGGCGAAGTGGCGGTCGAGCCGACGGTGCGTCAGGGCGTCAAACGGCTGCGCCTGGGGTTTGCCGGCGAGGATTTCAGCTACTCCATCAGCCTCGGATTGCCCGACTCCAACGGACATTTCATGCTGCCGGGGGACACTCATCCCAGCCCCTCGCGCTTCAGTCTCGATCCGCAGATCAAGCGCGAATGCATCTGGGCCGGGCCGCTCTATCGCCCGGCCAGCCTGCTGGTGGATCGCAACGGCCCGATGATTCGCGCCCGCGAAGGCCGCAGCTGGGACGTGCTGGCGCAGCACACCCCGAATTTTGACAGCCTGTTCGATCAGATCGGCAGCCTGCGCAGTTCGCCGGAGGTGTTCCAGATGCGCGAGTTCATCCGCCGCTGGCGCTTCTACGATCACTTTCGCAGCGACGCCGACGCCCCGGTGCGCCAACCGCAACTGGGTACGCGCACGCCGGTGCTGCACCACGACGGCCGCGACCTCGCCGCAGCCCTGCAGACCATCAATGAAATCGGCGACCCCGAGGCGTTGCAGGCGGCGATCAGCGACGCGTTTCCCGGCGCACGGCTGAACATCGCACCGCTGGCCGGCGGACGCTTTGCCATCGAGTTCTTTCAGGAGGGGTTGCTGCGGCCATTGTCGGCGGCAGAGTTGTCGGACGGCACGCTGCGTTATCTGTTGCTGATCGCCGCGCTGCTGACGCCACGCCCGCCGTCATTGATGGTGCTTAACGAACCGGAAACCAGTCTGCACCCGGATCTGTTGCCGGCGCTGGCGCGCTTGATCATTCGCGCATCGCAGGCGTGTCAGGTGTGGGTGGTGTCCCATGCGCGACGGTTGATTTCGGCGTTGCAGGAAGATCCCGAATGCAACTGCATCGTGCTCGAAAAAACGCTGGGGCAGACCGGAATTGTCGGGCAGCGGGTGCTGGATGAGCCGGCGTGGCATTGGCCGGATTGAGCGTTTCAGCCCAAAGCCCCTCACCCTAACCCTCTCCCGGAGGGAGAGGGAACTGATTGGGGAATGCTGGTGAATTACGCCGACCTGAAAATGCTTCCGTGAATCCATAATCGACTCGGTCGTTCAGGTCGATGCAGGACGCAACACACCTCGGTCGGCTCCCTCTCCCTCCGGGCGGTCCGACGTTTCGGGAGGGCTGGGGTGAGGGGTTGCTCTTCAGCCTCACCGCCGACCTGTCAGGCAATCACCCCTGCCACTTGCCACCCTCGACAATCACACTCTCAGGCTGGGTGTCATCGCTCAGTTCTTTACGCACATATTGGTCATACAGCTTGAGCAGGTATTTCTCTTCACCCAACTTGGCCAGTTCGGTATTCACCCAGTCACGCAGCTCGACGTTGCCCTTCTTCACTGCCGGCGCAATCGGTGCTTCTGCGCCGAGTTTTTCCTCCAGCACGCGGTAGCCCGGGTTCTGCTTGGCCCAGCTGAACAGCACCAGATTATCCTGCGCATAGGCGTCGCCGCGACCGTTGGCCAGGGCTTGCAGCGACTCGGAGTTTTTCTCGAACTTCAGCAGTTTCCAGTCCGGATGATTCTTAGTCAGCCAGATGTCGGCGGTCGTGCCGGTGGTAACGATGGTGGTGCGAGTTGCCAGGTCATCCAGATTTTTTACCGCGCTGCTTTGCGGCACCAGCGCCTGCACCGCGACCTTGAGGTTCGGGTTGGTGAATTCCACCGCTTCCTTGCGCTCCGGGGTCACGGTCATGTTGGCGAGGATCAGGTCGACCTTGTCGCTCTGCAGGAACGGAATGCGGCTCGCCGGCTCCACGGCGACGAATTCAACCTTGTTTTCATCACCCAGCAGATCCTTGGCGAAGCGCCGGCCGATGTCGGTGTCGAAGCCGACGTAGCGCCCGGCCTCATCGACGAAACCGAACGGCGGTTTGTCGGTGAACACGCCGACGATCAGTTTGTCGCGGGCCTTGATCTTGTCCAGGTAACCGGCTGGCGCGGTGCTTTCGCTGGCGACTTTCGGCTTGGCCGGTTCTTCGGATTTGTTGCAGCCGGCGAGCAGCGCGAGCCCCAGCAGCGGCAGTAAAAACAGGGATGACTTGGCAGTTTTCATAGCGGTTCCAGTTCCTTTGTCGGATTCGTTTCAGGCAGTGTTGCAACGAAGGAGAACTTCTCCAGAAACTGCTGCGCGCGTGCGGTTTGCGGGTTCGTAAAGAAAATCTCGGGCGGGTTCTGTTCAAGGATGCGTCCGGCATCCATGAACACGATGCGGTCGGCCACCGCGCGGGCGAAGGCCATTTCATGGGTGACTATCAGCAGGGTCATGCCCTCGCGGGCCAGGCCCTGAATCACTTGCAGCACTTCCTTGACCATCTCCGGATCGAGGGCGGCGGTGACTTCATCGAAGAGCATCACCCGTGGGTTCATGCACAACGAGCGGACGATGGCGATGCGTTGCTGCTGTCCGCCGGAGAGCTGGCGCGGGAAGGCGTCGCGCTTGTCCGCCAGGCCCACCCGTTCGAGCAAGGCTTCGGCTTGCTGCTGCGCTTCACGGCGCTGGCGCTTTTGCACCTTGAGCGGGCCGAGCAGCAAATTGTCGAGCACGCTCATGTGCGGGAACAGGTGATAACTCTGGAACACCATGCCGATCTGCTGGCGCACGTCGCGCCAGTCGGTGGCCTTGTCCAGCAGCTCGCGCCCGGCAAATTTCAGGCTGCCGCTATGGGCGCTTTCAAGACCGTTGAGGCAGCGCAGTAACGTACTTTTGCCGCAACCGCTGGGGCCGAGGATGACGATCACTTCGCCGCTGCGCACTTGCAGGTCGATGCCCATGAGCACCTGCTGCTCGCCGTAGAATTTGTTGAAACCGTGAAACTCGATCAATGCGCTCATGCTTGCGTCCAGCGCCGCTCCAGCACGCGCGAGGCGGCCGACAGCGGGTAGCAGATGAAAAAGAAAAAAAGAAACAGCGCGCCGTAGATCAGCACCGATTCATAGGTGCGCTCGATGATCTGCTGGCCGACCTTGATCACATCGACCACGCCAATCAGCACCGCCAGCGAGCTGGTCTTGATGATTCGCGTGTAGACATTGATGGTCGGCGGCGTCAGGCGTTTCAGCGCCTGCGGCAGCAGCACGTAGCCATAGAGTTGCGCCGCATTGAGACCGATCGACAACCCGGCTTCACGCTGCCCGCGCGGCAACGAATGCAACGCACCGCGCGCCACTTCGCCGACCTCGCTGGCGCCCCACAGCGATAGCACCAGCACCGCGCACCAGAAGCTCGGCAGACTCAGTCCGAAGAAAATCGGCAAGCCGAAAAACAGCAGGTACAGCCAGACCAGCACCGGAATCGCCCGGAACAGTTCCAGATAGATCCGCAGGATCGCGTTCAGCCACGTCACGTTGAGCGTGCGCAATACGCCGTAGAGCACCCCGCCAATGGTGCTGATGGCGATGCTCAGAATCGAGATCGACAGGGTTTGCCCGGCGCCTTTTGCCAATTGCGGCAACGACACCCAGAGCAGTTCAAGACCCGAACTGGCCATGCTGGAGCCTCCTTTCCAGACGGCTGAGCAACAGCGACAGCGGCAAGAACAACAGCACGCAGATCAGCGTCAGCACGGCGAGCATTTCGTAGGTTTTGTAATAGAGCGCGATGTAGCTCTTGGTTGTGTAGAGGATTTCCGGCACGGCCACCGCCGAGACCACGGTGGTTTCCTTGAGCAGGAAAATGAAATTGGCGAACAGCGACGGCAGGCTGAGAATGCCCGCTTGCGGCAGAATCACGTAGCGCAGCAACTGGCCGTGGGACAGACCAATGGAGCGGCCCGATTCCAGTTGCGCCTGCGGCACCGCATCGACACCGGCGCGCAGCACTTCGGTGAGGTAGGCGCCGCCGAGAAAAGTCATGGTGATAATCGCCGCGGTGAATCCGGAAACCTTGATTCCCAGCGCCGGCAAGGCGAAGTAGACGAAGAACAGTTGAATCAGCAGCGGCGTGTTGCGCGCCAGTTCCACATAAAGGCCCACCAGTTTTTGCAGGTACGGTGTGCGGAACACCAGGATCGTTGCATTGAGCAGCGCCACCAGCAGCGACGTGCCGATGGTGATGAACCCGACTTGCAGCGTCACGCCCACAGCCTTGAGAAAGGCCGGCAGGGTACTGAGGATAAATGCGTAATCGAAAGTCATGAAGCATCCTGGACGTCGCTCGGTAAGCGACGGTCATGCAGTCCATAGACAGCGGGTAACTGTCCGGCAGGCGCTGACTTTATAGGTATAAAAAAAAGAATTTAAATACCGTTAAAGCATATTGATATCACGCAAAAAACTATCTTGCGGGTTTGCCGGGAAGGAATAAGAAGGCTATTTTCCCTTGCGCTGTAGGAAGGGTCTTTTTTGCATGAAAGCCCTCCAAGGACGAACAGCTTTTGGCCAGACTCCCCCGGCCAAACCATTACAAGGAAGACAACATGGACGTAAAAGTGCCGCAGCGACTGGATCCGCAGGACATCGTGAAATTGTTGGTGGCGTTGAGACGGGCGTTGAAGGCGCAGGTAACCTGAGGTCAGGATCAACAGCACCCTCACCCCAGCCCTCTCCCCGAGGGAGAGGGGGCCGACCGCAGTGTCTGGCGATTAACATCGACCTGAAAGATCGAGTCGATTATGGATTCGGCAGAAAACTTTCACGTCGGTGTACTTCTACAGCATCCCCCAATCAGTCCCCTCTCCCTTTGGGAGAGGGCTAGGGTGAGGGGCTTTTCAACGCACACACAAAAACGCCGATGACCATCACTGGCCATCGGCGTTTTCATACCTTGAAGGGGTGGTTCAAGCGTCGGATCAGAACGCCGGCAATACCGCGCCGTTGTACTTCTTCTCGATGAACGCTTTGACTTCCGGGCTGGTCAGGGCAGCGGCGAGTTTCTTGATGGCGTCGCTGTTCTTGTTGTCCTCACGGGCCACGAGGAAGTTCACGTAAGGCGAGTCAGCGCCTTCGATCACCAGCGCATCCTTGGTCGGGTTCAGCTTGGCTTCCAGCGCGTAGTTGGTGTTGATCATGTCCAGATCAACTTCCTTCAGGACGCGTGGCAGAAGGGCCGATTCCAGTTCCTTGAACTTGAAGTTGTGCGGGTTCTTGGCGATGTCCTTAGGGGTCGCCAAGGCGTTTTTCGGATCTTTCAGTTCGATCAGGCCAGCCTTCTGCAGCAGGATCAGCGCACGGCCACTGTTGCTGCCTTCGTTGGGGATGGCGATGGTCGCGCCGTCTGGCAGATCAGCCAGTTTCTTGTACTTGCTCGAGTAGCCACCGAACGGTTCAACGTGGACGCCTTGCACGGTCACCAGGTACTTGGACTTGTCGTCCTTGTATTTGCCGGCGTTGAAGCTGTCCAGGTAAGGCTTGGTCTGGAAGTAGTTGGCATCCAGACGCTTCTCGCCAACCTGCACGTTCGGCTGCACGTAGTCGGTGAAGACCTTGATTTCCAGATCCACGCCTTCTTTAGCCAGGGTCGGTTTGATCAGCTCGAGAATTTCCGCGTGCGGCACCGGAGTCGCCGCCACCACCAGTTTCTCGCCGGCCTGGGCCAGGGAAGCAGTCAGAGCAGCCGCCAATGCGGTAAACAACAGAACCTTTTTCATGCAGTGTCCTTATCGAGAATCACGGTCGCGAATGGCGACGGCTATTAATACGAGTGCCAGTGAAGTGCTATCTCTGGCGTGAAGCGGACAATACCGGGATTTTTTATTCCCGCACAATAACGTTTATTCACTTTGATATTCCATTTCGTTCATACAGAACCAAACGGCTACAACTGCTGGCTCAAACCAATCAGCAGATCTTTCAAAGCCTTACGTTCGTCGACGCTACCACCGATATTGATTTGAGCTACCAGTCGTTCGATCTGAAGCTGTGGCCCAGACACTTCGGGCAGGTTCAAGTGCTCTGGCAGGATTTCATCGCCGGTGCTGACCAGCAGCGCAAAGTGAATGACGTTTTCCAGCTCGCGGGTGTTACCCGGCCAGCTGTGGCGCTCCAGCAGGTGCTGCGCCGCTTCGCTGATCAACGGCACCGGCAGATCCAGGCGCTGGCTGTAGATGCCGAGGAAATATTCCGCCAGCGACAGGATGTCGCCAATCCGCTCGCGCAGGGCCGGCAATTCCAGCTGACCTTCGCTGAGGTAGTGATAGAGCCGTTCGTGAAATTTTCCCGCGTCCACCGCTTGCGCCAGGTCGATGCTGGTTGCCGCCACCAGCCGCACATCCACCGGGCTTGGCTGATGCGCGCCGACGCGGGTGACTTCATGATTTTCCAGGGCGGCGAGCAGTTTGATCTGGATCGGCAACGGCAGATCGCCGATTTCGTCCAGATACAAGGTGCCGCCATTGGCCGAACCGAACCAACCGGCGCGACTGCTCGCCGAACCGGTGTAACTGCCGGCGGCATAACCGAACAGCTCGGCATCGGCGTAAGTAGGACTGATCGCACCGCAATTGACCGATACGAACAGACCGCTGCGATCACTGGCTCGGTGGATGTGGCGCGCGAGCAACTCTTTACCGGTGCCGGTCTCGCCGCGAATCAATACCGAGATGGCACGCGGCGCCAGGTGCTCCAGCTCCTCGCGCAACTGGCGGGAGCGGGGATCGACGAACACCAGCGCCTTGGCGCGAATGCTCAGGGGACTTTTTTCCGCATCGGGAAAGGTCAGCAACGGCTGACCGAACGTTTCGAAACTCATGGCAGACTCCCGCCCAGAACCGCCGGCAGACGGGGGCGTTCAAAAAAGAAAAAGGTTCAAGCGCGACGCCGGGCGTGGTGTTCCATACGGTTTTGCAGGCGATACAGATAAGCGAAACCCTGCTCCCAACGTTGATGCCCGGACTTGACGTTGATGTGCCCGGCTCCGGCAAGAATCCCCGCTTCGGCGCCCCAGTTGCGCGCCAGCTCCAGGGCACGCGGGGCGCTGACGGCGGCGTCGTTGTCGGAACTGACCACCTGACTGGGGAACGGCAGCAGGTCGGTCGGGATCGGCGCGAAATTGCGCAACGCGGGCGCGCAGGCCGGACGCTCGACATCCGCCGGCGCCACCAGCAACGCGCCGCGCACCTGACGCAGGTGTTGCACGGGCGCGGTGGCAGCCCAATGCGCAACGGTGATGCAACCCAGGCTGTGAGCAATCAGGATCACCGGTGTGCTGTCAGCGGCAATCGCTTCGGCCAGCGCCGCAACCCAGTCTTCACGGCGCGGCGTCAGCCAGTCGGCCTGCTCCACGCGTGCGCTGTTGGGCAGGCTGTTCTGCCAGTGGGTTTGCCAATGATCTTCTGGCGATCCTTGCCAGCCCGGCACAATCAGGTAGCGGATTGATTCGTTGCGCATGGGGAGCTCTCCTGCGTCGTGTCTGTTCCTAATCGAGTATAGGGACGGGATTTATATTCGTTAAGGAATAAGAAGCTATTTATTAAGACCCAGAAGAAATATAAGTTGCTTCGTGTGTGGGTTAAAACCGGGATAAAAAAAGGGCCGCACCCTGCCAAGGAGACGGCCCCGGAAAAACGTAAATCCTGTTACCGCGCGGTGATCACCGATAATTTGGTAATCCCCGCCCGCTCGATCGAAGCCATGGCCCGCGCCACTTCGCCGTAGTTCACCCCGTCGTCGGCCTGCAATTGCACGCGCACTTCCGGGTCCTTGGCCTTGGCCGACTTGAGGTTGAATTCCAGCAAGTCCGGCTGGATTTCATCCTTGTTGATAAACAGTTTGCCGGCACCGTCGATGCTCACCACCAGCGGATCCTTCTGCTCGACCGGCGCTACCGCCTCGGTCTTCGGCAGGTTGATCGGGATCGCATTGGTCAGCAGCGGCGCGGTGACGATAAACACCACCAGCAGCACCAGCATCACGTCCACCAGCGGTGTCACGTTGATCTCGCTCAGCACCTCGTCGCTGTCTTGTGTGGAGAAGGCCATGTCAGGACGCCTCCTTCACTTTTGTCGCATTGCCCGGTGCCGCGACCTTATTCGCAGTCGGGTGGATCAGCACGCGGAACGAACTCTTCTGCGCCAGGCTGTAGAAGTCGTGGGCGAAGTCGTCCAGGTCCGCCGCCGTCAGTTTCAGACGACGCAAAAAGTAGTTGTAAACCAGCACCGCCGGTACCGCGACGGCGATCCCCACACCGGTGGCAACCAGTGCCGCACCGATTGGACCGGCGACCGTTTCCAGGCTCGCCGAGCCTGCCGCGCTGATGCCTTTCAACGCCTCCATGATTCCCCACACCGTGCCGAACAGACCAATGAACGGCGAGGTGCTGCCAATACTTGCGACCACTGCCAGACCGGTTTCCAGCGAACGCCGTTCACGGACGATCTGCTGACGCAGGGCACGCTCCAATCGATCCTGATGGTTGATCGCCTGGCTCAGGTCATTGGCCTGCGGCGCCTCACCCACCTGAATCGCCGCGTAACCGGCCTGAGCGACTCGTGCCGCAGCACCAGGCTGGGTTTCGCTCAACTCAGCGGCGGAATCCAGACTCGACGCCGCCCAGAAACGTTTATGAAACTTGCGATCCTGCGCCTTCAGACGACCGAACTGCACAGCCTTGAGCAGCGCCAGTCCCCAAGTGGCAACGGAAAAAACCACCAGCAGCCAGATCACCGCGCTTTCGATGGATTCCAGTGGAGAGGCCAGTAACGTCATGATGTATTCCCTCGTGTAAACATTTAGCGCGAATAGGTTTCGGTTTAATGAATCTTGAAATCGATGGGCACGCTGACCCAGCCGTCCTGGGCGACATCACCCTGCTTGGCCGGCACGAAGCTCCACTGTTTGACGGCATTGAGTGCCGCATCATCGAGCTGTTGCCGACCACTGCTTTTCTGAATCTGGATCTCGCCCGGTTTGCCATTGGCCAACACGTGCACCCTTAGCATCACGGTGCCTTCCCAACCGCGACGCTGGGCCAGCGACGGATATTCCGGCGCCGGGTTCTTCAGGTACGCCGCGTTGGCCGAGGCCGGTGTCACTGGCGCGGGAGCCGGTGGCGCGGGCGGTGCCGGGGCGGCGACTGGAGTGGCCGGTTGCGGCGGCGCCGGAGGCTGTTCGACTGCTTTGGGTGCCGGTTTCGGCACCGGTTTGGCCACTGGTTTCGGCTTGGGCTTGGGAATCGGTTTGGGCGGCGGAGGCTTCACCGCCAACTCGTCTTCAACCGGCGGCGGTGGCTCAACGACCGGTGCCGGTGGCGGCGGTTCGACCACTGGTGGCGCGGGTGGCGCCGGCCGCGAAAACTCGATGGTCATCGGCGGAATTTCCGGCGGCACGATCGGCAACGCTGGCGTCGGATGCTGGTTGATCCAGTAGATCACCGCACCGTGCACCAGCAGCGCCAGCACGCCGAGCAGAATGGTTTCACGGCGGCTCAGAATGCCCTTGGGCGCACGCTGCAAACGCAACTGCCCCAGCGGCACACGATGCGGCCGGCCGAGATCGACCAATTCGCCACTCGGCGTCTGACGCCACAGCAATTCCTGTGCGCTGGCGGCGGTCTGGACATTGCCCATTGATTCACTCCCTGCGGTCTCTTTGCGAAGTACCCGACCGGTCGCCGCAAACATCCCCCGGGCGACCAGTCGTTGGGTGAATCATTGGAGCAATCGCTTATCTCCGAAAGTAACTTTTATCGATGTGTTTAGATTTTTTACGAATATCAGTTTTCGCAGATTGTCGCGAAGCCACGGCCTGCAAGGCCTGGCGCCGAGGGCTGAATTTACAATGCTTTTCAAGCATGAAAAATATTCGGCGAAGGCATGCGAAACCCGCTCATTTCGCGCTTCTTCAGCGGTTTTGCCGGATGAATTCCAGGCCATTCAACCCGGTGTTGCCCATCATGTCCGCCGCGCTGCCCATTGCCCGCAAGCGTGTGTAGGCCTGATCGGGCGAGAACATCACCCAGGCTTGCGCCGTGCCATCGGCCGTCAGCGTATTGAAAGAGATGGCGACCGGGCCTGTTGAAAAGCCATGCCTGAAATGAAAATTGCCAAATGCGATCGGGTAATCGGTGCCGGACACGGACAATGTGCCGGTGAAACTGCCGGTGCGGTCATCGCCCTCGGTCAGGGTCAAGGATGTATCTGAGGGTTCATGACGATAAACGCCGTTGATCGTGGACATGTGCAGCATCCTTGCTTGATGTTTGAGAAGAAACCTGGCGCTGGCTGCGCCTCATGCATGGCGAACGAAGTCGCCCGGCAGGCTGCTGACCACGCCGTCATAGGTAACGCGCACGCAGTGCCCCTGCAGTTCATGAGTGCCGCGACTTGGCGAGAACAGGGTCAGGGCGAAATAACCGTGGTCCTGGTTATTGGCAATCAGCGTTACCACGGTAGGCGGCTGGTAGCCGTTGAGGCTGGCGTAACGGCCACTGACGATGCCGTAGTTGATGCCTTGGTGATGCAACGTGCCGCCGAAGACCCCGGTGCGGTCATCGGAATCGACAATGGTGAGAGAGGGCCCATCGAGGGTGTTGGAATAAAGCGCGTTTTGCATCTAAGCGTCCTGCTCGAATGATTGAGTTCACCTCGAGCTTAGAATCAGACGCCAGCAAACGCTGTCATCCACAGGAAACACAACCAACATGAAAATGACTTATTTCATGTAAGAAAAAAGCCGCCAGGCTCAATAGCATGACGGCTTTTTTATTACACAAAATTACTGTTTAACAAACTCTCCAGCCAGGCCAACAACATCACCATCAAAGTTGGTTCGCGAACCCACCGCACGAACTTTTGAGTAGTTGTGATCCGGCGAGAACAGCGTCCAGGATTGATAACCGGTGCCGTCATTCAGAGCCGCGAAGGTGATGATCGTAGGCTGCCCGGTGCTGTTCTGGAAATGGTAATGCCCGTAAGCGATGTCGTAGTTCACGCCGTTCTGACTGAACTTGCCGCTGAAGGTGCCGTTGGAATCGTTGCCATCGGTAATCGTCAGTTTGGCGCCAGCGTTAGCGTTTACATAAGTTCCATTAATGCTCGACATAACGTGATTTCCTTTATCGTTGGATAAGTGTCTTCCGATGAGAGCAAGTTCCCTCCTGGAAACTCACGACACTCAGGATGGTTGGCCATTCACTTATTGTCCACGCGACTTTTCAACGAAATTGCAATAAGCACTATTCATCTCGCACATAACTTATCGCGATTCACTCGAGCATTAATTCCATTTCAACTAACGACTTGCGCTGGTCTGCTGCGCCGCCGATGCTGGGGCAATGACGGCTGTTTCCGAACGCGGCGTGCCCGCCGGCACCCAGTCGTAACTCACAGGCAACGCGCGATAGACCCAGTTGCTGATCGCGTCACTGCCCGGCGCCTTGCCCAGAAACGGGCTGACGTATTCCCAGACATTTTCGCCGCTGGCCGTGACCTGGAAAAACCGCCCGTTCATGCCTTCGTCGATCAGCGTATTGCCGTTGGGCAAACGTCGCGCGCTGCTGATGAACGAGCTATAGAACGCCCACCCCGGCTGCTTCGAATTCGCCGCGCTGTACTGCCAGACAATTTCATTTTTCTGCGGGTCGATTTCCAGCACTCGCGAGCCGGAAATCAGCCCGAGGGTGACGTTCGGGTACCCCGCCGAACCCTGGTTGTCGAACACCAGCAGGTTGCCCGCGCCGGGCAGTCCAGCCGGGATGATGTGCGCGTCGTGCTGGCCGACAAATTGATCCACCGGACGCGGCAGTTTCTGTGCGGTTTTCGGGTTGATCAGCGGCAGGTTCGGGCCGAGGCGCCAGACCACTTTGCCGCTGTGTTTGTCGATGATTGCGATGAAGTTGGCGTTGCGCGAATCGAGCAACAGGTTGTCCGGATTGAAGCGTTTGTCGCCGGCATCGAACCACTTGTTCGACCCGACCACGCTCAGGTTGTTGATGTGCAGGTAATCCGGGTTGTCACTGGCGCGCACCAGCTTCAGTTGCTCCGGGGTGAAGCCGAATTCGTTGAGGTGTTCCGAGGCCAGCCACTGCCATTTCACCTGCCCGTCGGGGCTGACTTCATAGATCGCATCGTCGATCACCGCGGGCACTTTGAAGCCTTTGACCTTATGCACCTTGTTCGCCAGCACCACGGTGTTGCCGTTGCTCAGGCGTCGCTGATCATGGTGTTGTTGCGCCGCGCCACCGGGGGCCTTGTCGCCCCACTGCCAGACAACTTTGCCGTTCCAGTCCAGTTCGCCAACGCTCTGGTTGCCCAGGCCGTTGCCGGCGGAACCAAGCTTGCCCGGATCCTTGTCACTCAGTTGCAACAGCACATGCCCGCGCTCGCCGCCAACCAGTTGCGGGTCGATGATCGCCGATGGGAAACCCGCCTGCGGCCAGGTTTTCACCTCGTTGCCGTTCATGTCGATCAGGTGCGTCTGCTTGTCGGCTCCACTGAAAATCACGTACTGATTGAACGCCTTGTCCGGGTCGTAACGGGTGACGCCGGTCGGGTACACGCTGGGGGCGGCGAACGCCCCGCTGCTTGACACTGCGCCGGATAACAACAGCGCTAAAGCGGTTTTGCCTGGCAACATGATGCAGCTCCTTGAATGACAGATCAGAAGTCGTAGCGACCGGTAACGCCGAGGGTGCGCGGCGTACCGAGCAGGCCTTCATAACCGCCGTTGCCGCCGGTCCACAGGGTCGTGTAATAGGTCTTGTCGAAGGCGTTTTTCAGCCACAGCGAAACGTCCCACTGGCCCTGATTGAAATCGCCGCGCAGACCGGTGGACAGGTTGACCACCGCATAACTCGGGATCTGCCCGTAGTCGGAATCCTCGACCGTACCCACCGCTTTCGAGCGGAACGCGTAGCTGGCGGTGACGTAGGGTTCGAAGCCGTTGGCCAGATTCCATTTGTATTCGCCGTTGGCGTTGCCGATCCATTTGGAAGCGCCGACCACCTGGTGCCCGCTGAGATCGCAAGAGGCCGGCGCGCCCGGTGCCTGGCTGACTTCCGGTGGGCACGGCGCATCTTTGTACGAGAGGTAGCTGACGTCGTTGTACGAACCGTTGAAGTTCAGGGTCAGGCCGCGCAACGGGATCACCGTGCTTTCGAATTCGACGCCGCGCGAGCGCACGGAACCGGCGTTAGTCAGGTATTGCACGCGGTTGACGTCGTCGTAGGCGTTGGTCTGGTAAGCATTGACCTGAGTCCAGAAAACGTTGGCGTTGAGTTGCAGACGCCGATCCCACAGGGTGCTTTTGAAACCGAGTTCGGCGTTGTTGGCGCGCTCGGTGCCGATCAGCAGCGAGTCGGCGCCAGCGGTTGGCGCCGAACCCACCGCGAGGTTCACCCCGCCGGACTTTTCACCGTGAGACAGCGTGGCGTAGCCGAGCAGATCATCGGTAATGCGATAGCTGAGGTTGAGCAACCCGGAGGGGCTTGAGCTGTACTGATTGAGATCGCCGGAATCGTAGGCACCAGTGCGTCCGCGGCGTGCCGTGGCCGCTGCGCCGGTGACAGTGGCGCCACCGACCGGCGCATCGCGAGTGACCCAGGCGTTCTTCTCTTCATAGGTGCCGCGCACCCCGGCGGTGAAGTCCAGGCGCTCAGTGAGGTGCCATGTGCCTTGGGCGAACAGGGCGAAGCTGTCGGTCTTGATGTGGCCGTTGCCGACGCTGCCGACGTTGGCCAGCGCACCGCGTGGCGTGCCGTTCCAGATGTCGGCCTGCGGGCCGTAATAGGCGAAGGATTTGTTGTCCAGATCCGAGCCGAAGTAGTACGCGCCCACCACGTAATCGAAGAACTCGCCCTTGGGCGAGGCCAGACGAAATTCCTGCGAGTACTGTTTGTCTTCGACCGAAACCCCGGCGTTGTAGGTCGCCGCAACGTTGAGACCGTCGTCGTTGGCCGGGGTGAAATTCCAGAAGCGATACGAACTGATCGAGGTCAGGGTGAAATCGCTCGGCAGCGTCCAGTTGGCCTCCACCGACGTGCCACCCTGATGCACGGTGACGTGCTGGTCGTTGTCCAGATTGACCTTGCGGTGCGAGCCGTTGACCAGCGTCGCACCGGCCGCATTGGCCCGCGATTGATAGAGGTTGACGCCATTGATGGTCGGCCCGGTGTTGTACAGCACGCGGGTGCCGGCGCTGGAGTCCTCTTCGTTGTAATCGCCGATCCAGCGCAGATTGAAATCTTCGTTGGGCTTGAACAGCAACTGCGCGCGGAAGCCATCGCGCGAGCCACCGTTCAGCTCATGACCGTTGTATTCGTTCTTGATGTCGCCATCGCTGCGGGTGCGATAGGCCGAAAAACGTCCGGCCAGTTCATCGTTGATCGGCCCGGAAATGGTGCCCTTGGTCTGGAAATAACCGTCCTCGCCGAACGAGGTTTCGATGCTGCGTTCAGGGGTGAACGTCGGTGCGCGGGTGCTGATGTTGATCACCCCGGCGGTGGTGTTCTTGCCGAATAGTGTGCCCTGTGGCCCGCGCAGAACTTCGAGCTGTTCGATGTCCATCAGGTCGAACACCGCCATCCCCGGACGGCCCAGATACACGTTATCGATGTACAGACCTACGCTGCCTTCGAGACCGTCGCTGGCCGGGTTGTTGCCCAGGCCGCGAATCGACACGCTGGATTGGCGCGCGTGCATGTAGGCGACGTTGACGCTCGGCACCAGTTGCTGCAAATCCTGAATCCGGTAGACCCGCTGGGTTTCCAGGGTCTGGCCGCTGACCACGCTCATCGGCGTCGGCACATCTTGCGAACTTTCCTCGCGACGGCGGGTGGTGACGGTCACGGTTTCCAGCTGCGAGCTGTTGGCCGCGGGTTTGCCCGCGGGAGCTGGCGGCGGGGTTTCGGCGTCGGCGGCGTAGCTGTGAGTCCAGCTGGCACTCCCCGCCAGCAACAGGGCCAGAGGCAGGCGTTTGAGCCTTCGTGGCGTTAAGGGTGACGCATGGTTCAACGGACTCATGGCGCGGCTCCTGGTCAAAAAACACACAGACATCTTCAGCGCTGCATATTCTTTTCAGTTATTTATTTATGGATTTACAAATATTTACTGCATAAGAGATTGCCTTTATAAGGAGTCGACCTAATGCATATCCAATGCATTTCCCGGATATTTTTTATGTGAAAAATGCATATCGACTTGCGCCAACTTCGACACTTCATCGCCCTCGCCGAACAACGCAGCTTCGTCGCCGGCGCGCAGGCGGTGAACCTGTCGCAGTCGGCGTTCAGCCGCAGCATTCAGGCGCTGGAACACAGCGTCGGCTGTCAGTTGGTCGATCGCGGGCGCAAGGATCTGCCGCCGACCAAGCAGGGTCAGGTGCTGCTCGAACATGCACGGCGACTGGTCAGCGGCGCGCAGCAGATGGCCAACGAGATCAGTCAGTTCAATGGTCTGGAGGCGGGCGAGTTGCGCTTCGGTTGCGGCCCGGCGCCGGCGGCCGGATTGATCCCGCGCGCAATCGGCGCATTCATCGGCCGCTATCCGAAAGCGCGGGTGCAATTTCAGGTCGATGACTGGCAGAGCCTGAGCAAACGCCTGCTCAGCGAGGAGTTCGAGTTCTTCGTCGCCGACACCCGGCACTTCGAAGCCGATCCGGATTACCTGACGTATCGCTTGCGGCCGCGCAAATGGCATTTCTGTTGCCGTGCCGGGCATCCGCTGGCCGCTCTTGAACGGGTCACGGCCGAGCAATTGATGAGCTATCCACTGGCGGTGAGCATTCGTCCGCCGAACTTGCGCAAGGTCATCGTCGACCTCAGCGGCCGCCCGGATTTCACGCCGAATGTGGAATGCGAAAACAGCTCGAGCCTGCTCAGCGTGGTGCTGCGTTCGGATGCCATCGGCATTGTTGGCGCGTATTCCGATGCGCTGCATCAGGCCAAGGGTGAGCTGGTGTGTTTGCGGATCGACGGCCTGGCGGATGATCTGGAGGAGTTGTACACGCGCTACGGGATTGTCAGCCGTGCGGGGTATCGGTTGTCGCCGCTTGCGGAGGCGATGATTGAGCAGATCAAGGTGATTGATGCGGTGGATGAGGAAGTTTGTTCGCTCGAAAATTTAGCTGTCTGAGCTACCGCTATCGCTGGCAAGCCAGCTCCCACAAGGTCCGGGTGTTCACATCATTTGTGCTTGGCGCACATCCTGTGGGAGCTGGCTTGCCAGCGATGGCGTCACCACAGGCACCGATGCATCCACTGCATAAAACCCATTCCCCAAATGCACTTGCCGAACACCCCCGTCGAAAGCGACAACCCTCGCCTGTCTTTCTGACCGGTGAATCTCATGTCCAACCCGCAAAACCCCGTGCGCAACGTGCTGTACATCATGTGCGATCAGCTGCGCCGCGATTACCTGTCCTGTTACGGTCATCCGCATCTGCACACGCCGAACATCGATCGCCTGGCCGCCGCCGGCGTGCGCTTCAGCCGCGCCTACACCCAGGGCACGATTTGCGGCCCGTCGCGAATGTCCGCCTACACCGGACGCTACGTCAGCAGCCATCAGGTCGCGTGGAACGCCGTGCCGTTGCCGCTGGAAGAACTGACGATCGGTGATTACCTGCGCCCCCACGGCATCCGCACCGCGCTGGTCGGCAAGACCCACGCCACGGCAAATGTCGACGCCCTGCAGCGTCTGGCGATCAACCCGGACAGCGCGCAGGCCGAAGTGCTCAACGAGGTCGGTTTCGAGCCGTACTTCCGCCACGACGGAATCTTCCCCGACGACCCGCTGTTCGACGACAAACGCGAATCCGCGCCCTACACCTATTACCTTCGCGAGCAGGGCTTCGCCGGGCGCAACCCCTGGCACGACTGGGCCAACGCCGCCGAAGGCGAGAATGGCGAAATCCTCAGCGGCTGGCAGATGCGTCATGCGCACTTGCCAGCGCGAATTCCCGAGCAGTTTTCAGAGACTGTCTACACTACAAATCGAGCCATCGACTTCATCACCGAGCAAGGCGAGAAATCCTGGTGTTTACACCTTTCCTACATCAAACCGCACTGGCCTTATATCGTACCGGCACCGTACCACGCTTTGTACAGTACGAAATCGATTCTCAAAGCGGTCCGCGCGACGCCCTCCGAAGCCAGCAAACACCCCGTATACACGGCGTTTCGCCAGCACGAGGAAAGCCTCAACTTCTCCCGTGACTCAGTACGATTGAATGTAATCCCCACCTACATGGGTCTGATCAAGCAGGTGGATGACCAACTCGGGCGGCTATTCGATTTTCTGCAGAGCAACGGTCGTTGGGATGACACCTTGATCGTGTTCACCAGCGATCACGGCGACTTTCTCGGCGACCATTGGCTGGGTGAGAAGGAGTTTCTGCTGGAGCAAGCGGTGGGCGTGCCATTGATCGTGCGCGACCCGCGCGCGGCGGCGGACATCACCCGGGGCACGGTGGATGAGCGGCTAGCGGAAACCATCGACGCATTGCCGACATTTCTGCAGGCACTGGGCTTGCCGAAGGCCGAGCATCGGCTGGAAGGACGCTCGCTGATCCCGCTGCTGCACGGGGAAAATCCCGACTGGCGCCGCTACGCCATCAGCGAATACGACTACGCCTTTCAGGCCCCGGCACGCGAGCGACTTGGCCAGCCGATCGACCGCTGCCGCATGACCATGGTGCGCAGCGAGCGCTGGAAATACCTGGCGTACGACGGCTTCCGGCCGCAGTTGTTTGATCTGCTGAATGATCCGCAGGAGTTGCGCGATCTGGGTGAGGATCCGGCGTACGCGGCGGTGCGCGAAGAGCATGCGGGGTATCTGTTCGAGTGGGTTCGCGGGTTGAAGCGGCGGACCACGATCAGTCATCAGGAAATTGATTTGCGCGGGCAGCGGTTTCGCTATGGCGAGCCGGAGACCGAGAAGGTCGTGCAGATTGGCGTCTGGTGATTCCGGTAGGAGCTGCGGCACGCTGCGATCTTTTGATCCTGATCTTTAAAATCAAAAGATCGCAGCCTCGTTTCACTCGACAGCTCCTACAGGTACCGGCCGATCAGACGCCGACCAGCTCGGCACCTTTGATGGTTTGACTACGCTGCCCCGAAGCCCCCACCGGCACTTCACCCTTGAGTGTCACCCGGCGCACGATGCGATCCTGAGTGCCGTAATCATCAATCGCATAATGCTGAGTCGAACGGTTATCCCAGATCGCCACATCACCCGCCTTCCAGCGCCAGCGCACGGTGTTTTCCTGACGGATCACATGGCTCTGCAACAGGCCAAACAAATGTGCCGAATCGGCTTGCGAATAACCCTTGATGCGTTTGACGAAGTGCCCCAGCAACAAACTTTTCTCGCCGCTGATCGGATGCACACGCACCACCGGATGCTCGGTCTCGTAGACGGTCGAGGTGAAGATCTTGCGATAGCGTTCCAACTTCTCCGCCGACACGTCTGGCTTGGCCCCGGCGTAGTCGTATTCGTTGCTGTGCACGGCGACCAGTTTGTCCGCCAGCTCGCGCAGCTCGCTCGGCAGTTCGTTGTACGCGGTCGCGGTGTTGGCCCACAGGGTGTCGCCACCGAACGCCGGGGCCACCACCGAGCGCAGGATCGAGGCTTTCGGGTAGGCGTCGACGAAGGTCACGTCGGTGTGCCAGGAATTGGCGCGCTGGCCCTCAGCGCCGTCCAGTTCCAGCAGATACCGCGTGCCCTCACGCACCGGTACGGTTGGATGCGCCACCGGCTCGCCGAGCAGATGAGCGAAAGCTTCCTGGCGCTGATCGTCGAGCTGGGTCTGCTCGCGAAAGAACACCACCTTGTACTGGATCAGCGCCTGCTGAATGGCTTCGACGGTGGCGGCGTCCAGTTCTCCGGACAGGTGCACACCACGGATCTCGGCGCCGATACGGCCGGCCACCGGATGGATTTCCAGCGCATGGACAGCGGGTTTTACAGCGAGTGCGGCATTGCTCATGGGTAGACCCTCATCGACTGCTTGCGGTTGGACGGCAGCGAAACATCGCTCTATCTATATTCCATTTGCATCTAATAGATATTCAAATGCTTCGTTGACGGAATAAGAGCTTGCATTTAAAACCTCAAGCAGCCCTCGTCGCAAATGCCTTCGAGCTATTTTTAGGATGCCGGAAAAGCATATGGATCTTCGCCAGTTGCGTTACTTCATCGCCCTCAACGAACACCGCAGTTTTGTCCGTGCGGCGGACGCCATGGGCATCACTCAACCGGCGTTCAGCCGCAGCATTCAAGGGCTGGAGCAGGAATTCGGCTGCGTGCTGGTGGATCGCGGCAACAAGGACCTGCGCCCGACGCCCGAAGGTCAGGTAGTGCTGCAACACGCCCTGACCCTGGTGCAAGGCGCGGCGCTCCTCAGCGCGGAAGTGACGCAAATGACCAAGCTCGACGCTGGTGAACTGCACTTCGGTTGCGGCCCGGCCCCGGCGGTGAAACTGGTGCCGGATGCGGTGGCGCAATTCATCAACGCGCACCCGAAAGTGCGCACCTGTTTTCAGGTGGATAACTGGGAAAAACTCAGCCGCGCACTGAGCCGCGAAGAGATCGAATTCTTCATCGCCGACATCCGTCATTTCGAAGCCGACCCGAACTTCCAGACCCAGGCCCTGACGCCCAAGCGCGGGGTGTTTTTCTGCCGACCCGGGCATCCGCTGCTGGCCAAGGAAAGCCTGTCGACCAACGACATGTTCGACTACCCGCTGGCGACCACGCTGATTCCGCCGGGGATTCGCAAACTGCTGGCGAACCTCAGCGGCCGGATCGATTTTTCCCCGACCATCGAGACCGAGCACTTCCCGGCGCTGGTGAAAGTGGTGCTGCAATCGAATGCCATCGGCATCGGTACGGAAGAGGCGTTTTACGAGGACATTGTCCAGGGTTCACTGGCGCTGCTGCACTGGCGCAATCTGCCGCAGAATCTGGAGAGCATGAACGCGCGCTGCGGGATTGTCAGTCGCACAGGATTTCGCTTGTCGCCGGCAGCAAGAGCGATGATCGAGACATTGGTGGCGGTGGATAAACAGGCGATCAGCGTCGCGGTTTGAAGATCAAAGGATCGCAGCCTTCGGCAGCGCCTGCAGGAGAACGAATTCCCCTGCAGGCGCTGCCGAAGGCTGCGATCTTTTGCTTTTAAAGCTTGGCCGCTGCCAGTTCAGGTGCCACCCAATCGCTGACCTTGAACGGCTTGCGAATCAGCTTCTGCTGCGCCGCCAGATCCACCGAGTCCTGCAATTTGCCGAGGAACACCGGGTCCAGCGTCGATGGGAACACATCGCTGAGTTTCTGATCCTGCAGGTCCTGGGTCAGGATCACCGGTGGATAACTTGCCAGACCCGACACCAACTGCACGTAGGCAGCCTTGTTGCTGTCCTGAGTCAGCCAATCCACGGCCTGCTGCTGCGCCTTGAGCAGTTTGGCCACGACCTCCGGGTGCCCGTCGACAAACTTGCCGGTGCCGACCAGCACCGATTGCACACTACCGGCACCACCCAGATCCTTGGTGTTCAGCGGCAATTCCGCCAGCCCCTTGGCTTGCAGTGCCGTCAGCCCTGAGCTGCCCCATGACGCGTCGATCTGTTTCGCCGCCAAGGCCGCGACCGCCCCGCTGAAGTCGAGATTGATCACTTTCAGATCCTTCTCGCTCAAGCCCTGACTGGCCAACGCCGCATCAAACGACAACTGCGTGGCCGTGCCACGGAAGATCGCCACGCGCTTGCCTTTCAGATCCTGCAGGGTCTTGATCCCCGAGCCCGGCACCACGCCCAGATATTGCTTCACCCCACGCGCACTGGCGCTGAGTAGCCGCGTGTCGAGGCCATTGGATTTGCCGATGATCGCCGCAAGGTCGCCCAGATATGCCAGATCGACCTGACCGTTGGCAAACGCCTCGTTGATCACCGGCCCGGCGCCTTTGAAGAAGCTCCACTGAATCTTGATGCCCTGATCGGCGAAGGCTTTTTCGAAGATCTGCTGATCACGCAGCACGTCTACCACACCGCCGCCGCTGTGCTGGGTGCCGGCGCTCAGGTCAGGCACGGCGATCCTGATTTCCTTGAGTTCGTCAGCCTGCGCGTTAAACGCCAGCAGGCCCGCAAGTGCCGGAATGGCAAACAGACTGAAGACTCGTTTGAAGGGAAGATTCATGGGTACGGCTCCTTGATCACGACGGGCGTTGAGGAGCCGAAAGTAGGCCGAAGCGTGACCTTCGCTTAAA
Source organism: Pseudomonas sp. MWU318 (assembly GCF_016756945.1). Lineage (NCBI taxonomy): Bacteria > Pseudomonadati > Pseudomonadota > Gammaproteobacteria > Pseudomonadales > Pseudomonadaceae > Pseudomonas > Pseudomonas sp. MWU318. The sequence continues at coordinate 131,541 of NZ_JAESJL010000011.1, forward strand.
TACTATAAATGCACATTTTTATAGCCATTAACGCTAAGCAAGCAACAACGCGGGCTGCAGCGGCGTATGCATTAACAGCATCGAAAATATTCTTAGAATGCATTGGATGCGCGATGCGCTGGAAGCCTTAAATGGCGCTGCTTATCTCCAAATTCAATATTTTAGATATCGCTTATAACAATTTGTTTATAGCTAATACCACTGGAGATTGCAGCCTTCGGCAGCTCCTACAGGGGCGAACTCACGGACGCGTCCTCCTGTAAGAGCTGCCGAAGGCTGCGATCTTTTGATCTTGCTCCCGATCCAACCCGACAACGGAGGTCACCCATGGCCCGTGATTCCCTGCTCAGCCTGCCGCTACCCGCGCCGCCCCTGAAAAGTCGACGGGTGTGGCCAAGCCTCAACCAACGCCTTTTGCCATGGTTGCTGCCGATCAGCCTGTTCGCCCTGTGGTGGCTGGCCGCACGCAATCAATGGATGAGCGAGCAGATCCTGCCGGCGCCATCGCTGGTGTGGAACAGCGCCATCGAGCTGTCCCAAGGCGAGTTGTGGGGTCATTTGTGGATCAGTCTGCAACGCTTGCTCTGGGGCTTGCTGGCAGGGATCTGCGCCGGTGCGCTGTTGGGTGCCGCGCTGGGATTCAGTAGGCGTCTCGAACGCCTGGTCTTCCCGACGTTCGCCGGTCTGGCACAGGTGCCAACGCTGGCGTGGATTCCGCTGTTCATGGTGTTTTTCGGCATCGGCGAAGTGCTGAAACTGGTGGTGCTGATCAAGGCCATCGTGGTGCCGGTGACCCTGCACACCCTGGTCGGTGTTCGTGATGCGCAGCCGAAACTGCGCGAAGCCGCCGCCGTACTGCGCCTGCCGTCGTACTTGCTGATCCGGCGCCTGGTGCTGCCCGCTGCACTGCCGGCGTTCATGGCTGGCGTGCGTCTGGCCCTGGCTGCTGGTTGGACTTCATTGCTGGCGGTGGAGCTATTGGCGTCCAGCGAAGGCATCGGTTACCTGATGGTCTGGGCACGGCAACTGTTCATGCTCGACATCGTGTTCGTGTGCATCGTGGTCATCGGTGTGCTGGGCGTGGCGATGGATCGCGGCATTGGTTTTCTCGACCGCAAACTGGTGCACTGGCCACACCCGGCGACCGCAGAAATCCGTCGTGGCCCGCACTACCAAGGCTGGCAGAGGCTGCAACCGTGGCTGTTGCCCCTGAGCCTGATCGGCTTGTGGCAAGTGGCGAGCGATCAGCAGTGGGTTGATGCGAACATTCTGGTCAGCCCGCTGGCGGTGCTGGAAACAACACAAAACGGTCTGCTCGACGGCACGCTGATCAGCGGCATGGCGTTGAGCCTCGGTCGCACCCTTGGCGGTTTGTTGCTGGGCGGTGGACTTGGTTTCGCCCTCGGCTTGCTGCTGGGGCTTTCACGTACCAGCGAACGTCTGCTCGGCCCGACTCTCGCCGCCATTCGCCAGATCGCGATTTTTGCCTGGGTGCCGCTGCTTACCGCGTGGTTCGGATTGGGTGAGTTGGCGAAGTGGGTGTTCGTCGCCCTCGCCGCGTTTTTCCCGCTGTTCATCGCCACCCAACGCAGCGTCGCCAACCTCTCGCCACAACTCAACGAAGCCGCGCAGGTGCTGCGCATGAGCCTCGGTCAGCGCCTGCGCCGTCTAGTGCTGCCGGGGGCGGCGCCAGGGATTTTCGCCGGGCTGCGTCTGAGTCTGATCTACGCCTGGCTCGGCACCATCGGCGCCGAATATTTCATGCCGTCCAACGGCGGCATCGGCAGCCAGATGATCGGCGCCCAACAACTGCTGCGCATGGACCTGATCATGGCCGGGATGCTGCTGGTCGGCCTCACCGGCGCCCTGCTCAACCTCGTCGGCCAACGCCTGGAAATTCGCGCTACTCGCTGGAGACACGCATGAACGCACCGATTGTCAGCTTCACCCACGTAGGTAAATCCTTCGATGTCGACGGTTTCGAACTGGAGGCGATTCGCGAATTCAACCTCGACATCGCCGAGGGCGAATTCGTCGCCATCGTCGGCTCCAGCGGTTGCGGCAAATCCACCTTGCTGCGTTTGCTGGTGGGTCTGGATACGCAGTTTCGCGGGCAGATCAGTGTCGATGGCAAAGCCGTCAGCGGCATCGGCGGCGAGCGCGGCATCGTGTTTCAGGAACACCGGCTGTTCCCGTGGCTGACGGTGGCCGACAACATCGGTCTGGGCCTGGTCAACGAGCCGCTGAGCACCGCCGAAAAGCAGCAGCGCATCAACGATTTCATCGATCTGGTCGGCCTGCGCGATTTCACCCGCGCCTATCCGCACCAGCTCTCCGGCGGCATGGCACAGCGCGTGGCGATTGCCCGTGGACTGGTCGCCAGCCCACGGATTCTGCTGCTCGACGAACCCTTCGGCGCGCTCGATGCGTTGACCCGTCAGCAAATGCAGGACGAGCTGCTGGCGATTCGTGACCGGGCAAAAATCACCACGATCCTCGTCACCCACGACGTCGAAGAAGCGATCTTTCTCGCCGATCGCGTGGTGGTGATGGAGCCGCGTCCGGGACGGATCAAGCAAGTGGTCGACATCGCCCTGCCGCACCCGCGTCAGCGCAGCAGCTTCGACTTCCATCAGTTGCGTGAAGAGCTGCTGCACGAACTGACCAGTGACGACCATTACCAACCGAGCCTGCCGGTCCAGATCCGCGATCTGCCGCTGTCGTTCATTGCCTGCTGAGAGGAGCTTTTCGATGCCGCAACGCCCCAACTTTCTGGTGATTCTGGCCGACGATCTCGGCTTTTCCGACATCGGCGCCTTCGGTGGCGAAATCGCCACGCCGAATCTCGATGCCCTGGCCAACAACGGCCTGCGCCTGACCGATTTCCACACCGCACCGACCTGCTCGCCAACCCGCTCGATGCTGCTGACCGGCACCGATCACCACATCGCCGGCATCGGCACCATGGCCGAAGCGCTGACCCCGGAGCTGATCGGCAAACCAGGTTACGAAGGCTACCTCAACGACCGCGTTGTGGCCCTGCCCGAGCTGCTGCGCGAGGCCGGTTATCAAACCTTGATGAGCGGCAAATGGCACCTCGGCCTGACTGCTGAACTGGCTCCGCAGGCCCGCGGTTTCGAGCGTTCGTTTTCGTTGCTGCCGGGTGCGGCCAACCACTATGGTTTCGAGCCGACCTACGATGAACACACCCCTGGCCTGCTGAAATCGACTCCGGCGCTGTACATCGAAGACGACACCTTTATCGATGAGCTGCCCAAGGATTTCTACTCGTCGGACGCCTTCGGCGACAAGCTGCTGCAGTATCTCAAGGAGCGCGATCAGAGCCGGCCATTCTTCGCTTATCTGCCCTTCTCCGCACCGCACTGGCCGTTGCAGGCACCGGCCGACACCGTCGAAAAATACCGTGGTCGCTACGACGCCGGTCCCGAAGTCTTGCGTCTGGAGCGCCTGGAAAAACTCAAGGCGCTGGGCCTGATCGAGCCGGATGTCGAGCCGCATCCGCTGATTCAACTGAATGCGCAATGGGACGCGCTGAGTGATGAGCAACGGCAGATTTCCGCGCGGGCCATGGAGGTCTACGCGGCCATGGTCGAGCGCATGGACTGGAACATCGGCCGGGTGGTCGATTACCTGCGCCAGCAGGGCCAACTCGATAACACCTTCATCCTGTTCATGTCCGACAACGGAGCCGAGGGCGCACTGCTGGAGGCGTTTCCCAAGTTCGGCCCGGAACTGCTGACCTACCTCAATCAGCATTACGACAACAGCCTCGACAACATCGGCCGCGCCAATTCCTACGTCTGGTACGGGCCGAGCTGGGCGCAGGTGGCGACCGCACCGTCACGGCTGTTCAAGGCGTTCACCACCGAAGGCGGGATTCGCGTACCGGCGCTGCTGCACTATCCGCAACTGCCGATCAAAGGGCAGATCAGCCACGGCTTTGGCACGGTGATGGACATCACTCCGACGATTCTCGATCTGGCCGGCGTGCGCCATCCGGGCAAGCAATGGCACGGCAAACCGGTGGCGCCGCTGCGCGGCAAATCATGGCTGGGCTTTTTGTCTGGCGAGACGGCCCAGGTGCATGACGAACACACCGTGACTGGTTGGGAGTTGTTTGGCCGGCGGGCGATTCGCCAAGGGTCGTGGAAAGCCGTGTGGATCCCCGGGCCGGTGGGGCCGGCGACCTGGCAGCTGTATGACCTGAGCAGCGATCCGGGTGAGATTCATGATCTGGCGTCGAGTCAGCCGGACAAGCTCAACAGCTTGATCGGGCATTGGCAGAAATATGTGGAGGAGACCGGGGTGATTCTGAGTGCTTCGCCGTTTCAGCCGGATTGATACTGCCAGAACCACCGCTATCGCTGGCAAGCCAGCTCCCACAAGGTTCAATGTCGTTCACAAATCCTTTGAATGACACTGAAACCTGTGGGAGCTGGCTTGCCAGCGATGAGGCCCTCAAACTCAGCTATCAAGCCCGGGCAGTGCGCACCTCTTCCGGCACCAACTCATCCCTGCGAACAAACCGGTTCGCCCGCCCGAACGTGCCGAAATCATTGAATCGCACCCCCATATCACGCATCACCTTATGCGCCACCGGCACGGTCAGCTGCCGGATGTAAAACGGTTCCTTCACCACAAAATGATGAATCCCGTGGCTGCTGCCGAAGTTGAAGCAGAACGCCTGCAACGGCCACAACCACCACGGGTTCAGCACCTGGCATTGCTGCAGCACGTTGCCCGCCTCGATGTCGCCGTAGTAATGCATGTTCGAGCTGATGAAGTGCAGGCAAAAGGTGCGCAGCACGTTCGGACCGATGATCACCACTGCCGCGATATCGATCACCTGCATCACCGACAGCGTGGTCGCCGACCATTCAATCGGCGAACCCATGAGGTAGGCGATGCCATTCGCCGCATGGAAGCCGAGGAACACGTACCACGCGCCCCAATGCACCAGCGCCAGCGGCGCGTAAACCTTCAGGGTACGTTTGATGATGCTGAATTTGTGCGCCCAGGTCTTGGCCCGCAGCATGCGGATGAACGCCGACATCACGTTGTCACCGACCATCAGTAACCGCGCAAAACCCCAAGGCTCGCCGTTGGTGATCGCGCGTTCTTCCATGTCGGTTTCGGTGCCGGAAACCTTATGGTGATTGAGGTGCAGATGACGACGGATCCACGGATTGATCGTGCTCGGCCGCGCCAGCCACACCAGGCCCATCATCAGGTTGTGCGGCAGCCGTTGTTTGCGGAAATACATGCTGTGGATCAGGTCGTGTTCCAGCTCATGGGTCAAGGAGGCGAAAAACGCATTCAGCAGCAGACACACCCACCACGCCATGTGGCCAGTGATGTACAGCGTCGCCGAACCGATCATCCCGCCCAGAGCAAAGGCCAGAATCCCCGCGCCGAGGGCGTCCTGGTGCTGCAAAATCGGGTAGCGCTGACGCAACTCGACGCCCTTGGCCAGCACCACTTCGCGAATATGCGCTGATCGCTGGGCAGCATTGTGTCGCTGGGGACTTGCAGAAGTACGGTCCATGCTTCCATCCTCTGGTTATTGATGTTCGCATCCTGCCTTGCGAAAGCTTTATTGATGGTAGCCGTGAACGCCAACCTGTTGACCGGAAGCGCCAATCAGCATGAAGGAACCCACCTCTCTCGCCAGCTGGACCCGTGCCTTGCGCAAGCAACTCGATGCGCTGGGGCTGGACAGTCTCGGCCTGTGCCAACAGGCCGGACTCGATCCGCAGTTGATGGACGACCCGAACGCGCGTTATCCGTTGTCCGGCACCACGCGCCTGTGGCAACTGGCAGTACAGTTCAGCGGCGATCCGGCGATCGGCCTGCGAGTGTCGCGGTTCGTCAGCCCGACCACGTTCCATGCGCTGGGTTACGCGCTGGTGGCCAGCGGCAGCCTGCGTGAGGTATTCGAGCGCATCGTGCGTTATCACCCGGTGGTCAGCGATGCACTGGAACTGGAGCTGAGCCGCAGCGATGACCGCTATCTGTTTCGTCTGAAAATTCCGTCAGGCAATCCGGCGCCGGCCTTCGAAGCCATCGACGCGTTTGCCGCGATCTACGTGCGCACCTGCCGCAATCGCCTGGGTCGCGATTACGCGCCGCTGGCGGTGTACCTGCGCCGCCCGGAACCGTCCGATGCGCATCAGTGGCACAAGGTGTTCCGCGCCCCGGTGCATTTCTCCTGCGCCGAAGATCGCCTGGAGTTTGCCCTCACCGACTTCGACAGCCACCTCGACGACGCCAACCCGGAACTGGCCGAACACAACGAAGCGGTGCTCAAGCGCACCCTGGCCCAGCTCCAACCGCTGACCTGGGAGCGCAAGGTGCGCGACGCTATCGAAGAGCAACTGCCTGAAGGCGAACCTAGCGCCGAACGCATCGCCCAGGCCTTGCACCTGAGCTTGCGCAGCCTGCAACGGCATCTGGCGGATGAGGGCTGTCGCTTCGACACGCTGCTCAACGAGAGCCGCGAAAACCTCGCGCTGCTGCACCTGCGCGATCCGCAGTGTTCGTTGAGTGAAGTCAGTTACCTGCTGGGGTTTGCCGACACCAGCAGCTTCAGCCGCGCGTTCAAACGCTGGACCGGGATGACGCCGGGGCAGTTTCGCGATCAGTTGCGCTGATTGATCCGGAATGTGTGCTGAACCTGCTGGCCTCTTCGCGAGCAAGCCCGCTCCCACAGTGTCCGTGTCGTACCCAAAACTCATGTACACCCGATAAACCTGTGGGAGCGGGCTTGCCCGCGAAAGCGTCAGTCAGATCGCCTCAAAACCCAACTCAAACACTGTGCCACTCGCATCACTGCTGACCCTGACTTGCCCGCCATGCAACAGCATGATCGACTGCACAATCGCCAGCCCCAGCCCACCGGAATCCCCGGGCTGCGCCCGTGAAGGGTCGACGCGATAGAAGCGGTCGAACAGTTTGCCCAGATGTTCTGGCGCGATCACCGGGCCGTGGTTGTGTACCTGTAACCAGCACACGCCCGGCTCATCGTGGCGGCGCAGGCTGATCAGTGTGCCTTCATCGGCGTGGCGCACCGCGTTGGCCAGCAGATTACCGAGGGCACGTTGCAGCAGTTGCTGATCGGCTAACAGTTCGCCGTGCAGCCGGTTTTCCAGGCGCAACCGGCGATCATCGGCCAAGGCTTCGAAGTAATCGCACAGCTCGCTGCCGACGCTGTGCAGATCCAGGGTTTGCAAGTCGAGCGCGCGCTCCGCCTGTTCGGCGCGGGCAAGGAACATCAGGTTCTCGGCCATGCGTTTGAGGCGTTCGAACTCTTCCATGTTCGACGCCAGCAACTCCTGATACTCCGCCGTGCTGCGCGGGTGATTCAGCGCCTGGCCGTTGCTGGCGAGCAAGGTGTGCAGCGGGGTGCGGATCTCGTGCGCCAGATCGGCAGAAAACTGCGACAGCCGCTGCACGCTATCGTCCAGCCGCGCCAGCATGCCGTTGAGCGCCTGCACCGGTTCGAGCAGTTCGGCGGGGGTGCCGCTGGCGGGCAGTCGCTGGTCGAGGCTGCGCAGATCAATGCCGCGCACCGCCGCGCTCAACTGGCGCAACGGTTGCAGACCACGGCGCAGCAGCACCAGGCCCAGCGCGAACGCCAGCAACGCGCCCAGCCCGACGGCCAGGTACAGGCGCAGGCGATAACTGGCGAGCATCTGCTCACGCTCAGTGAGCACCTTGCCGGCGATCACCGTCAGCGGTTCGCCGTTCGGCCCTTGGGCGTCACCGGACAACAGCGCCAGCTCGGCGCCGTCCGGCGCCTGCCAGGTCAGCACGTCGCGACGCTGCGGCGTTTGCTCGCGCGCGATTGCGTTCAATGGCGGTAGCTCGCGCTGACGCGGGTTGATCGCAATCACGTTCGAGCCATCGGCGCGCCGTACCAGCAGCAGGCTGTCGAGGTTACCGAGCATGTTCTGGTACAGCCGTGGCCGCGCCTGCAAGGCGCCGAGGCTGTCGCTGTCGGCGAGCAAGGCGCGCACCTGCTCCAGGCGGCCAAGCAACGCCAGATCATCCCGATAGGCGATCTCCGAGTCGAGCGAGCGGTACAGAAACACACCGATCGCACTCAACACCAACGCGCAAACCACGGCGAACGCCAGCGCCAGACGCCAGGCGATCGACCTAGACCGCATCGTCGGGCGCCTCCAGCTGATAGCCGACCCCGCGCACGGTGTGGATCAGTTTCGGCATGTATGGGTCATCGACTTTCGCCCGCAGGCGGCGCACCGCGACTTCGACCATGTTGGTGTCGCTGTCGAAATTCAGGTTCCACACCTGCGAGGCGATCAGCGTGCGCGACAGCACTTCGCCCTGACGGCTGGCGAGCAATTGCAGCAAGGCAAATTCCTTGTTGGTCAGGGCAATGCGCTGACCGCCGCGACTGACCCGACGCCGTAGCACGTCGATTTCCAGGTCGGCGATGCTGTAGGACTCGGCCTCGCGCAGCGGCCCGCGCCGCAGCAACGTGCGCACCCGCGCGAGCAATTCGGCGAAAGCGAAGGGTTTGAGCAGGTAATCATCGGCGCCCAGTTCGAGGCCGCGCACGCGGTCTTCGATGGCGTCCTTGGCGGTCAGGAACAACACCGGGGTGGCGCCGCGCTGGCGAATCAGTTGCAGCAGCTGCCAGCCATTGAGGCCCGGCAGCATCACGTCGAGGATGATCAGGTCATATTCCTGCTGCTCGATGAAATAGCGCCCATCGAGACCATTGAGCGCCACGTCCACGGCAAAACCCGATTCGCCCAGGCCCTTGGCCAGGAAATTCGCGGTTTTGGCTTCATCTTCTACGACCAGCAAACGCATGGCACACCTCAATTGATCAGGCACACAGGCTAGGCGCCTTCGGCGGCGTTGCCCATTACAAACTTGTAATCCAACTGACGGGGTTCTGACGAAGAGCGGCGGCTAAGGTGATGTCCTTCGCTTTCGGAGCCTGTTCATGACCGTCAAATACCTTGCAGCCAGCCTTGCCCTTGGCCTCAGCGCCAGCGCTTTCGCCAGCGCCGAGCTGCCACGCCACGCTGACCTCGATCTGAAAACCGCACGCCTGCTGGCCGACACCGCGTTGAGCAATTGCACCGCCACGGTGTCGGTACTCGACCGTGGCGGCAACTTGCTGGTGACCCTGCGCGGCGACGGCATCGGCCCGCACAACACCGCTGCCAGCCAGCGCAAAGCCTACACCGCACTGTCGACGAAAATCCCGACCCGGCTGTTCGCCGAGCGCGCACGCAGCAATCCGGAGACCGCCAACCTCAACACCCTCGATGAGCTGCTGTTGCTCGGCGGCGGCATTCCGCTATTCGCCGCTGATGAACTGGTCGGCGCCATGGGCGTGGCCGGATCCGGCGGCGGCGAGCAAGACGAAAACTGTGCAATCAAGGCCGCCGAAAAGGCCGGCCTGACCCTCACCCGTTCCCAATAAGGAGACTGACCATGACTACCCTGCGCATGACCTTCGCCGCACTCGGCCTGAGCGCCCTCTCCAGCCTGGCGCTGGCCGCCGGCAACCCGCTGAGCGTGCACGTGCTCAACCTGGAAAACGGCCTGCCCTCGCCGGGCGTCAACGTGACCCTGGAAAAACACGTCGGCCAGAACTGGCAGCCACTGGCCCAAGGCACCACCAACGAACAGGGGCGCATCGCGGAACTGTTCCCGGCCAAACAGCCTTTCGAGGCGGGCGAATACCGGGTGGTATTCAAGACCGGCGAGTATTTCGAGAAGAACAAGCGTGAGACGTTTTTCCCGGAGATTCCGGTGATTTTCCAAGTGAAGCAGACTGACCAGCACTACCACATCCCGTTGCTGCTCAGCCCTTACGGTTTCTCGACCTATCGCGGTTCGTAAGCCACACATGTTTCCCCTGTAGGAATGAGCCTTGTGGTGAGGGGATTTATCCCCGATCGACTGCGTAGCAGTCGCCGGACTTCATCACAGGTTGGGGGCGGCTGCGCCCCCCATCGGGGATAAATCCCCTCACCACAGAGGCCCACTCCAGCAATGGATCGGTGTGAAATTTTAGAGTGTGGCGAGAGCCCGCAATCGCTCGGCATCGAGAATCTCGATCTCGCCATACCCCAGCCCGATAATCCCCTGCGCCTGCAGATCCTTGAGGATCTGGTTGGTGGTCTGCCGTGACAGCGACAGCATCGACGCCAGCTGCTCCTGCGGCAGTTGCAGGACCCGGCGTGGCGCATCGATTTCACCGTAGCCCTCGGCGATCATCAGCAAGCGATGGGCCAGGCGTGCCGGAGCCGGCAGCAGGCTCAATTGTTCGAGATTGATAAAGGTCAGGCGCAATTTGTGGCTCATCAGCAATGCCAGATGGCGCCAGTACACCGGCTGTTCGTCGAGGATTTTCAGCAGCGTGGCCTGCGGGATATTCAGCAGGGTGCACGACCCGACCGCATACGCATCATGAGTGCGTGGCTGGCCGTCGAACAGGCAGATTTCGCCGAACCAGTGCGGCGCCTCCACCAGGCTCAGCAACGCCTCCTTGCCCTGCTCGCTCACCGCCCCGATCCGGATCGCGCCGTCGAGCACCGCGTACAACCCGCAGGGCGGATCACCGCGCTGGAACAGGCGTTGCCCCGCCGCCAGCCGCCGCTCCCGGGCCGCCGCCAGCAGACTATCCTGAAAGGACGCTGGCAGATGACTGAACCATTGCCCGGTCAGCAGCTGTGAACGCTTATCCATGATCACTCCCAATTGTCGCCTGCCTGACAGAGCGAACGCCGAACCCGAGGCATGCTGCACGCACCCTACAGGAGGAACAACAATGAAAAGCCTCGTCGACCATCTCAGTCAATACGCCGCCTACCATCGCGACCCGCGCAACATCGCCAGCCACTTTATCGGCATTCCGCTGATCGTGGTGGCGGTGGCGGTGTTGTTGTCGCGACCAGAGTGGTCGCTGGGCGGCGTGTGGATCTCTCCGGCGGTGCTGCTGGCGCTGGCCTCGGCGTGGTTTTACCTGCGCCTGGAAGTGAAACTCGGCGTGCTGATGAGCCTGTTGATGGGCCTGTCGGTCTGGGCCGGGCATGCGCTGGCGCAGCAGAGCACCATGATCTGGCTGAGCAGCGGGCTGGCGATGTTTGTGATTGGCTGGGTGATCCAGTTTGTCGGGCACCACTATGAGGGGCGCAAACCGGCGTTTGTCGATGACGTGAGCGGGTTGATTGTCGGGCCGCTGTTTGTGGTGGCCGAACTGGCGTTCCTGCTGGGGATGCGCCACGAGTTGAAAGAGCAGATCGAGTCGCGGGCGGGGGTGGTGCGGGTCAATCCGAATCGCAATGCGGCGGCTTAGGCCGCTTTAAAAGATCGCAGCCTGCGGCAGCTCCTACAGGAGAAACGCATTCCAATGTAGGAGCTGCCGCAGGCTGCGATCTTTTGATTTTAGAGGCTGGCGACTTTCTGCCAGACCTTCGGCTTGAAGAACAGCGTTTCACCCTTGGCCAGTCCGATCAGGCTGTCGTGATCCTTCACCACTTCGGCCTCGATCAGATCGGTCTGCCCTTCCACCTTCAACGTCACCCGCGTGGTCGCGCCCAATGGGCGAATATCACGCACTTCAGCGGCATGGTGATCTTCCAGCTCATGTCTGGACAACGACACTTCATGCGGACGGAACAGCACGTGGTTGTCGTCGCTGAGCAGCAAGCGGTTCGAGTCGCCGAGGAAGTGATAAACGAAATCGCTGGCCGGGTTTTCGTAGACGTCGCCCGGTGAGCCGATCTGCTCGATCACGCCCTTGTTCATCACCACGATGCGGTCGGCGACTTCCATCGCTTCTTCCTGGTCGTGGGTCACGAACACCGAGGTCAGGTTGATGTCTTCGTGCAGCCGCGCGAGCCAGCGGCGCAGCTCTTTACGCACCTTGGCGTCAAGGGCACCGAACGGCTCGTCGAGCAGCAGCACCTTCGGTTCAACCGCCAACGCGCGCGCGAGGGCGATACGCTGACGCTGACCACCGGACAGTTGTTCCGGGTAGCGATCCGACAACCAGTCCAGTTGCACCATGTTCAGCAGCTCGTGGACCTTGGTCGCGATCTGGCTTTCGCTCGGGCGCTGGTTTTTCGGTTTCATGCGCAGGCCGAACGCGACGTTGTCGAACACCGTCATATGGCGGAACAAGGCGTAGTGCTGGAACACGAAACCAACGTTGCGATCACGTACGTCGTGACCGGAGACGTCTTCGCCGTGAAACACGATGTTGCCCTGATCCGGGGTTTCCAGGCCGGCGATGATCCGCAGCAGCGTGGTCTTGCCGCAGCCGGACGGGCCGAGCAGCGCCACCAGTTCACCGCTGTGGATGTCCAGGCTGATGTTGTCCAGCGCCTTGAACGCATTGAAATTCTTGCTGACGTTACGCACTTCGATCGACATGAATTATTCCTCCGCGGCGCTGGCGCGCAGGCGGTTGATACGGTTTTCGCTCCACTGCTTGAGCAGCAGGATGAAGAGCGCCAGGATCAGCAACAGGCTCGCCACGGCGAACGCGGCCACGTGGTTGTATTCGTTGTAGAGGATCTCGACGTGCAGAGGCAAGGTGTTGGTCACCCCGCGAATGTGCCCGGAAACCACCGACACCGCACCGAACTCACCCATGGCCCGCGCGGTACACAGCACCACGCCATAGATCAGACCCCACTTGATGTTGGGGACGGTGACATGCCAGAACATCTGCCAGCCATTAGCGCCGAGCAGGCGCGCGGCTTCCTCTTCCTGCGTGCCTTGTTCCTGCATCAGCGGAATCAGCTCGCGGGCCACGAACGGCACGGTGACGAAGATCGTCGCCAGCACGATGCCCGGCAGGGCGAACACGATCTGGATGTCATGATCCTGCAGCCAAGGCCCGAACAGGCCCTGAGCGCCGAACATCAGCACGTAGACCAGACCGGCGATCACCGGCGACACCGAGAACGGCAGGTCGATCAGCGTCACCAGCATGCTCTTGCCGCGGAACGAATATTTGCTCACGCACCATGCGGCGCTGACCCCGAACACCAGGTTCAGCGGCACCGAAATCAGCACGGCGATCACCGTGAGTTTCAGCGCCGACAGGGCGTCCGGTTCAAAGATCGCCGTGAAGAATGCGCCGAGGCCATTCTTCAGACCTTGCGACACCACGATGAACAGCGGCAGTACCAGAAACAGGAAAAAGATCAGCCAGCCGAGACCGATCAGGATTCTGCGTGAAGTAGCGCTGCCACGGCGGGCAGCGTTGGCCGAGGACGCGGCCGCAATAGACGATTGGGACATGGTTCGCGCCTCCTTACGGGGTTTCGATGCGCCGCTGCAACAGGTTGATCAGCAGCAACAGGACGAAGGAAACCACCAGCATCAGCACGCCGATGGAAGTGGCGCCGGTGTAATCGTATTGGTCAAGCTTGACCATGATCAGCAGCGGCAGGATTTCGGTTTTCATCGGCATGTTGCCGGCGATGAAAATCACCGAGCCGTACTCACCGACACCGCGGGCGAACGCCAGGGCAAAACCGGTCAGCCACGCGGGCAACAGCGCTGGCAAGAGGATATGGCGAAACACCTGCAAAGGTTTGGCACCGAGGCAGGCAGCAGCCTCTTCGACTTCACGGGGAATGTCAGCCAGCACCGGCTGCACCGTGCGCACCACGAACGGCAGGGTGACGAAAGTCAGCGCGAGGGTAATACCCAGCGGGGTGTAGGCGATCTTGAAACCGAGGTCGGCGGCAAACTGGCCGACCAGACCGGTCGGGGTGTACAGCGCGGTCAGGGCGATACCGGCCACCGCCGTCGGCAGGGCGAACGGCAGGTCGATCATCGCGTCGATCACCTTGCGCCCGGGGAAGGTGTAGCGCACCAGCACCCAGGCCAGCAACGTACCGATGATGCCGTTGATGACCGCCGCACACAGCGCGGTGCCGAAGCTCAGCTTCAACGCTGCCAGCACACGTGGCGCGGTGATGATCGTCCAGAACTGATCCCAGGTGAGTTGGGCGGCGTGGACGAACATCGCCGCCAGCGGGATAAGCACAATCAGGCTGAGGTACACCAAGGTGTAACCCAGCGTCAGCCCGAAGCCGGGTATGACGGGGGAGATACGACGCGACATAAAAGTCCTTGGTTAAAAAGCATTCCGCTGAACGCATCAATGTGGGAGCAAGCCCTGTGGTGAGGGGATTTATCCCCGACCGACTGCGAAGCAGTCGCAAAACCAGAGTTCGCGGTAGATTTGATTCACCGCAAAGGTCGGCATTGGGGCTGCTGCGCAACCCATCGGGGATGAATCCCCTCACCACAAAAGCTCACTCCCACATCTCAAGTGCCTAAACTTCAGGCTCATTGTGGAGCAGATTACTGCGCCTGATAGATCTGGTCGAACACGCCACCGTCGTTGAAAAACTTCGGTTGTGCGGATTTCCAGCCGCCGAAGTCCTTGTCGATGGTCACCAGTTCCAGTTTCGGGAACTGCTGGGCGTACTTCGCCGCCACGTCCTTGTCACGCGGGCGGTAGAAGTTCTTCGCGGCGATCTCCTGACCGACCGGGCTGTACAGGTACTTCAAGTAGGCTTCGGCGATCTGCTCGTTGCCCTTCTTCTCGGCGTTCTTGTCGACCACCGCCACCGGTGGTTCGGCAAGGATCGACAACGACGGCACAACGATGTCGAACTTGTCAGCGCCGCCGTCTTCTTTCAACGCCAGAAACGCTTCGTTTTCCCAGGCCAGCAACACGTCACCCTGACCATTGTTGACGAAGGTGATGGTCGAACCACGGGCGCCGGTGTCCAGCACGGGAACGTGCTTGAACAGGGTCTGCACGTACTCTTTGGCTTTTTCTTCGCTGCCGCCGTTGGCTTTCAGGCCATAGGCCCACGCGGCGAGGAAGTTCCAGCGCGCACCGCCGGAGGTTTTCGGGTTCGGGGTGATCACCGAGACGTCGTTCTTGACCAGGTCGCCCCAGTCCTTGATGCCTTTCGGGTTGCCCTTGCGCACCAGGAACACGATGGTCGAGGTGTACGGGGTGCTGGCGTCCGGCAGACGCTTCTGCCAGTCGGCCGGCAGGGTCTTGCCGAGCTTGGCAATTTCGTCGATGTCGCCGGCCAGCGCCAAGGTCACCACGTCGGCGCGCAGACCGTCGATCACCGCCCGGCCCTGCTTGCCCGAACCGCCGTGGGACTGCTGGATTTTCACGTTGTCGCCAGCGTGTTCCTTTTTCCAGAAGTTGATGAATTCGGCGTTGTAGTCCTGGTACAGCTCGCGCGTCGGGTCATACGACACGTTGAGCAGCTCGTAATCCTTGGCAACCGCGGAACCGGCAAACACAGCACTGGCCAGGGCGGCCAAAGCGTAACGGCGAATCGACGACATGGTGAAAGCTCCTGGAATTCTTGGTGGTGGCTTTTTCTTATGTATTTCGGAAATCGTGGTGCCGGTTCAAAGATCGCCGCCTGCGGCAGCTCCTACACGAAGCCCCCTGTGGGAGCTGCCGCAGGCTGCGATCTTTTGATCTTCAAATCAGCTCGGCTTGTTACCCGGCTGCTGCAAACGGAATTTCTCTTTGCGTTCGATCTGCACGACCTGAGCGTTGTGCACAGTGATCTCCACCGCGCCAAATCGCAGATCGCGCAGGGCGCTCTGGATTTCACGCAAGATGGTGGTTTCGTCCTGACCGTCAACGCTGCGAAGGGATGCGCTCATGGTGCTGCTCCTTTGAATGGGATATGCCTGGCAGTGGGCGGCACTGCGTTCGGCGTGGGAGCAATATAAGAGAGGCGCAGATATTCTTAAAAAGACTATTTAAGAATGTTTATATAACTAGAAAACATTATCTGACGGGGCAAGGGTTTGCGCAGTGTTCAACGAGTTTGAAGCCTGTATGAAACCTTGTGGTGAGGGGATTCATCCCCGATGGACTGCGTAGCAGTCCCTGTTTTTTAGGGCCGCTGCGCGACCCATTGAGGATGAATCCCCTCACCACAGGTTTTGTGTCAGCCATAACAGGACTGCTAACCGATAACAGGTGCTTTGGTCCAATCAATCTCCCCCGCCGGCACCGGCCGCCCAAACCAGTAGCCTTGCCCCAGATCGCATTCCTGCTCCAGCAGAAATGCCGCCTGCTCGGCCTGCTCAATGCCTTCGGCATGCACCTGCATGCCCATGCTGCGTGCCAGGGCGACGATCACCCGAACGATGGCTGCGTCATCCTCGTCCCACGGCAGACCGGCGACAAAACCCTGATCGATCTTGAGCTTCTGCACCGGCAAGCGCTTGAGCCGCAACAACGACGAGTACCCGGTGCCAAAGTCATCGATGGCCAGGCGAATGCCCAATTCACGCAAGCGATGCATCTGCTCCAGCGCCACTTCCGGGTCATCCATCACCGCGCTTTCGGTGACCTCCAGCTCCAGATACGCCGGATCCAGCCCGGTCTCGTGCAGCACCTGCGCCACCTGCTGATACAGCTCACGCCGGGCAAACAAGCGCGACGACACGTTCACCGCAACAAACGACAACGCAATCCCGGCCTGCTGCCACTGGCACATCTGCAAACACGCCTGACGCATCACCCAGGCGTCGATTTCGGCGATCAGCCCGGTGCGTTCGGCAATCGGAATGAATTCCGCCGGCGACACCAGCCCCCGCTGCGGATGCTGCCAGCGCACCAGCGCTTCGACGCCGATCAGGCGACTGCTGCGCAAATCGTGAACCGGTTGGTAATAGACCCGCAGCTCCTGCTGCTCCAGCGCGCGGCGTAGCTCGAAGGCGATTTCAACCCGTTGTTGCGCATGCGCGGTCAGCTCTTCGGTGTACAACGCGTAACCATTGCGCCCGCTGCTCTTGGCCTTGAACAGCGCGGCGTCGGCGTTGCGCAGCAATTGATCGGCACTCAGTGCGTCGCTGGGGAACAGGCTGATACCGATACTGGCGTTGATGAACAGCTGATGCCGCTCGATGCCGAACGGTTCCTTCAGCGCATCGAGAATGCGTTGGGCCAGCGCCGCCGCCTGAACCAGTTGTGGACAACTCTCCGCCAGCACCGCGAATTCGTCACCGCCGAGCCGCGCCAGAGTGATCCCGGGACCGAACAATTCCTGCAGGCGCGCCGATACTGCTTTGAGCAGGCGATCGCCGACGTTGTGCCCGAGGCTGTCGTTGATCATTTTGAAGTGATCCAGATCGATCATCAGCAGGGCGCAGCCACGCTTGTGGATCTGCGCCGAGGCCAGCGCCTGCTCGGCGCGGTCGCTGAACAACAGGCGATTGGGCAGGTCGGTCAGCGGGTCGTGGTGGGCAAGGTGCTTGAGTTCGTGTTCGGAGTCCTTGATCGCACTGATGTCGGAAAATACCGCCACGTAGTGACTGAGGCGGCCCTGATCATCGTGAATCACGCGGATGGTCTGCCACTGTGGATAAATCTCGCCGCTCTTGCGTCGGTTCCAGATCTCCCCGCTCCATTCGCCCTCGCTCTCCAGCGTGGCGAACATCGCCTGGTAAAAGCCCGGCGGATGGTGGCCGGACTTGAACAGGCTTGGCTGATGGCCGAGAACTTCGTCGTACTGGTAGCCGGTGATTTCCATGAACGCACGGTTGACGTGCACGATCAGGCCCTGATGATTGGTGACCAGCACCCCTTCGCGGGTGCAATCGAACACCGCTGCCGCCTGACGCAAGCGTTCACGGTCAGACTGACGCTCGCGTAGCCGCGCACCAATGCCGAGAAATTCGCACAATCTGGCCCGTGCCAGGAAAATCAGGCCAGCGCTGACGGCAGCCCAGACGTAACCGTTGATCAGTTGCCATCGCTGCAGATCGACAGACTCATCAAAGAAACTGTTCAATAAGTAACCAGTTCCCTGCAGCCAGACCACAGCAAGCAACAGGTAGAGCAGCGCTGCACGCAAGGCATCGCGGTAAGTGGCAGGCATTCGGCTGTCCATGTCCCTACAAAAAAGGTTGGAATTATAGGTCAAGAAACATCCAGCGACTCTTATCTGAAAGGGCGACTGGTTTTATCTGTGTGCTTGGTGATAATGCAACGGCTGTTTTTATCTTTATCGAGGGCCCTATAGCCTATGTGGTACGAAGGTTTTCTTGGCTTGTCGGCCTGGTCTCTGGTCGCGGTCACCCTGCTGATGACCCACGTGACAATTGTCGCCGTCACGGTCTATCTGCACCGTTACTCGGCCCATCGCTCGCTCGAGCTGAATGCCGGCCTGAAACACTTTTTCCGTTTCTGGCTGTGGCTGACCACGGCGCAGAACACCCGCGAGTGGACTGCCATCCACCGCAAACACCACGCCAAATGTGAAACCGAAGATGACCCGCACAGCCCGGTCATCAAGGGTCTGTCCACCGTGCTGCGCAAAGGCGCCGAGCTGTATCGCGCCGAAGCCGAGAACCCGGAGACCCTGCGCATCTACGGCAAGAACTGCCCCGAAGACTGGATCGAACGCAACCTCTACAGCCGCTACCCGTTGCTGGGCGTGGCGATCATGGGCGTCATCGACCTGCTGCTGTTCGGCACCATCGGCATCACCATCTGGGCGATCCAGATGATGTGGATCCCGGTCTGGGCTGCCGGCGTGGTCAACGGTCTGGGGCACGCCATCGGCTACCGCAACTTCGAATGCCGCGACGCGGCGACCAATCTCGTGCCGTGGGGCATCCTGATCGGCGGCGAAGAACTGCACAACAACCATCACACCTACCCCAACTCGGCCAAGCTGTCGGTGAAGAAGTGGGAGTTCGACCTCGGCTGGGCGTGGATCAAGGTCTTCAGCTTCTTCGGTCTGGCCAAGGTGCAGCGTGTGGCACCGATTGCCCACCGCGTCGAAGGCAAGGGCCATCTGGACATGGATACCGCCATGGCGATCCTCAACAACCGCTTCCAGATCATGGCCCAGTACCGCAAATTGGTGATCGGCCCGCTGGTCAAGCAGGAGCTGGACAAGGTCGATCATTCGGTACGTCATCAATTCCATCGGGCCAAGCGCCTGCTGTCGCGGGAAACCAGCCTGCTGGAAGACCGTCATCACTTGCGCATCCAGAACATGCTCGAGCACAGCCAGGCGCTGAAGGTCATTTACGAAAAACGCCTGGCCCTGCAACAGATCTGGGTCAAGACCAGCGCCAATGGCCACGACATGCTCGCCGCCATCAAGGAATGGGTGCACGAGGCTGAAGCCAGCGGCATCCAGTCCCTGCGTGAATTCGCCGACCAGCTGAAAACCTACTCGCTGCGCCCCGCCGCAGCCTGACCGCCATGAACGAATCCCCTGTGGCGAGGGGATTCATCCCCGATCGGTAGCGCAGCTACCGCAAATTTGTCGACGCGTTCTCATTGCTGAAACGCGTCATCTCTACCGCCCGGCGGGAGCAGGCTCCCTCTCTACAAAAGCGCGGAACTTAGCACCGAAAGCCCTATCTCAAAGACACTTCGCCACCCCGGCGGGCTGTACTGTGGCCGTTGTCGAAATTGCGGCACACCATTTGAGAAATGTGCCGATGGTCAACAACAATCAAAAAGACTCATCCCTTGCGCAGTGGCCCGAGGCCGCGCAAACCCTGATGGCGCTGATGCACGCTCAAGGCGAAGTCGCCCGGCTGAGCGAGCGCGAACAACTGTTCAGTTCATTGCTGGTGAGCGTCAACGCGGTGCTCTGGGCGTTCAATTGGGAAACCCGTCAGGTGCTGTATGTCAGCCCTGCCTACGAGCGGATTTTCGGTCGCTCCGCAGGCCTGTTGCTGGCCGACTACAACCAGTGGCGCGACAGCATCTACCCCGACGACCTCGACTATGCCGAACGCAGCCTTGCCGAAGTGCTGCACAAGGGCGCGGTGGAAGACCGCGAGTATCGGATCATCGCCGCCGACGGTCAGGTCCGCTGGCTCAGCGACAAGTGCTTCATCAACCGTCAGGACGAACCCGGACAACCGGTGATCATCGTCGGCATCGCCGAAGACATCACCGACAAGAAGCACATGGAAACCGAGCTGCATCGCCTGGCGACCACCGACGTACTGACCCAGAGCAGCAACCGCCGACACTTCTTCGAATGCGCCAACCGCGAGTTCGAAGAGGCACGCCTGCAAGGTGCACCACTGGCCTTCCTGCTGCTGGACATCGATGATTTCAAGCTGATCAACGACAGCTACGGCCACCCGGCGGGTGACAACGTGCTGCAACGGATTGCCGAATGCGGGCGCGCCTCGTTACGCCGGGGTGATTTGTTCGGACGTATCGGCGGCGAAGAATTCGCCGCCGTGTTCCCCGGTTGCGCACCGGACATGGCGCTGCAAGTGGCCGAGCGGCTGCAGCAGGAGATTCAGCGGTTGAGCTTCAATGTCGACGGCCAGACTTTCGGCATCACCGTCAGCCAGGGATTGACCAGCCTCAAGGATCAAGACGAAGGCCTCGACAGCCTGTTCTCCCGGGCGGATGCGGCGATGTATGAGGCCAAGCGTCAGGGCAAGAACCGGATTATCTCAAGCTGAAATCCATCGTCCGATTCACTTCCCCTGTAGGGGCTGCGGCACGCTGCGATCTTTTGATTTTGTTTTAAAAGACAAGATCAAAAGATCGCAGCGTGCCGCAGCTCCTACAGGGGGATTCTCGTGAATCCGGTTATTTGCGCATCCGCGTCAGTTCCGGCAGCCCGATCTTCAGCAGCCGCGCCGTACGACTCTTCGCCAGCTCTTCAACGCCCTCATGCTCGGTCAGACGGGCCATCTGCGCCGCCATGTTCATCACCAGCGCTTCCCGGGAATAGACCCCGCCACCGAGCTGATAGACCGACGCAATCAACTCGCGCAGCTCCAGCGGCAGGCGCCAGCGTGTACGCAGCGCCGAACCGTAGGCCGCGCCAAACTCCGCCAGCGCGTCACCGACTTCCTCCCACTCATCCAGCTCGCCACCGGCCTGTTTCCACTCCTGCAAACAACGCAGCAACGCCAGGTCACCGAGACGATGCAGCATGCCCGCGCAGTAGCAGCGCTCCTGATCCAGATCGAGCAGGCGCGCCAGGGTGCGGGCGTATTCCGCCGTGTGCAGCGACAGCCCCCAATAGCGCTCGGCGTAATCCGCCAGGCACGGGTCACTGAGTCTGGCGCTGCGTTTGAGCGCCAGGCCGAGGATCAGGTTCATGCTCTGCCCGGTGCCGAGGCGATGCAGCGCCTGCCCCAGGGTCTGCACCGCCACACCATGATGCTGCGCCGCACTGTTGGCGGCGGCGATCAGCACGGCGGTGATCTGCGGATCGGTGCGGATCTCTTCTTCCAGCAGCTTCAGATCGAGGCCATTGGGATTGAGGCTGCGCTTCACCGCCACCTGCACATCGGTCATCAAGGGTGCGCCATCGGCCTGCTCGCGGCGTCGCTCGAGGAACACCGACAAGGTCATGCCCGGCGCCAGCGTCGGCACTTCGCAGAACACCTCTTCACCCGCGTTCAGCAGCAAACCCTGCAGCCGCTCGGTCAGGCTTTCCATGTTCAACGGTTTGGTCAGGTAGGCCGTCGGGGCCAAGGGTATGGCTTCGCGCACGCTGGCGCTGTCGTTACGACTGCTCATCAGAATGAACGGCAGCGGCGGATTGCGTTTGCGCTGGCGCACGCTGCGCAGCACGCTCAGACCGTCGATGCCCGGCAACTCCCAATCGACAATGGCCAGGTCATACGGCACTTCGCTAAGCAACGACAGCGCTTGCTGGCCGTCGGCACACAGATCCAGTCGCGCATCGCAGCGCACATTGAGCAGCACTTGTTTGAGCAGGTCACGAGACCATGGGTCAGCCTCGGCAATCAGCACTCGGGGTACGGCGGGTAAATCAACGGCAGTCATGCGCGCTCTCCCTTGCAATGCCTGAACCTTAGCCAATGCTGGCCTTTCGATACAGCGCAAAAGCGCCTGATGTGTTTCAAGGGGCGTAAAAAAACCCGCCGAAGCGGGTTTTTTGTCGAACGGATCACACAGCTCCGGGGCTTACAGCTCCGAGAAGCACTCTTCGATGATCGCCAGACCTTTGTCCAGTTGCTCGTCCGGCGAGGTCAGCGGTACGAGAACGCGCAGCACGTTGCCGTAGGTGCCGCAGGACAGCAGGATCAGGCCCTTGTCGCGCGCCTTGGCCACGACAGCCGCAACGGCGGTCGGGTTTGGCTTGTGGCTGTCGCCGTTTTCGAACAGCTCGACCGCGATCATCGCGCCCAGCGCACGCACTTCACCGATCACCGGGTACTTGGCCTGGATGGCCTTCAGACCGGTTACCAGACGCTCGCCGACAGCCTTGCAGCGATCCAGCAGTTGCTCTTCTTCGAACACTTCCATCACGGCCAGCGCCGCAGCGCAAGCGATCGGGCTACCGGCGTAGGTGCCACCGAGGCCGCCTGGAGCGATGGCGTCCATGTATTCGGCCTTGCCGCAGACACCGGCGAGCGGGAAGCCGCCAGCGATGGATTTGGCGAAGGTGGTCAGGTCGGCGGCAACGCCCATCTGTTCCATGGCGAAGAAGGTGCCGGTACGGCCAGCGCCAGTCTGCACTTCGTCAGCGATCAGCAGGATGCCGTGCTGGTCGCACAGGGCGCGCAGACGCTTCATGAATTCTTTCGGCGCGACGTAGAAACCACCCTCACCCTGCACAGGCTCGATGATGATCGCGGCGATGTCTTTCGGCTCGGCGTCGTTCTTGAAGATGCGTTCGATGGACGCGATCGAATCGTCGATGCTCACACCGTGCAGTTCGTTCGGGTACAGCGCGCGGAAGATGCCGCCTGGCATCAGGCCCATGCCGGCCGAGTAAGGCACGACTTTACCGGTCAAGCCCAGGGTCATCATGGTGCGACCGTGGTAAGCGCCGGTGAAGGCGATCACGCCAGCGCGGCCAGTGGCGGCACGGGCGATTTTCACGGCGTTTTCCACGGCTTCGGAACCGGTGGTCACCAGCAGGGTTTTCTTGGCGAAATCACCTGGCACCTTGGCGTTGATCTTTTCGCACAGCTCAACGTACGGCTCGTAGGCCAGCACCTGGAAGCAGGTGTGGGTCAGCTTGTTCAGCTGTTCGGTCACGGCGGCGATGATTTTCGGGTGCACGTGGCCGGTGTTCAGCACAGCGATGCCGCCGGCGAAGTCGATGAATTCACGACCTTCAACGTCAGTCACGGTAGCGTTCTTCGCCGATTCAGCGAAGATCGGGTGAATCTGGCCAACACCACGTGGAACAGCTGCGGTACGACGGGCCATCAGTTCAGCGTTAGTCTTGCTCATTACAGTCCTCATTCACCGCTCATCGGGCGGCGTGGTTCAAGGATTAAGCGGGAGGAATCGGCGGTGGCAGCATGCGATGATCGACTGCCACGGCGTTCCCGGCCGCAGAGAAAATTCCGGTTTGAAACGACGCAAAGGGACAGCGCTCTCGTGCCCTTTGCGTTTACAGCGATCTTCTACCGAGGCTTAGATGCCAAGGCAGAGGTATTTGATTTCCAGGTAATCTTCGATGCCGTACTTGGAGCCTTCACGGCCCAGGCCCGAGGCCTTGATGCCGCCAAACGGCGCGACTTCGTTGGAGATCAGCCCGGTGTTGACGCCGACCATGCCATATTCCAGCGCTTCCGCCACGCGGAACACACGACCGAGGTCACGAGCGTAGAAGTACGACGCCAGACCGAACTCGGTGTCGTTGGACATCGCGATCACTTCGGCTTCGTCTTTGAAGCGGAACAGCGGCGCCAGCGGGCCGAAGGTTTCTTCCTTGGCCACCGCCGCGTCGTTCGGCACGTTGGTCAGGATGGTCGGCTCGAAGAAGTTGCCTTCCATCGGCTTGCCACCGGCCAGCACGGTGGCGCCTTTGGCCACGGCGTCAGCGATGTGCTCTTGCACCTTGGCCACGGCTTTCTCGTCGATCAGCGGGCCCGTGGTGGTGCCCTCTTCCAGACCGTTGCCGATCTTCAGCTTGGCGACGGCCACTTTCAGCTTCTCGGCGAACGCGTCGTAGACCGAATCCTGAATGTACAGACGGTTGGCGCAGACGCAGGTCTGGCCGTTGTTGCGGTATTTGGAAATGATCGCGCCTTCGACGGCCTTATCCAGGTCCGCGTCGTCGAACACGATGAACGGCGCGTTGCCACCCAGTTCCAGCGAGACTTTCTTGATGTCCTTGGCGCATTCCGACATCAGCTGACGGCCGATTTCGGTCGAGCCGGTGAAGGACAGCTTGCGCACGATCGGGTTGCTGGTCAGCTCGCTGCCGATGTCGCCGGCGCTGCCGGAGACCACACTGAACACGCCTTTAGGGATGCCGGCGCGTTGCGCCAGTTCGGCCAGAGCGAAGGCGGAGAATGGGGTTTGCGACGCCGGCTTGAGCACCATGGTGCAACCGGCAGCCAGCGCAGGGCCGGCTTTACGGGTGATCATCGCCGCCGGGAAGTTCCACGGGGTGATCGCTGCGGTCAC
This sequence comes from Pseudomonas sp. MWU318, assembly GCF_016756945.1. Taxonomy (NCBI): domain Bacteria; kingdom Pseudomonadati; phylum Pseudomonadota; class Gammaproteobacteria; order Pseudomonadales; family Pseudomonadaceae; genus Pseudomonas; species Pseudomonas sp. MWU318. Next base: position 156,019 of record NZ_JAESJL010000011.1, read on the forward strand.
GCCGATCGGCTGCTTGATCACGATCAGGCGCTTGTCAGGCTGGTGGCCCGGAATCACGTCGCCGTAGATACGCTTGGCTTCTTCGGCGAACCACTCGATGAACGAAGCGGCGTAAACGATTTCGCCCTTGGCTTCGGCCAGCGGCTTGCCTTGCTCGAGGGTCATCAGGCGCGCGAGGTCGTCCTGGTTCTCGATCATCAGTTCGAACCAGCGACGCAGCTTGCCTGCACGCTCCTTGGCGGTCAGTGCACGCCAGGCCGGCAGCGCTTTGTCAGCGGCTTCGATGGCACGGCGGGTTTCGGCGGCGCCCATTTTCGGCACGGTACCGAGGATTTCGCCGGTGGCCGGGTTGTTGACCTTGATCGTCTGACCGTTGTCCGCATCGACCCAAGCGCCATCAATGAATGCTTGCTGGCGGAACAACTGGGTATCTTTAAGCTGCATGTCGGCTTTCCTTAACAGCACCGCGGCCTGCGCGGAGCAAATTATGATTGTAGAAAGGCGCCTCGCAAGGCTGCCGTCAGGGAAATCATCTACCGGGTGAGGCGCAGTGATCGTGCGTTATTCTCAGCATCTGCGCATCCACACCCCGTCAAAGAGCGTTTGAAATCTCAAACGGATCGTAGGAGCAAAGGGGGTAAAGGACAATAGGTCGTTCGAAAAAAAGAACAAAAACCCAGCGTTTGCTGGTTTTTTCAGATCAACGAGCAAAAAGCCCCGGCCGCAGCCAAACCATAGATCAGCCAGGAAAAAGCGCCAAGCGAGGGTTTTGCAGGACGTTACAGCTTTAAGGAATGCAGCGATTCACACCGACACGCGCACTGACAAAACCCGCCAAAACCCGGCATGGACGCCCCGAGCCGACCTAGGTATGATGTCGCCCGCTGCACCAGTAGCTCAGCTGGATAGAGTACTGCCCTCCGAAGGCAGGGGTCGTGGGTTCGAATCCCGCCTGGTGCGCCATGAATTGAAACGAGAAAGCCCCGGACTGTGATGGTCCGGGGCTTTTTTGTGGGCGCAGTGTTTCATGCGACGACGGTCACTCCGTCGTCCAGTCAAACTCGTCGTAATCGTCGTCTTCCTCTTCTTCCCCAGCCTCCTCAAAAACCTCGCCCTCTTCCACGACGTCTTCTTCCGACTGGTTCAGCAGAAACTCCTTGCGCGCCTCGGTAATCGCGCGCCGCATCGCCTCGCCCTTCTGCGGGCAGTTGAGGAGTTGGGCGATGCGGTCGATTTTTGCTGCCACTTTGTTCTCCAGCGCTTCAGCCATGGCCCGATAGTGCGCGTTTTTGCCGGGCAATGCCAAATGGCTGGGTGAACAAGCGGTCAGTTCTGGCGGATTTTTTCGAGGCGCAGGTCGAGGTCCACGCCGGGGTAGCGTTTGTGCAGGTTGTTGTACAGCGCGTCTGCGGCTTGCGACTGGCCGGAGTCGCGCAGGCGCAGAACTTCGTGCAGTTGCGCGTCGAGGCCGTTGGCCGGGGCGGCGGCGCGTTTGCTGAGTTTGGCTTCGTCAGTGGTAATTACGTCGCTTTGCATCGGCTCGGCCATTTCCATCATCGGTGCCGGCGAGGACATGGCCGCAGCGGGTGGAGCGGGCAGTGATTGCGCTTCGGGGGCTTGTTTGCGCGCCAGTGGTGCAGCCGGTTTGGCCGCCGGGGCGAAGTCGAATTGCGCTTGCGGCTCGGGTGCACGTTGCACCAGCGACAACATCAGTGCCACACCGACCACGCTGGCGAAGGCGACCTGCCAACGCGGTTTCTGACAGGCCCGCAGCCAGCGTTGCCACAGGCCTGGCTTGGGCACCGGGGTTTCGCGGTGAGCAGCATTGAGGATGAACGCATCAAGGTGCGCCGGCGGTTCAACGTTGTGCTGTTCGCGCACATGTTTGATCACAGGATCTTCGGGTGTCTGGCGGGCGTCAGTCATGTCAGTACCTCCTCGGCCAGCAGCCGACGCAGTTTTTGCTGGGCGTAGCGCAAGCGGCTCTTGACGGTTTCCAGCGGTGTTTCGGTGAGGCTGGCGATTTGCGCCAGGTCGAGGTCGCCGTGGGCGCGCAGCAGGAACACTTCGCGCTGATCGGCAGGCAAGGTTTGCAGAGCGCTTGCCAGGCGCTGGTTGTCGCGGCTGAGGTTCAGTAATTGTTCGGGATCATTGGTCTCGTCGCCAATCGAATGCAGCTGTTCGTCGTAGCTGTCGTGCAGCGGCTGATGCACGCCGTATTTGCGCCAGTGATCGATCAGCCGATTGCGCGCAATCTGGAACAGCCATGTACGAAACGTCGCCCGCCCCTGTGGCTGACTGGTGCTGCGGATCAGGCTCAGCCAGGTGTCCTGAAAGACTTCGTCGGCCAGTTCCGGTTTGCCGCTCAATCCGAGCAAAAACCGATACAAACCCTGACGATGACGGGCGTAGAGGATCTCGAACGCCGCGCCGTCGCCCTCGCGATAACGCGCCAGCAGCGTTTCATCGCTGCTGGCGGTCGGGCTGTCTGGCGCAGCAAACAGTTGACTGATGAAGCCTTTCAATCGGCTCACTATTCAATCCGTCGCTCAGTGGGCAGCGTATTCGATGCGGTTGAGGTGCGCAGGCTTTGCGCCAGTTCCACCAGTTGCACGAACTCGTTGCGCAGACCGAAACGGTCATCGCCACGAGCGCCACGGGCCAGGGTTTCGGTATCCTTGAGGCTGAAGTCGCCGGTGTAGCGAGCGTCCTTGAGCTGCTGGGAAAACGCCGCCACTGCCGCCGCGAAACGCAGGTCCTCACTGGCCGGTGCGAGCTGATCGGCAATCGGCCGCTCGATCAGCAGACTTTTCCCACCTTCGGGCTGTTGATAACGCACACGCAGCATCGCCAATTCTCCATCCTTCGCAGCAACCACCTTCTCCGATTTACCGTAGCGCAGCGGTTCCAGCCAGCCCTTCTCACCTGTCGGAACAATTTCATACAGCGCGGTCACCGTGTGTCCTGCGCCGACTTCACCGGCATCGACTTTGTCATTGCTGAAATCCTCACGCTTCAAGGCGCGGTTTTCGTAGCCAAGCAGGCGATATTCACTGACCTGCGCCGGGTTGAATTCCACCTGCAATTTGACGTTTTTTGCCACCACCGCCAGGGTCGAACCGAGTTGATCCACCAGCACTTTGCGCGCCTCGCGCAGGTTGTCGATGTAGGCGTAGTTGCCGTCACCGGCGTCGGCCAGCTGCTCCATCAAGTGTTCATTGTAGTTATCCACACCGAAACCCAGGGTGGTCAGGGAAATCCCGGTTTTGCGTTTATCCACAGCCATTTGTTTGAGGCTGTCGAAGTCACTGATACCGACGTTGAAGTCACCGTCAGTGGCCAACAGGATGCGGTTGATACCTTTGGGGATGAACGCCTGCTGGGCCATTTGATAGGCCAGTTCGATGCCCGACGCACCAGCGGTTGAACCGCCGGCGGTCAATTGCTCGATGGCTGTGCGAATTTTGGCTTTCTCGTGTCCGGACGTTGGCTCCAGCACCACACGGGATTCGCCGGCATACACCACCAGCGACACCCGATCCTGTTCGCGCAACTGATCGACCAGCAGTTTCAATGTGCTTTTGACCAGTGGCAGCCCTTCGCGGCGATCCATCGAGCCGGACACATCCACCAGAAACACCAGATTCGCCGGGGCCAGCTCCGCCACAGCCCGGTCAGAGGCCTTGATGCCGATGCGCAGCAGGCGGGTGTGCGGATTCCACGGGGTGGCGGCCAGTTCGGTGGTTACTCCGAAGGGCGAACCATCGGTCGGCAGCGCATAGTTGTAGGGAAAATAATTGACCAACTCTTCCAGCCGCACCGCGCCTTCCGGCGGCAGGCGTCCCTGATTGAGCAAACGCCGGACATTGGCGTAGGCGCCGGTATCGACGTCGGCGCTGAAGGTCGAGACCGGAGCCTCGGCCACGCTGTGAATAGAATTGTCGGCCAGCGCCTGATATTGCTCGCGCTGCTCGTCGCGATAGCCTTGTGGATAACTTTCCGAAGCCGGCATCGCCGCGAAACTGGCAATCGGCGCCGGACGCGCACTGCGCTTGGCCAGCGCACTGTCGGTAACGAGCGCCTCATGCTGAATCGACGCCTGTGGCTGGGCCGGCGCCGGGACGGCAGCCGATTCGGGATTAGAGGACACGCCGCAACCGGCGACGGTCAACAACACACCGACGGCAACGGGTCGCAAAAAAGGCAGGGAGCGGGACATGGGGGCTGACCTCGGGATGAAAGTGATTCATTCATCCACTGAGACGGGCAGCCCTTTCAGATCGGGTTAAACCCCGCCAAAAAAAATTTTTAGCGGTGATAACGCCGCACCACGCTGCTGTTACGCAGTACGTGGCCTTTGATCTTGTCCATCAGCTCGGCGCGGGTCAGGCCGGCGGGCAAGGCGTCCGGGGCCAGATCGAGGGCGTAGATCTGAATGATGTAGTGGTGGGCGCTGTCGCCGACCGGTGGGCACGGCCCGATGTAATGGGTGGTGCCTTTACTGTTGGTGCCGCCCACGCCTTCAAGACTGGATTTGGCGCCGACGCCGGCCGGGATCTGCCGGGTGGTGGCCTTGATGCCGTAGTGAATCCAGTGATCGACGCCAGCACCTTTCTGACCGTCCGGGTCGTGCATGACGATCGCGTAGCTCAGGGTGCCGGCAGGGCCCGCATTCCAGGCCAGCGCCGGCGACTGGTTCTTGCCACCGCAACCGGCCGCATCGCTCGCGGCGGCCGAGGTGAACAGGCGGTTGTCCGAGACACCGGGGATGTCGAGGGTAAAGCGCTCGGCCGCCTGCGCCGGAAACTGCACGCAAAGGGCGACGGCGACGGCCGCCAGCCAAGGGTTGAGAGAGGTCAATCGGGTCATTCCGGGAGTACCTTGTGCAGTTGGGCCTTCGTCGGCCTGCAAACTATAGCTGTACCGTTCGTAGCTTGGCAGTGGCAATTGGCTGAACCTCGCACTGCGGCGCAAACTCGTAAGAGAAATGCCTGTCAGGAGCACGAACATGAGCCTGCACCGTGTCGCCCGTGTCGCCGATGTCCCCGAAGACCGTGGCCTGCAAGTCGAAATCGGCGAGCGCAAGATTGTCCTGCTCCACGCCAATGGCCAACTGCGTGCATTTCAGGGCGAATGCCCACACGCTGGCGCGCCATTGGCTGACGGCGCGTTGTGCAACGGACGCCTGATCTGCCCGTGGCACAAAGCCGCGTTTCGCGTCGAAGACGGCGCGTTGTGCGAGCCACCGGCCCTCGACAGCCTCAAGCGTTATCCGCTGGAGTTACGCGGTGATGAGGTCTGGGTCGATGATCAACCGCTGCCGGATGCGCACACGCCTCCGGCTGATGATCCGCGCACCTTTGTGATTGTCGGCGCAGGAGCAGCGGGCACGGCATGTGCGGCGGCTCTGCGGGAGAAAGGTTTCGGCGGCCGGATCGTCATGCTCGACCGCGAAGCGGACGCCGGTTACGACCGCACGGTGCTGAGCAAATTCGTCCTCGCCGGCGAGATGTCGGCGCAGGAAACCCCGCCGCTGCGCGATGAAAGCTTTTATAAGGAGCAGCGCATCGAACGCCGGCAAGGCGAAATTTCGGCCCTCGACGCAACAACGAAAACCCTGCATTTGAAGGATGGCCAGACCCTTGGTTACGACGCCGCGGTACTCGCCACCGGCGGCGAGCCCAATCCGCTGCAACTACCCGGCGCCGACCTGCCGCAGGTGTTCGTCCTGCGCTCGAAAGCCCAGGCCGAACAGATCATGCGCACCGCCAACCCCGAACAGCGGGCGCTGATCATCGGCGACAGCTTTATCGCCCTCGAATGCGCCTCGGCCCTGCGTCAGTTCGGCCTCGACGTCACGGTCATCGCCCGCCACGCCATCCCGTTTGCCGCGCAATTTGGCGAAGCGGTGGGCAAGGCGATCCGTGCGCTCCACGAACAACACGGGGTGAAATTCATCACCGATCACGAAGCCCGGGAAATCACCGGTGATGGCAAAGTCGAGGCGGTGCTGCTGGACAACGGTTTGCGCGTTTCGGCGGATCTGGTGCTGGCGGGGGTTGGTGTGCATCCGGCCACAGAAGCGTTCGCTTCGCTGCCAAGGGAGAAAGACCAGTCACTGCGCGTCGATGCTGGTCTGCGGGTCTGCGAAGGTCTATGGGCGATTGGCGATATCGCCACGTTCACCCTGAGCGGCCAGCCGCAACGCATCGAACATTGGCGCCTGGCCCAGCAGCACGCGCGCATCGCTGCCGCCAACATGCTGGGTGCCGATGAACATTATCTGGATGTGCCGTTTTTCTGGACCTGGCACTTCGGCAGGAACTACGACTACCTTGGCCATGCCAGTCAGTGGGATGAAATCGAGTTCGAGGGCGAGCCCGAGCATCCGCCCTTCATCGGCCTGTTCGGCCACAACGGCGTGGTGGTTGCCGCTGTGGCATGCGAGGAGGAGCGGGCCATGGCGATGCTGGCCGAGCGGATGAAACAGCCGCTGACGATGGAAGACGCGTGGGAACTGATTCGCTGCTGAATGCTGAACAATGTAGGAGCTGCCGAAGGCTGCGATCTTTTGATCTTTAAAATCAAGATCAAAAGATCGCAGCCTTCGGCAGCTCCTACAGGGGAGTCGTTGTTCAGGTGGGGCGATTCACCGGGTCGCGATTGTCATCATCCTCGGCGTGCAGAAAGATCACCCGCGGATGTTCAAGCGGCGCCAGCGGTGGCGGCAGCTCCGCTGGCTCCAGCGGACGGAAATTCAGCACCACATGGCTGATATCACCTTCCTGATCGTTGTGGATGGTCATCACCCCGGGTGTGCGCAGCTTCTCCAGGCGGTCATCGCACAGGCGGAAGCTCTTGCTCAGCCCTTCATCATCGACCACCGGTGCCGGCAAGCGACGCTGGGCGAAACTTCTGCTTTTGCGCTGCTGATAACGCGCCCAACCAATCAGGATCACTGCGTTGACCAGCGCCACCCACAGGTAGATCTGCAACGTACCCAGGGCCTCGAACGCCGAGTTGTCGATGCGTGGCCCACCGGCGTGGGTCTCGATCAACGGCCACAGTCCGCGAATCAGCAGAAACAGCAGGCCGACCCAGGCCAGCACGGTGAGGACCACATCGACCACCACCAGGAAGGGCCGCTGCCGGGTCCGGATGATTTTCATTTGATGACCTCCTCTTCGTCGTCGCCGACCGGTTTGATACCCCGGTCAGGGCTGACCCAACGCGCACGCTTCTGGTGTTGACCAAACAGCACTTTGGGGAAACTGACCAATGTGGTGAGCAGGCTGACCAGCCAGAACGCGATCGGATACCAGACCACCCAGAACATGGTTCGGCCCAGACCCGGTTCATAGCGCCGGTCGATGATGATGCTGACCGCGAACTGCACCAGGCAGACGAACGCCAGCAACAGGCCGGTGAACGCTGGCGGCATCAGGTGATGCACGGCAATCGATTCCGGCATGACCACGAACTTGCCGACGCCCCAGAAGATCACCGACAGCAGGAAGGTGAAGGCCCACCCGGTCGACAGGCAGTATTCGAACAGCAGCGGCCACAGGTAACGATGGCGGTACTGCCAGATGCCGCGAATGTTCTTGAACAGCACCTCGGCACCGCCTTGGGCCCAGCGCAGGCGCTGCTTCCACAGACCGCGCAGGGTTTCCGGCATCAGGATCCAGCACAGCGCGCGCGGCTCGTAGAAGATGCTCCAGTGATCGAGTTGCAGCTTCCAGCTGATGTCGATGTCTTCGGTGATCATGTCCGGGCTCCAGTAGCCGACCCGGTTCAACGCGGTACGACGGAACGCGACGATCACCCCGGACACGGTGAAGATCCGCCCGAACACCCGTTGCGTACGCTTGATCAGACCGATGATCGACGAGAACTCGCCGACCTGCACCCGCCCGACCAAGGTCGAACGTGTGCGGATGCGCGGGTTGCCGGTCACTGCGCCAAGCCGCGCGTTGTCGAGCATCGGCGCCACCAGATAGGCCGCCGTGTTCGGCGCCAGCAGCGCGTCACCGTCGATGCACACCAGATATTCGCTGCGCGCAGCGATGGCGCCCATGCGCAGGGCCACGGCCTTGCCCTGGTTTTCCGCCAGATGCAGCACCCGCAGGCGTGGGTCTTCCTGGGCGAGCCGGTCGAGCACTTCGGCGGTGTTGTCCTTGGAGCCGTCGTTGATCGCGATGACTTCGATGTTCGGGTAGTGCTGGGCCAGCGCCGCGTGAATCGTGTCGGCAGCGTTTTCGCCTTCGTTGTAGCAAGGGATCAGGATCGAGATCAGCGGCTCGCCTTCCAGTGGCGGCGGCAAAGTGTCGTCCTTCCATGGCCAGTGGCGTTCCCAGTGCAGCCAGAAATACAGGCCGCCGGCAATCCACAGCCCGGACATGAACAACGGGTAGAAGAACACGAAGTCCATCAGGAATTGCCCGGTGACCAGGAAGATCAACCCCAGCGGCACGCCGAGGACGAGCGCCAGAACAAGCAGGGCTAACAGTCTATCCAGCATGTCATGGGTTCCATTTGTTGGAGAGCGCAGGCCTTACGGTTTTCAGGTCCGGCAGATTGTCGAGGAAGTTGTCCGGGTAGTAACCGAAACTGGTCGCACCCTGACGCTTGAGCCGGCCCATCCAGTCGGCCAATTGGGCGCCGTCGATGTCGGCCTGATCCTTTTTCGTCCAGTCGCGGGCCTGCAGTTCGAAGACTGTGCGATCCAGTGCACCGGGGCGCTGTTTGATCTTCGCCACCAGTTCTTCAAGCCACGGGCCGGATTGCGCCTGGGTCTGTTTTTCCATCAGTGGCATGGCCATCGGCGCCGTCCAGTCGTAGGTCACGAGGAAGTCGTCGAGGTTCTGCGCAAACCAGGCTTCGCTCTCAGGATTGAGCACTGGCTCGGCGAAGATGTTGCGTGCGGTCAGCACTTGCGGGCCACGGATCGCACGTACCTTGGCGGTCAGCTCATTGGTGAAGTCGATCAGGTATTGGCTCTTGAACCGCGTCCAGCGCTGCATGGCTGCCGGATCATCCCGAAGCGCCGCAATGGACCCCGGCAAGCCATGCGCGGCATAAGCCTTCAGGGCCTCGGGGCTGGCGTCTTCGAAGTCCGAGAGCACCGCGTCGTCGTGATAAAGAATGCCGTCGACCGAGGTCAGACGCGCCACGTCTTCGTAGATTTCACCGATGATCCGCCGTACTTGCGGATCGAATGGCGACAGGCGTTGATACTGGCCCGGATCGACCGAGGTGCTGCCGGTCTTCGGATCCCAGCGCGTGACACGCGGCAGCTTCGAATCGAGGCCAAAACTCAGGACCGGCATCCAGGCGAACACTTTCACGTGCGCCCGAGTGCGCAGTTGCCAGGCGACACGGTCAAAGATGTCGGCGCGCACCGGCAGGTGACGGTTAGGGAAGTACAGCGAGTGCACCAGTCCGTCGCCCTTCGGATCGGCGAAGGCCTGCAGGAACACGGTGTTGGCGCCCATGTCGGCCATGCGCTGGATCAGCTTGCCGAGGTTGATTTCCTGCTGCGCCGGATCCGGGTCGTAAACGTTATCCAGATCGACATGCACCACGCGCATGGCGAAGTCCGACTGCACGCCGACGATGCTGTTGGCGAAATGCTCGCCGTCAGGATCGGAGGCCACCAGGAAACGCGGGCTGCTCATCAGGTTGTCGAGAGCGTCGAGACCGTCGTCCAGGGTCAGGGCCATTTCGTAGCCCTGCTCGCCGACCACGGTCAGCGAAGTGCCGTCCGCCGTGCCGTAGGGCCAGACCCAGATGCGCGGTTTCTTGCCGGTGACCTTGCGGATCTTTTCCGAAATGGTCGCGACGTCATTGCGGATTCGGGCGCGGAAATCCTCTTCGGACTCATAGCCTTTGGTGACTGGATCGTAGCGGCGGGTGGCCGCCGCCGGCTGCATGTTGCCCTGCGGGTTGGCGAGGATGCCTTTGTGGCTGGCGTCGGTGTGCGCGGCGATTTCCACCAGCCCCGACTGCGAGATTTCCCGCACCTGATCCCAGGTCAGGAAGTCGGAGCGTGCGCGGGGGGCGCCGGCAAAATCCACCGGTTGATTGAGCGGCGTGTCGATCCAGGTGCCGACCGGCGCCAGCAAGGCGTGCCAGTTGTAGGCGCGCAGCACCGGTAGCACGCGGGTATAGAAGCTTGAGTAACCGTCGTCGAAACTGAGCAGGATCGCTTTGGCCGGCAGTTCCGGGCCGCCCTTGCGCGCGGCCATGATCTGGTCGACGGTGACCGGCTTGTAGCCGTTCTCGCGCAGCCAGGCCAACTGTTCGATCATGCGCTCGGTGCGCACGGCCACCACGGCCTGATCAGGGTCACGGTCTTCGACGTCGTGATAGGCGATGCCCAGCACGTGGTTTTTCGGCCAGGGTTTTTCATTGGCCGCCAGCGGACGTTGCGACGGCGGCGCGAAGGCCGGGGCTTGCTGGGCGCAGGCGCTGACCAGCAGCACTCCCAGCAGAAGGATGAAACGCGTCATCAAAGGCATCTTCAAACTCTTCTAGAAGCGGAAAGTGAGGTCGACGAGCAGACGCAGATCGGTCTCCCGATCACCGTCGTAGGGCCGGTTGATCACACTGAACAAACCGCCCACCTCGAACACGTCGTTCCAGGCATAACGCTGGCCATAACCGAGCATCGCCATGCCGCCGGTGCCGTGGTCACGCTGGCTGTAGGTACCCGCACCGGCCTGGAATTGCTGGCTCCAGGAGGTTTCGTAGCGGTGGTAGAGCACATGGTTGACGTTGACCGTCGGCATGACGCTGAAGTCCGACTTCGGGTTGAAGTACGGCACATCCTCGGAATTGGAGTTGTGGCTGGTGCCGACCTCCAGACCGGCATCGACCTGTACGTTCGGCGCGCTGTAGACGCCCTCGCGCCCGGTGAGCAAGGCCTCGACGCGGTTGTTGCCATCACTGAAGTGCGACGGGCTGACCGACAGCCGCCACTCGCGACTCTCATTGGCGCGCCAGCGGATGAACGCGTTGCCGCCGTTGGCCTTGATGTCGCTGTTGAGCGCACGCAATGGCGTCTCGGCCGACAGGTAGGCGAAGCTGCCGCCGTACTGCCAGTTGTCGTTGATGTCGCGGGCAATCGCGATACGCGCGCCCTGCTTGGCGCCGTAACCGTAATCGTGGTTGGAAACTTCAGCTTCCAGGCTCATGTCGCGGGTACGCCGTTCCAGGCCAACACGCTGAAAGCGGTCGGTACCGGTGCCTTCGGCGAAGTCGCCGGTGGCATAACCGGCGCCGACGAACACCCGCCAGTCCTCATCGATCGGCGGACTGTACAGGGTGCTCTGGATGCCGAAATCGCGGCTGCCACTGACCGCGCCCGCACCACCGCTGCCGCCACCTCCATTGGCTTTGCCGCCGTAGGCTTCGACACGCAGTTCGGACATGTCGTGCACTTCGCGCTCGCGGGCCGCGCGCTGCACCTGACGGTTGTCGGGGAAACGCTCGACCACGTCATCGGTCAGCGCATCCATTTGCCGCCATTCCTGCAGGCTCATCGCGGTGCGCGCCTGAGCCAGTTCCAGGCCCATGTCGCGCGGGGCCATGCTTTCGGTTTCCTTGAGCTGGTTTTCAGCGCGGCGTGGCCACTGTCGGGCCAGGTACAGATCGGCCTGGGCCAGACGCAAACCGAGGTTGCCCGGTGCTTGATCGACCAAGGTCTGCAGGCGTTCCTCGCCGTGCGGCAGGTCGGAGCCGTAGGTGCCGGCCTGCGCCGCGAGCTGCTGGGCGTCCATCCATTCGTCGTTGGGGTTGCCGATCGGCAAGCCCTTGAGTTCGACTCGCGGTTTCTGGGTCTTGGCCAGATCCTCGGCGACTTTGCGCGCTTCATCAGCGCGGTCGCTTTCCAGCAGCGAGTAGTACAACGCAGTGGTGTCTTCGAGACGATCACCGACATCGGCATCCGGTGCCGACAGCACCTGGCGATACAGGTCAGTGGAGACTTCCGGCTGGCGCTGATCCAGATACGACGCCGCCACCCAGCGCAAGGCGTAGGTCGGAATCTTCACGCCTTCGCTTTGCAGCTTCTGATATTCATTGATCACGTCTGCGGTGCGCGCCCGCGCCTTGAGTGCGCCCATGCGGTCGATGCGCCAGCGAATCACGTCATCGTGGGCACTGGCGTCCGGGGTCCAGGTGGCGAGCAATTTGTCGTAATCGGCCAACGCGCGGTCAGCGATCACATAGCGTTCTTTTTCGCTGCGGGTGGCGAGTTCGGCCAGACGCACGCGTTCGGCAGCCAGATCACCTTCGAGGCGGCGCAGGGTGACCGGGTCGATCAGCCCCGGACGTTGATTGGCCAGGCGCAGCGCCGGTTCCGGCAGCCGCGCCTTTTGCAGGGCGACCACGTATTCACGGGCGACTTCCGGCTTGCTGCCGGCACGCATGAACGCCTGATCGTATTCGAATAGTGCGTCGTACTGCTTGCCGGCGCGGGTCAGGGCATAGCCCAGTGCGAGGCGGCGCGAGGGATCGTCGGGTTTGGCGGCAACCAGAGCCTTGGCGCGGGTCACGGCTTCGTCGGGTTTGCCCGCGTCAGCCTGAGTCAGCGCCAGCCCCAGTTGCAGGTCAGCGTTGTCCGGCTCCAGCGCCAGGGCCTTGTTGTAGACCTGGGTCGCCTGCTCCCAACGCTTGAGGTTGCGATAGGCGCGCGCGGTGGCGGTCAGTGCCTGCACCGGCAGCACCCGGTCACGGCCCTGGGTCTCATAGACCTGCACCACCTCGGCATCGAGGCCTGCCCAGCTGGCGATTTGCAGGTGATCGCTGATCTGGCCGGTGGTCGATTGCCCCGGTGGCACCTGGCGCAGCACGTTCAGCGCAGGCGTGGTCTGCCCGGCACGGGCATCACGCACCATCTGATCATAGGGCGTATCGGCAAACGCCAGTGCCGGCCAGAGCAACTGGCTGCACAGCGCAACGCGAAACAACGGGCGTAAACCACGATGTAAAACAGGAACATCTATACGCGGCATTCGTCAGCATCCTTACATGGCCAGCCGGGTCGCAATGCCCCCCTTGCCCATTCGTAACGGAGACCGAGTCAAAAGAGACCCAGCCAAGCTTAGTCAGGCAGTCTTGCATGCAAGCGTAGTCGAATATCCAGAACGCAATAATTGTTCAGAATCGTGCCGCCGGTTCAGTTCAAAACCCGAACGCCAGACAGCAAAACGCCCGGCGTCCGCGAATCCAGAGGCCGGGCGTTGTTATTTAGAGCGCAGGATTACTGCACTTGCGTGACGCCAGCGAACTTGCTCATCAAGAAGCCGACGAACTGCTCGACGGTCATCTTCTGGCCGTTGAACTCCACCTGATTGGCGGCGTAATGCAGCTTGGTCACGACGTTGGTGCCATCGACGGTCGCCAACTGCGAACCGACGGCCATGCCGGAGAACATGTCGGCACCGGCGCTGGCCTGGTCGACGATGGCTTTGGCGTCGGTCTGGCCGTCAAGCTGCGCCTGCACGCTAAGCAGATCGATCAGCATCGGCTTGGACACCTGAATGTTCAGGTCCAGCAGCGCGACCAACTGTTTACCCAGTTGATCCGGCGGCAGATCCATCGACTGTGGCTTGGTCAGATCAATCACCAGGCTGGCGCGGCTTTCACCGTTGGCGGTTTTCAGCGACAGGTTTTCCAGCGCGATCTGTGGACTGGCGGCCAGCAGTTTCTGCAGGTCAGCCTTGACCTGTGCCGACTCGGCTTCGGTCAGGTTCAGTTCCGGTGCCGGCAGGCCGGCTTCGGCAGCGGCCGCCGCTTCCTTCTCGTACGGCTGCAATTTGGTCTGGTAGATCTGCATCAGCGACATCGTCGACGGGATGTCGAGGTTCTTCAGACTCATGGCCATGTTGGCCGAACCGATTTTCTTGTCGTTGAGGGTGACTTCACCCACCTTGTAATCAGCGCGGCCCGAAGCATTGCTGCCGCTCTCTTCGGTGAGGTTCTTCATTTCGAAGTTCTTCACGCCGAGTACCGACTGCTTGGCACCGAAGGTGGTTTTGCTGTTGGTCAGCTCCAGGGTGTTTTCCCCGGTGTAGTAGCCGTAGCTGCTCTTGGTGAGGTTGCTGGCCAGGGTCAGACCGTTGAGTTCGACCTGCACCGGCGCCTGATCCTGCGACACGGTGACCAGTTTCAGGTTGTCCATGTAGCCGTCAGCCTTGACCTTCTGCGCCTGGGCACTGGCGGAGATGTTCATGGTCAGGCCGGAGAATTTCAGGCTCGACTGCTCGTCCAGCGCGGTTTCCAGCGGCAGCAACTCGAGGCTGCTGGTGGTGGATTCGTCGTAGCCGATGTTGGTCACGCCCTTGAGCGGCGCGGCGCCCTTGGTGGCGGCAAACCATTTTTCGGTGGCCGGGCTCTTTTCCAGCTCGTAATTGCTGGTGGCCATGACCGGCAGCCACTTCAGCGATACCAGGCGCGAGAACGGCAGTGGGCCGTGCTCGATGTGGTCGACGAACAGCAACTCGACCGGCTGGTCGCCGAACATCTCGCCCTCGCCCTTGAGGCGGTAGTGCGCGGTGCTGGTGAAAGTGTGACGCTCCAGCGACACCAGCTCCAGCGACGCGGTGCCATTGGAGCCGGCCATCGCGGTCTGCAGCTCTTTGTTGGCGTTGCTGACGGCGTTGTTCAGTACGCCTTCAATCTTGGTCCCGGTGTACCAGGCCCCGCCGGCGCTGATCGCACCGATGGCAACAACAATCCCGAGAAGCACGCCTGCTGATTTATTCATGAATGACCTGATCAATGTCCGTGGCTGTAAGTGTGGTCGTCTTCCCTGAACCCGTGACCGGGTCGCGGCTCGACTCCGCTGAAATTAGCGGTGGAGATTAGCACTGGCAGCGCGAGGCGGCCCAATGTTTAAAGGTTAAAGAGTGTCTATGGACACGCGCAAAAGCAAAAAGATCGCAGCCTTCGGCAGCTCCTACACAGGAATGCGTTTCCTGTAGGAGCTGCCGAAGGCTGCGATCTTTTGCTTTTCAGGAATACTGAACCTCGATCTCATCCAGCTGATGATCAAAGCTCTTCAACCGCGCCGTCCAGGTATACACCAGCACTTCAAAATCCCGATCGATCACCGCCCCGCCCGGCCCGTCAGCGCGCGGGTCGCAGAAATCCAGCTGATAGCGCTCACGCGCCATGGCCGTGGCGACATCCGACAGTTCGCGGGCATTGTTGAGCCAGTGCCAGCCTTCATCGGCAATCTGCTTGTCGAGTGCCAGGCACTGTTTTTTCAGGGCTTCGAGGCTTTTTTCCAGCGGCGTGCCGGTGAGTTCGCCCATGACTTCGGCGAAGGTACGTCCCGGTTGCCAGTAACTGCCCCAGAAGTAGCGGTCGAATACGGTTTCGACCCGGCGCAGGGCGACTTTGGTGTCCCAGATCAGCACTAGGGTCTTGCCTTGTTCAAGTTGTCTTTTCTTGACTCGCTGCACCTGGATCGACGCCCAGGCCACGACGACAATTGCCATCACCGCGATCAACGCCGTGGCGCTGTCGAGGAAGACCATGGCCTTGTCGATCTGATGGGCCAGCATGATGCCGTAGAAATAGGTGGCCGACAGCAGCACCAGCGCTACCAGGGCGCACCAGAAGCCGAGAGCGTAAGGGTTTTTCATTATTGGTTTCCCCTAGACCAGCGCTAGCAATGTGCGCTGAAAGGGTGCGTTGCACGTGGCACCATTTCAACACTTCAAAGCATAGCAACGGGTTCAGGGTTTGCTGGCGCTTGAGGCTTGCGTTCGTCCGCTTTCCCAACCGCCACCAAGGGCGAGGAACAAATCGATCTGGCTCATGGCGACCTGGGTGTTGGCGGCGGCCAGTTGCGCGGTGACGTCGGTGTAGGTGCGGGTCGCCTGCAGGTCGGCGAGGAACGACTCGCGCCCGGCCTGGAAGAAGCGGTGGGTCTGGTCCGCCGCCAGTTTCGCCGACTGCTCGGCATCGGCCAGGGCGTCGCGGCGTTGCAGCAGCGCGCTGTACTGGGCCAGGCCGGTCTGGGTTTCGCGGATGGCGTTGAGCACCACGCCGTCGAAATGCGCCAGTGCGGCCTGGGTGTTGGCCTCGGCTTCACGGATCCGCGCACGGGCGCCGTTGGTCGGCACCTTCCAGCTCAGCGACGGGCCGAAACCCCAGCGGTTGGTCGATGGATCACCCAAGTCGTCAATAAGACCGACGGTGCCGATGGTCGCGCCGATGCTGATGTCCGGGTACAGCTCGCCCGTAGCGACGCCGATGCCCGCTGTCGAGGCCGCCAAGCGACGTTCCGCCTGACGGATATCGGGACGACGCTTGAGCAGCGCAGCGCCATCACCCACCGGCACCAATTGGGCGATTTTCGGCAACTCGGCACAGGTTGCGGTGCCGGCCGGCAATTGCTCGACCGGCTTGGCCAGCAGCATCGACAGGCGGAACAACCCGGCCTGACGCGCTGCCTCATAGCGCGGCAGGTCGGCGCGCAACGACTTGAATTGGGTTTGCGAACGGGTGACCTGGGTTTCATCACCACGCCCGGCATCGCGCAGGCGCTGGATCAGCGTGGTGCTCTGCGATTGCAGGTCGAGGGAGTGCTGGGCAATTTCCCGCTCTTCGTTTGCCGCGCAGACCTGGGTGTAGGCGCGAACCACGTCGGCCACCAAAGTGATGCGTGCGGTGTCAGCCGCTGCTTGAGTCGCATCGGCGTTAGCCTTCGCGCCTTCGATACCACGTTGCAGGGTGCCCCACAGATCGAACTGATAAGACGCACTGATGCCAATATCGCCGACGTTGTCGACCGGGACTTTTTCCGGCAGCAAGAACGCCTGCCCGGATTCCTGCAAACGCTGCGCGCCCATCTTCACGCCTGCGCTCCAGCCACCCGCCGCTTCAGCCTCATCGACTTGCGCGCGAGCCCGTTGAAGGTTCGCCGCCGCCACGCGCAAATCAGTGTTGGACGCCATGGCTTGCTGCACCAGTTGATCCAGTCGCGGATCCTTATACAGCCGCCACCAGTCAGCAGGTACCGGCGCTGACACCACCGGTTTGCCTTCCACCGCCAGTTCGCCCTGAAAGTCCTTGCGCTGTACCGCCGCGTCAGCGGGCAGGTGATAGTCCGGCCCGACCATCTGACAGGCCGAGAGCATCAGGCCCAACCCGGCGATCATCAGGGCCCTGTTCATTGCGCGGGCTCCTGCGTTTTATCGTCGATGATCGACACGGTGGCGGTACGTCCGGCGATCATGCGGAAATCTTCCGGCACTTCGTCAAAGGCGATGCGCACCGGAATCCGCTGCGCCAGGCGCACCCAGCTGAACGCCGGGTTGACGTTGGGCAGCAGGTTATTGCCGCTGGTGCGGTCGCGGTCTTCGATACCGGCGACGATGCTTTCAACATGCCCGCGCAGCTTGGCTTTGTCGCCGATCACGCGGATATCCACCGACTGACCGACATGAATGCCGTCGAGTTTGGTTTCTTCGAAATAGCCGTCGATGTGGAACGAGTTGCTGTCGACCACCGACAACACCGGCCGCCCGGCGGTGACGAATTCCTGCACACGCGGCGCGCGGTCGTTGACGTAGCCATCCACCGGGCTGCGGATCACCGAACGGTCGAGGTTGAGCTGGGCGCTGTCCACCGTCACCAGCGCTTCGGCCAGCGCCGATTGCGCCCGGGCGACTTTCGACTGGCTTTCTTCCAGCTGTTCGGCCGGCACCAGGTTGCCCAAGCCACGGTTACGCTTGGCTTCGCGCTGCGCCTGGGCCAGGGTTTCTTCCCGATCGGCGACAGCGGCTTTAGCCTGACGCAGAGCCAGTTTGAAACGGTCCTGGTCGATGCTGAACAGCACCTGGCCGCGTTTGATCAACTGGTTGTCCTTGACCTCGACCTGCTGGATCAGCCCGGACACGTCCGGAGCGATCTGGATGATGTCGGCACGAATGTGGCCGTCGCGGGTCCACGGCGCAAACATGTAATACATCACCATGCGCCAGACGAGGACGACGGCAAAAGTCACGATCAGCAGGGTCAGGACCACGCGACCGATGGTCAGAAACGGTTTTTTCATGTCATCAGGTATCGACTGAGTGAGTCCACGCCGTACAGCATCACGGCGTAGAGGGCCACGTTGAACAATGCCCGGTGCCAGACCAGACGGTAAAAGTGCACGCGCGTGAGCACGCCATGCACCAGCAAAAACAACACATAGGTGATGCCCATCAGCACCAGCAGGGTCGGCAGGAAAATCCCGCTGATATCCAGATCACCGATCATAGGGGCGCTCCATCGGGCAGCGGTTCTTCGGCATCGCTGGTGCTGACGAATTCCACGCCGGGCAGCAGCGCCAGGCGCAAACCGCTCAAGGCATGCAACAGGTTTAGCCGGGTTTCTTCGTCGCCGTGGCCTTTGAGCGCGCGGCGCGCACGGTCCATGGTCATCAATAAAGGACTCGGTGCCGGCAAGCGTTCGCCGGCCTTCAGACACGCGCGAAAATACTCGCCGACCTCAGCCACCAATTGCTGCAGCAGGGCCTTCGGCGCGCCGCTGACCCGTGGCGTGTAAGCCAGCAGATCGAGCAGATTCAGGCCGACGCGCACTTCACGCATGGCAATCCCGGTGTCCTGGCCGGTCATGGCCAGACGCGGCAAGTGCTGCATCAGACGATCGAGCAACTGCACGCCCAGATGCCGATGTTCGGCCAGATTGGCCGGCTCGGTCATGCGCACGATGTCTTTCCAGCTGAAGCGGGTCAGACGTTTGGCGGCCAGCTCGACGCCGAACGGGCGGGCGATCAGGGTCCAGATAAACGCGAACAGCAGGCCCAGAGGGCCGGCCAGGTTGGAGTTCACAAAGGCGAAGAAGTCCGCGTCGTACGCGCCCTGAATGCTGATGAACGACGAGGTGTTGACCAGCGTCAGGAGCATGCCGAGGAAGAAGCGTGGCTGCACCGTCAGGGTGCCGACACAGATGAACGGAACCGCAAACGCCAGTACCAGCATCGGAAAATCGTGCAGGTTCGGCAGAATCAGAAACAGGTAAAGGCTGGCGAACAGCACCGACATCCCGGTCCAGAAAAAGAACCGATATATCTGTGGCGCCGGGTCGTCCATCGAGGCGAAGAAACTGCACGCTACCGCCGCCAGAATCACCGCACTGCCACCGTCCGGCCAGCCGAGCAGAATCCACAGCACCGAAGCGACGATGATCGCCAGAACGGTCGAGGCCACCGAATACAGCATCATCCCGCGGTCGAGAAATGGCGTCAGCCGCCCGAGGCGCCAGTGCCGGTAAACCGCGCGCCAGCTGTCCTGGCGCTCGCAGAGAATCGCGTCCTGCAAACTGCGGCAGTCCTGCCACAAATCGATGAATTCGCCGAGGCGATAAATCGCGTTGGAGAACAGCAATTGCTTGCGATCTTCCAGCGCCTCGCAGCTTGGCTGCAAGGCCTGAAGTTGATCCTTGAGCGCCTGCCAGCGATCCAGATCGGCGTCTTTGTGACCGAGCCATTCCTGGGTCGCGGTCAACAGCGGTGCAAACTTTTCCACCAGTTCCGGTGTGCGTCGCTCAAGGGCGTAAAGCGAGTCTTCCAGAGCGTCGATCACCGGCAACAGGTGGATCATCCGCCCGCGCAACTCCTTGGTGTTGCGCACGGTTTGCGGCCGGGCGCCTTCGTGGGGCAACTGGCCGATCATCAATTCGAGGCTGTTGAAATTGGCGACCATGGCCATGCGCAGCGTGGCGATCTGTTCAGGCTGCACGTCGCGGCTGAGAAACTTCAGGCTGTAGGTGGTGGCGTCGGCGAACCACTTGCCCACTGCGTCGTTGAACACCGGCGCCAAGCGACGCGGCCAGAACATCGCGCCGACCACTGCCGCCACGGCGATACCGAGAAAAATCTCTTCGGTACGCGCTTCCGCCACGTCCCACACCGCCAGCGGATTATCCACGGTCGGCAGGGCGATCAGCGGCAAGGTATAACCGGCCAGCATCAGTGCGTAGTTATTGGCGGTACGCAGGTGCAGCGACAGGAACAGCAAAATCCCCGTCCACAAGGCAATCACCACCACCAACACGTACGGACTCTGCACGAACATCGGCACGAACAGCACCGCCGCCGCCGCCCCGAGAAAGGTGCCGATGGCGCGGTACAGCGCCTTGGAACTGGTCGGCCCGAGAAACGGGCTGGAGACGATGTACACCGTGGCCATCGCCCAATACGGACGCGGCATTTGCATGAGCAAGGCGATGTACAGCGCAATCATCGACGCTGCAAAGGTACGGACCCCGTAGAACCAGTCACGGGCAGGCGGGATGCCAGAGAAAAAACCGTTCAAGAATTGATCACCACAGGCGGATTGGCCGCCTCAAAAGCTCGCAGTACCCGAAGCGTAGCCTCCAGATCACTCTGGTCGATGCCTTCGAGCACTTCATGACGCAGACGCACCAGTTCGATCTCCACCGCTTGCACCAGTTCACGGCCGGTGTCGGTCAGGCTCAGGCACTTGGCCCGGCGATCCTGCGCATCTTCGGTGCGACAGACGTAGCCGGCGTGGCACAACTGATCGAGCAGGCGCACCAGCGACGGACTCTCCATCCCGGCTGCCTGCGCCACCTGCACCTGACGCACACCCTCGCCCAACCGCCCGATCATCAACAACGGCACGGCGCAGGCTTCGGAGATTCCATAGTTGACCAGCGTGGTCTGGCAGATCTTCCGCCAATGCCTGGCGGCCACCACCATGGCACTGCTGATGTTCATCTGGAGAGCGTCGAGGGAATTCGCCACGGGAAAATGCACACTGTTAGTTTGCTAACTATCAATATCGCATTGGCGGGGAATTTCAGTCAAGTTTTGAAACAAATCTTCTCGGCAGAGAATTTCTATAGTTCATCCAGCTCGATGGCTACCCCTACTTCGTTCCTGCGCGAATATGTGATTGACACCAAATCGAAATCATCCAGCTTATTCAGGATCGCTTCATAAATTTCTGGCGAAATCAGCACAGCCACTGTTGTGTCGTGCTTCCGAAACTCGACAGGCCCGTTGGAGATGCTTTCGATCACTGCCTCAATACAGTCCCCAAGCGCGTCAACATCAATTGTTCTGACTGGCAAAAATGATTGCATCGACGGCTCCGGATTGTTGAATTGGCAAGCTACTCCAACATCGATAGGGATCCTGCGGACATTCTGTAATAAGGTTTTACTTCAGTCCTACAAAACCCGCCCCTTGCGCAACAACACATTCAACTGATCCACCACCTCCGCCCAATCCGCATCATCAAGAATCTCATCCCGCAAAAAATCCGCCTGGCTCTTGCTCCAGAAAAACGCGTCTGCGAGGTGCAACTCGGGTTTGAGTGGTGAATGGGTGGCGATGAATTGGTCGATGCCGGTCGGGTCGCTGTCCAGTCCCAGTTGCTTGAACAGGGACGGGAGGCTGTGGGTGGGCTGCTCCATGGAGGACTCCTTAAAGAATGCGGTGGATGGGCGACTATTCGCCAGCAAGCCCGCTCCCACAGGGGATTGCGGTCAACCTGTGGGAGCGGGCTTGCTCGCGAAGGCGTCAGTGGCCGCACCACAAAACCTAATGACTCAACTCCTGCACCTGCGCATGCGGCACCATTTTCAGAAACTCGGGCATGCTCATGTGCAGCAGGTAGTTGTGGTTGCCGGCTTCCAGGTAGATGTCTTTCTGTCGGGTCAGCAGCGGGTCGATGACCATGTCCAGGCCGTAGGAATCACCGAGCGGCGGCACCGCACCGCGTTCGCAGTCATCGAAGATATGCGCCAGGTTGCTCTCCCGGGTGATCTGCCATTCGCCGCGAATGCGCACTTTACTCAAGTCCAGATGCCGACTGGCCGGCAGCACGGCCATCAGGTAATGCCCGTGATGGTCGTCGAGAATGACCGACTTGGCCACGCGTTCGGCGGGCACCCCGGAAACTCGCGCGGTTTCCAGGCTGCTAGCCGAGTGGCGGTGGGCCACGATGTCATATTCGCAATGCGCCCGGTTCAGGCTGCTCTGCACTTTTTTTGCCATACGCATGCTGCACCTCGGTGTCCCGGTGAACGTTGTGTCTGTTCTGCTGAGTCTAGTTCGGCCGGTTGCTGATGAAGGGAAATCCGCTCATTGGACACATCCGCTTATTGATCAAAATTCAGCCGGCGCCAAGCTCAACTAGACTTAAGGAAACACCCCATGACTCTCCCGGAGGGTCACGTGAACAGCCGATGTTGCACGTTTTTCCTGATACTGCTGACCAGCGGCTCGGCCCTCGCGGCTGACATCCCGCTGACGGCGGTCAATCCGCTCGGCCTGTGGCTGATCACCCTCGGCATTGCCTTTCTGATCGCCGAAGCAGCGCTGCCCAACTACGGGGTGATCGGCCTCGGCGGGATCATCATGTTCGTCATCGGCGCGCTGATTCTGGGCAACGCCGAGTTGCCAGTGCCGATGATCATCGGCCTCGGCCTGCTCAGCGCCCTGCTGCTGATCGCATTGATCGTCCGCGCCTTGAAAACCCGCCCGCGCCACGCCGTCAGCGGCGATGCCGGGCTGGTCGGCAGCGTGACGGCGGTGACCACCGTGCAAGCGGAAAACACCTGTAACGGCTGGGTGCAATTACAGGGTGAACACTGGCAAGTGCACAGCACGACACCGCTGCACGCCGGGCAATCGGTGCGCGTGGTCGGGCGTAAGGGCTTACTGCTGAAAGTCGCCGCGACTGACGCGGTGCGACACGGAGAGTGATCATGGGTCTGCAAATCGGTTTCGTTGCACTGCTGCTGTTGGTGATCGCCCTCGCCGGGTCGACCTTCCGCATCCTGCGTGAATACGAGCGCGGCGTGGTGTTCCAGCTCGGACGCTTCTGGCAGGTCAAGGGCCCGGGGCTGATCCTGCTGATTCCGGTGGTGCAGCAAATGGTCCGGGTCGACCTGCGCACCGTGGTCCTCGACGTACCGCCGCAGGATGTGATCACCCGCGACAACGTCTCGGTGAAGGTCAACGCGGTGCTGTACTTCCGCGTGCTCGACCCGCAGAAGGCAATCATTCAGGTCGAAGACTTTCTCTCGGCCACCAGCCAACTGGCGCAGACCACCCTGCGCGCGGTGCTCGGCAAACATGAGCTGGATGAACTGCTGGCCGAACGCGAGCAGTTGAACATCGACATCCAGCAGGTGCTCGACGCCCAGACCGACGCCTGGGGCATCAAGGTCGCCAATGTCGAGATCAAGCACGTCGACCTCAACGAATCGATGGTGCGTGCGATTGCCAAACAGGCCGAAGCCGAACGCGAACGCCGGGCCAAGGTGATCCACGCCGAAGGCGAACTGCAGGCCTCGGAAAAACTCATGCAAGCCGCCGAAATGCTCGGCCGCCAGCCCGGTGCCATGCAATTGCGTTACATGCAGACGCTGAGTTCGATTGCCGGTGACAAGAGCTCGACGATTGTCTTTCCGTTGCCGATCGAGTTGCTCAAGGGGATGGCGGATCTGTCAGGCAAGTCCTGAGCATGCGCACACCAGCGATTATCCCCCCGGTTTATCGGCGCTAGGCACCATCACGTACAAGCGCGCAAAAGCGCCGCCCGCATGCACATCGCTTTGCCGCTGCCAGCCTTCGGGCAACGCCGCAAAGTCAGTGGGTTCGTCCAGGGTGCCGATCAACCATACCCGAGCGCCAACCTTGGACAAATCGCCGAGTTGGTCGAGATAAACATCCTCGCTGACCAGCGTGCCGAACCCGTAGGCATTGGGACGCGTGGATCGCCCGTCCGCCGCCGGTGGCGTGTACAGGCGAACCTGCGCGTCGGTGCGGTTGTAGTAGATGTAACTGAGGTACCACATCATGTCGCTGGTAACGATCCGGTCACCCTCAACGAAGTGCCGGTTGACGTAGTCAACCACAACGCTGAACTGATCGTTGCTGTCGACCGTGGCGTTGTTCTTCACACCCACCAGTTCGACCCCGACGAACAGCACCAGAATCGCCAGCGCCAGAACGCGAGAGCCTGCGTACAGCCGATCGACCGCCAGCGCCACCAGCATCGGCAACCCCAACGCATAGGCCGTCAAATACCGCTCGATGAACACCGGCGAGATGAACGACACGCCAAACACCAGCAGAATCGGCATCACGCTGTAGCACAGCAACAACAAGCTGCCGCGAAATACGCTGCGATCACGATGCAGGGCAACAGCAATCACGGCTACCAGCGCCAATGGCAAAAGCAAAAACAGCCACCCCGGCAAGGTCATGCCGTCGTCCTGGATCAGCAACGACCAGACCATCGACGGCAATGAGCTGAGGGTCACCGGATCTTCCCAGCCTATGTCATTGCTGGCCTTGAGTTCCGGGATGTGCTGCAGCAGATCAAGCAGGTTGGGCACCCACGGCATGTACAGCAACGCGATGCTCAAGTTGGCCAGCCACCAGGCCGGACGCTGAATATGCCGCAGCCGATACCCCGGCTGCACGCGCACCGCTGTCAGATACAGCCAGTGGCTGATCACGCACAGAACGGTGAAGTAGTGGGTGTAGAACGCTGCCGTCATCAGCAGCGCATAGGCCACCAGATAGCGATGCCGACGCGGCTGGCGCACCCAGTAGACCAGCGCGATCGTCGCGCCGATCAGCCACATGCCGAGCAGCGAATACATGCGCACTTCCTGGCTGTAGCGCACGGCCGTGGGTAACAACGCCAGCAACAGCCCGGCCAGCAACGCAGCGCGACGGGTGGCGAGCAGATCCACCAGCCACACACCGAGGCCGACGGTAATGATCCCCGGCAGCGCACTCATCAAGCGAATGGACAGGATGCCGTCACCGAACAGCCCGATCCAGCCGTGCAGCAGCAGGAAATACAGCGGTGGGTGCACGTCGTGGGCCGCTAGCCCCCAGATCTCGGCCAGTGGAAACTGGCTCAGCAGGACGCTGGAGCCTTCGTCGAACCAGATCGCCGCCGCCGTCAGGTCGAAAAAACGCACCGCCGCCGCGAGCAGCATGATCGGTAACAGCCAGTGCTCTCTGGCCCAGCGAAGCAGACGCAAGGCCACCAGCCATGCACCCGGGACCGCGCGCGGATCCTGCGTGTCGCCAACCGGCGTTTCTCTGTGTGCCGCCATTGCATCCTCTTGCTGTGCCGGAATATCGCGAACGGATGGAGCCGAACCTGCCCGTCACTTTAGGTCAGCCACGGGAGGGCCGTCGATGGCGGTGTGCGCTTTCACGACATCCGGCACCCCGGCCAATCCCAAACAGTCCTCGGCTTTTTCAGTTCAGGCCATCAGCGTTGCGCCATCTCCCCCGCCGGATACACCGACTCCCAGCCCCCGCCCAACGCCCGGTACAACCCGACCATCGCCAGCGAAACGCCGGTCGAGCTTTCCACCCACTGCTCCTGAGTCGCCAGCAACGCGCCTTGAACGGTGAGGACGTTGACGAAATCGACCACGCCTTCGACGTATTGCTGCTGCGCGGTGCGCAGGGCGATCTGGTTCTGGCGTACGGCTTCGGCGAGGCTGTCGCGGCGGCGTTGGCTGGCGTTGTAGGCCGTCAACTGGTCGTCGATTTCATGCCAGGCACGCAGCACGGTCTGCTGGTAGGCGATGGCCGCTTCCTGTTGCTGGGCCTCGCGCAGTTGCAACATGCCGCGCAGGCGTCCGCCGTCGAACAGCGGCAGGCTCAATTGCGGGCCGATACCGAAAGCGCGCGAGCCCCAGGAGCCGAAGTCGCTCAGTTGCATCGCTTGCGAGCCGAGGTTGCCGGACAGGGTGATGCGCGGATAAAAATCGCCCTTGGCCACGCCGATGTTGGCGGTGGCGGCATGCAGGCGCGCCTCGGCCTGCCGGATGTCCGGCCGGCGTTCGGCCAGCTGCGACGGCAGGCCGATGGCGACTTGCAGCGGTGACTGCGGCACCGCGCCGTCTGTGGATAACTCCTTGGCCAGGGCCTGCGGCGGTTCGCCCATCAGCAGGCTGATCGCGTTGATCAATTGCGACTGACGCTGCTCGAGGGCCGGCAGGCGCGATTCGATGGCGGAAACCTGCGCGGCGGCTTCGGCGACGTCCAGATCGGTTGCCACACCATCGCTCAGACGCAGTTGCGAAAGCTTGAGGCTGTGCCGGGCGACGTCGAGGTTCTGCTCGGTGACCGCGCGGGTGTTTTGCACGCCGCGCAGCTGGATGTAGTTCTGCGCGGTGTCGGCGAGCACCGCCAGAAGCACACCGCGACGGTCGTTTTCGGCGACTTCGAGGTTGGCATCGGCGGCTTCGGTTTCACGTCGCACGCGGCCCCAGAAATCCAGTTCCCAGGACGCGGAGAAACCGGCGTCCCACAGGTTGAAGGCGGAATCGCCGTTGTGCCCGGACGGGTCATTCAGGCCTTCGCCACTGTTGCGTTTACGCGCGTAGCTGCCGGTAGCGGCGGTGTTCGGGTAGCGATCCGCGGTGATCACCTGGCGCGCGGCACGGCTTTGTTGCAAGCGGCTGCTGGCCAGTTGCAGATCGAGGTTGCTGTTCATCGCCCGCTGGGTCAGGGCTGAGAGTTGCGAGTCGTGAAAAACCTCCCACCAGCGTTCGTTCAGCGGTTCGCTGACGGCTTGGCTGGGGGCTGATTTGGCGGGTTTGGCCCAGTCGGCGATCTGTGTGGCTTCGGGCTTGCGGAAGTCCGGGCCGACGGTGCAGGCGCTGAGGCCAAACAAGCTCACCACAACAAGTGACTGAAACAGACTTTTGTGGCGAGGGAGCTTGCTCCCGCTCGAGTGCGCAGCACTCGCGATTTTTGCGGTCGCTTCGCAACCCAGCGGGAGCAAGCTCCCTCGCCACAGGTTTTTACCCCGAATCATCGCTGAGTCACCTCACGTTCCGCCGACGCCGAACGGCGAGTATCGATACTCGCCTCCACCGACATGCCTACACGCAAACGCTCGGCCAACGGCTGACCCGGTTCAAGCACGATCTTCACCGGAATCCGCTGCACGACCTTGGTGAAGTTACCCGTGGCGTTGTCCGGTTTCACCGCGGCGAATGTCACGCCAGTCGCCGGGGCGATGCTTTCGACGCGACCGCTCAAGGTCTCGCCACCAAGGCTGTCGACGCGCACCTGCACGTGCTGGCCCGGCTGCACGTCCGTCAGTTGGGTTTCTTGAAAATTTGCGACCACATACGCCTGCTGCAACGGCACCACCGCCAGCAGCTTGCTGCCCGGCGTGACATAGGCGCCAACGCGCACCGCGCGTTCGCCGATCATGCCGTCCTGCGGCGCGGTGATGCGCGTATAGGACAGCTCGAAACTGGCGATTTCCAGCGCCGCTTGCGCATGCTTCAGATTGCCTTCGGCAGCATCGCGCTGCGCGGTGAGAATCTCTACCTGCTTGCGCTCAGCCGCCAGTTTCGCGCTGGCAGTGTCGAGCCGAGCGCTCGCCTGATCGATGCGCGTACGGGCTTGTTGCGCGTTCTGCACCGTGCCGGCACCTACACCGGCGAGGTGGTTGTAGCGATTGAGTTCCTGCTGGGCGAAGGCCATTTCTGCCTTGGCCGAGACCACCGAGGCCTGCGCCTGAGCAATCACCGAGGTCTGCCGCTCCAGCGTGGCCTTGGCGTTTTGCAACTGAGCGCGGGCGACCAGGGTTTGCGCATCGGCCGCTTCAGCGGCGGCGCGCAAATCGCGATCATCGATCAGCGCCAGCAACTGCCCGGCCTTGACCTGCTGGTTGTCTTCCACCAGCACTTCCTTGATGAACCCGGCCACGCGCGGCACCACCAAGGTGAAGTCGGCGGAAACAAACGCGTCGTTGGTATTTTCCTGGGTACGCTTGCCGAACAGTCCCGGCACCGCCAGGTACAGCAACACGCCGACCGCCAGTGCGGCCGCCACGGCCACCGCGAGTTTTTGCTTTGCTTGAGTCGTCATAAAAAACCTTCGGTATCAGTGAAGCAATCAGGTCGGCGCACGGGGCGGAAAGATCCGCGTCGGCAGCCAGAAAATCAGCACGATCAGCGCCACTGCGACGCCAGCCATGCACACATAGAGATCAGAGGAAGTCAGCACCACGGCCTGTTCGTGCAGACGATGGGCAAGGCCCGGGTCGCTGCGATCGGCCAACGGTGAATTGCCGAGGTTGTCGATCAACATGGTCGAGTGGAAATGCAGGCGCGCGGTGGTCAGCGCCTCAATGACTCCGGTGGCGATCACCGCCGCCAGGCCTTTCACCGTGTTGAACCAGGCGGAGGCGAACGGCCCGTCCTGCGGCTGGATGCTGCCGGTCGAGAGCATCAACAGCGGCAGCACCGACATCGGCTGACCGAAAATCTGCAGCCATTGCAGGACGTAGAAATTGTCGCGGATCCACTCCGAAGTCAGCAGCGAGCCGCCCAGGCAGGACATGGTCAACATGCTCAAACCGATGCCGAGCACCCAGCGGCAATCGACCCAACGCAAGTTGCACAGCGCCGCCACTAGCGGCAGCGCGATCAACTGCGGCAACGCGGCGATCAGCATGATCGGCGCGGTCTGCACCGGGCGATAACCCTGGACCTGCGCCAGATAGCTCGATGGAATCAGCACCACCGCCTGCAACACCACCAGCACCCCGGCCAGGGTCATCAGTGCAAACGACAGGTTGCGGATGCCGAGCATCTGCAACTTGAAAAACGGAATCGGCTGCGACCATTCATTGATCAGAAACGCCACCAGCAACAGCGAACCGGCGCCGAGCAAACCGCAGATCAGGCTCGACTCAAACCAGTCCAGCCGATTGCCCTGGAGCAAGCCGATCACCAGCATGCAGATCGCCGGGAAGCCCAGCAGCAGGCCCTTCCAGTTGAAGGTCTTGAGGCGCTCCAGGCGCAGCGGATCCTGCGGAATCCCCCAAGCGACCATGGCCATGGCAATCAGGCACGGCACGATGATTTGCCAGAACGTCCATTGCCAGCCGACGTACTCGCTCCACAACCCGGCCAGCGGCGTGCCGAGGCCGGGGCCGAACGTCGCCGTCAACGCATAACCGGCCAAACCATAGAGTTTGAAGTTGGCCGGTAGAAAACGCAGGGCGACCGTCATCAGCATCGGCGGCAACGCGCCGCCGGCCAGCCCTTGCAGGGTGCGCATCAGCAGCAGGCTTTCGTAGTTGGGGGCGAACGGGCACAGCACGCCGAGCAGCGTGAACAGGCTTATCGCGCAGAGGATGAAACGACGCAGCGAAAAGGTCACCGAGCACCACGGCGCGAACGCCATCGCCGCCACCGAGGTCGCGGCGTAGCAGGACACCAGCCAGGTGCCTTCGTCGTAACCAATGTTCAACGCGCCACGGATGTCGGCCAGTGCGACTTTGGTCACCATCTCGTTGAGGCCCGAGACCAGCACCGCCAGCAACACGCCAACCAGGCCGGTGATGATCCGCGCGCCGAACACCGGTGGCGCGGCCGCCGTCGCCGGACTGGCCGCAGCGATGGGCGCCGGGACCGTCAGGGATGTCATGGGTACACACTCCGGAAGAAAAAATACCGGAGCATTTTAGTAAGGCTTACTGCTGACGAAAATTGACTTATTGGCAGGTTATAAGTGCGTCAGACACAATTGTTTAAAGCAAAAGATCGCAGCCTTCGGCAGCTCCTACAGAGCAATACGTTGCCCTGCAGGAGCTGTCGAAGGCTGCGATCTTTTGACTTTCAGGGCTGCGCGGCCAGCCACGTCTCGTCACAACACGCCTTGAGCGTTTCGCGCAGCCAGCGGTGCGCGGGGTCCTTGTCGAAGCGCGGGTGCCAAGCCTGGGTCAGCATCAGCGTCGGCAACGGGATCGGCAGGTTGAACGAACGCAGTTTCAGGCCCAGTCGGCGCACACTGAGCAGCGCTTCCTTGGGCACCGGCAGGATCAGGTCGGAATCGGGCAAGGCGAACATCGCCGCGTGAAAGCTTGGCGCAATCACCGCCACCCGCCGCTCCAGGCCCAAGGCATTCAACGCGGTATCAATAGGGCCGCGAGCAATGCCGCGACGGGACATGCTGATATGCGAGTAACCGGCATAGCGCTCGGCAGTGATTTCGCCGTCGAGCAACGGATGATCCTCACGCACCAGACCGACGAAATGCGTGGAAAACAGGTTCTGCACTTTGACTTCCGGGGACACCGGACGGGTATTGCTGACACTCAGATCAATCCGACCTTCGCGCAGCGCTTCGTCGTCGCCATCGCCCTCGGGGACGAAGCGCAACTCGCAGTGCGGCGCCTGCTGATCGAGGGTATCGAACAATTTGCCGCCGTACACACCGACGAAAAAGTCGTTGGCGCGAATGTTGAAACGCCGGCGCAGTGTGCCAAGTTCCACATGGTCGGCGGAGCGAAACAACAGCGCCGCCTGCTCGACGACATCGCGCACCTGCTCGCGCAATTCGAGGGCTTTGGGGGTCGGTACCAGACCGCGACCGGCGCGCACCAGGATCGGATCGCCGATCGCCTCGCGGATCCGCGTCAGAGTGCGGCTCATGGCGGCGGGGCTGAGGTTCATCCGCCGTGCGGCGCCGACCACACTGCCCTCGTCGAGCAGAGCGTCGAGGGCGACCAGAAGGTTCATGTCCGGGAGTTGCATGCTGAGCACTCTTGGCTGATCTGGATTGATTCAGGCGCAATGCTAGCAAACATGTCTCAAGTTTGGCGGCTGCTGTAGGGACGCCATCGCTGGCAAGCCCGCTCCCACAGGATTTTCGGCGGTCACAGAATCAGTGAACGCCACAATCCCTGTGGGAGCTGGCTTGCCAGCGATGGGGCCAGCTCAGGCAATACACATCAGCGCTGCATACCCCAGCGTTTTACGGTGACCCGCTCCAGCGTATCGAACACCAGATTCTCCACCAGCAACCCGATCAGGATCACCACCGCCAACCCGGCAAATACCTTGTCGGTGTACAGCTCATTGCGGTTCTGGAAGATGTACCAACCCAACCCGCCCTTGCCACTGGTAGCGCCAAACACCAGTTCGGCGGCGATCAGCGTGCGCCAGGCAAACGCCCAGCCGATTTTCAGCCCGGCGAGGATCGACGGCAGCGCTGCCGGGATCAGGATGAACAGCACAAAACGCATGCCCTTCAGCCCGTAATTACGCCCAGCCATGCGCAGGGTTTCCGAGACACCGAGAAAACCGGCGTAGGTGTTCAACGCCAGCGCCCACAGCACCGAATGCACCAGCACGAAGATCAGGCTGTTCTGCCCCAGCCCGAACCAGAGCAACGCCAGTGGCAGCAAGGCAATCGCCGGCAGCGGGTTGAACATCGAGGTCAGGGTACTCAGCAGATCGCGACCAAATTGGGTCGACACCGCCAGCGTGGTCAGGGCGAATGCCAGCACGATGCCGATCAGGTAACCCTTGATCAGCACCACCAGCGATATCCACACCTTGCCCAGCAACTCACCACTGAGCAGGCCGTCGTACAGCGCATGACTGGTCTGCAGAAAACCTGGCAGCAGCAGGTCGTTGTCCTGCACCCGAGCGATCACTTCCCAGAGAATCGCCAGCAGAATCAGGATCACACTCTTACGCAACCAGCCTTGTTGCCACAGGCGTTGGCCTAGAGGCAATTCGCGCTCGAGCGGCACGCTGGTCAGTGGTTCAAGGACGGTTTCAAACTCTTGTCGTACAGACGATGGTTGGCTCATCGGGCAATCCTCCAGAACGCTCAATAAGCGATGCGAATGTCGTTGAAGTCATGATCACGCTCGGTTTCCGGCGACTGGCCTTCATCGAACAGCAAACGGTGAATGCGCCGCGCCGATTCCTGAAACGCCACGCCGCCGAGGCTTTGCAGATCGTATTGATGGCTGTGCACTTCGGCGCGTACCCGCCCCGGATGTGGCGACAGCAGCAGGATGCGATTGCCGACCACCAGCGCCTCTTCGATCGAGTGGGTGACGAACAGCAAGGTGAAGCGCACCTCTTCCCAGAGCAGCAGCAATTCTTCCTGCATCTTGCGCCGGGTCAGTGCGTCCAGTGCGGCGAACGGCTCGTCCATCAAGAGGATTTTCGGCTGCATCGCCAGCGCGCGGGCAATCGCCACCCGTGCCTTCATGCCGCCGGACAAAGTGTGGGGATAGGCGTCGGCGAATGCCGCCAGTCCGACTTTTTCCAGGTAGTGCAGTGCACGTTCTTCGGCGTCTTTTTTGTTCAAGGTTCGCGAGGCCAGCAGCGGAAACATCACGTTCTGTTTCACGGTTTTCCACGGCGGCAGTTGATCGAACTCCTGGAACACCACGATCCGGTCCGGACCGGGTCCATCGACCCGCTGACCTTGCAGGCGAATCTCGCCTTCGCTCGGCGCAATGAAACCGGCGGCCGCCTTGAGCAAAGTCGACTTGCCGCAGCCGGACGGGCCGAGCAGGACGAAGCGGTCCGCCGGATCGATTTCGAAGCTGACCTGATGAGTGGCGCGTACCACCCGTTGCGGGGTACGGTATTCGAGACTGACGTTATCCACCGCCAGCAGCGCTTGTTTACTGGCGACCGGGTTGCTGGCCGCGTGGCCTTGCAAAGGGGCATTCATCTCGATCAGCTCCCCTGCAGCGGTTTGGCATCCTGGAAGAAGTAGTCCTTCCACGATTCCGGTTTGTTCTTGATCGCACCGACGCGGTAGAGGAATTCGGCCAGCGGATAGGTATTTTTCGGCGTGACGCTGAATTCGAATTGCGGGTTGTCGATGATTTTCAGCAGCTCGGCGCGGTCGATCTTGGCCTTGGTCACGCGGATGTAGGTGTCCGCCGCCGCGCCCTTATCGTTCTGCGCAAATTGCGCGGCTTCGGTCAGCGCTTCGACGAAGGCCTTGTAGGTTTTCGGGTTGTCGTTGCGGAATTTCTCGGTGGCGAACAGCACGGTTGGCGAGTTCGGGCCGAGGATGTCGTAGGAGTTGAGCACCACGTGCACGTTCGGGTTCTGCAGCGCCTGATCCTGGAACGGCGGGTTGGAGAAATGCCCGGTCAGCTCGGTGCCGCCGGCAATCAGCGCAGCGGTCGCATCCGGGTGCGGAACGGCGATGGTGTATTTGTCGAGGCGATTGAATTCCTTGTCACCCCATTGCTTGGCCGCGGCGTATTGGAGGAAGCGCGACTGCACCGACACGCCCACCGCCGGCACCGCAATGCGGTCCTTCTCGGTGAAATCGGCAATGGTTTTGACCTTGGGATTGTTGCTCACCAGGTAGTACGGGAAGTTGCCGAGCGAGGCGACTGCCTTGACGTTCTGCTTGCCGTGGGTGCGATCCCAGATGGTCAGCAACGGGCCGACGCCGGCGCCGGCAATGTCGATAGAGCCGGACAACAGCGCATCGTTGACCGCCGCGCCGCCCGAGAGCTGCGTCCAGTCGACCTTGATGTCGAGGCCTTGCTGCTTACCGTACTTCTCGATCAGGCCCTGATCGCGCACCACGTTGAGCAATAAATAGACAATCCCGAACTGTTCGGCGATGCGGATTTCACCTTCGGCGTGGGCCACGGTCGGCGCCACCAGGCTGCCGGCAATCAGGCTGAAACCCAGGCCGATGCTCGCCGCCAGCGGTGCAAATGGAAGACGTTTGGACATGATCGAATCTCCGGCAAATCAGAAAGGCGCGTCGCCCTGAATGGTCGTGCGATACAGCTTGCGGCGCAGGTGTGCGGGGCAGCCGGCGGCGAGGTGGATCAGCGAACGGTTGTCCCAGAACACCATGTCGTGGGGCTGCCACTGATGGCGGTAGATGTTCTGCGGCAACACGCTGTGGGCGTAGAGGTCGGCGAGCAGTTGTTTGCTCTCGTCCTCCGGCAGACCGACGATGCGGGTGGTGAAGCCCTCGCTGACGAACAACGCCTTGCGGCCGTTTTCCGGGTGAGTGCGAACGATCGGGTGTACCACTTCGGCGACCTGCGCCAGTTGTTCCGGGGTCAGGGTCGGGCGCCAGTTGCCCTCGAATTTGGTCTCGCTGTAACGCGCGGTGTAGGAGTGTGCGGCGGAGCGCCCTTCTACGGCTTTACGCAGCGCTTCGGGCAGGTTGTCCCAAGCTTTGTGCATGTCGGCGAACAGCGTGTCGCCGCCCTCGGACGGCAACTCCTGGGCATGCAGCATCGAGCCGAGGCTCGGCAGCTCTTTATAGGAAAGATCGGAGTGCCAGAACTTGCCGGCATCGCCGAGGCCGATGTTCTGGCCGTTCTCGACGATGTTGGAAACGATGAGGATTTCCGGGTGATTGGCCAGCAGGAACTGCTTGAGCACGTGAATCTGCAACACACCAAAGCGGCGGCTGAAATCGATCTGCTGTTGCGGGGTGATGCGCTGGTCGCGGAACACCACCACGTGGTGATCCAGATGCGCGCGATGAATGCGCGCGAAGTCCTGGTCGTTCACCGGTCGGGTCAGATCCAGGCCGATGATCTCGGCACCGACGGCACCGCTGAACGGACGAATTTCAAAGGTTTGCGGCGCGGCAGTCGCGGCGCTTGGGGTGGCAGTAGCTGCGGACATCTTTCAATCTCCCACGCACGGCGCGCTCACAGGCGCGCACGTCGATCAGACACTCACGCTGGATTGCGTGTCGGTTCAGGTCGTGCGGCGCGCCGATTGGTCGGCAGGTACGCAGGTGGATGACTTTAAAGCTATAAGAATCGGAAATTAAATACCGTTAATGAATAACGATATGGCGGATGGTGAGGAATGGACTGGATGGTGAGTGACGATTTGTGTCACTTAGTGGCGATTTGCTGATGTCCACGTAGGAGCTGCGGCACGCTGCGATCTTTTGATCTTGTTCTTGAAATCAGTATCAAAAGATCGCAGCGTGCCGCAGCTCCTGCAGGTTCATGGCTGGGCTTGTGGGAGCTGGCTTGCCAGCTCAGGCCAGTGAAGTTCTAGCGCTCGTGCAACGCCTCGGCCCGTGCCCGAATGATCGGCTTGAGCAGATAACTCAACACCGACTTCTTGCCAGTGATGATATCCACCGACGCGACCATCCCCGGGATGATCAGCAACGGCTTTTCATCTGTGCCCAGGTGGCTGCGCTCGGTGCGCACCTTGATGATGTAGTAGGTGGTTTTCTTGTCTTCGTCGGTGATGGTGTCGGCGCCGATCTGCTCCAGTTTGGCCTTCAGCCCGCCATAAATGGTGTAGTCGTACGCGGTGAACTTGACGATCGCTTCCTGGCCCGGATGCAGGAAGGCAATGTCCTGTGGACGGATCTTGGCTTCGACCAGCAAGGTGTCATCCAGCGGCACAATTTCCACCATGTCGCTGCCCGGCTGAATAACACCGCCGATGGTGTTGACCAGCAACTTGTTGACGATCCCGCGTACCGGCGAGGTGACCAGCGTCCGGCTGACCCGATCTTCCAGCGCCTTGCCGGTGGCCTGGGCCTTGTTCAGGTCGGTGCGGGCTTCGTTGAGCTGGGTCAGCGCATCGCTGCGAAATTTGCCGCGAGTCTCGTCGATCTTGCGCTGGACTTCCTTGATTGCCGATTCGGCGCGCGGGATCGCCAACGTGGTGGCGTCGAGCTGACCACGGGTTTCGACTTCGGCACGCTTGAGTCGCAGCACCTCCACCGGCGACACCGCGCCCTGCGCCACCAGCGGCTCGGACATGTTGATTTCCTGGCGTTGCAGGCCCAGTTGCTGACGGTATTGCGCCTGCTTGGAGCTGAACTCGCGCAGCTCTTGCTGACGCTGGATCAACTGCTCCTGCAAACCGCCGATCTCGTCGTGCAGTTGCTGACGCCGGCTGATGTACAACGATTCTTCGCTTTTCGCCTGGCCCGGCACGGCTTTGAGCACGTCTTCCGGGAAATTCAGTGGACGGTCATCGACCTCGGCGCTCAGGCGCTCGACGCGCAACAGCATCGACAGCCGATCAGCTTCAGTTTCGCCGACGTTGGAAGCAAAACGCGTGTCGTCCAGGCGAATCAGCGGTGCGCCGGCCTCGACGATCTGACCTTCCTTGACGAACATTTCCGAGACAATCCCGCCCTCAAGGTTCTGGATTTTCTGGATCTTCGACGACGGAATCGCCTTGCCGTCGCCCTTGGTCACTTCGTCGATCACGGCGAAGTTGGCCCACAGCAGCAGGAACAGGAAGAAGCCGATGATTGCCCAGATGGTCAGGCGCACGACGCGCGGGGCGTCCTCGATCAGCGCCTTGTTGACCTCCGGCAGCGGCTGGCCCTGCAGCGAGGCAGAGCCCTTGAAGTAGCGACGGATCGACTCTTTGACACCCGACTTAAGCAACACTGATCTGCCCCTTCTTCAACGCTTCCATCACGGCGGCTTTCGGGCCATCGGCGAGAATCTGTCCACGGTCGACCACCAGCAGGCGGTCGACCAGCGACAGCAGCGAGGCCCGGTGCGTCACCAGCACCACGGTCTTGTTTTCAACGACGGCAGCCAGGCGTTGCTTGAGGCGTTCTTCGCCGGTGTTGTCCATGGCGCTGGTCGGTTCGTCGAGCAGCAGGATCGGCGGATTGAGCAGCAGCGCCCGCGCCAGAGCAACGTTCTGCCGTTGGCCACCGGACAGGTTCTGCCCGCGCTCGCCAACTTGCAGCTCGTAGCCTTGAGGGTGCAGACGGGCGAATTCGTGCACGCCGGCCAGTTCGGCGGCTTGCAGCACCAGCTCGTCTTCTACATAGCGCGCGCCGGAGACCAGGTTGTCACGCAGGGTGCCGGCCAGCAGCTGGATGTCCTGCGGCACGTAGCCGATGTTGTAGCGCAGCTCGCTGACATCGATCTGACGGATATCTACACCGTCCACCAGCAGCGCGCCGTCGTCCGGTTGGTACAGGCCGACCAGCAGTTTCGCCAATGAGCTTTTACCGGAACCGCTGCGACCGATGATGCCGATCTTCTCGCCGGGACGGATCACCAGGTTGATATTCTTCAGCGCCGGGTTTTGCTGTTCCGGGTAGGTGAAGTTCAACTGACGGCACTCGATCGCGCCTTGCAGCACCTTGCGGCTCAGCGGACGCTCTTCAAAATTGCGCTCCTGCGGCAGCTCCATCATCTGGTCGACCGAGGTCATGGTCACCCGCGCCTGCTGGTAGCGAGTCAGCAGACCGGACAACGACGCCAGCGGACTCAGCGCACGGCCACTGAGCATGTAGCAGGCAATCAGACCGCCCATGCTCAGGTTGCCGGCGATGATCTGATACACGCCAAAGACGATCATGATCACCCCGGCCAGTTGCTGGATCAGCAGGGTGATATTCATCGCCAAACCGGAGAGCATTTTCACCCGTAGTTCGAGGCGGCTGAGGGTGCCGATGGTCTGTTCCCACTGGTACTGCCGTTCGCTTTCGGCGTTGTTGACCTTGACTGCATCGAGGCCGGCGAGGGTTTCGATCAGGCTCGACTGACGCTCGGCGCCGAGGGCCATGGTGCGTTCCATGGTCGCTACCAGCGGCTTCTGCAACGCATAGCCGATCAACAGCGCAATCGGGAACGCCAGCACCGGAATCCACACCAGATGCCCGCCGAGAATCGCGATGACGATGAAGATCAGGATGGTGAACGGCAGGTCGATCAGACTGGTCAGGGTCAGCGAGGCGAGGAAGTCGCGCAGGCTCTGAAACTCATGGATGTTCTGCGCGAAGCTGCCGACCCGCGCCGGGCGGTACTTCATGGCCATGCCGACGATGCGTTCGAACAGCGTCGCGGAGATGATCAGGTCGGTTTTCTTGCCGGCCAGATCCAGGCACAGGCTGCGCAGGCTTTTGAGGATCAGGTCGAAAATGTAGGCACCGGTGATGCCCAGCGCCAGCACCCACAGGGTCGCTTCGGCCTGGTTCGGCACCACGCGGTCGTAGACGTTCATCACGAACAGCGGCGCGGCCATGGCGATGATGTTGATCAGGAAACTCGCGGCGATCGCATCGGCATACAGCCAGCGCGAGCGTTTGAGGGTGTCGCGAAACCACGAGCGCGCACGCGGGATCAACGCGCCGTGGTTGACGTCGAATTTGTGCTGCGGCTGGGCGAAGAACACTTTGCCGGTGTAATCGTCGGCCAGCAGTTCGCGACTGACCACCGATTCGCCGCCATCGCTTTCGCTGAGCAGCACCCGGGCTTCGTTCTCGCCTTGCCAGCCGAGCAGGACGGCGCTGCGGCCATCCTTGAGCAGCAACAGCGCCGGCATGGCAATCGCCGGAATCTCTTCCAGCTTGCGTTGCAACACCCGGCCCTGCAGCCCGGCGCGAGCCGCTGCGCGGGGCAGCAACTCGACACTCAAGCGCTGCTTGGGCAGCGGCAGGCCAGTGGTGAGCATCGCCGCACTGGCCGGCTTCTGGTGCAACATGCATAGAGCGAGCAGACCATCCAGTAACGGATCGTCGTGCATCGCGCGCGGATCATGAATGAGTTGAACTCGACTGACTTCTGATTCCACGCTCGGCACTCTTGGCTAACAATTGAACAATGAAGGTTCTGCTCAATTCATACCCGGCAGTTGGACCTTCGGCTTCACATCGTTCTGCACGACGGATGCCAATGGTGCGACCACTCCCTGGCTCTTGAGCAACTCGCCCATGGTCGCCTTGATTCGATACTGAGTAAATAACTGAATGTTCTTGATCTCGGCCAAACGGCGCGAAGCGGTGAATAACTCGTTTTCGCTGTCGAGCAAATCGAGCAGGGTGCGCTCGCCGAGGCTGAACTGACGCTGGTAGGCAGTACGCACGGCGGTGCTGTGATCAACGTACTGCTGAGCGATCGGCACCTGCGCGTTGGCGTTGTTCAGGGCGTTCCAGGCCAGACCCAGTTCTTCGTTCAATTGACGCAGGGCGTTGTTGCGGATGTCCAGCGCCTGGTTCGACAGGTACGACTTGGATTCCAGATCGGCCTTGTTGCTACCACCGGAGTACAGGTTGAAGCGCATGCGCAGCATGGCCTGCCACTCGTTGTTGTGGCCGTTCTGACCGTCGAGATCGTTGTCGGCAGTGCGACCCAGCTCGGCGTCGAAACGTGGGTAGAACGTCGACTTGGCGGTTTCGTACTGCTTCTCGGCCGCAGCGATATCGGACTCGGCCGAGCGCAGGATCGGGCTGTTTTCCAGCATCTGCGTACGGGCTTCATTGAGATTGGCCGGCATCATCGCCATGAACGGCGCCGGGCGCTCCAGCTGGTCAGGCATCTGGCCGACGGCACTGAGGAAGTTGGTCTCGGAGTCGGCGAGGTTGGTCTGTTCGGTGATCAAGTTGTTGCGGGCCTGAGCCATCCGCGCTTCAGCCTGATCGAGGTCAGCGCCGCTACCAACGCCGCGCTGGGTGCGTAGCTGGATCTGATCGTAAATGCGTTGGTGGCTCTTGAGGTTCTCTTCGGCCAGACGCACGAATTCGCGGCGGGTCAGCACGTCCAGGTAAACCTGGGCGACGGTCAGCGCGGTGCGCTCGGAAGTGCCGAGCAGCGAGTAGGCGCGGGAGTTGACGGTGGCTTGTTGACGCCCGACTTCGCTGGACGTGGCAAAACCGTCAAAAACCATTTGCGAGAGACGTAAACTTGACTCGCTGCGGTTCAACGTTTCCCAGTGGTTGCCGCCACCGTTGGCGCGCGTGGTCACGCTGTCAGTGCCCTCACGGCCATAACCGCCCAGCAGATCGACCTTGGGCAGGTATCCACCTTTGGCTGCCTTTAACTGATAATCCGCGGCCAAACGACTGTTGACCCCCGCCTGGATTTCCGGATGGACATCCAGTGCCTGCTGCATGGCTTCTGGTAAGGATTGTGCTTGGACGAAAGAGGCGGCGAGGGCGAACGGTAGAGCCTTGAACAAGTGCAAACGCATGGTAAAGATTTCCCAGGACTTCTTGTCTTGAATCACAGCAAAACGTGCTGCTGCGTCGGATGATTGGCAACCGGAATGACCGTATGTCGGAAAGTTCAAAATAGGAACTGGATCACACGCTGAGGGACAGGTCGCCGCGGAAATATCAATGTGACATTAGTGGGGCGATTGTTTAGGATGGCACCCAGAAGGTCAATAGTTTGGCATAAAGTTAATAGCGAAAGAATCTAGCCAAATTATTGACGAAGAACAGCGTCAATCTTGATTCGCAAATTTTAAAAGTACGTCCAGACTGAATCGGCGCCGAAGCCATCAGGCTATGGAAGTCAACTGAACGTGACACCCGGAGAGTCTTCAATGAGCAGTGTTGTGGCCATCGTCAAAAGCATTGTCGGTCAGGTATTCGTGGTCTCCCCCGAGGGTGTACGCCGCGTGCTCGTTGAAGGCGATCGCCTGTTCGTCGGCGACCAGATCGATACCGGCCTCTCCGGCGCCGTGTCGCTGGAACTGGCGGATGGCCGCACCCTGGACCTGGGCCGTGAAACCCAGTGGAGCGCCAACGCGCCCGACTCCAGCACTGACCTGGCCGAAGCCACCGCGCAGGCCGCACCGTCCGTAGCCGAGCTGCAGCAGGCCATCGCCGCCGGTGCCGACCCGACCACCGCCCTTGAAGCCACCGCTGCCGGCGCTACCGCCGCAGGGACTGGCGGCGCGGCAGGCGGCGGCCACAGCTTCGTGATGCTCGATGCCACGGCTGGCCGCGTCGACCCGACCATCGGCTTCCCGACCGCAGGCATCAATTCCGGTGCGCAAGCAGCACAGAACATCACCGGTGGCCAGAACACCGATACCACCACCAACGCCCTGCGTGAGTCGACCCTGAGCCTCAGCGCCACGCCGACCATCACCGAAGCCGGCGGCGTGCTGGTGTACACCGCGACCCTGACCCAGGCGCCGCTGACCGACCTGACCATCACTCTGTCCAACGGCTCGGTGATCGTAATTCCGGCCGGCTCCACCACCGGCACCGTCAACGTGCCGCTGGCACCGAACGACACCGTTTATAACGACCCGACCCAGATCAACGTGACCGTCACCGGCACCACCGGCGGCAACGGCATTACCGTGACCCCGCCGACCACCCCGGCGACGACTCAGGTCACCGACACCATCGACACCACCACCGTCACCCTGACCGCTGGCAACAGCGTCACCGAAGGCGGTCAGATCACCTATACCGCGACACTGACCAACCCGGCGCAGACACCGGTCACCGTCACCCTGTCCAATGGCTCGACCATCACCATCGAAGCCGGCCAGACCACTGGCACCGTCAACGTGCCGACCGCGCCGAATGACGTCTATAACAACGGCAGCACCGTCAGCACCACCATCACCGGTGCCACCGGCGGCAACTTCGAGAACCTGGTGCCGAACACGACGCCAGCCGTGACGAACATCGTCGATTCGCGCGACACCACCGGCCTGACCCTCACCGCCACCGGTACCGTGGTCGAAGGTGGCCAGATCACCTACACCGCGACCCTGACCAATCCGGCACAGACGCCGGTCACCGTCACCCTGTCCAACGGCTCGACCATCACCATCGAAGCCGGCCAGACCACTGGCACCGTCAACGTGCCGACCGCGCCGAACGACGTCTACAACAATGGCGGCACCGTCAGCACCACGATTACCGGTGCGACCGGCGGCAACTTCGAGAATCTGGTGCCGAACACCACGCCGGCGACCACCACCGTCACCGACTCCATCGACACCACCAACCTGTCGCTGAGTGCCACCGGCACCGTCGCTGAAGGCGGCTCGATCGTTTACACCGCGACCCTGACCAACCCGGCCGGCACCCCGGTGACCGTGACGTTGAGCAATGGCTCCGTCATCACCATCGAGGCTGGAAAAACCACCGGCACTGTGACCGTTCCGGCGCCTGCGGATGACGTCTACAAAGACGCCGGCAAGGTCGAAGTCAGCATTACCGGAACAACCGGCGGCAATTTCGAGAACCTGGTGCCGAGCACCGTTCCGGCGGTCACCGAA
This sequence comes from Pseudomonas sp. MWU318, assembly GCF_016756945.1. NCBI lineage: Bacteria > Pseudomonadati > Pseudomonadota > Gammaproteobacteria > Pseudomonadales > Pseudomonadaceae > Pseudomonas > Pseudomonas sp. MWU318. Next base: position 197,857 of record NZ_JAESJL010000011.1, read on the forward strand.
GTCACCGATACCATCGATACCTCGACCGTCAAACTGACTGCCGATACCTCGGTCGCTGAGGGCGGCACCGTCACTTACACCGCCACCGTCGGCGCACCGGTAACCGGTTCGCCGGTTGTTGTGACCCTGGCGAACGGCCAGACCATCACCATCGAAGTGGGCAAAACCACCGGCACCGTGACCACCACGGCGCCAAACGATGCGTTGACCGGCAACCCACCGCTGATCAACGCCATCACCAACGTCAGTGGCGGTAACTACGAAAACCTCGTCGCCGACAAAACCCCGGTTTCGACCACCGTTACCGACACTGTCGACACCACCAACCTGACGTTGAGCGCGACCGGTACCGTGGCTGAAGGTGGCTCGATCGTCTACACCGCGACCCTGACCAACCCGGCCGGCACGCCGGTAACCGTGACCCTGTCGAACGGCTCGGTGATCACCATCGAGGCCGGTAAAACCACCGGTACCGTGACGGTTCCGGCGCCTGCGGATGACGTTTACAAAGACGCCGGCAAAGTCGAAGTCACCATCAACGGTGCAACCGGCGGCAACTTCGAAAATCTGGTGCCAAGCACTGTCCCTGCAGTCACCGAAGTCACCGACACCATCGATACCTCGACGGTCAAGCTGGCCGCTGACACCTCGGTGGCCGAGGGTGGCACCGTCACTTACACCGCTACGGTTGGTGCGCCGGTGACTGGCTCGCCGGTTGTTGTGACCCTGGCTAACGGCCAGACCATCACCATCGAAGTCGGCAAGACCACCGGTACCGTCACCACCACCGCACCGAACGACGTGCTGAACGGCCAGGCGCCGCTGAGCAACTCGATCACGGGTGTGAGCGGTGGCAACTACGAAAACCTGGTCGCCGACAAGACGCCGGTCAGCACCACCGTGACTGATACCGTCGACACTACCAACCTCTCGCTGAGTGCCACTGGCTCCGTCGCTGAAGGCGGTTCGATCGTCTACACCGCGACCCTGACCAACCCGGCCGGCACCCCGGTGACTGTGACCCTGAGTAATGGCTCTGTCATCACCATCGAAGCGGGTAAAACCACCGGCACCGTGACCGTTCCGGCGCCTGCGGATGACGTCTACAAAGATGCCGGCAAAGTCGAAGTCAGCATTACCGGAACCAGCGGTGGTAACTTCGAGAACCTGGTACCGAGCACCGTTCCGGCTGTCACCGAAGTTACTGATACCATCGATACTTCGACCGTCAAACTGACCGCTGATACTTCGGTAGCTGAAGGTGGCACCGTCACCTATACCGCGACCGTTGGCGCGCCTGTCACCGGCTCGCCAGTGATCGTCACGTTGGCCAACGGCCAGACCATTACCATCGAAGTGGGCAAAACCACTGGCACCGTGACCACCACCGCGCCGAACGATGCGTTGAACGGTCACGAGCCGCTGAGCAACTCGATTACCGGCGTAACGGGCGGCAACTACGAAAATCTCGTGGCTGACAAAACCCCGGTTTCGACCAACGTCACCGACACCGTTGACACCACCAACCTGTCGCTGGCTGCCACCGGCACCGTCGCTGAAGGCGGCTCGATCGTTTACACCGCGACCC
>NZ_JAESJL010000012.1:0-153895 GCF_016756945.1 Pseudomonas sp. MWU318
TTCCAAGCTTCGATGAACTGAAGCAAGCCGCTGCCGAAAACTTCGTAACTCGTTGAATCTCAATGAGTTTTCCGTTTCGACTGCGCCGGAAGTGGGGCGAATTATAGACTTCTAAAATTCGCCGTCAACCCTTATTTCAAAATTATTCAGCTTTCAGCGTAATACGTGCAAATGCCTTCTTGCCCGCCTGGCAAACGTGCGTCGCGCCCAGTACATATATAAAGGAGCGATCAACCACCTCACCATCCACACGCACACCGCCAGAAGCCAACAGATCACGCGCCGCTGCCGAGTTCTTCACCAAGCCTGCCTTATTAAGGACAGCCGCAATCGGCATATCCTCAGCAGAAGCCAGCTCAATCTCTGGCAGATCATCCGGCAACTCGCCATCCTTCATACGATTACCCGCAGCGCGATGAGCATTGGCCGCAGCCTCCTCACCATGGAAGCGCGCAACAATCTCTTCCGCCAGCTTGATCTTGATGTCGCGCGGGTTAGCCCCTGCTTCTACATCTGCGCGGAAGGCATTGATCTCATCCATCGAACGGAAGCTGAGCAGCTCAAAGTAACGCCACATCAACGCATCCGGAATCGAAACCAGCTTGCCGTACATGACACCTGGCGCTTCCTGAATACCGACGTAATTGCCCAACGACTTGGACATCTTCTTCACGCCATCCAGACCTTCAAGCAACGGCATGGTCAGAATGCACTGAGCCTCCTGACCATAACCACGCTGCAGCTCACGCCCCATCAGCAAGTTGAACTTCTGATCGGTACCACCCAACTCGACATCCGCGCGCAGAGCAACCGAGTCATACCCCTGAACCAGTGGATAGAGGAACTCATGAATAGCGATCGGCTGATTGGTGGTGTAACGCTTGTCGAAGTCATCACGTTCAAGCATGCGAGCAACAGTGTATTGCGAAGTCAGACGAATGAAGTCCGCCGGCCCCATCTGATCCATCCAGGTGGAGTTGAACGCAACTTCAGTTTTCGCCGGATCAAGAATCTTGAACACCTGAGTCTTGTACGTTTCAGCGTTTTCGAGAACCTGCTCGCGAGTCAAAGGAGGACGAGTGGCACTCTTGCCGCTTGGATCACCGATCATCCCGGTGAAGTCACCAATAAGGAAGATCACCTGATGCCCCAACTCCTGGAACTGGCGCAGCTTATTAATAAGCACGGTGTGACCCAAGTGCAGATCCGGGGCGGTTGGATCGAAACCAGCCTTGATACGCAGCGGCTGGCCGCGCTTGAGCTTCTCGATCAGCTCGGACTCGACCAACAGTTCTTCCGCACCACGTTTAATCAGCGCTAGCTGCTCTTCAACCGACTTCATAACAGACCCGCAAGGCTCAGATTCAAAGGGAACCAACCATACAAGATCGTGCACCAATTACAAGTTTTGCCCGGCGCACGGACACCAATCTGCAGACAGGGTGTCTGTAGACTTGCTTCGGGGATGATTTGGTTATATTTTATACAGTTATTTCATCTTCATCATGTCATTCATCTTTTCCAATTCATCTTTTTTCAAAGTCAAAATTACTTATGACCACTGAACCGTCTAAAGCGCCACCGCTTTACCCGAAGACCCACCTGCTCGCCGCAAGTGGAATCGCCGCCCTTCTCAGCTTGGCGCTCCTGGTATTTCCTTCCAGTGATGTTGAAGCCAAAAAGACGACCCTGAGCCTTGAACTGGAAAGTCCTGCTGAACAACTGACACAAGATCAAGACGCTGCTGACGCGGTTCAAGCCACAAATGAGCCAGCAGCCTCACCTTTCGCCCAGATCGAAAACAGCACCGAAGACACTACGAAAACCGCTGAAGCCGCACCGGCGCCCGCTCCTGTTGCCGAGAAACCAAAAGCCCCGGGGCACCGCGAAGTTGTCGTTTCCAAGGGCGATACGCTCTCTACACTGTTCGAGAAAGTCGGTCTGCCAGCCGCTGCTGTGCACGAGGTGCTGGCCAGCGACAAACAAGCCAAACAATTCAGCCAGCTCAAGCACGGCCAGAAGCTCGAGTTCGAACTGAACCCGGAAGGCCAACTGACGAGCCTGCACAGCAAGATCAGCGATGTCGAAACCATTACCCTGACCAAGAATGACAAGGGCTACGCATTCAACCGCATTACAGCCAAGCCGACCGTTCGCACGGCTTACGTGCACGGCGTGATCAATAGCTCCCTGTCACAATCCGCTGCCCGCGCAGGCCTGTCCCACAGCCTGACCATGGATATGGCTAGCGTCTTCGGCTACGACGTCGACTTCGCTCAAGACATCCGCCAAGGTGACGAATTCGACGTGATCTACGAGCAGAAAGTGGTCAACGGCAAGGCCGTTGGCACCGGCCCGATTCTGTCTGCGCGCTTCACCAACCGCGGCAAAACCTACACCGCCGTGCGTTACACCAACAAACAAGGCAACAGCAGCTACTACACTGCTGATGGCAACAGCATGCGCAAAGCGTTCATCCGTACGCCGGTGGACTTCGCTCGCATCAGCTCCAAGTTCTCCATGGGCCGCAAACATCCGATCCTCAACAAAATCCGCGCTCACAAAGGCGTCGATTACGCAGCGCCACGCGGTACGCCGATCAAGGCTGCCGGCGACGGCAAAGTGTTGTTGGCCGGTCGCCGCGGTGGCTACGGCAACACGGTGATCATCCAGCACGGCAACACCTACCGCACGCTGTATGGCCACATGCAAGGCTTTGCCAAAGGCGTGAAAACCGGTGGCAGCGTCAAGCAGGGTCAAGTGATCGGTTACATTGGTACCACCGGCCTGTCCACTGGACCGCACTTGCACTATGAGTTCCAGGTCAACGGCGTTCACGTCGACCCACTGGGCCAAAAGCTGCCGATGGCGGATCCGATCGCCAAGTCCGAGCGCGCACGTTTCCTCGCGCAGAGCCAGCCGTTGATGTCGCGCATGGATCAAGAGAAGGCCACCATGCTGGCTTCGAGCAAGCGCTAAGCCATGGCTCTTTATATCGGCGTGATGTCCGGCACCAGTCTCGATGGGCTGGACATCGCCCTGATCGAGCAGACCTCGGCGATCAAACTGATCGCCACGTATTACATCCCCATGCCTGAAAACCTGCGCGTCGAGCTGCTTGGCTTGTGCGCCAGCGGCCCCGACGAGATTGCCCGCTCGGCGATCGCCCAGCAGCACTGGGTCAAACTCGCTGCACAGGGCATCCATACCCTCCTCGATCAGCAGCAACTAAAGCCTGAGGCCATTTGTGCAATCGGCAGCCATGGCCAGACCATTCGCCATGAGCCCGCTCGTGGCTTCACAGTGCAAATCGGCAATCCCGCACTACTGACCGAGCTGACCGGCATCACCGTGGTCAGCGACTTCCGCAGCCGCGACGTGGCTGCTGGCGGTCAGGGTGCCCCGCTGGTACCAGCCTTCCATGAGGCTTTGTTCGAAGAGCGTAACGGTAACCGTGCAGTCCTGAATGTCGGCGGTTTCAGCAATCTCAGTCTGATAGAGACGACCAGGCCTGTAGCCGGTTTCGACTGCGGCCCTGGGAATGTGCTGATGGATGCCTGGATTCATCAGCAACGCGGCGAGAACTATGATCGCAACGGCCAGTGGGCAGCCACCGGCACGGTCGAGCCAGTCTTGCTGAAAGCTCTGCTCGGCGACCCGTTCTTCGCCACCAAAGGCCCGAAGAGCACTGGCCGGGAAGTGTTCAACCTGCCGTGGCTGGAGCACCACCTCTCAAGCTTGCCGAGCTTCGCTGCTGAAAACGTTCAGGCAACGCTGCTCGAACTGACGGCGCAGACCATCGTCGAGTCGCTGCAGAGCGCTCAATCCGATACGCGGGAAATGTTGGTCTGCGGCGGCGGCGCTCACAACGCTACGCTGATGAAACGTCTTGCCGACCTGCTGCCTAACGCTACCGTCGCCAGCACCGCCACTCACGGCGTCGATCCGGACTGGGTCGAGGCAATGGCCTTCGCCTGGCTGGCCCATTGCTGCCTCGAAGGCATTGCCTCCAATCGCCCGAGCGTCACCGGTGCCAAAGGCCTTCGGGTACTCGGCGCCATCTATCCCAACTGAATAAAACGCCAGCAACAAAAAACGCCGCAGAACCGGAAGGCTCTGCGGCGTTTTATTGTGTGCCGCGAGGTGCGATCAGATCGAGAACGAAGAGCCGCAACCACAGGTCGTGGTAGCGTTCGGGTTCTTGATCACGAAGCGCGAACCTTCCAGACCTTCCTGATAGTCCACTTCGGCACCCGCCAGGTACTGGAAGCTCATCGGATCCACCACCAGGCTCACGCCTTCGCGCTCGACGATGGTGTCGTCCTCGGCCACATCCTCATCGAAGGTGAAGCCGTACTGAAACCCTGAACAACCGCCGCCCGTAACGAATACGCGCAGCTTCAAGCGATCATTCCCCTCTTCATCGACCAGGCTCTTCACCTTGTGCGCAGCACCTTGAGTGAATTGCAAAGCCGTGGGGGTGAAGGATTCGACGCTCATGCTGACTATCTCCCGGCGTTACGCCGCCATAATGCGTGATGACGCGCATTATCCGCTTGTCCTAGAAAATCGGTCAACTATTGTTACGGTATATCAATAAACCCGACCAACTGCCCAGAATGCAAAAAGGCCCGCTTGACGGGCCTTTTCGCTGCACCGCCGAAATTGTTACGGCAGCATACCGGCGTGGGACAGGCCGAAGCGCTCATCCAGGCCGAACAGGATGTTCATGTTCTGCACTGCCTGACCCGACGCGCCTTTGACCAGGTTGTCGATCACCGACAGGACCACCACCAGATCACCGTCCTGCGGGCGGTGAACAGCGATGCGGCAGACGTTGGCGCCACGCACGCTGCGGGTTTCCGGATGGCTGCCGGCTGGCATCACGTCGACGAACGGCTCATTGGCATAACGTTTTTCAAACAGTGCCTGCAGATCCACCGAACGATCGACCACGGTCGCGTAGAGCGTGGAATGAATGCCACGAATCATCGGCGTCAGGTGCGGCACGAACGTCAGGCCAACGTCCTTACCCGCAGCACGGCGTAGACCCTGGCGAATTTCCGGCAGATGGCGGTGACCTTTCACCGCATAAGCCTTCATGCTTTCCGACGTTTCGGAATACAGCGAGCCTACAGAAGCACCGCGACCAGCACCGCTGACGCCGGATTTGCAGTCGGCGATCAGACGCGCAGTGTCAGCCAGACCCGCTTCAAGCAGCGGCAGGAAACCCAACTGCGTAGCGGTTGGATAGCAGCCCGGCACGGCGATGAGACGTGCCTTCCTGATCTGCTCACGATTGACTTCCGGCAGACCGTAGACTGCTTCGTCCAGCAACGCCGGCGCACCGTGTGGCTGGCCGTACCATTTGGCCCATTCTTCAGCGTCCTGCAACCGGAAGTCCGCGGACAGGTCGATGACCTTGGTGCCCGCAGCCAGCAGTTCACCGGCCAACGCATGGGCAACGCCGTGCGGGGTGGCGAAGAACACAACGTCGCAAGCACCCAGGGTTTTGATGTCCGGCACGCTGAACGCCAGACCGTCGTAGTGACCGCGCAGGTTCGGGTACATGTCAGCCACGGCCAGACCGGCCTCGGATCGGGAAGTGATCACCACCACTTCTGCCTGCGGATGCTGTGCCAACAGACGCAGCAGTTCGACACCGGTGTAACCCGTGCCGCCGACGATACCGACCTTGACCATAAACCTGCCCTCAACGAACCCACTGGAAAGCCGTCGATAATAGGGGCCGCGCGCCCCTGCGACAACCATCAAGGTGACGTGCGGACGCTCAAGCCTCTACTATCCCGGCTACCGTGAACCTGGGAATAACTAAAATGCTCTATCTGTGGATCAAAGCGTTTCACATCGTCAGCGTCGTCTGCTGGTTTGCCGGCCTGTTCTATCTGCCACGACTGTTCGTTTATCACGCGCAAAGTGAAGATGCGATCAGCAAGGAACGCTTCAGCATCATGGAGCGCAAACTGTATCGCGGCATCATGGGCCCCGCGATGATCGCAACGCTGATTTTCGGCGGCTGGCTGATCTACCTCAATCCGGGCATCTTCAGCATGGGCGGCTGGATTCACGCCAAGCTGACCCTGGTGGTCTTGCTGATCGGCTACCACCACATGTGCGGCGCGCAGGTAAAACGCTTTGCCCGTGGCGAGAACACCCGCAGCCATGTCTTTTATCGCTGGTTCAATGAAGTGCCGGTTCTGATATTGCTGGCTATCGTAATTCTGGTCGTGGTCAAGCCGTTCTAATTTCATAACAGGCATCACGCCTCGGGGGATTTCCAATGTCGTTGCCCGCTCTGCTCGAACAACGTCTGCGCTTGCCGGTAGTGGCTGCGCCGATGTTCCTGATCTCCAACCCGGAGCTGGTGCTCGCCTGCTGCCGTAACGGCGTGGTTGGCAGTTTCCCGGCGCTGAACCAGCGTGAAAGCAGCGGCTTCAAGGCCTGGCTGGAGGAGATTGAAGCGGGCCTGGCGACATTGGACAACCCGGCACCGTATGCAGTGAATCTGATCGTGCACAACAGCAACCCGCGCCTGCAGGCGGATCTGAATATCTGCGTCGAGCACAAGGTGCCGATTGTCATCACCAGCCTCGGTGCGGTGAAGGAACTGGTCGATGCCGTGCACAGCTATGGCGGCCTGGTGTTCCACGACGTGACCACGCGCCGGCATGCCGAGAAAGCCGCCGAAGCCGGAGTCGACGGTCTGATCGCCGTTGCCGCGGGCGCCGGGGGCCATGCCGGCACCTGGAGCCCGTTTGCGCTGATCGCCGAAATCCGCGAGTTCTTCGATAAAACCCTGCTGCTTGCAGGATGTCTGAACCACGGCCATGAGATCCTGGCCGCACAGCTGCTCGGCGCGGATCTGGCCTACTTCGGTACGCGATTTATCGGCACCACCGAAAGTCATGCGCCTGACGCCTATAAGGACATGCTGCTGACGGCCAAGGCGGCGGACATCATTCATACTCCTGCAGTCTCTGGCGTACCGGCCAGCTTCATGCGCCAGAGCCTGGAGGCGGCGGGTTTCGACATGGCCGCGCTGCAGGGCAAGGGCGAGGTCAATTTCGGTGACAAGCTCAAACCGATCAACGACGAAGCCAAGGCTTGGAAGACTGTGTGGTCGGCCGGCCAGGGCGTAGGCCAGATTGACGACCTGCCGAGCGTCGACCAGTTGATCGCCCGGCTCGACGCGGAATATCGTCAGGCGCTGGAACGCGCGGCGCAGTTGCCAAAACGCTGGCCACGCTGAGAAAAATCAGGCCAGTGATCGACCGACTGGCCTTACACTTGCTGACCTTCAATCGATTCGCGACAAGGATGCCTCGGCCATGAGCGAACCTCGCTACAAGATCGTTTTCGACGGTGCTCTACAGCCCGGTGTCGATCTCACCACCGCCAAGCTCAATCTGGCGGCCCTGTTCAAAAGCGATGTTGCCGCCATCGAGCGCCTGTTCAACGGCAGCACCGTCGCCCTCAAACGCGACCTGACCCACAGCGATGCGCAGACTTATCTGCAAGCACTGAGCAAGACCGGGATCGATGCCCGGATCGAAAGCGAAACGGCGATCGAACTGAGTCTGTCGGACGTGCATGAACAACCGGCGACTTTCAACGAACCCGCATCACCCTATGCGCCACCTCGGGCCAACGTCGGCGAAAACCTGCCAGCATTCTTAGTGCTCAAGCCCTTCAGCGTCGAAGGCCGGATCGGTCGCCTGCGGTTTCTCGCCTGGACGATGGTACTGAGCCTGGTGACCCTGCCGATCGTGGGCATATTCGCCCTGCTCGCTCTCGGACTGGTCAGTGGCGACTCCACCACCGGCCTGATCATTGGCGGGATATTCGCGTTCTTCCTGTTCCTCGGCTTCATCATTGTCAGCATTCTGTTCAGCGTACAGCGCCTGCATGATATCGGCTGGTCCGGCTGGCTCTGGCTGCTGAACCTGGTGCCGTTCGTGGGCAGCTTCTTCCCGCTGGTGATCATGGTCGTGCCGGGCAACACCGGCGCCAACCGTTACGGCCCGCCACCGCCACCCAACAGCACCGCGGTCAAAGTGCTGTGCTCGTTGTGGATCGTGTTCTTCGCCCTGGTATTTGCCGGCGGCATGCTCGGCGGTATCTCGGCGATCCAGCAGGAATACGAAAGCAACCTTGAGAGCAGCTACGAAAGCGGCTCGGTCACCACTGATGAAGTCGAGGTCGAGACTGAACCGGCGAATTCCGTGGACGATGCAGCCGAAGCGCTCCCGGCCCCTGTAGACTCTGCGAAAGAATGAACAACGCTCCCCGCCGTGACACCTGCGTCGCTGGCGCGGAGCTGTTGCGATGGAGAATTGCATGACCCGTTACGCTCTGATCACCGGCGCCTCCAGCGGCATCGGCCTGGCCATGGCCGAAGCGCTGGCCCGGCGCGGTCGCAGCCTGATTCTGGTGGCCCGCCAGCGTGATCAGCTGGAAAGTATCGCGATCGAACTGACCCAGCGCTTTGGCGTGGAGGTGTTGTTCCGCGCCTGCGACCTGGGCGAGCCATTGCGCTTGTCCGGCTTCCTGCTGGAACTGGAAGAAGGCGACCGACAGATCGATCTGCTGGTCAATTGCGCCGGCATCGGCACCTGCGGCCCGTTCCTCGCCCAGGACTGGATGACCGAGCAGGACCTGATCGAAGTCAACATCCTCGCCCTCACTCGCCTGTGCCACGCCATTGGCAACAGCATGGCGCTACAGGGCGGCGGACAGATTCTCAACGTCGCCTCGGTGGCGGCGTTCAATCCCGGCCCGTGGATGAGCACTTACTACGCCAGCAAGGCTTACGTATTGCACTTCTCCGAAGCGCTGCGGGTTGAACTGAAACAGAGCGCGGTCAAAGTCTCGGTACTTTGCCCCGGCCCGACCCGCACCGCATTCTTCCGCACCGCGCAGCTCAACAGCGACAAACTCAAGGACAGCAAACTGCTGATGAGTCCCGAGGAAGTCGCGCTGTACACCGTGCGTGCACTGGAGAAAAACCGCGCCATCATCATTCCGGGACGACGCAACCGCTGGCTGGCCTTCCTGCCACGCCTCGGCTCGCGCTGGCTCAATCGCACCATCGTCGGCATGGTCAACAAGGCTTACTGCCCGCGCTGAACTGTCCTACGGCAAAACACTGGGCGGGGTCATTTCCCATGCGTACACTCAGGCCAGCCCCCACAACGGAGAAAACAGCAGTGGATACTCTGTTCACCAAGATCATCAACCGGGAGATCCCGGCCAATATCATTTACGAGGACGACCAGGTTCTGGCGTTCCACGACATCGCCCCTCAGGCACCGGTGCATTTTCTGGTGATCCCGAAGAAACCGGTGCGTACCCTCAACGACCTGACCGAAGACGACAAGGCACTGGCCGGGCACATCCTGTTCACGGCCCAGCGTCTGGCGCTGGAGCTGGGCTGCGAGGAAGGCTTCCGGGTGGTGATGAACTGCAATGAAAAAGGTGGGCAGACCGTCTATCACATTCATATGCACGTACTCGGTCAGCGCCAGATGAACTGGCCGCCGGGCTGATATTCAGCAAACCTGTGCAGGAGCTGCCGAAGGCTGCGATCTTTTGATCTTCGAGCATCAGAAGCAAGAAAAGAAGATCGCAGCCTTCGGCAACTCCTACATACAGCAAATCAAGCGCAACACAGCGGCAAATGACCCAGCGCAAACCTTCCCCGGCCGATTCGGTTAAACTGGCGGTCGAGATTTTTCCCGGAGGTCAGCATGACTACCCAACGTCACTACTCGCCGATTGACCGTCTTCTGCTGCAAGCCGATGCCGCGATGCGTACCCTGCTGCCTTTCAGCGGCCAGCCGTACCGTCCGTCGCCTGCCATCGTGCAGCCGGATGTGCAGATGAGCGATGAAGACACCCGCCACGTCGCCGGCCTGATGCGCATCAACCACACCGGTGAAGTCTGCGCCCAGGCGCTGTATCAGGGGCAGGCGCTGACCGCCAAGTTGCCGCAGGTGCGTGCTGCCATGGAGCACGCCGCCGAAGAAGAAATCGATCACCTGGTGTGGTGCGAACAGCGCATCCATCAGCTGGGCAGTCACACCAGCGTGCTCAATCCGCTGTTCTACGGGATGTCGTTCGGCATTGGCGCCGTGGCCGGTCTGATCAGCGACAAGGTCAGCCTTGGTTTCGTCGCGGCTACCGAGCATCAGGTGTGCAAGCATCTGAATGAACACCTTGAGCAATTGCCGGCCGAGGACGAGAAATCCCGGGCGATTCTGGAGCAGATGCGCACTGATGAAGAGCATCATGCGGAGAGTGCACTGGATGCGGGTGGTTTCCGCTTTCCGGCGCCGGTGAAGTTCGGGATGAGTCTGTTGGCGAAGGTGATGACCAAGAGTACCTACAGGATCTGACTTCAGTGTTGTCTGGCAGGGCCCCTTCGCGAGCAAGCTCGCTCCCACAGGGTTCTGTTTCGGTAATAAAAAAGGCGACTACCGCACGGTAGTCGCCTTTTTTGTGCCCGGGAATCTTACGCCGGCATGTTGCGCGCGTAGAAGATTTCCAGCATTTCGTGTTTCACACGCTCGGTCACCTGAGCACGCTGCTCGGAGGACAGGTTGCTGGTGGCGTCGCCGAACAGGTAGTTATCCAGTTCGAAGTTCTTCAGCAGCATTTTGGTGTGGAACAGGTTTTCCTGGTACACGTTCACGTCGGTCATCTGGTACGCGTCGCGAGTGTCTTCGGAAAGGTAGTTCTGGATCGAGTTGATCTCGTGGTCGATGAAGTGCTTGTTGCCTTCAACGTCACGGGTGAAGCCGCGCACACGGTAGTCCACAGTCACGATGTCCGAATCGAACTGGTGAATGAGGAAGTTGAGCGCTTTAAGCGGTGAAATGACACCACAGGTCGACACATCAATGTCCACACGGAACGTCGCAATACCGGCGTCCGGATGGATTTCCGGATAGGTATGCACCGTGATGTGACTCTTGTCGAGGTGGGCAAGGATGATTTCGGGCAATGGACCCGGGGACTCTTCGATCTGGCTGTCAGTCGGGGTCACCGGCTCTTCCGAGATCAGAATCGTGACGCTGGCACCCTGAGGCTCATAGTTCTGACTCGCGATGTTCAGAATGTTGGCACCAATGATTTCGACAACTTCCGTGAGGATCTGCGTCAGGCGTTCGGCGTTGTACTCTTGATTGATGTACTCGACGTAAGCCTGCTGGTCTTGCGGGGTTTCCGCGTAGCAGATGTCATAGATGTTGAAGCTCAAGGTCTTTGTCAGGTTATTGAACCCGTGGAGCTTGAGTTTGCTTTTCACCGTTAAAAACTCTCTATGTATGCGGCGCAGCCGCGTGATCAAGCATGCCCGTCAAGTGCGAACAACGCACCTGCGTAGGACGGTTAACACCTCTTCGCGATGGCGATTTTGGTTATCTGTTCAGGCGGACGATCCGTCGGTTGACCGATCACTGCCCTGAAAAAAGTGGCGCATTATGCAGACGTCAGCGAGGGATCGCCAGAGTCTGCACTGCTTTTATGATAGTTGAATGTCGATTCAACCGAGCTCGACGATTTCATAATCGTGAGTGATCGCCACGCCGGCCGCGCCGAGCATGATCGAGGCCGAGCAATACTTCTCGGCAGACAGTTCGATGGCGCGCTTGACCTGGGCTTCTTTCAGGCCACGGCCCTTGACCACGAAGTGCATGTGGATCTTGGTGAACACCTTCGGATCTTCGGTCGCGCGCTCGGCTTCGAGGAACGCTTCGCAGCTTTCAACCGCCTGACGCGACTTCTTCAGGATGCTGACCACGTCGAAGTTGCTGCAACCGCCAACGCCCAGCAGGAGCATTTCCATCGGGCGAACACCCAGATTACGACCACCGGCGTCCGGCGGACCATCCATGACCACGACATGACCGCTACCGGATTCGCCGAGGAACATGGCTTCGCCAGCCCATTGGATGCGTGCCTTCATCGCCAAGACTCCACTGTAGAAAAAAGGGTCGCCAGCTTAGCACAGGCCTTTGCTCTGGCAGCGCCCGGCGTTCCTAGGACGGATGCCTCAGCTGCGTAGGTAATTTCTCGAATTTTCGACGAAGTGTCTGGTAAGCTGGCGCCAATTCGCTGGCGCCAATTGTCAGCCTGTGTAGCGACCGCCTTCAGCGCCTCATAAAAAAATCAAACATCACCGTGCAGTCTTTTCGGGATACAACCATGGTTGCTATTACCCCCACACCCAAAATCAAGAACCTCGACAAGCTGTTGATGCATTGCCAGCGCCGTCGCCATGCGGCCAAGAGCAACATCATCTGCGCCGGCGATCGCTCGGACACGCTGTACTTCATCATCAAAGGTTCGGTCACCATCTTGATCGAAGATGACGACGGCCGCGAAATGATCATCGCCTACCTCAACGCCGGGGACTTCTTCGGCGAGCTGGGTCTGTTCGAACAGGCAGGCCAGGAACAGCAACGCAGCGCATGGGTGCGGGCCAAGGTCGAATGCGAAATCGCCGAAATCAGCTACGTGAAGTTCCGCGAACTGTCGCAGCAGGATCCAGACATTCTTTACGTCCTCAGCGGACAAATCGCCCAACGTCTGCGCAATACCACGCGCAAGGTCGGCGACCTGGCGTTCTTCGACGTTACCGGTCGCGTGGCCCGCTGCCTGCTGGAGCTGTGTAAGCAGCCCGACGCGATGACCCACCCGGACGGCATGCAGATCAAGGTGACCCGTCAGGAAATCGGCCGGATTGTCGGTTGTTCGCGGGAGATGGTCGGTCGCGTGCTCAAGGATCTTGAAGAACGCAACCTGGTCGATGTGAAAGGCAAGACCATGGTGGTCTTCGGCACGCGCTAAGCTCGTAAAATCAGGCGCTGTAGACCTGCGCCAGCATCAGACGAAACAGCTCATCCAGACGCGCCAAAGCCGTTGGCGCGACAAACTTCTCATGCAGGGCGATGTGGCTTTTGGCCCGCACTCGCTGCTCCAGACCACAAGCCTCGTTGAAGCGATTGACCGCTGCAACCATCGACTCGCGCTCGTTATCCATCAGCATCGCCCCGTGCACCAGGCCCACCGGACGTTGACCGCCCTGACTCTGGCGCCAGCGTTGAGCGGTGCCGACCATCTTGCGGCCGTCGAGATTGACGTTGAAACGACCGTCGCAGAACGCGCCGTCGATTTCGCCCAACGACGACACACCGCCCAACTCATCCAGCAACTCACAGATCGGATCGCACAGCCGCCGGTAGCCGGTTTCGATGCGATTAATATCCCCCTCGCTGCGGGGCGGGGCGTAGACCAAGGCGATGTTGATGGTTGAAGCGGATTGCGGGACCGGTTCACCGCCGGTTTCCCGCAGCAAGACAGGCCATCCGGCAGCGGCGGAGACTTCGCAGGCATGCTCGAAACCGGGCAGACGATTGAGGCGGCGCGGCATGACCAAGGCGCGATCGCTGGGTTGCCAGAACAGCAGGCCGAATTCGGCGTCGCCGGCGCAGACGGAAGCGAGCAAGTCTTGTTCGGCTTGCAGGCCTGCTTCGATGGGGAGGCAAACTGGAGTCATAAAGAAATCCGTTAGACGAGCAGTCTGTAGTGAATCTTATGACCCCTTCGCGAGCAGGCTCGCTCCCACATCAAGAATACATTTCCTGTGGGAGCGAGCCTGCTCGCGAAAGGGGCGACTCGGTCTGAAGCAGATCAGTCGAGGGTCGAACCGCTGACCGGAACGCCACGCTCCGGGAAGAACAGGCGCTGCAGTTCGGTGCCCGGGCTTTCCGCGCGCATGAACGCTTCGCCCACCAGGAACGCATAAACGTCGCTGATTTCCATCAGCTCGACATCGGCTCGGTTGAGAATGCCGCTCTCGGTGATCACCAGACGATCGCGCGGAATACGCGGCAGCAGGTCGAGGGTGGTTTCCAGGCTGACATCGAAAGTGTGCAGGTTGCGGTTGTTGACCCCGACCAGCGGCGTGTCGAGGGTTTTCAGTGCGCGTTCCAGCTCATCGCCGTCATGCACTTCCACCAGCACGTCGAGACCGACGTCTTTGGCGACCGAGGCCAGCTCGGCCATTTTCACGTCGTCCAATGCGGAGACGATCAACAGCACGCAGTCGGCGCCCAGCGCGCGGGCTTCGACGATCTGGTACGGATCGATCATGAAGTCCTTGCGGATCACCGGCAATTTGCACGCGGCGCGGGCCTGTTGCAGGTAGGCATCGGCGCCCTGGAAGTAGTCGATGTCGGTCAGCACGGAAAGACAGGTCGCCCCGCCCTTCTCGTAGCTCTTGGCGATGTCGGCAGGCACGAAGTTCTCGCGGATCACGCCCTTGCTCGGCGAAGCTTTCTTGATTTCAGCGATGACCGCCGGCTGCTTCTTCTTGGCCTGCGCCAGCAATGCCTGGGCAAAACCACGGGGTGCATCGGCCGCCTTGGCCAGACTTTCCAGCTCGCTCAGGCTGACGCGAGCGCTGCGCTCGGCGACTTCCTGGACTTTGCGCGCCAGAATGTTTTCCAGAACCGTCGGTACACTCATCCCTCATTCTCCACTTTGAATACCGCGGTAAAGGCACCCAACTCCTCGAGTTTTTCCCGAGCAAGACCGGTGTGCAGTGCGTCGTGCGCAAGCGCCACGCCTTCTTTGAGACTGGTCGCCAGGTCAGCGGCATACAGCGCCGCACCGGCATTGAGCACAATCATTTCGGCAGCTTTCTGGCCGTTCTCGGTCTTGCGCTTGCCCAGCGCATCGCGGATCAACGCCAACGACGCTTCCGGGCCTTCGACCGAGAGGCCGTGCAGGCTCTGGCTCTTCATGCCCAGATCTTCCGGCTCGACCCAATATTCGGTGATTTCGTTGTTCTTCAGCTCAGCCACAAAAGTCGGCGCGGCAAGACTGAACTCGTCCAGACCGTCCTTCGAATGCACCACCAGTACGTGCTTGCTGCCCAGGCGCTGCAAGACTTCGGCCAACGGCCGGCACAGCGCAGGGGTAAACACGCCCACCACCTGATGTTTGACACCGGCCGGATTCGTAAGCGGGCCGAGCATGTTGAACAGCGTACGCAGGCCGAGATCGCGACGCGGGCCAGCGGCGTACTTCATGGCTTTGTGATGAGTCTGGGCAAACATGAAACCGATGCCGACGTTGTCGATGCAACGGGCGACCTGTACCGGCGTCAGGTTCAAGTAGATGCCGGCTGCTTCGAGCAAGTCGGCGCTGCCGCTCTTGCCCGATACCGCGCGGTTGCCGTGCTTGGCCACGGTACAACCGGCTGCCGCGACGACAAACGCGGACGCCGTCGACACGTTGAAGATGTTCGCACCGTCACCGCCGGTACCGACCACGTCGACCACACCGTCGAGGGTCTTGAGTTCGACCTGATCGGCCAGCTCACGCATCACCGAAACGGCGCCGACGATTTCATCGATGCTCTCGCTCTTCATGCGCATGGCCATCATGAATGCGCCGATCTGCGCCTCGGTGCATTGACCGGTCATGATTTCGCGCATCACGTCGCGCATTTCTTCGGTGCTGAGGTCGAGGTGTTCGACGATACGGCTCAGGGCTGTCTTGATATTCATGGGAAGTCCTTAGCGCGTGCCGCCGGTTTGTTTGAGGAAGTTGGCAAACAGTTCATGGCCCTGCTCAGTCAGGATCGATTCAGGATGGAACTGCACGCCCTCAATGTTCAGGGTCTTGTGCCGCAGGCCCATGATTTCGTCGACTGAACCATCATCGTGCTGCGTCCACGCGATCAGCTCAAGGCACTCGGGCAAAGTATCGTGCTTGACGATCAGCGAGTGGTAGCGGGTAACCGTCAGCGGATGATTCAGACCGGCGAAAACGCCCTTGTCCTCATGGAATACCGGGCTAGTCTTACCGTGCATCACCTGACGGGCACGCACGACATCGCCGCCGAACGCTTGGCCAATCGATTGATGGCCGAGGCAGACGCCGAGGATCGGCAGTTTGCCGGCGAAATGCTTGATGGCTTCGATGGAAATGCCGGCTTCGGTCGGCGTGCACGGGCCTGGCGAGACCACGATGCGCTCGGGGTTGAGCGCTTCGATTTCGGCGACGGTCAGTTCGTCGTTGCGCACGACTTTGACCTCGGCACCCAACTCGCCCAGGTACTGCACAACGTTGTAAGTAAAGGAGTCGTAGTTGTCGATCATCAGCAACATGGCGTTTCGAACCTCTTGAATTCTGACTTGAAGACAGCCTTCGAATGACTTGCCCGCAGGGCGCTGCACGATGTCGGACGCGCAGGTGGCGTCGGCACAGCGGCATTTCAAACGGGCAAGGAAGGCAAAGCGATACAGATCCGGCCGGGCCGGCAGAAAAGATTCAGGCGCGCCAACGCCAACGGGCGTGTGCCTTGATGACTTGATCCAGAAGTTTGCTGACGATCAACACGGGGAAGGTCTCGTTCATACGTTCCGGCACAGTAACTTAGCTGGACGGAGCGTGCAATATGGCGGGGCTGACGGGGGACAAAACTAAGGGAGGCTTCGCGACCGATGGCAAAACGCCGGGAGTTTTTGGTACTGTCGTTTCGTTCACCTACAACAATAAATAAACGGACTTGCTCATGATCAAACAGACGTTGTTTGTACCGCTCGCCGGTTGCCTGCTCGCCATGGCTTGCGCCCAGGCGTACGCAGCACCCGCGCCCTATTCGAACTTCATCGTCTTCGGCGACAGCCTGAACGATGCCGGGACCTTCAAGGACAGCGGCGGCCCGGCCGGCGCCACGCAGCGCTATACCAACCGCACCGGCCCGCTGTACAAGGACGGCACCGGAGAAAACCGTGACCTCAACGCCACCCAGATCATCGGCGGCAAACTGGGTTTCAGCCCCGACCAGACCGCCTCCTCGTCCTCGGCCGTGCGCGCCGGTGAAGGTCTGGCCGATGGCAACAACTGGGCGGTGGGCGGCTACCGTACCGACCAGATTCTCGACTCGATCACCACCCAGTCCGCCACCGGTGAACGCACCCGCAGCGGTTACCTGCCGTCGAACGGCTTCCGTGCCGACCCGAACGCGCTGTATTACCTGTCAGGGGGCGGCAACGATTTCCTTCAAGGCCGCGTACTCAGTCTCGATCAGGCCAGCGCCGCAGCCCATCGCCTGGCCGACAGCGCCCGCACGCTGCAAGGCGCCGGCGCCAAATACATCATGGTCTGGCTGCTGCCGGACATCGGCCTGACCCCAGCCATCAACGGCTCGCCGCTGCAGGGTTTCACCTCGCAGCTCAGCGCCCAGTTCAACACCGAGCTGGTCAGGCAGTTGCAGGGCATCAACGCCGAAATCATCCCGCTGAACATCCCGGTGCTGCTCAAAGAAGCGTTCGCCAACCCGGCGCAGTTCGGCCTCGCGACCGACCAGAACCTGACGGCCACTTGTTTCAGCGGCAACAGTTGCACCGAGAACGCCCGATACGGCATCAACAGCGCCACGCCGGATCCGACCAAGCTGATCTACAACGACGCAGTGCACCCGACCGAAGCCGGCCAGCGCTTGATTGCCGACTACGCCTACTCGCTGCTGGCCGCCCCTTGGGAGCTGACCCTGCTGCCGGAAATGGCCCAGGGTTCGTTGCGCGCGCATCAGGATGAACTGCGCAATCAATGGCTGGCCGATTGGGAAAACTGGCAAGCCGTCGGCCAATGGCGCGCCATCGTTGCCGGCGGCGGTCAACATCAGGACTTCGACGGCCAACACAGCGCCGCCAGTGCCGACGGCAACGGCTACAACCTGAACATCGGCGGCAGCTATCGCGTCAACGAAGCCTGGCGCGTCGGTTTGGCCGCAGGTTTCTATAACCAGAAACTCGAAGCCGGCGACGCCGACTCGGAATACAAACTCAACTCCTACATGGGCACCGCGTTCGCCCAGTATCAGCAAAACCGCTGGTGGGGCGATCTGGCGATGACCGCGGGCAAACTCGACTACGACAGCCTCAAGCGTAAATTCCAGCTTGGGGTCAACGAGCGCGGAGAGAAAGGCGATACCGACGGTTACGTGCTGGCGATCAGCGGCCGCCTCGGCTACGACATCGCGCAGCAGGCCAGCAGCCCGTGGCACCTGTCGCCGTTCGTCAGCGCCGACTTTGGCAAGACCGAAGTGGACGGTTACTCGGAAAAAGGCGCGGATTCTACAGCGCTGACCTTCGATGACCAGTCGCGCAACTCGCGGCGTCTGGGCGTGGGTATCCAGGGCAAGTACCAGATCACCGCGCAGACTGAAGTGTTCGGCGAATTCGCTCACGAGCGTGAGTACAACGACGACCGCCAGGATCTGACCATCAACCTCAACAGCCTGCCGGGCAACCGTTTCACCCTTGAAGGCTACGAGCCGCAAACCAACCTCAATCGCCTTAACCTGGGCGTGAGCCACAAGCTCACGCAGGATCTGGCGTTGCGCGCCAGCTACAACGTGCGCAAGGATGATGACTTTACCCAGCAGGGGGTCAACGTCGGGGTCAGCCTGGATTTCTGAGGCTCAAAGGCAAAAGATCGCAGGCTGCGCCAGCTCCTACAGGGTTAGCGCAGGCATAAAAAACGCGGCGCCCTCACAGGCGCCGCGTTTTTTTATGGCTGAACACAATCAAATGTAGGAGTGAGCCTGCTCGCGATGGCGGTGAAACAGTCAACATTAAGGAGAATGTCAGACCAAAATCGCGAGCAGGCTCACTCCTACAGGGTTTTGCGTGGATCAGGCGCCCGGGGTTTGCTCGGCCAATGCCACGGCACGGAACATCGCGCGGCGCTTGTTCAAGGTTTCTTCCCATTCCAGCGCCGGCACCGAGTCGGCAACGATGCCGCCACCGGCCTGCACGTGCAGTTCGCCGTTCTTGATCACTGCGGTACGAATCGCAATCGCGGTGTCCATGTTGCCGTTCCAGGCGAAGTAACCGACCGCACCGCCATACACGCCACGCTTGACCGGTTCCAGCTCGTCGATGATTTCCATCGCACGGATCTTCGGTGCACCGGACAACGTGCCCGCCGGCAGAATCGCCCGCAGCGCGTCCATCGCGGTCAGCCCGGCCTTCAATTGGCCGGTGACGTTGGAGACGATGTGCATCACGTTGGAATAACGCTCGATGACCATTTTTTCGGTGAGCTTCACCGAACCGATTTCCGAGACCCGGCCAGTGTCGTTACGACCCAGATCGATCAGCATCAAGTGCTCGGCGATCTCCTTGTCGTCCGACAGCAGGTCTTCTTCCAGCGCCAGATCCGCTTCTTCGGTGGCGCCACGCGGCCGCGTGCCGGCAATCGGACGCACGGTGATCAAATTGTCTTCGACCCGCACCAGCACTTCCGGCGAACTGCCGACGACGTGGAAGTCGCCGAAGTTGAAGAAGTACATGTACGGCGTCGGGTTGAAGCAACGCAGGGCGCGGTACAGATCGATCGGCGCCGCCTTGAAGTCGATCGACATGCGCTGCGACGGCACGACCTGCATGCAATCGCCCGCGAGGATGTATTCCTTGATGGTGTCGACGGCTTTTTCGTAGTCGCTCTGGGTGAAACTGGAGCGGAACAGCGGATCAGCCGCTTGTTGCTTGCTAAAATCCAGGCCACGGCGCGGGGTGATCGGCTGGCGCAGTTTCTCCAGCAGTGCCTGCAATTGCGCCTGGCCTTGCTCGTAAGCATCGGCTTGCGCCGGGTCAGCGAGGACAATCGCGTGCATCTTGCCGGCGAGGTTGTCGAACACCACTACCGCATCGGACACCATCAGCAGAATGTCCGGCACGCCCAGTGGATCCGGGTTCGGGCATTTGCCCAGACGCTTCTCCACGTAGCGCACGCAGTCGTAACCGAAGTAGCCGACCAGCCCCCCATTGAAACGCGGCAGACCGGCGATGGTCGGCACGTTGTAGCGGGCCTTGAAGATTTCGACGAAAGCCAGCGGGTCTTCGACGTCATGGCTTTCGGTCTCGACGCCATCGACGGTGATGCTCACGTGATGGTCGTGCACCCGCAGCACGGTGCGGCACGGCAGGCCGATGATCGAGTAACGGCCCCATTTCTCACCACCCTGCACCGATTCGAGCAGGTAGGAGTTTGGCTGGTCGGCCAGTTTCAGGTAGATCGACAGCGGGGTGTCGAAGTCGGCCAGGGTTTCGCAGGCCAACGGAATGCGGTTGTAGCCGTCAGCGGCCAGGCGCAGGAATTCTTCGCGGATCATGGGGTGCCTCGTGGTGTGAGGGGCAAATCAGTCAGGTGTGCAAACGCGCCGGCAAGCCGGCCAGGCATCAGTCAGGCGCGCCAACGCCAGCGGGCCAGGGCCTTGATGACTTTCATCCAGAGTTTGCGGGTGACCACCACGATGGCGTTTCCAGAATGGGATTGAGCAGCGTCGGGCAACGTTATCTCAGCGGCTGTACCGAGGCAACCGGGAATTAGCTTGCGCAGATCGTCGATCACCAGTGCCGGGGATTCCTCGGCAATCGGTCGACCGTGGTTGTAGCCGTAGCTCAGCGCCACGCACTTGACCCCCGCCGCTTTCGCCGCCAGCACGTCGCTGCGCGAATCGCCGACGAACAGCGATTGCGAGGCCGGAATATTGGCCATCTTCATCACGAAGAACAGTGCCGCCGGGTCAGGCTTCTTTTGCGGCAGGGTGTCGCCACCGATGATCCACTTGAAGTAGCGGCCGATCTTCATCTGATCCAGCAACGGCGCGACAAAACGCTCCGGCTTGTTGGTGATCAATGCCATGGCCACGCCCTGTTTGTGCAGCCATTTGAGAGTGTCCCGCACGCCGGGATAGACCACGGTCAGCTCGTGGCTCGCGCCATAGGCTTCCATGAATACTTCCAGCGCGTGCTCGGCCTCGACGTCATCCACCGCCGAATGATCGATGCCACCGGCCAGCGCCCGGCGCACCAGCACCGGTGCGCCGTTGCCGACCCAGTCGCGTACCGCCTCGATACCGGCAGGCTTGCGGCCGAGGGAGAGCAGCATGGTGTCCACCGCCGCCGCCAGGTCGGGAACCGAGTCGATCAACGTGCCATCCAGATCGAACATCACCAACCGTGGCAGTTGCCCCGGGAACAGCTGCTCAAAACCGCTCATGGGCGCGCCAGCGCCAGTTCGGAACGCATCTTGTCGATGACTTCCTGATAGTTCGGTGCATTGAAGATCGCCGAACCGGCCACAAAGGTGTCAGCACCAGCGGCCGCGATTTCACGGATGTTGTTGACGTTGACGCCGCCGTCGATTTCCAGACGGATGTCGCGGCCCGAAGCATCGATGATCGCCCGCGCTTCGCGCAGTTTGTCGAGGGTGCCAGGAATGAACTTCTGCCCGCCGAAGCCCGGGTTGACGCTCATCAGCAAGACCATGTCGACCTTGTCAATCACGTACTTGAGCACGTCCAGCGGGGTCGCCGGGTTGAACACCAGACCGGATTTGCAGCCGCCTTCACGGATCAGTTGCAACGAACGATCAACGTGCAGCGTGGCTTCCGGGTGGAAGGTGATGTAGGTCGCGCCGGCCTCGATAAAGTCGCCAACGATGCGATCCACCGGGCTGACCATCAGGTGCGCGTCGATCGGCGCGGTGATGCCGTACTTGCGCAGTGCCGCGCAAACCATCGGGCCGATGGTCAGGTTCGGCACGTAGTGGTTGTCCATGACATCGAAGTGGACGAAGTCGGCACCGGCGGCCAGAACGTTGTCCACTTCCTCGCCGAGGCGGGCGAAGTCGGCGGAGAGAATCGACGGAGCAATTACGAAGGGCTGCATGACGCACCTTTTCTGAGCTAAATCACGATGGCGCGCATTGTATACCTCAAGTTTCCGTGCGCGCACCGTGACCGCGATGATCAGTACGCCGCTCGGTAGATCTTCTCGATATCCGCAGCGCTGAGCTTGCGCGGGTTGTTGCGCATCAAACGCTCGATTCCCGCGGCCTCCATGGCCATGGCCGGGATCGCCTCTTCCGGCACACCGAAACTGCGCAGCCCGGCCGGAATTTCCACCGCCGCGCACAGTTCGGTCATGGCCTGCACGGCTTTGTCCGCCGCCTCGGTGGCGCTCAGATGAGCGGTCTTCACCCCCATGGCCTCGGCGATATCCTGCATGCGTTCGACGCAGGCCATCTTGTTCCAGGTCATGACATACGGCAGCAACAAGGCATTACTGACGCCATGGGCGATGTTGAAACGCCCACCCAACGGATAGGCCAACGCATGCACCGCGCCGACCCCGGCATTACCGAACGCCATGCCCGCCATCAGGCTGGCGGTGGCCATGTCTTCCCGGGCCTGCAGATTGCTGCCATTGGCGTAGGCCTTGGGCAGCGACCTGGCAATCAACCTGATTGCGCCGAGCGCCAGCGAATCGGTGATCGGCGAAGCGTTGACCGACAGATAGGATTCAATGGCATGCACCAGCGCATCGACGCCACTGGCGGCAGTGACGCTGCGCGGACAGGTCAGGGTCATCTGCGGACTGACCAGCGCCACGTCCGGCAACAGATAATCGCTGACGATGCCTTTCTTCAGTTGCGCGACCTTGTCGGAGAGGATGGCAACGTTGGTCACTTCCGAGCCAGTGCCGGCGGTGGTCGGGATGGCGATCAGCGGCGGGCCTTTGCGCGGCACCTGATCGACGCCGAACAGGTCTTCCAGCGCGCCGTGGTATCCGGCATACGCGGCGACACTCTTGGCGATATCGATGGCACTGCCGCCGCCGAGACCGATCAAGCCGTCATGCCCGCCTTCGCGATACACGCGCATGCAATCTTCGACGATGGCGATTTCCGGGTCCGGCAGCACCCGGTCAAAAATCTCGTATTCGCGCCCGCCCAATTGGCACAGCGCCAGCTCCACGGTACCGGACTTGACCAGCGCGGCGTCGGTGACGATCAGCGGGTTGTCGATATCGAGGCGGGTGAGTTCGGCGGCCAGTTGCTCGATGGCCTCGGCGCCAGTGATCAGTTTGTGAGCGATTTTGAACTGGGACAGACTCATCGTGCGCAGCCTCTTATAGATGTGGGAGCTGAGCACAAGCGTAGCTGAGGGTTTGGGGTTGTCTGGTATTCAGTTGGTGAATAATCAAGAGCAAAAGCCCCTCACCCTAACCCTCTCCCAGAGGGAGAGGGGACTGACCGAGCTGCACTCTCGAAGTCCATCGACGTGCAATACCGAGTCGAACTCAGATTCTGAACAGCATGAAGATCTGCTCCCTTTCCCCCTCCCCCCCTTGGGGGAGAGGGCTGGGGTGAGGGGGTGGCTTTTGTTCTGGGCGTCAGACCTGCGCGGTACGCAGTTTCTCGCTACGACCGCGCAGCCATTCAAGGGTTAACAGCAGGATGACGGAGAAGGCGATCAGCAAGGTTGCCGCCGCCGCAATCGTTGGGCTGAGGTTCTCGCGAATGCCGCTGAACATCTGCCGTGGCAAGGTCGCTTGCTCGGGGCCGGCGAGGAACAGCGTCACCACCACTTCATCGAACGAAGTGGCAAAGGCGAACAGCGCCCCGGAAATCACCCCCGGCGCAATCAGCGGCAGGGTCACCCGACGGAACGTGGTCAATGGCGAAGCGCCAAGGCTGGCCGCCGCCCGCACCAGATTGTGGTTGAACCCCTGCAACGTCGCCGACACGGTGATGATCACGAACGGCACACCGAGCACCGCGTGCACCACGATCAACGAGAAGAAGCTGTTGCCCAGTCCCAGCGGTGCGAAGAACAGATAACTCGCCACACCAATGATCACCACCGGCACCACCATCGGCGAAATCACCAGCGCCATCACCAGCGCCTTGCCGGGGAAGTCGCCACGGGTCAGGCCGATCGCGGCCAGGGTTCCGAAGACCATCGCCAGCACGGTCGCCGCGGGGGCGACGATGATGCTGTTCTTCAGCGAACGCATCCATTCCGCCGAGGCGAAGAAGTCCTGATACCAGTGCAGGGAAAAGCCCTGTAGCGGATACACCAGGAAACTGCCCGAGTTGAACGACAGCGGCACGATGACCAGCACCGGCAGAATCAGGAACAGCAGGATCAGGCCGCAGAGGATCCGCAAGCTGTAGAACCACACCCGTTCGATGGGCGACATGTAAGGACTCAGCATTTCAAATTCCCCTTAGCTCAGGCGCAGGCGACTGGCGCCCACCAGCCAGCTGTAGATCAGATAAAGCACCACGGTCGCCAGCAGCAACAGGCCACCCAGTGCAGTGGCCATGCCCCAGTTGATGCTGGTGTTGGTGTAGAACGCGACGAAGTAACTGACCATCTGATCGTTCGGGCTGCCGAGCAGCGCCGGGGTGATGTAGTAGCCGATGGCGAGGATGAACACCAACAGGCAACCGGCACCGACGCCGGCATAAGTCTGCGGGAAATACACCCGCCAGAAACTGGCGAACGGATGACAGCCCAGCGAGATGGCGGCGCGCATGTAGGTTGGCGAGATGCCTTTCATCACGCTGTAGATCGGCAGAATCATGAACGGCAGCAGAATGTGCACCATCGAGATGTAGACCCCGGTGCGGTTGAACACCAGCTCCAGCGGCTTATCAATGATGCCCATCGCCATCAGTGCGCTGTTGATCAGTCCACCCGATTGCAGCAACACGATCCACGCCGCGACCCGCACCAGAATCGAGGTCCAGAACGGCAACAGCACCAGAATCATCAGCAGGTTGCTCTGCCGCGATGGCAGGTTCGCCAGCAGGTAGGCCAGTGGATAGGCGAGGAACAGACAGATCACGGTGATGATCAGGCCCATCCAGAACGTGCGGGCGAAGATGTCGAGGTAGATCGCCTGATCCGGGGTGGCCGGGGCCAGTTCGCCGAGATCATCGATACGGTGATCCACCGCCGCCAGCAGGTAGTAAGGCGTGATGCTGCTGGTGTTGCGTTTGACCGCTTGCCAGTAGGCCGGATCGCCCCAACGCTCATCGAGCGCTTCGAGGGCTTCTTTATAGGAGGCCGGTTCGCTGGCGAAGGGCAGCGCCCGGGCGGTTTTGGTCAGCAGGCTGCGATAGCCGGCCAACTCCATGTTCAAGCGCTTGGACAGATCGCCCAGCGTCTGGTTTTTGCGGGCTTCGGCGAGGTCTTCGCCGGCCGCTTTGTACACCGGTTCAGCCGGCAGGCCGCGGCCGTCCCAACTGGCGATGGCCCCCACGGTGCGTGGCATGCCGCCGACCACTTCCGGGTTGCCGACGCTTTTATAGAGCAGCGCCACGATCGGCACCAGGAACACCAGCAACAGAAACAGCACCAGCGGCGCAATCAACGCCTGGGCCTTCCAGCGGTTGACCCGCTCGGCGCGCTTGAGCTTCTGCTTCAAGGTGGGGCTGGCGCCCTCGTTCAGGGGAACGGCGATGGCCATGACGTACTCCGCAAATCTTTGGATGGGCGGCACCCCACACAACGATGCCGCATTACCTCAACACACAAGAAACACCTCACTCCTGTAGGAGCTGTCGAGTGCAACGAGGCTGCGATCTCTTGATATTCAAAGGCAAAGTCAAAAGATCGCAGCCTGCGGCAGCTCCTACAGGGCGAAGGATTACTTCGCAGCCCAGGAATTGAAGCGCTGTTCCAGTTGCTCGCCGTTGTCAGCCCAGAAGCTGACGTCGATCTGCACCTGGTTGGCGATGTTTTCCGGGGTGGTCGGCATGTCTTTCAGCACGTCCTTGCTCAGCAGCGGTACTGCTTGAGTATTGGCTGGGCCGTAGGCGATGTTTTCCGAGTAGGTCTTCTGTTGCTGCGGCTGAACCGAGTAGGCGATGAATTTCTTCGCCGCTTCGGCACGCTTGGCGTCCAGACCTTTCGGGATGGCCCACGCATCAAAGTCGTAGATGCCGCCGTTCCACACCACTTTCAGGTTGGATTCTTTTTGCACGGCGGCGATGCGACCGTTGTAGGCCGAGCTCATGACCACGTCACCAGAGGCGAGATATTGCGGCGGTTGGGCGCCGGCTTCCCACCACTGGATGCTTGGCTTGAGTTCATCGAGTTTCTTGAACGCGCGATCCTGACCACCCTTGCTCGCCAGCTCTTTGTAAACGTCTTTCGGTGCAACACCGTCGGCCATCAGCGCGAATTCCAGGGTGTACTTGGCGCCTTTGCGCAGGCCACGCTTGCCCGGGAATTTCTTGGTGTCCCAGAAATCGGCCCAACTGGTTGGCGCGGTTTTCAGCTTGTCGGCGTTGTACGCGAGCACGGTCGACCAGACGAAGAAGCCCACGCCGCACGGCTGAATCGCACCTTTGACGTAGTCTTCGGTCTTGCCGAACAGTGCCGGGTCGAGTTGTTCGAACATGTCTTCATCGCAACCACGGGACAGCTCTGGCGATTCAACTTCCACCAGATCCCACGACACGCTCTTGGTGTCGACCATGGCTTTGACCTTGGCCATTTCGCCGTTGTACTCGCCGGCAACGATCTTGCCGTTGCCCGCCGCTTCCCACGGTGCGTAGAAGGCTTTGACTTGCGCCGCCTTGTTCGCCCCGCCAAACGACACCACAGTCAGATCGGGACCGGCGGCCATAGCGCTGGCCGCACCCATCAGGCCCAGGGTCAGGGCGGTGAACTTCAGGGATCTCAACATTTATTGTTCTCTCCACGTGCAGGGTTGGTGTTGGTATTGCCGGGGCGCTTAGTGCGCCTCTAGAAGAGGATCGAGTGCGCGAACGTGCTCGACCTGCCAGCCAAGCGGAACCACGTCGCCGACCGCGAGCGCTGGATCGAGCTCGGCAATCGGTTGTTTCACGAAGAAGTCGGTCTTGCCGCAGACTTCCAGGCGAACCCGGACGTGGTCGCCCAGATAGATGAATTCCGCCACCCTCCCTGAGAAGCGGTTGACGCATTGGTCGCTCGAACCGTTGAGGCTGACGCGCTCCGGGCGGATCGACAGGGTCACCGGTTCGCCGGTCTGGCCGACGTTGACCGCCAGCGCCTCGACCTTCTCGCCCCGGCCCAGCTCGACCACGCAACGCTCGCCGCTCTGGCTGAGCAGTCGGCCGTTGAGGCGGTTGTTCTCGCCGATGAAGTTGGCGACGAAAGTGTTTTTCGGTTCTTCGTAGAGGGTACGCGGAGGGGCGATCTGCTGGATCTCGCCCTGATGGAACACGGCGACGCGGTCGGACATGGTCAGGGCTTCACCCTGGTCGTGGGTCACGTAGACCACGGTCACGCCGAGGCGCTGGTGCAGGTGCTTGATCTCCATCTGCATGTGTTCGCGCAATTGCTTGTCGAGGGCGCCCAGCGGTTCGTCCATCAGCACCAGTTGCGGTTCGAACACCAGCGCCCGCGCCAGCGCCACACGCTGCTGCTGACCGCCGGAGAGTTGTGCCGGATAGCGCGAAGCGAAGGCGTCGAGCTGGACCATGCTCAGGACTTTCTTGACCTTGTCGCTGACGTCGCTCTTGTTCAGGCCACGTACGGTCAACGGGAAGGCCAGGTTCTCGGCCACGGTCATGTGCGGGAACAGCGCGTAGTTCTGGAACACCATGCCGATGTCGCGCTTGTGCGGCGGCACGTTGTTGATGGCGCGGCCGGCCAGGAGGATTTCGCCGGCGGTCGGGGTTTCGAACCCGGCGAGCATCATCAGGCTGGTGGTCTTGCCCGAGCCGGACGGTCCGAGCAGGGTCAAGAACTCGCCTTTGCGAATGTCCAGGTTGAGGTCTTTGACGATCAGGTTCTCGCCGTCGTAGCTCTTCTGCACTCCACGAAAGCTGACCAGCACGTCACTGGCCCCTGCGTTTGAATCGACCTGGCTCATACCCACACCTTTGTTATTGGTAACTGCTGTGGATTAAGCCTAGTGGCTGGCGCCAGCCACGCAAATCGGGGCGCAGGAGAGAATCGCCTCAGCCGGATGGAAGGATGGGGGTAGGGATTGCCCTACAAGGATGGCGCGTTTTGGCAAACGAGCTACGAGCACCAAGCGACAAGCCACGAGAACAAGCAAAAGCGGTTGTCGCTAATGGATATGCCACTGTAGGAGCTGCCGAAGGCTGCGATCTTTTGATCTTGTTTTCATAAGATCAAAAGATCGCAGCCTTCGGCAGCTCCTACACGGGGTGGATGTGCTTAGAGGAGTTTGTGTTCCATCGCGTATTTGACCAGTTCGGCCAGCGAGGTGATGTTGAGCTTCTGCATCAGTCGCGCCTTGTGGGTGCTGATGGTCTTGCTGCTCAGCGCCAGTTGCTGGGCGATGTCGTTGACGTTGGCGCCCTGGGCCAGGCGTTCGAACACCGAGAACTCACGCTCGGACAGCAGCGAATGCAACGGACGCGTGTCGGTCAGGCCGACCTCGAAGACCATGCGGTCGGCCAGTTCCGGGTCGATGTAGCGCCCGCCGGCCGCCACCTTGCGAATCGCCGTCAACAGCAATGCCGGATCGCTGTCCTTGGTCGCATAGCCCGCGGCGCCGACCTTGAGCGCACGGGCGGCCATTTGCGCCTCATCGTGCATCGACAGCACCAGAATCGCCGGCGGATTGTTCAGCGCGCGAATCCGTGGGATCGCCTCCAGCCCATTGACGCCAGGCATCGAGATGTCCAGCAACACCACTTCACACGGCACGCTGCGCAAGGTTTCGAGCAACTGCTCGCCATTGCTCGCCTCCCCCACCACTTGCAGATCCTTGGCCAGGCCGATCAATTGCTTGATGCCTTCACGGACGATGGTGTGGTCTTCGGCTACCAGTACACGGATCACGTTCTTCTCCATTATTCTTATTCAGCGCCAAGGTCATTCGCGAGCAGGCTCGCTCCCACAGGGAAGTGCATTCCAATGTGGGAGCGAGCCTGCTCGCGAAAGCGTCGACCCGAACACCACATAACCATCAGACCTCATTCACCGGCACCCACACATGCAGACTGGTGCCCTCCCCCGGCTCACTCTCCAGTACCAGCCGCCCGCCCATGATCAACACCCGCTCGCGCATACCGACCAAGCCAAAGGACGTCGGCCGATCCGCCGCAGCGACAAAGCCTACGCCATCATCGCTGACCGTCAGGCACAACTCGTCGCCTTCCAGCGCCAGCGTCAGCTCCACAGTATGCGCCTGAGCATGGCGCATCACATTGGTCAGCGCCTCCTGCAGGATGCGGAATAGGCCAATCGCCTTGGCATCGCTGAGCGCCGGCAGATTGTCCGGCACCTGCACCAGACACGGAATTTGCGTGCGCGCCTCGAAGCGCCGCGCCTGCCACTCGATCGCGGAAGCAATCCCGGCATCGAGAATCGGCGGGCGCAGCGCCGTCGCCACATCGCGCACCAGCTGGAACAACTGGGCGATCAGGCGTTTCATGCTGTTCAAGCGCTCGTTCAGCCCCGGGTCGAGTTGCGCATAGGCCAGCTCGCACATCGAGGTTTCCAGTTTCAGCACCGTGAGCATCTGCCCCAGCTCATCGTGCACTTCGCGGGCGATGCGTGCCTTTTCTTCTTCACGCACGCTCTCCAGGTGGGCCGACAATTCACGCAGTTGCTCACGGGAGGCGGCCAGCTCCAGCTCGATGCGCTTGCTTTCGCTGATGTCCCAGACGATGCCGTCCCAGACATAGGCGCCATCCTCCAGCTGTCGGGTGATTGCCTTGATCTCGGCCCAGCGCTGCTCGCCCTGACGGGTGAGGATGCGCCCCTGCCACGACCAGTCACTGTCAGTGTCCAGCGCTTGATCCTGGGTCTGGTGATAACTGGCCTTGTCGTCCGGGTGCACCAGACTGCGCAAGCCCATGTCGCGATGGGCGATGGCGGCCGGCGCATAGCCGACCAGACTCTCGCTGCCCTCGCTGATGTAGGCGAAATCGATCTGACCGGTCACCGGCGCCCGCTCCAGGCGGAACACCAGCCCCGGAACGTTGGCGGCGATACCTTGCAGGCGCGCTTCACTTTCCTGCAACGCGGCCAGGGCGCGGCGACGCTCGGTGACGTCGGTGAGATAAACCACCAGATACTCGCTGTCGCGAAAGCGCAGAAAGCTCAACGAAACGTCCGTCGGCAGGACGCTGCCATCGGCGCGCACGCAACTGGTTTCAAAGCTCAGCGGGCCCTCTTCACTGGCCCGCGCGCGCTTCCACAGGTTGAGCCAGCGATCCATGTGCAGACCGGGTTCGAAGTCGATCAGCGGCCGCTCGATCAGCGCGCCCTGTGGATAACCGAGCATGTGTTCCGCCGCGCGGTTGGCATAGCGCACATGGCTGTCCCAGTTGACCCAGAGAATGCCGACGGTACTTTGGTCGATGGAAAATTGGGTCAGGCGCAAGGCTTCTTCGCTGGCCGTGCGCAGGGCAATGTCTTCCCGGGCGGCCAGCAGACGCTGTTCGAGGCTGTGTTGCTGGCGTCGTTGCCAGATGATGATGGCCGCACAACTGAGCAGTAACACCGCAAACAACAGGCTGAGGTTCTGCCAGAACCCCGGCGATTCCGTCAGCCGTGGGTACTTGGGTTGCAGCCATTGGTTGTGCAGGCGCTCCAGATCCTTGGCCGGGATTGCCCGCAAGGCGCTTTCGATGATCCCGGCCAATTGCGGCCAGTCGCGCCGCGTGGCAACCCGCAACAGTTGCGGCAAGCCGATATCGCCGACCACCGCCACCCCGGCGAACTCAGGTTCGGCGGACAAGCGCCCGAGCTGCGCTTCATCTATCACGGCGTAGGACGCTTGTTGAGTCAACAACAGTTGCAGCGCCTGCCGCTCCAGCGGCACGCCTTGCAGATTCAGATGGGGATAGGTGCTGCGCAAATAATCCGCCGTGACGCTGGGCATGCGCACGGCGACGCGAGACAGGCTGTCGAGTTTTTCCAGCTCGACCACGCCGCCGCTCTTCTGGTCGCTGACCACCAGTTGCGGCACACGCATGTAGGGATCGGAAAACAGCCACAGGCGCAGCGCGCCCGGAGTCTGGGTCAGGCCCGGGGCGATGTCGATTTCGCCTTCGCGGGCGGCCTCCTCCAGTTGCGCCAGGTCCTGAAAATTGCGCCAGCTCAGCTCGACGTTCAGCGTCTTGGCCAGCGCCTTCATCAATTCGACATTGGCCCCGGACAGTCGCTGCAAGCGCCGGTCGTATTGCGCGTACGGCGCCTGTAATACCAGGCCAACGCGCAGCTCACGGTGTTGCGCCAGCCATTGCTGCTCGCCGGGCGTCAACAGCGCTGCATGTGCCGCCGGCGCAGACGCAGCCCAACCCATCAAGGGAAAACACAACCAGCCGATAACCCACAGGCAGCAAAAACGCATCATTGAAGTCTCTTGCACTGACAAATTCTGACCAACCCATTAGGCTGCCGGGATACTTTTCTGGCCTGGAATAACCGATGCCCTCTGTCTACCGCCTGGCAATGCCAGCATTGTGCCTGTCGCTGATCCTGCCTTGTGCGTTTTCCGTCGAAGCCGCCGATCCGGCACCCGCCTCCAACGCCGAGCAACCGGCCGCCGAAAAACCGGCCGAACGCCAGCCACTGCTTGAGCGTAGTCAGGAAGAAGCCGCAGCACTCGAACGTAAAGTCCCGGCACAAGAACAGCAGCAATTGCAGGCCGGCGCCGATACTTTCCTCGCCCTGTGGAAACCGGCCAACACTGCCGAGCCCAAAGGTGCGGTGATTATCGTCCCTGGCGCCGGTGAAACCGCTGACTGGCCGCAAGTGATCGGCCCACTGCGCAGCAAATTGCCCGATGTCGAGTGGAGCAGCCTGAGTATCACCCTGCCGGATCTGCAAAGCGATGCCATCGCACCGCGGGTGATTGCGCCCGCCGCCGCGCCGAAAGCCCCGGAAAGTGGCAGCAAGGATTCCACCACTGCGCAACCGATCGAACAGGCGGCGGGCGGTGAAGCGGAAGTGGCGGATCAGGTGGTCGCCGAAACGACTGAAGAACAATCCAAGGCTGATGCCGAACGGATCTTTGCGCGGATCGATGCGGCGATCGCCTACGCCGAGCAGCAAAGCGCACGTCGGGTCGTGGTCCTCGGTCACGGTACGGGCGCGTACTGGGCGGCGCGCTTTCTCAGCGAGCGGCAGAGTTCGCAGGTCGAGAAGCTGGTGATGGTCGATGCGCAAACGCCGAGCAAGGCCAAGCCACAACTGGCAGAACTGACGCCGACCTTGAAGTTGCCGACCGCCGATATTTTCTACATGGACAAGGCGCTGGATCGCAACGCGGCGCTGGAACGCATGCAGGCCAGCAAGCGCTTGAAGACTTCGACCTTCAGCCAGGTGGCGCTCAAGGCGTTACCGGATAAAAAGGCTGAGCAGGAACAGCTGTTCCGGCGGGTGCGTGGCTGGTTGAATCCGCAGAAGACTGACTGATAGAAACAAAAGCAAAAGATCGCAGCCTGCGGCAGCTCCTACCTTGGAATGCGTTTCCTGTAGGAGCTGCCGCAGGCTGCGATCTTTTGATCTTTTAATCGCTAGCGAAAATCCCGTCGCGCCCGAATCAACGTAAACGCGTTGTGCAGCTCGCGGGTTTTCTCGGTCGCGTCACGCACCTGCTCCGGCGTCGCGCCGCTGCCGGCGATCTTGTCCGGGTGATGACGACTGAGCAGCCGGCGATAGGCGCGCTTGATCTGCGCCGGCTCGCTGGTCGCCGACACCCCGAGCAGGCGCATCGCTTCCTGATAACTCACCGCGGCACTGACAATCGGCCGTTTATTGGGCTCGTAATCATTGGCCAGCGCCTGAATCTGGTGGGTTGTCCAACCCAGCCACTTGCCCCACTGCGCCAATAATTCCCGCTCACTGACGCCCGCACGACCGTCGGCCCAGACCATCCGCCAGCAGGCGCGCAACACGCCTTCGGCGGCGTGCGGCTGAGCACTCAGGCGGCGCAGATAACCGCGCAGGCGATCACCGCCGGACTTGCCGCGATTGAACGCAGCAATCGCCCGC
This sequence comes from Pseudomonas sp. MWU318, assembly GCF_016756945.1. NCBI lineage: Bacteria > Pseudomonadati > Pseudomonadota > Gammaproteobacteria > Pseudomonadales > Pseudomonadaceae > Pseudomonas > Pseudomonas sp. MWU318. Next base: position 32,873 of record NZ_JAESJL010000012.1, read on the forward strand.
CGCCGCGCCGGCTCGCTCATTTCCAAGGCATTCATTTCATGGCGCGCCTGCTGGATGTGGCCGTCCGTCACCCGCCCGTCACTCTTGGCCAGACGCCCGAGCAACACGAACAGCAATTCGTCGTTGCGCAACATCGGCCGCCCGCCGAGCTTTTCCCGCAAGTGCCCCCAGCTTTGCAGGTGCAGGCGCCGATCCAGCGCCTGCCCCAACAATGCCCCAAGCATGGCCCCCGGAATGCTGGCAATCGCAAAACCCGCTCCGGCTCCAATCAGAGTCCCTGGCCACAACATATCAACGACTCGCTTCTATCAATGCTTCAGCTTCGGCCAGACGCTCATGCGTACCGACATCCACCCAGTGACCTTTCAGACGCTCACCGCTGACCTGTCCGTCAGCCATGGCTTTGCGCAGCAGTGGTGCGAGCTTGAATGCGCCGTCCGCGCAGCCATCGAACAACTGCGGATGCAGGACGGCGATGCCGCTGTAGGTCAGGGTCTGCGCGCCTTGCTGGCCATCCTGTACCCGGCCGTCAGTCAGGGTGAAATCGCCCGTCGGATGATGAGCCGGGTTGTCCGCCAGTACGAGATGCGCCAGACCGTTGATCGGTTGATGCAGCACGCTGAAGTCGTAATCGGTCCAGATATCGCCGTTGACCACCAAGAACGCATCGTCACCGAGTAACGGCAAGGCGCGGAAAATCCCGCCGCCGGTTTCCAGCGGCTCACCTTCCGGCGAGTACTGGATGCTCAAACCGAACTGCGAACCGTCGCCCAGGTAATCCTCGATCTGCTGACCGAGCCAGGCATGGTTGATCACGATCTCGCTGAAACCAGCCGCCGCCAGCGCGCGCAGGTGATATTCGATCAACGGCACGCCGCCGGCACGCACCAGCGGTTTGGGGGTGGTCAGGGTCAGCGGGCGCATACGCTCGCCCTTGCCTGCCGCCAGAATCATCGCCTTCATGCGCTCACTCCGCCACGCAGACTGGCGAGCAATGCCTGCAGGTCAGCCAGTTCAGGACGGCGCGCGATCACCGCTTCTATATAGGCGAAGAAACGCGGCACGTCGGCCAGATAGCGCGGCTTGCCATCGCGATGGCAGATCCGCGCAAAAATGCCGATGACTTTCAGGTGGCGTTGCACGCCCATCAAGTCGCTGGCGCGCAGGAAGTCTTCGAAGTCGGCCTGCACCGGGATGTCCAGCGCCGAGGCTTGCTGCCAGTAGCTTTCCAGCCAGCCACGCACGCGCTCCTCAGGCCAACTGAGGAAGGCGTCCTTGAACAGGCAGGTTACGTCGTAGGTGACCGGGCCATAGACCGCATCCTGAAAGTCGAGCACGCCGGGATTCGGCTCGCTGAGCATCAGGTTGCGCGGCATGTAGTCGCGGTGCACCAGCACTTTCGGCTGGGCCAGGGCGCTGTCGATCAATAACTCGCTGACGGCTTGCCATTGTTGCTGCTGTGCCGCGTCGAACTCGATACCGAGTTCGCGCTTCACGTACCACTCGGGGAACAGTTCCAGCTCGCGGCGCAGCAGCGCCACGTCGTAACTCGGCAGCGGTGCGACCATCGGCAATTGCTGAAAAGCCAACAGCGCCTGCAAGGCATCGCTGAACAAAGCGTCGGCATTTTCGCTGTCGATGACGTCGAGATAGGTCTTGTTGCCCAGGTCATTGAGCAAAAGAAATCCGCGTTCGAGGTCTTCTGCATAAATTTTCGGCACGTTAATTCCGGATTTCGCCAGCAAAAAGGCGATATCCACGAACGGTTTGCAGTTTTCCTGGGGCGGTGGCGCGTCCATCACGACGAAACTGCGACCCGCGCCTTCCCAACGGAAATACCGGCGGAAACTCGCGTCGCTGCTGGCCGCGGTCAACGTGGCCAGGGGCACGGGGCCCCAGCCCTGATCTGCAAACAGGATTGCCAACTGCTCATCGAGCCAAACTTTCAGGTGTTGCAAGCGTACATCTTGGTCAGGCATTGCAAGGGTCTCCGACGGCGCTAGCCGTCAAGCGGGTCATGCTTTATTATCCAGCATCTTTTTCAGACCATCGAGAGGCGTGCGGCCCACACCGCGGGCAGATGGCACGCAGGAAGCCCGGACTAATAAGATGGCATTGAAATCCCCCGCGTTTCGTAAAAAATTTCCGTTGTTGGTAACCGGCAGTCTGCTGGCTATGCAACCTCTGGCCAGTCAATTCGTTGTTGCCGCCGAGCAGTATGACTGCGCCGTCTCGGCAACGGGTGGCTGGGCGTGTGCGCCCAAGACGCCGGCAGCTGCATTGCCGCCGCGTCCGGTGCATGACGGCAGCGCTGTCAGCGCCGCCGGCGAAGCCCCGACCCAGAACGGTTCCACATCCGACACCGGCGCCAAGCCTGTGCTGGTCACCGAAGCCAAGGGCCGCGGTCTGAAATCCCGTAGCGAAGACTACAGTCACCTCGACTGGGTTCCGCGCGAGAAGCTCACCGCCGCCCAATTGGCCGAGACCGGTCCTTACTGCTCTGGTTCCTATATCGAACCGATTCGTCCTGGCATGAATGACAAGACGAATAAAAGTGACGCACCGACCTTTATCGGCGCCAAAGCCTCGCGCTACAACACCGAAGATCAGGTGGGTACGCTGGCCGGCGACGTGGTCCTGCGTCAGGGCAGCATGCAGGTCGAGTCCGACGAGGCCAGCCTGTACCAGGCCGAGAGCCGCGCCGAACTCAATGGCGACGTGCGCATTCGCGACAACGGTGCACTGATCGTCGGCGACCACGCCGATGTACAGCTCGATACCGGTGAAGCCAAGGTCGACAACGCCGAATACGTGATGCACAAATCGCGCATCCGCGGTAACGCGCTGTACGCCAAGCGTGCCGAGAACGCGATCATCCGCTTGAAGGACGGCACCTACACCACGTGCGAACCGAACAGCAACGCCTGGCAGCTCAAGGGCAACAACATCACCCTGAACCCTGCCACCGGCTTCGGTACCGCGACCAACGTGACGCTGCGGGTCAAGGACATTCCGATCCTGTACACGCCGTACATCTACTTCCCGATCGACGACCGTCGCCAATCGGGTTTCCTGCCGCCGACCATCGGCACCGGCAGCGACACCGGCTTCATGCTGGTCACCCCGTACTACTTCAACCTGGCGCCGAACTACGATGCCACGTTGTACCCGCGCTACATGAGCAAGCGCGGCATGCTGGTCGAAGGCGAGTTCCGTTACCTGACCAAGTCCAGCGAAGGCCAGTTCGGTGCGGCGTATCTGAACGACGAAGATACCGATCGCAGCAAGCAGACCGATTACGAAAAAAATCGCTACATGTACAACTGGCAGCACAAGGGCGGTCTCGACTCCCGTGTGATGACTCAGGTTGACTACACCAAGATCAGCGACCCGTACTACTTCCAGGACCTGACCACCGATCAGATCGGCGTGAAGAGCGCTGACTTCGTGAACCAGCAGGGTTCGGTCACCTATCGTGGTGACAGCTATACCGCGCGGTTGAACGCTCAGGCTTACCAGCTGGCGACCGTATCGAACATCACTCCGTATGACCGTCTGCCGCAGATCACCTTCAATGGTCAACTTCCGTATCACCCGGAAGGGTTGAATTTCGATTACGAGACCGAGATTGTGCGGTTTGATCGTGATCTGAAAAATGGCACGTTCACCAACGAAGACGGGACTACTGTCGAACCACGCCTCGACAATAACGTTACTGGCCTGGCCCGCGCCAACGGCGACCGTCTGAACCTGAAGCCTGGTGTCAGCCTGCCGATGAACTGGACCTATGGCTTCCTGAAGCCATCGCTCAAGTACCAGTACACCCAATACCAGCTGGATCTGGACGGCACCGGCAAGTCGCAGATCGATGCGATGACTCCTGAGCAGCAGAAGCTCAATGGCAAGTTTGACAGCAACCAGAACCGTGGCGTACCGATCGCCAGCGTCGACAGCGGCCTGTACTTCGACCGCAACACGTCGTACTTCGGCAAGAACTATCGCCAGACTCTGGAACCGCGTCTGTTCTACCTGTATGTACCCAAGGTTGATCAGGAAGACATTCCGGTATTCGACACCAGTGAATACACCTTCAACTACGCGTCACTGTTCCGTGACAACCGCTTCTCTGGCTCCGACCGTGTCGGCGACGAGAACAAGCTGTCGCTGGGCGTGACCAGCCGCTGGATCGAAGACAACGGTTTCGAGCGTCAGCGCATCAGCGTAGGCCAGGCTTACTACTTCAAGGATCGCGAAGTTCAACTGCCAGGCATCGCGTTCAACGATCGTAAAGATGCCCAGTCCGACGTATCGCCATACGCGCTGGAATACGAATACCGCTGGAACCGCGATTGGCGTACCACGGCCGACTACAACTGGGATCCGGACAGCCGCAGCCCGCGTTCCGGCAGCGCGATGTTCCATTACCAGCCTGAAGACAACCCGAACAAGGTGGTCAACGTCGGTTATCGCTATCGCAACGACCAGATCCGTTACGACCAGAACACCGGCAAGTGGGCTGTGGGCGGCGGCGACTACGGCACGCCGGGCCAACCTGGCTACGTGAAGGACTACTACAAGATCCAGCAGCATGACTTCTCGGTCATCTGGCCGATCGTTCCGCAGTGGAGCGCAATCAGCCGCTGGCAGTACGACTACAACCGCAACCGTACGCTGGAAGCCTTCGGTGGTTTCGAATACGACAACTGCTGCTGGAAACTGCGCCTGATCAACCGTTACTGGGTCAGCTATGACGAATTCAGTCAGAACGCCCCGGAAAACGAAAAAGGCGACCACGGCGTCTTCCTCCAAATTGTTCTGAAGGGACTCGGCGGCCTGACTGGCGCCAAGGTAGAGAGCTTCCTCGACAAAGGCATCCAAGGTTATCGTCAACGTGAAGACCAAGCTTTCTGATTCTCTGCGCCCGCTGCTGCTGGGCGCGCTGTTCCTGGGTACTGCGGCCAACGCCGCAGTACAGTCCATCGATAAAGTGGTCGCGATCGTTGATAACGACGTGGTCATGCAGAGCCAACTGGACCAGCGCGTCCACGAAGTTCAGCAGACCATTGCCAAGCGTGGCGGCGGCATGCCGCCTCCAGGTGTGCTGGATCAGCAGGTGCTTGAGCGCCTGATCGTCGAAAACCTGCAACTGCAGATCGGCGAGCGTTCCGGCATCCGCATTACCGATGAAGAGCTGAACCAGGCGGTCGGTACGATTGCCCAGCGCAACAACATGACCGTGGATCAATTCCGCGCCGCCCTGGCACACGACGGTTTGTCCTATGACGACGCCCGTGACCAGATCAAGCGCGAGATGATCATCAGCCGTGTGCGTCAGCGTCGTGTGGCAGAGCGCATCCAGGTCTCCGAGCAGGAAGTGAAGAACTTCCTCGCCTCCGACTTGGGCAAGATGCAACTGTCCGAAGAGCTGCACCTGGCCAACATCCTGATTCCTACGCCGGAAAGCGCCAATTCTGAAGCGATTCAGAGCGCTTACCGTCAGGCAATGGACGTTTACCAGCAGCTCAAGAAAGGCGCTGACTTCGGTCAACTCGCCGTTGCCAAGTCCGGCAGCGACAACGCGCTGGAAGGCGGCGACATGGGCTGGCGTAAAGCCGCGCAATTGCCACCGCCGTTCGACCGCGAGTTGAGCAGCATGGCCGTTGGCGACATCACTCAGCCTGCACGCACTCCGGGTGGTTTCATCATCCTCAAGTTGCTGGCAAAACGTGGTGGCGAAGCCCAGATGCGTGATGAGGTGCATGTGCGCCACATCCTGGTCAAGCCAAGCCCGATCCGTGACGAAGCCAAGACCAAGGCCCTGGTGCAGTCGCTGTACGAGCGCATCCTGGCCGGTGAAGACTTCGCTGAACTGGCGAAGAACTACTCCGAAGACCCGGGTTCGGCGCTCAACGGTGGCGACCTGAACTGGATCGACCCGAACGCACTGGTACCGGAATTCCGCGAAGTGATGGCCAAGACCCCACAAGGTCAGCTGTCCAAGCCGTTCCAGACCCAGTACGGCTGGCATGTGCTGGAAGTCCTTGGCCGCCGCGCCACCGACAGCACCGCACAGGCCCGCGAGCAACAAGCGATGACCGTTCTGCGTAACAAAAAATACGATGAAGAGCTGCAAAACTGGCTGCGTCAGATTCGTGAAGAAGCCTACGTAGAAATCAAACTCCCTGGTGCAGACCAGGCAGCGCAGTGAAACCCAAGCGTTTCGCGCTGACACCCGGCGAACCAGCCGGCATCGGTCCCGACCTGTGCCTGCTGCTCGCCTCGCAAGCCCAGCCACACCCCTTGATTGCCATCACCAGCCGCGACCTGCTTACCGAGCGGGCCGCGCAATTGGGGTTGGCCGTCACTTTGCTGGAAGTGGCGCCCGGTCAATGGCCGGACGCGCCGGCAGCGGCCGGCAGCCTGTACGTCTGGGACACCCCGCTCAGCGCCCCCGTGGTTGCCGGGCAGCTGGACAAGGCTAACGCTGCCTTCGTTCTGGAAACCCTAACCCGCGCCGGCAACGGCTGCCTGAACGGCGACTTCGCCGGGATGATCACCGCACCGGTACACAAGGGCGTGATCAACGAATCCGGCATCCCGTTCTCCGGACACACGGAATTTCTCGCCGACCTGACCCACACCGCCCAAGTGGTGATGATGCTCGCTACTCGCGGTTTGCGCGTAGCCCTGGTCACCACTCACCTGCCCCTGCGCGAGATTGCCGATGCAATCACCCCGGAACGGCTGGAGCGGGTCACGCGGATTCTGCACGCCGACCTGCAAGACAAATTCGGCATCACCCAGCCACGCATCCTGGTCTGCGGACTCAACCCGCACGCCGGCGAAGGCGGACACCTGGGCCATGAAGAAATCGACATCATAGAACCTACATTAGAGCGCCTGCGCGGCGAGGGCATGGACCTTCGTGGCCCGCTGCCTGCCGACACTCTGTTTACCCCCAAATATCTGGAGCACTGCGACGCAGTACTGGCGATGTACCACGACCAGGGCCTGCCCGTGCTGAAGTACAAAGGCTTCGGCGCCGCAGTCAACATTACCCTTGGCCTGCCGATCATCCGCACCTCGGTCGATCACGGCACCGCCCTGGATCTGGCCGGCAGCGGCAAGATCGACACCGGCAGCCTGCAGGTCGCCCTGGAAACCGCCTACCAGATGGCCGAGACCCGTTTATGACCGAGCAATACCAACACAAGGCGCGCAAACGCTTTGGCCAGAACTTCCTGCACGACGCCGGCGTCATCGACCGCATCCTGCGCTCCATCAGCGCCAAATCCGGCGACCGCATGCTGGAAATCGGCCCGGGGCAAGGCGCACTGACGGCTGGCCTGCTCAACTCCGGCGCGCAACTCGACGTGGTGGAACTGGACAAGGACCTGATCCCGATCCTCAACCAGCAGTTCGCCGGCAAGAGCAACTTCAACCTGCATCAAGGCGATGCGCTGAAGTTCGACTTCAACACCCTCAACGCCGCGCCGAACAGCCTGCGCGTGGTCGGCAACCTGCCGTACAACATCTCAACGCCGCTGATTTTCCACCTGCTGAACAACGCCGGCATCATTCGCGACATGCACTTCATGCTGCAGAAGGAAGTGGTCGAGCGCCTGGCCGCAGGCCCGGGTGGCGGGGACTGGGGTCGTCTGTCGATCATGGTTCAGTATCACTGCCGTGTGGAACACCTGTTCAACGTCGGCCCGGGCGCTTTCAACCCGCCGCCAAAGGTCGACTCGGCCATCGTCCGCCTGGTGCCGCATGCGCTACTGCCGCACCCGGCCAAGGATCATCGCCTGCTCGAGCGTGTCGTTCGCGAAGCCTTCAACCAGCGTCGCAAGACCCTGCGCAACACCCTCAAGCAATTGATGACCGCTGCCGAGATCGAAGCCGCCGGTGTCGATGGCAGCCTGCGCCCCGAGCAACTGGACCTGGCCGCATTCGTGCGCCTGGCCGACAAGCTCGCCGAGCAGGTTCCTGCCGCCCCCGCCGCCGACTGACTGGCGATGAACGCTATCGGGCAGGCCGCCACTCTGGTTTACTGCCCGATACTTGCCTAGACTGATTCCCCATCAGCTACGCCTCGCGTTCCGCTTTGCTTAAGGCCCTTTTGCATGTCCGATTCTCGCTATCAGGTCGATGTCAGTGTCGTCACCCGCTATCTGGCAGACCAATCGCAACCCGAGCACAACCGCTTCGCCTTCGCCTACACCATCACCGTGCAAAACAATGGCGCGCTCCCGGCCAAGCTGTTGTCGCGGCATTGGGTGATCACCGACGGTGACGGGCATGTCGAAGAAGTGCGCGGCGCCGGTGTCGTCGGCCAGCAACCGCTGATCGACACAGGCAAGAGCCACACTTACAGCAGCGGCACAGTGATGACCACCAAGGTCGGCACCATGCAGGGCTCTTATGAAATGGTCGCCGATGACGGCAAGCATTTCGACGCGATCATCAAGCCTTTCCGCCTCGCTGTACCCGGAGCCTTGCACTGATGACGACGTACGCCGTCGGCGACCTGCAAGGCTGCCTCGAACCACTCAAATGTCTGCTCAAGCAAGTGGCTTTCGACCCGAAGCTCGATCGGCTGTGGCTGGTCGGCGACCTGGTCAACCGCGGCCCGCAATCGCTGGAGACCCTGCGTTTTCTCTACAGCATGCGCGATTCGCTGGTTTGCGTACTGGGTAACCATGACCTGCACCTGCTCGCTGCGGCCAACAACATTGAGCGCCTGAAGAAGTCCGATACCCTGCGCGAGATCATTGAAGCCCCCGACGCAGCCGATCTGCTCGAGTGGCTGCGCCAGCAGAAACTCATGCATTACGACGAACAACGCGAAGTGGCCATGGTGCACGCGGGCATCCCACCGCAGTGGTCCTTGCGCAAGGCCTTGAAGTACGCCGCCGAGGCCGAAGCCGCGCTGCGTGACGACAACCTGTTTCCGCTGTACCTCGATGGCATGTACGGCAATGAGCCGGCGAAATGGGACAGCGACCTCACCGGCGTGACCCGCCTGCGCGTCATCACCAACTATTTCACCCGCATGCGCTTCTGCACCGCCGACGGCAAGCTCGATCTCAAAAGCAAGGAAGGCCTGGATACTGCCCCGCCGGGCTACAAGCCATGGTTCCAGCACAAAGAACGCAAGACCCGCGGCCTGCGGATCATCTTCGGCCACTGGGCCGCGCTGGAAGGCGATGTTCACGAACCGGGCATCTCGGCGCTGGACACTGGCTGTGTCTGGGGCGGCAGCCTGACCCTGATGAACGTCGACAGCGGCGAGCGCGTGTCATGCAAATGCGATGAACACGGCGGGCTTGCACCATCAGTCGCACCACTTATCCCCGAAACTTCGCCAGTCAGCGCGCCGCGTTAGACTGCGCATTCTGCCGAGCAACAGGAACCCGCCATGAGCGAATTCAAACGAATCCCCCCGGAACAGGCCCAGGCCCTGCGCGAGCAAGGTGCCGTGGTGGTCGATATCCGCGACCCGCAAACTTATGCCGCGTTGCACATCGCTGGATCGACCCATCTGGATAACCACTCCATTGCCGACTTCATCCGCAATGCCGATCTCGACGCGCCCTTGGTAGTGGTCTGTTACCACGGCAACTCCAGCCAGAACGCAGCGGCGTACCTGATCAGCCAGGGCTTCTCCGACGTCTACAGCATGGACGGCGGCTTCGAGCTGTGGCGTGCGACTTATCCTGCGGAAACCGCGCAAGGCACCGCCGAATAATTTTTTTGTCACGTGCAGGCCCCGGCTGCCGTGGGCCTGCGCGCGGCAGACGAACGGTCTGCCACAACTAATTACGTATCTCGCCTTTACCTCTCGAATTCCCAACTATCCTTAAGCGCAGGCCATCCAAAACAGGGGAGAGCCGGTACACCGGCGCACGGGTCATCGGGAGTGACTTTCAAGGTTGTCGACCGCGAAAGTGTTCTGGGGGGTAAACAAGCGGCCACCGCGGCTGCTTGCCAGCATCGACTGAGTGATCCGGCGTCGGCTCCACGTATCGAGCGAGGTGACGTCATGAGTATCTTTAGCCACTTCCAACAACGCTTCGAGTCCACACGCCAGGAAGAACTCTCGCTGCAGGAGTACCTGGAGCTGTGCAAAAAGGACCGCAGCGCTTACGTTTCCGCCGCCGAGCGTCTATTGATGGCCATCGGCGAACCCGAGCTGCTCGACACGTCGACCAACTCGCGGCTGTCGCGGATCTTCTCCAATAAGGTGATTCGTCGCTATCCGGCCTTTGAAGACTTCCACGGGATGGAAGAATGCATCGACCAGATCGTCTCGTATTTCCGCCATGCCGCCCAAGGCCTGGAAGAGAAGAAACAGATCCTCTACCTGCTCGGCCCCGTCGGTGGCGGTAAATCGTCCCTGGCCGAGAAGCTGAAACAGCTGATGGAAAAAGTGCCCTTCTACGCGATCAAGGGCTCGCCGGTATTCGAATCGCCGCTGGGTCTGTTCAACGCCACCGAAGATGGCGCGATCCTCGAGGAAGACTTCGGCATCCCACGGCGCTACCTGAACACCATCATGTCGCCGTGGGCGACCAAACGCCTGGCCGAATTCGGCGGCGACATCAGCCAGTTCCGTGTGGTCAAACTGTACCCGTCGATCCTCAACCAGATCGCCGTGGCCAAGACCGAACCGGGCGACGAGAACAACCAGGACATCTCGGCGCTGGTCGGTAAGGTCGACATCCGCAAACTCGAGGAATACCCACAGAACGACGCCGACGCCTACAGCTACTCCGGTGCGCTGTGCCGGGCCAACCAGGGCCTGATGGAATTCGTCGAAATGTTCAAGGCACCGATCAAGGTGCTGCACCCATTGCTGACCGCCACCCAGGAAGGCAACTACAACAGTACCGAAGGGCTGGGGGCGATTCCGTTTACCGGGATCCTGCTCGCGCACTCCAACGAATCGGAATGGCACACCTTCCGCAACAACAAGAACAACGAAGCCTTCATCGACCGGATCTACATCGTCAAAGTGCCGTACTGCCTGCGGGTCAGCGACGAGGTGAAGATTTACGACAAATTGCTGTTCAACAGTTCGCTGGCCAAAGCCCACTGCGCCCCCGACACTCTGAAGATGCTGGCGCAGTTCACTGTGCTGTCGCGCCTCAAGGAGCCGGAAAACTCCAACATCTATTCGAAGATGCGTGTCTACGACGGGGAAAATCTCAAGGATACCGATCCGAAGGCCAAGTCGATCCAAGAATACCGCGATTCGGCGGGCGTCGACGAAGGCATGAACGGTCTGTCGACCCGCTTCGCCTTCAAGATCCTGTCCAAGGTGTTCAACTTCGATCCGCATGAAATCGCCGCCAACCCGGTGCACCTGTTGTATGTACTGGAACAACAGATCGAGCAGGAACAGTTCCAGGCCGAGACCCGCGAACGCTACCTGCGCTACCTCAAGGAATACCTGGCGCCGCGTTATATCGAATTCATCGGCAAGGAGATCCAGACCGCGTACCTGGAGTCTTACAGCGAATACGGGCAGAACATCTTCGACCGCTACGTGCTGTATGCGGACTTCTGGATCCAGGATCAGGAATACCGCGATCCGGAAACCGGCGAGATTCTCAACCGCGTCGCCCTGAACGAAGAACTGGAGAAAATCGAGAAACCGGCGGGCATCAGCAATCCGAAGGATTTCCGCAACGAAATCGTCAACTTCGTGTTGCGCGCCCGAGCCAACAACAACGGCAAGAACCCGACCTGGCTCAGCTACGAGAAACTGCGGGTGGTCATCGAGAAGAAAATGTTCTCGAACACCGAAGACCTGCTGCCAGTCATCAGCTTCAATGCCAAGGCCAGCAAAGAGGATCAACAGAAACACAACGACTTCGTCACTCGAATGGTCGAACGCGGCTACACCGACAAACAGGTAAGACTTCTGTCCGAATGGTACCTACGGGTCCGGAAATCGCAGTAAAACAGCTACAAGCTTCAAGCTACGAGCTGCAAGAAAAAAGCATGTGAACCCTGTGCTTCTACTTGCGGCTCGCGGCTCACAACTTGAAGCTGCCCGGAGGGCCACGTATGAGCTATGTGATCGACCGACGTCTCAATGGCAAGAACAAGAGCACGGTAAACCGCCAGCGCTTTCTGCGGCGTTACCGTGATCACATCAAGAAGGCTGTCGAAGAGGCGGTCAGCCGCCGTTCCATTACCGACATGGAACACGGCGAACAGATCAGTATTCCCGGTCGCGATATCGACGAACCGGTGCTTCACCACGGTCGCGGCGGCAAGCAGACCGTGGTTCACCCCGGCAACAAGGAATTCACTGCCGGCGAACATATCGCCAGGCCTCCGGGGGGCGGCGGTGGACGCGGTCCCGGCAAGGCTGGCAATTCCGGCGAGGGCATGGACGAATTCGTCTTCCAGATCACTCAGGAAGAATTCCTTGAATTCATGTTCGAGGACCTCGAACTGCCGAACCTGGTTAAACGCAACCTCAGTGGTACCGACACGTTCAAGACCGTGCGCGCCGGGATCAGCAACGAGGGCAACCCATCGCGGATCAACATCATCCGCACCCTGCGTTCGGCCCACGCCCGGCGCATTGCGCTGTCCGGCAGCAGCCGGGCCAAACTGCGCGAAGCCAAAGAGGAACTGGCGCGATTAAAGCGCGAAGAGCCGGACAACTTCGGTGATATTCAGGAACTCGAAGCAGAAATCGAAAAACTCAGCGCGCGCATCCATCGCGTGCCGTTCCTCGATACGTTCGATCTCAAATACAACCTGCTGATCAAGCAACCCAACCCCAGCTCGAAGGCGGTGATGTTCTGCCTGATGGACGTGTCCGGCTCGATGACCCAGGCGACCAAGGACATCGCCAAACGCTTTTTCATCCTGTTGTACCTGTTCCTCAAGCGGAACTACGACAAGATCGATGTGGTGTTCATCCGCCATCACACCAGCGCTCGGGAAGTGGACGAGGAAGAGTTTTTCTATTCACGGGAAACCGGCGGCACCATCGTCTCCAGCGCCCTGAAGCTGATGCAGGAGATCATGGCCGAGCGCTACCCGAGCAACGAATGGAACATCTACGCCGCGCAGGCTTCCGACGGCGACAACTGGAACGATGACTCGCCGATCTGCCGCGACATCCTGATCAATCAGATCATGCCGTTTGTGCAGTACTACACTTATGTGGAGATCACCCCGCGCGAACACCAGGCCCTCTGGTACGAATACGAACGCATCGCCGAAGCCTTTTCCGACACGTTTGCCCAGCAGCAACTGGTCTCGGCCGGGGATATCTATCCGGTCTTCCGTGAACTCTTCCAGCGCAGGTTAGTGACATGACCGCCAAAGAGCAGAAACGCCAACCCATTTCCACCGGCTCCGAATGGACGTTCGAGCTGATCCAGGCCTACGACCGCGAAATCGCCCGGATTGCGGCCGGCTATGCCTTGGACACCTATCCCAACCAGATCGAAGTGATCACCGCCGAACAGATGATGGATGCCTATGCCTCGGTCGGCATGCCACTGGGCTATCACCACTGGTCCTACGGCAAACACTTCCTCAGCACCGAGAAATCCTACAGCCGCGGCCAGATGGGGCTGGCCTACGAGATCGTGATCAACTCGGATCCGTGCATCGCCTACCTGATGGAGGAAAACACCATCTGCATGCAGGCGCTGGTGGTGGCGCACGCGTGCTATGGCCACAACAGTTTCTTCAAGGGCAATTACCTGTTCCGCACCTGGACCGATGCGAGTTCGATCATCGACTACCTGGTGTTCGCCAAGCAGTACATCATGCAATGCGAGGAGCGCCACGGTATCGATGCGGTGGAAGACCTGCTCGACTCCTGCCATGCGCTGATGAATTACGGGGTCGACCGCTACAAACGTCCCTACCCGATTTCCGCCGAGGAAGAACGCCGGCGGCAGAAGGATCGCGAAGAACACATGCAGAAGCAGATCAACGATCTGTGGCGCACCATCCCCAAAGGCGCGGACAAGTACAGCGACAAGGACAACGCCAGGTTCCCGGCCGAACCGCAGGAAAACATCCTGTATTTCATCGAGAAGCACGCGCCGTTGCTGGAGCCGTGGCAACGGGAGATCGTGCGGATCGTGCGCAAGATCGCCCAGTATTTTTATCCCCAGCGTCAGACTCAGGTGATGAACGAAGGCTGGGCCACGTTCTGGCACTACACCCTGATGAACGACCTGTACGACGAGGGCCTGGTGACTGACGGGTTCATGATGGAATTCCTCACCTCGCATACCAGCGTAGTGTTCCAGCCAGGCTTCGACAGCCCTTACTACAACGGGATCAACCCTTACGCACTGGGCTTCGCGATGTATCGCGACATCCGCCGCATGTGCGAAAACCCCACCGAGGAAGACCGGCGCTGGTTCCCGGACATCGCCGGATCCGACTGGCTGTCGAGCATCAAGTTTGCCATGAGCAGCTTCAAGGATGAGAGCTTCATCCTCCAGTACCTGTCACCAAAAGTGATCCGCGACCTCAAGCTGTTCAGCATTCTCGATGACGATCAGAAGGACGATTTGCTGGTTCCGGCGATCCACGACGAAACCGGTTACAGGATCATCCGCGAAACCTTGGCCGCGCAGTACAACCTCGGCAACCGCGAGCCAAACGTGCAGATCTACAGCATTGACCGGCGCGGCGACCGCTCGCTGACCCTGCGTCATCAACAACACGACCGCAAACCCTTGGGCGATTCCACCGACGAGGTACTGAAACATCTGCACCGCCTGTGGGGCTTCGACATTCACCTGGAAACCCTGCAGGGCGACCAGATCATGAAAACCCACCACGTACCGCCGCGAAGTGAACACAGCGAAGGCGATTACGGGCGGCTCGATCTGGCCGTGATTCATCTTTAGAAGCGGCTCTGACCTCCGAAAGTCCGACGCAAGGGTTATCCTGTTGGGCTAACGGAGGTTTTTTATGCAGATTTTCAAGGTTGGCGGTGCGGTACGCGATCGCTTGCTCGGCTTACCGGTGACCGATATTGATTGGGTAGTGGTCGGCGCTACGGCGGACGAAATGCTCGCCAAGGGTTATCGCCCGGTTGGCGCGGATTTTCCGGTATTCCTTCACCCCAAGACCGGCGAGGAATATGCCCTCGCCCGCACCGAACGCAAAAGCGGTCGTGGTTATGGCGGGTTCACTTTTCACGCCAGCCCTGACGTCACTCTTGAAGAAGACCTGATTCGCCGTGACCTGACCATCAATGCTATGGCCGAGGACGACCAGCAGAACCTCACCGATCCGTATCATGGCCAGCGCGACCTCGAAGCGCGCATCCTGCGCCACGTTTCCCCTGCATTCGCTGAAGATCCGCTCAGAGTTCTGCGCGTTGCGCGCTTCGCCGCCCGTTATGCCGGACTTGGCTTCACTGTCGCAACGGAGACTCTGGAACTAATGCGCCAGCTCAGCGAGTCTGGTGAACTGCAGGCGCTGACTGCCGAACGCAGCTGGAAGGAAATCTCCCGCGCACTGATGGAAGATCAGCCGCAAGTGTTCATCCAGGTGCTGCGCGACTGCGGCGCCCTGAAAGAACTGATGCCGGAAGTCGACGCACTGTTCGGTGTACCGCAACCGGAGGCTCATCACCCGGAAATCGACAGCGGCATCCACACCTTGAGCGTGCTCGAACAAGCGGCATTGCACCAACAGCCGCTGACGGTCCGCTGGGCCTGCCTGCTGCATGACCTCGGCAAAGGCCTGACGCCGGAAGAAGAATGGCCAAGGCACATCGCTCACGAGCACACCGGTCTGAAGCTGATCAAAGCGGTCAACGAGCGCTTCAAGGCGCCGAAGGACTGTCAGGAACTGGCGTTGCTGGTGGGTCAGTACCACACCCATGGCCACCGCGCCCTGGAGCTGAAGGCGTCAACTTTGCTGGAGCTATTGCAGAGCTTTGACGTATATCGCCGACCGCAGCGTTTTGAGGAATTCGTTGTCGCCTGCGAGATGGATGCCCGCGGGCGCAAGGGCCTCGAGCAGCGCAGTTATCCACAGGCGGATTATCTGCGTGGTGCGGCCAGCGTGGCGCGTGGCGTGGCAGTGCAGCCTTTACTGGAGAAGGGATTCAAAGGCCCGGAGCTGGGCGAGGCGCTCAAGCGTGAGCGCCTCAAGGCGTTGAAGGCGTACAAGGAAAACCGCTAAAGCAACATCAAAAGATCGCAGCCTGCGGCAGCGCCTACATGGAAACGCGCGTCCCCGTGCAGGCTGCGATCTTTTGCTCTCAAAGGTTCAAAGGCGTGAGCTGTTCGCCACGCCATTCAAATCCAACCGGCGCCAACACCTGATCAATTTGCGCCTCGGCCCACAACGTCGCGAAGCTTTTTCCCACACCTGGATGCACTCGATCCGGCGCGATCAGCGACAGCGGCCACAGCACAAAGGCGTTTTTCAAGATTTCGGCACGCGGCAGAATCAAGCCGTCGAAGTTACCGGTCAGATCGCCGTACAACAGCACGTCGATATCCAGCGGTAAACCCTTGCGATCCGGTGCATAGCGACCGTTATCGGCCTCGATGAATTTCAGGCGCCGATCCAGCTCCATCAAGGGCAGATCGGTAAGCGCCGAGACCACGAAATTGAAGAAAGGCCCGCTCTTGATCCCCACCGGCTGACTCTCGAACACCGCCGAACAGCGGATATCCACCAGAAACGTCGCCAATGCGTCGAGTCCGGCGCGCAAATGGGTTTCGCGCTCGATATTGCTACCGAGCCCGAGGTACACCTGAGTCAGCGACATCCGCGCTCGATCTCCACACCCACGCCACCCTTGGCGGCCGGCACGGCGCCCGGCTTGGTCAGCTTCAGGCGAACCCAGGTGATCTTGAATTCGGCCATCAGCACTTCGACCAGACGCTCGGCAAAGGTCTCGACCAGTTGATATTGCGCTTGCTCGGCAAACGCCTGGATGCGCGTGGAAACACTGGCGTAATCGAGCGCCAGGGTCAGGTCGTCACCGGCCGCAGCCGGGCGATTGTCCCAGGCGAAGCTCAGATCAAGACGCAGGCACTGTCGAATGCCGCGCTCCCAGTCGTAAGCACCGATCACGGTGTCGACTTCCAGGCCCTCGATAAACACTCTGTCCAAGCACTTTTCTCCGCTGCACGACAAGGGCGCAATGCGCCGTTAGAATCAGGGCGTCCTCGCCCGGAATAGTTAGCATGTTTTGGTTACTGGCGACTCTCGCCTACCTGCTCGGCTCTCTGTCCTTCGCCATTTTGCTCAGCCGCCTGACCGGAAACCCGGATCCGCGAATGAGTGGCTCGGGTAATGCCGGCGCCACCAACATGCTGCGCCTGGTCGGTCGCAAACTGGCGATCCTGACCCTGCTCGGTGATCTCTGCAAAGGCCTGGTACCGGTGCTGATCGCAGCGGCCGCTGGCCTTTCGTTGCAGGATCAGGCCTGGATCGGCGTGTGCGCCGTTATCGGTCACCTGTTCCCGCTGTATTTCCGTTTTCGCGGCGGCAAAGGCGTCGCCACGGCTGCCGGCATGCTGCTGGGCCTGTATCCACCCGCTGCACTGCTGGCAGTGTGCGCCTGGCTGCTGACGTTCTACCTGACCCGTACCAGCTCGCTGGCGGCGCTGATCGCCACGCCCCTGACCTTGCCCTTACTCGCGTGGCAAGAACCGGAAGCGCTGCTGCCGATGAGCGCATTGACATTGCTGATCGTCTGGCGCCACCGCGGCAATCTACGCGACCTGTTTGCCGGGCGCGAACGGCATTTTTAAATACCGCTCACCGACACCACCAATCGCACCGCCAATCACAGTGCCGACAGCTGCTCCATCGGCCAGCGTGCCTGCACGCTGATCGCCAGACTTTCCTGCTGACCGGCCTGCAAACGCTGACAACCGGCAAACGCGATCATCGCGCCATTGTCGGTGCAGAACTCCGGGCGGGCGTAGAACACATCGCCCTGCATGTCGCCGAGCATCTTTTCCAGCGAAGCGCGCAAGGCCTTGTTGGCGCTGACGCCGCCAGCGATCACCAGACGCTTCATGCCCGCGTGTTTCAGGGCGCGCTTGCACTTGATGGTCAAAGTCTCCACC
Organism: Pseudomonas sp. MWU318; assembly: GCF_016756945.1. Classification (NCBI taxonomy): domain Bacteria; kingdom Pseudomonadati; phylum Pseudomonadota; class Gammaproteobacteria; order Pseudomonadales; family Pseudomonadaceae; genus Pseudomonas; species Pseudomonas sp. MWU318. The sequence goes on from NZ_JAESJL010000012.1 coordinate 50,971, forward strand.
ACGGCCTGTTGGAACGCCAGCGCGATGTCGCAACGGGCTTGCTCGCTGTCGTCCCCGGCGTTGACGCATTGCTGCCAGGTATTGAGAGCAAAGGTCTTCAAGCCGCTGAAGCTGAAATCCAGACCCGGGCGATCACACATCGGACGCGGGAAGGTGAAACGTCCTGCGACGCCCTTCTCGGCCAGCTTGGCGATTTCCGGCCCGCCCGGATAATTGAGGCCCATCATTTTCGCGGTTTTGTCGAACGCTTCGCCGGCAGCATCGTCGAGGGTCTCGCCGAGCAGGCTGTATTGGCCAATACCATCGACCTGAACCAGCTGCGTATGCCCCCCGGAAACCAACAAAGCGACGAACGGGAATTCCGGCGGTTTTGGCTCCAGCATCGGCGCCAGCAAGTGGCCTTCCATATGGTGCACACCGAGTGCCGGAATGCCCCAGGCAAATGCCAGCGCCTGAGCGCACGAGGCACCGACCAGCAGCGCCCCGACCAGGCCCGGGCCCGCGGTGTAGGCGATCGCATCAATCTCGGTCGGCACGCAGTCGGCCTCGGCCAACACCTGACGAATCAAGGGCAGCATGCGTTTGACATGGTCACGCGAGGCCAGCTCCGGCACCACGCCGCCATAGACGCGGTGCAGGTCGATCTGGCTGAACAGCGCGTCGGCCAGCAGGCCGTGTTCACTGTCGTATAATGCGACGCCGGTCTCGTCGCAGGAGGTTTCTAATCCCAGTACTAGCATGGGTTTGCGCCTTGTTTAGGCTGAATTCGAAGGCGCGCATAATAGTCGCCATGCGATGCCCCGACTAGCGGTTTTCGATCAGAGGCTTTGCATTCCGAGCGATGAGGGGTTAACATCCGCAACCCTTAAAAACCGACGTCTTCAAGTGCTCTTTTGCCGCGAGGATGTTGACCCCGGTAATGAATGAAGGTAGCTCTGGATGCCAGCCGTCAAAGTTAAAGAGAACGAACCCTTCGACGTAGCTCTGCGTCGTTTCAAGCGCTCCTGCGAAAAAGCCGGTGTACTGGCTGAAGTTCGTAGCCGCGAATTTTACGAGAAGCCAACTTCTGAGCGTAAGCGCAAAGCAGCAGCCGCTGTTAAGCGTCACGCCAAGAAAGTTCAGCGCGAACAGCGCCGCGCCGTTCGTCTGTACTAATACACAGACGATCGTAGCAAGCTTCTTGCCTAAGCCCGGCCCTCAGCCGGGCTAATGGCATTTGCGTAAAACGCTTGATGCTTCACCGTCGAAGCCGCACACGCGACCGAGACAAACCTGCTTCACGCGTCAGACCTGGCTCTTTTGCCAGCGGTGCACGTCTTTTCTGACGAGCCTTTCAAGGCTACTGACGAGCACACCCACTGATTCCTCTTACGACGATCAGCCCAAGGCACCTGCATGCGTGCCCGCTTTATTGAGCTATCCGAGGCCATTTATCGGCCGTCAGCGGATTCAGCGCAACACTTTCAAATAGTCGAAAACTGATGAGTACTAACGTCAGTGGTTTTTCGGCAGATACACTTCCCGACAGCGATCACGCAACCGAACCCGGTCGAGCCGCCCATTTTGTGCGCCTCACTCAAGACCTGCGTCCGGCCGCCCTTCGCATCGGACTCATTACAGCGCAGACGAGAACGCCATGGCCGGGCTGATTCCCCAGAGCTTTATTGACGACCTCCTGAACCGCACCGACATCGTCGACGTGGTCAGCTCGCGTGTGCAACTGAAAAAGGCCGGCAAGAACTACACCGCCTGCTGCCCGTTCCATAAAGAGAAAACCCCGTCGTTCAGCGTCAGCCCGGACAAGCAGTTCTATTACTGCTTCGGCTGCGGCGCCGGCGGCAATGCCCTCGGCTTTCTCATGGACCACGACAACCTGGATTTCCCTCAGGCCGTCGAGGACCTGGCCAAAGCCGCCGGCATGGAAATCCCCCGCGAAGAAAGCGGCCGCCCGCACAAACCGCGACAGCCAACCGATTCGCCGCTGTACCCGCTGCTCACCGCCGCCGCCGACTTCTACCGCCAGGCACTCAAGAGCCATCCGGCGCGCAAAGCCGCCGTGGATTACCTCAAGGGCCGCGGCCTGACCGGCGAGATCGCCCGGGACTTCGGTCTCGGTTTCGCGCCGCCGGGCTGGGACAATCTGTTCAAGCACTTGAGCAGCGACACTTTGCAGCAGAAGGCCATGATCGACGCCGGCCTGCTGATCGAGAACGCCGAAACCGGTAAACGCTACGACCGCTTCCGCGATCGCGTGATGTTCCCGATTCGCGATACCCGCGGCCGCATCATCGCTTTCGGTGGCCGGGTACTGGGTGACGACAAGCCGAAATATCTGAACTCGCCGGAAACCCCGGTATTTCACAAAGGCCAGGAACTCTACGGCCTCTATGAAGCACGCAAGAACAACCGCAACCTCGACGAAATCATTGTCGTCGAGGGTTACATGGACGTCATCGCCCTCGCCCAGCAGGGTTTGCGTAATGCCGTCGCAACCTTGGGCACAGCGACCAGCGAAGAGCACCTCAAGCGCCTGTTTCGTGTCGTGCCCAACGTCTTGTTCTGTTTCGACGGAGACCAGGCCGGCCGCAATGCGGCATGGCGCGCCCTGGAAGCGACACTGCCGTGCCTGCAGGACGGTCGCCGTGCGCGCTTCCTGTTCCTGCCCGAAGGCGAAGACCCGGACACCCTGGTTCGCGCCGAAGGCACTGATGCCTTCAAGGCCCGAATCAACCAACATGCGCAGCCGCTGGCCGATTATTTCTTCCAGCAACTGACCGAGGAAGCCGATCCGCGCTCGCTCGAAGGCAAGGCCCATATGGCCACCCTCGCCGCACCGCTGATCGACAAAGTTCCGGGCGCCAACCTGCGCATCCTGATGCGCCAGCGCCTGACCGAAATTACCGGTCTGAGCAGCGAAACCGTCAGCCAGCTGGCGCAAAGCGCGCCGCAGGAAGCGCCGCCCGCCTACGATCCGGGCATCGATTACGACGCAATGCCGGATTACAGCGACTACCATCAGCCGCAGGCACAGGACATGTATGTGCCGCAACAGGAGTGGACGCCGAAGAAACCCGGCGCCGGCGGCAAGAAATGGGACAAGAAGCCCTGGGACAAGAATGGCAAGCGTGGCGGCGATCGCGATCAACAACGCCCGCGCACGCCGATTGGCGTCGAATCGCCAACTCTTACCGCACTGCGTACATTGCTGCACCACCCGCAACTGGCAGAGCGCGTCGAAGACGCCGGGCACATTGCGGACGAAAATCAGACCAACGCACAGTTGCTTGTGGCGCTGCTCGAAGCCGTACAGAAGAATCCCAAGCTAAACTCATTTCAGTTGATCGCGCGATGGCACGGCACTGAACAGGGTCGCTTGTTGAAAGCGCTGGCGGAAAAGGAGTGGCTGATTGACGGAGAAAACCTTGAACAACAGTTTTTCGACACCATTACTAGCTTGTCAGCCCGCCAACGCGAGCGAAATCTGGAACAGTTGCTCAGGAAAGCGCGTCAAAGCGAACTGAGCGCCGAAGAGAAAAATCAACTGCGCGACCTTTTAAGTCGCAATGTTTCCGCATCAAACCCGACCTCAACTGGCGCGTGAGGTCATAGCTCAGGTATAATCCTCGGCTTGTTTTTTGCCCGCCAAGACCTTCAGTGGATAGGGTGTTATGTCCGGAAAAGCGCAACAGCAGTCTCGTATTATTGAGTTGATCAAACTGGGTCGTGAGCAGAAGTATCTGACTTACGCCGAGGTCAACGACCACCTGCCCGAGGATATTTCAGATCCGGAGCAGGTGGAAGACATCATCCGCATGATTAACGACATGGGGATCCCCGTACACGAGAGTGCTCCGGATGCGGACGCCCTTATGTTGGCCGACGCCGATACCGACGAGGCCGCTGCGGAAGAAGCAGCCGCTGCGTTGGCAGCGGTGGAGACCGATATCGGTCGCACCACTGACCCGGTGCGCATGTACATGCGTGAAATGGGTACGGTCGAGCTTCTGACTCGTGAAGGCGAAATCGAAATCGCCAAACGTATCGAAGAAGGCATCCGTGAAGTGATGAGCGCGATCGCGCACTTCCCTGGCACGGTTGACCACATTCTCTCCGAGTACACTCGCGTCACCACCGAGGGTGGTCGCCTGTCCGACGTTCTGAGCGGTTACATCGACCCGGACGACGGCATCGCGCCGCCGGCTGCCGAAGTGCCACCGCCGATCGACGCGAAAGCCGCCAAGGCTGACGACGATACCGATGACGATGAAGCCGAAGCTTCGGATGACGAAGAAGAAGCCGAAAGCGGTCCGGATCCGGTCATCGCTGCCCAGCGTTTTGGCGCTGTGTCCGACCAGATGGAAATCACCCGCAAGGCCCTGAAAAAGCACGGTCGTCACAACAAGGCAGCGATTGCCGAGTTGCTGGCCCTGGCCGAGTTGTTCATGCCGATCAAACTGGTGCCGAAGCAATTCGAAGCCCTGGTCGAGCGTGTTCGCAGTGCCTTGGATCGTCTGCGTCAGCAAGAGCGCGCGATCATGCAACTGTGTGTACGTGATGCTCGTATGCCACGCGCCGATTTCCTGCGTCAGTTCCCGGGCAATGAAGTCGACGAAAGCTGGTCCGACGCGCTGGCCAAAGGCAAGAGCAAATACGCCGAAGCCATTGGTCGCGTGCAGCCGGACATCATCCGTTGCCAGCAGAAGCTGATCGCGCTGGAAACCGAGACCGGTCTGACCATCGCTGAAATCAAGGACATCAACCGTCGCATGTCGATCGGTGAGGCCAAGGCCCGCCGCGCGAAGAAAGAGATGGTTGAAGCCAACTTGCGTCTGGTGATCTCGATCGCCAAGAAGTACACCAACCGCGGTCTGCAATTCCTCGATCTGATCCAGGAAGGCAACATCGGTCTGATGAAAGCGGTGGACAAGTTCGAATACCGTCGTGGTTACAAGTTCTCGACTTATGCCACCTGGTGGATCCGTCAGGCGATCACTCGCTCGATCGCCGACCAGGCCCGCACCATCCGTATTCCGGTGCACATGATCGAGACGATCAACAAGCTCAACCGCATTTCCCGCCAGATGCTGCAGGAAATGGGTCGCGAACCGACCCCGGAAGAGCTGGGCGAACGCATGGAAATGCCTGAGGACAAGATTCGCAAGGTATTGAAGATCGCTAAAGAGCCGATCTCCATGGAGACCCCGATCGGTGATGACGAAGACTCTCATCTGGGTGACTTCATCGAAGACTCGACCATGCAGTCGCCAATCGATGTTGCAACCGTTGAAAGCCTGAAAGAAGCGACTCGCGAAGTGCTGTCCGGCCTCACTGCCCGTGAAGCCAAGGTTCTGCGCATGCGCTTCGGTATCGACATGAACACCGACCACACACTCGAAGAAGTGGGCAAACAGTTTGACGTAACGCGTGAGCGGATCCGTCAGATCGAAGCCAAAGCGCTGCGCAAGCTGCGCCACCCGACGCGAAGCGAGCATCTGCGCTCCTTCCTCGACGAGTGACACCAGAACCCCCGGCCCAGGCCGGGGGTTTTGTTTATGCGGCAGATTAAATCCCTCGCACCACCCCTCCCCGGCATACCCCGTCTACACTCGAAACAATGAATCCCGTGCCATAACGAGACGGTTATGCCCAGACTGGCGCCCGTGCTTTTCTTGCTGTCACTGATGATCTGGACCGCAACGGCTGACGCGCTGACTCTGACCGATGAAGAACGTAGCTGGCTGGCGGCTCACCCGGACTTGCGCCTGGGTGTCGATGCGTCGTGGCCGCCGTTCGAATTCCGCGATGAACAGAATCGCTATCAGGGCCTGGCCGCCGACTACATCGACGTGATCCGCCAGCGCCTGTCGATCAAACTCAATCCGATCGAGCCCTCAAGCTGGACCGAAGTCCTGGCGCAGGTGAAAACCGGCAAGATCGACCTGTTGCCGGGGATCATGTCCACGCCGGAGCGCCAGAACTATCTGTCGTTTACCCGTCCCTACCTCGATTTCCCGATCGTGATCCTCGCCCACATCGGCGGCGCTCAGCCGCGCAAAATCGAGGATCTGTACGGTCTGAAGATCGCGGTGGTGGAAAACTACGCCCCCCACGAACTCCTGCGCACCCACCATCCCGACCTGAATCTGGTGGCCATGCCCAATGTCAGCTCGGCCTTGCAGGCTCTGGCTACCGACGAGGTAGACGCCGTGGTCGGCGACCTTGCCTCCAGCGTCTGGAGTCTGCGGCAGCTCAAGCTCGACGGTTTGTACGTGAGTGGCGAAACCCCGTATCGCTATCAGTTGGCAATGGGCGTACCCCGCGAAAACAAAATGCTGGTGGGCATTCTGGACAAAGTCCTGGCGGACATGAGCCCCGAGGAGATCAGCAGCATTCAGGAACATTGGGTCGGCAATGTTCTGGATCATCGGACATTCTGGTCAGACCTGCTGATCTACGGTCTGCCGGGCCTGTTATTGCTGGTGATCATCCTGGCGGTGGTCATTCGTATCAATCGCCGTCTGAGTTCGGAAATCGCCCGCCGCGTCGACCTCGAACAGGAATTGCGCAGCAGCGAATACCACTACCGCGGACTGGTGGAGAGCCTTTCGGCCATCGCCTGGGAAGCGCGCATGAGCGACTTCACCTACAGCTATGTGTCACCACATGCCGAGGATCTGCTCGGTTATCCACAGGCGCACTGGCTGATTCCGGGCTTCTGGCGCAACATCATCCACCCCGCCGACCTGACTCGCGCCCAAGCCATCTGCGACGACGCGGTGCGCGAAGGACGCGATCACACCCTCGACTATCGGGTGATTACCGCAGACGGGCGCTGCCTGTGGGTGCGCGATATTGTCAGCCTGATCGAGCACGGCCATGAGCCGGTGATGCGCGGATTGATGATCGACATCAGCGAAACCAAGCGCACCGAGGAAGCACTACGCCTGTCTGAGCAAAAGTTCGCCTCGGTGTTCCAGCAATGCCCGGACATCCTGGTAATCGCGCGACTGTCCGACGGCTGCCTGCTGGAGGTCAATGAAGCCTTTGAAGAGCAGATTGGCCTGAAGGCGGAAGACGTGGTCGGCCAGACCGCCACTGAACTGAATATCTGGGGCATCCCCGGGGTCGGGCCCGGGCTGTTACAGCGCTTGCAGGCCGGCAGCATCCGCAACCTGGAGATGCCCTTTCGCCGCAACAACGGCCAGGTGTTCACCGGTCTGATCTCCGCCGAGCCCTTCGACCTCGATACCACTCCGGCGCTGGTGGTGGTCGTGCGCGACATCACCCAGCTCAAGGAAACCCAGCAGCAACTGCAAACCTCCGAAGAAAAGTTCGCCAAGGCTTTTCATGCCTCACCGGACGGCTTGCTGCTGTCGCGTCAGAGCGATGGCTTGCTGCTGGAAGTCAACGAGGGCTTCAGTCGCATCACCGGATTCAACAGCGCTATGTCGGTGGATCGCTCGGCGCTGGATCTGGGGATCTGGGTCAACCTCAACGAACGCAAGCAGATGCTCGACCTGTTGCACCGCGATGGCTTCGTGCGCGATTTCACCTGCCATATCCGCCGCAGCGACGGGCAGATCCGTCTGTGCGAAGTGTCCAGCCGTCCGCTGCCGATCGGCGAAGAAGACTGCATGTTGACCATTGCCCGGGACATCACCGAGCGCCATTTGATGCAGGAAAAACTGCAGCAGGCCGCCACCGTTTTCGAAAGCACCGCCGAAGGCGTGTTGATCACCGACACCCAGCAGCACATCAGCGCGGTCAACCGTGCGTTCACCGAAATCACCGGCTACAGCGAAAGCGAGGCGCTCGGCCACACCCCGCGTCTGCTCGCCTCGGGACTGCATGACAGCGCGTTTTATGCGGCAATGTGGCACCAGTTGACTGCTGAGGGACACTGGCAGGGCGAGATTTCCAACCGGCGCAAGAACGGCGAGTTGTATCCGAGCTGGCTGACCATCAGCGCCGTACGTAATCGCGACAAGTTCATCACCCACTTTGTTGCGGTGTTTGCCGATATCTCCAGCCTCAAACACGCACAAGCCAAGCTCGATTATCAGGCGCACCATGACCCGCTCACCGGCCTGCCGAATCGCACCCTGTTCGAAAGTCGCCTGCTCACCGCGCTGAACAGTCAGCAGGAAAACGGTGGTCAGGGAGCGGTACTGTTCCTCGATCTCGACCGTTTCAAACACATCAACGACAGCCTTGGCCACCCGGTCGGCGACCTGCTGCTCAAAGGCATTGCCGTACGTTTGAAAGAACAGCTACGCGATATCGACACCGTCGCACGACTGGGCGGTGATGAATTCATCATTCTGTTGCCGGGTCTGCAACAAGCCAGCGATGCCGACAACATCGCATTCAAACTGCTCAACTGCTTTGGCGCACCGTTTCAGGCCGGTGAGCACGAGTTTTTCATCAGCGCCAGCATCGGCACCAGCCTCTATCCACGGGACGGCTGCGATGTCGCCACCTTGGTGAAAAACGCCGACGCGGCGATGTACCGCTCCAAGGCCAAGGGCCGCAACCGCGTCGAAAGCTACACTCGCGACCTCACCGCCCAGGCCAGCGAACGTGTCGCACTGGAGCATGAACTGCGCCGGGCCATCGAGCGCGGAGAGTTGTTCCTCTACTACCAACCAAAAATCAGCCTCGACGACCATCGCCTGGTCGGCGCCGAAGCACTGATCCGCTGGCGACACCCAACCTTCGGCGAAGTACCGCCGGAGCACTTCATCCCGTTGGCCGAAGAGAACGGCATGATCCTGCAGATAGGTGATTGGGTGCTGGAAACCGCCTGCCGGCAGATGTTCGAGTGGAGCCAGATCTACGACAGCCTCGGCCCGCTGTCGGTCAACCTCGCCGGTGCGCAACTACGCCAGCCGAATCTGCTCGGGCGCATCGAACAATTGCTCAGGGACAACCGCCTGCAGCCGGATTTACTGCAACTGGAAATTACCGAAAACTTCATCATGAGCCAGGCCGAAGAAGCACTGGCGGTGCTGCACCAGCTCAAACATCTGGGGGTTCAACTGGCGATCGACGACTTCGGCACTGGTTATTCTTCGCTCAGTTACCTGAAACGCCTGCCGCTGGACATCCTCAAGATTGACCAGTCTTTTGTTCGCGGATTGCCCGATGACCCGCACGACGCGGCGATTGTCCGCGCGATCATCGCTCTGGGCCGGAGCATGCAATTCACCGTGATCGCCGAAGGCGTCGAGACCCAGGCCCAGCAACAATTCCTCGCCGCCGAAGGTTGCGAACAGATCCAGGGCTACATCGTCAGCCTGCCGCTGCCCCCGGAAGAATTCGCCGCAACGTTTCTTCGTGTAACCGTATCGGATTATTCGGATAGCACAGCCGCCAAACCGTCGCTATAATCCGCGGCCTACTGAGGGCCTATAGCTCAGTTGGTTAGAGCAGAGGACTCATAATCCTTTGGTCCACGGTTCAAGTCCGTGTGGGCCCACCACATTTGAAAGCCGCGCAATTGCGCGGCTTTTTCTTGGGCGATCGGTTGAGGGGACAATCTTTGCGAGCGCAATGTTCGGAAGACCTCCCCGAAGGCTGTAGGAGTGTTCCGAAGTTATGTTTTCTCCCCTCCCCGTGCCTTGTTGACTGTTTCCCCAGACAAGTAATCTCCGGACGCCACCGCCCGTCCAGGATTGTTTTTATGCTTGTGAATGCTATGGCGGTTTCCGATTGGCATTCATCAACGCCTATGAGGCAAAAAACGACATGCTCGTAGTGGTCGATGTGGGAAACGGGCACGTCCTCTGGAATTTCATGCACGCTCCGTCAAGAGCAATGAACAAGCACCGCCAAGGCGATCTTTTGTACAAACGGTACATTCTTGAAGACAAAGAAAAGGGCAGCCCGTTGGCTGCCCTCGATATTTGAATCCTGATATTTGCATCCTCAGGAAATGGGATGAAGAGGTCTCACCTTACACCGATGTTGCAGCATCGCTGAGGTACCTACGTCCGCTAAAGCCCTGCAAGGCAGCAGATTTCGCGCTCTTGTTGGCATTCTTGATAAATAGGCCCGGCAAGTCAAACCAGATATTTGATGTTTGTTTTGGCGCAACGATTGCCTCCACGCATAAGTGACGTGTTCAGTCAGCGCCAGCAGCGTGTCGCCGATAGTGCCTGTAACATGCAAACTCATCCGCCCTCGACAGTCATGGAGCCACACCGTTGCCCGACACCCGCCCCCCCGCACTCGACGAAATCGACCGCCAACTGATCGCCGCCCTGCAAATCAACGCCCGCGAAAGCGTGGCCATGCTTGCCCGGCAGTTGGGCATTGCGCGGACCACCGTCACATCGCGGTTGGCGCGGCTGGAGAGGGCCAAGGTGATCACCGGTTATGGCGTACGTTTGGGGCAGCGCGTGGTCGATGGCGGGTTGCAGGCTTATGTCGGGATCAAGGTGCAGCCGCGTTCTGGCAAGGAAGTGCTGCGTCGCTTGAGTGCGATGGCGCAGGTGCAGCAGTTGTGTGCGGTGAGTGGCGAATTTGATTATGTGGCGTGGTTGCGCACCGACTCGCCGGAGCAACTGGATCAGTTGCTGGACCAGATTGGCAGTGTGGATGGGGTGGAGAAGACCACGACCTCGATCATTTTGAGCAGCAAGATTGATCGGGGGCAGCCGGTTTGAGCGCTGGTGAGCTTGATGGCCTCATCGCGAGCAGGCTCACTCCTACATTTGGTCGGAATGTAGTCATTAATCGTCATATTAATCAATTAACTGGCAAAACGACGACACTTTGCGTCTTATTAACGTGTTCTACGCTCCCTAGAATGGCTGGCATCTTTTCCTATACTCAGACGCGCATCCTGCGTCGGGTCGCCAGCAAGGTCAGCCATGAACAAGAACAATCGCCATCCTGCAGACGGTAAGAAACCCGTCACCATTTTCGGCCCGGACTTTCCGTTCGCCTTCGACGAATGGATCGAACACCCGGCCGGTCTCGGCAGCATTCCTGAACAGCACCATGGCGCTGAAGTGGCGATTGTCGGCGCCGGTATCGCGGGTCTGGTGGCCGCCTACGAACTGATGAAGCTCGGCTTGAAACCAGTGGTGTACGAGGCCTCGAAACTGGGTGGCCGCCTGCGTTCGCAAGCGTTCAACGGCACCGACGGCATCGTCGCGGAACTGGGTGGCATGCGTTTCCCGGTGTCCTCAACTGCGTTTTATCACTACGTCGACAAGCTCGGTCTCGAGACCAAACCGTTCCCGAACCCGCTGACGCCGGCCTCCGGCAGCACGGTGATCGATCTCGAAGGCAAAACCCATTACGCACAAAGCCTGAAGGATCTTCCTGCACTGTTCCAGGAAGTGGCTGACGCCTGGGCGGATGCGCTGGAGGCTGGCTCGCAGTTCGCTGATATCCAGCAAGCGATCCGTGAGCGCGACGTACCACGCCTCAAAGAACTGTGGAATAAACTCGTTCCGCTGTGGGACGACCGCACGTTCTACGACTTCGTGGCCACCTCCAAGGCCTTCGCCAAACTGTCGTTCCATCACCGCGAAGTGTTCGGTCAGGTCGGTTTCGGCACTGGCGGCTGGGACTCGGACTTCCCCAATTCGATGCTGGAAATCTTCCGCGTGGTGATGACCAACTGCGACGATCACCAGCATCTGGTGGTTGGCGGTGTGGAACAAGTGCCGCAAGGCATCTGGCGCCATGTGCCGGAGCGCTGCGTGCACTGGCCGGAAGGCACCAGCCTGAAATCCCTGCACCGGGGCGCGCCACGTTCCGGCGTGAAGAAAATCGCTCACGCGCCGGACGGCCGTTTCGCCGTCACCGACAACAACGGCGACACCCGCGAGTACGCCGCCGTGCTGACCACCTGCCAGAGCTGGCTGCTGACCACCCAGATCGAATGCGACGAAACCCTGTTTTCGCAGAAGATGTGGATGGCGCTGGATCGCACGCGCTACATGCAGTCGTCGAAGACCTTCGTCATGGTCGACCGGCCATTCTGGAAGGACAAGGATCCGGAAACCGGTCGCGACCTGATGAGCATGACCCTCACCGATCGCCTGACCCGCGGCACCTATCTGTTCGACAACGGTGACGATAAGCCGGGGGTGATCTGCCTGTCCTACTCGTGGATGAGCGATGCACTGAAGATGCTGCCGCACCCGGTGGAAAAACGCGTAGAGCTGGCGTTGAACGCGCTGAAGAAGATCTACCCGAAAGTCGATATCGCCGCGCGGATCATCGGCGATCCGATCACCGTGTCGTGGGAAGCCGACCCGTACTTCCTCGGCGCATTCAAAGGCGCCCTGCCCGGCCACTATCGCTACAACCAGCGCATGTACGCGCACTTCATGCAGGACGACATGCCGGCGGAGCAGCGGGGGATTTTCATCGCCGGTGACGACGTGTCGTGGACGCCGGCATGGGTCGAAGGCGCGGTGCAGACTTCGCTCAACGCGGTGTGGGGGATCATGAAGCATTTCGGCGGTTCGACACATAAAGAGAACCCGGGCCCGGGTGATGTGTTCAAAGACATCGGCCCTATCGCCCTGCCCGAGTAAGAGGATTCCCCGATGCGTGTCGCCCTTTACCAATGTCCACCGCTGCCCCTGGAACCCGCCGCCAACCTGCATCGCCTGCAGCAACTGGCGATGGAGGCCAAGGGTGCCGACCTGCTGGTGCTGCCGGAGATGTTCCTGACCGGCTACAACATCGGCGCCGAGGCAGTCAGTACGCGGGCCGAGGTCTACAACGGTGAATGGGCGCAACAGATCGGTCGAATCGCCAAAGCCGCCGGGCTGGCGATCGCTTACGGATACCCCGAGCGCACGGCCGACGGGCAGATCTACAACGCCGTGCAGTTGATCGACGCGCACGGCGAGCGCCTGTGCAATTACCGCAAGACCCATCTTTTCGGCGATCTCGATCGGTCAATGTTCAGCCCCGGGGAGGATGCGTTTCCGGTGGTTGAGCTCAATGGCTGGAAGCTCGGTTTCCTGATCTGCTACGACCTGGAATTTCCGGAGAACGCACGACGCCTGGCCCTGGCCGGCGCCGAGCTGATCCTGGTACCGACGGCAAACATGATTCCGTTCGATTTCGTCGCCGACGTCACCGTGCGTTCCCGCGCCTTCGAAAACCAGTGTTACGTGGCGTACGCCAATTATTGCGGGCAGGAAGGCGAGATCCACTATTGCGGACAAAGCAGCATCGCCGCGCCGGACGGCAGCCGTATCGCCCAGGCCGGACTCGATGAAGCATTGATCGTCGGTGAGCTGGATCGACAGTTGATGGCAGACTCCCGCGCCGCCAATCGCTACTTCAACGACCGTCGTCCAGAGCTTTACCACGCGTTGAACAAGCGCTGACCCCACACAATCCGCTAGCATTGGCACTTCACTGTTCTGGAAGTGCCCATGCCTGCGCCGACTCACCCCCGCCCCCACACCGAAACCCTGGCCAACGGCTTGCGCGTGACCCTGCGTCAGGTGCCCGGCTTGAAGCGCAGTGCCGCTGCGTTGCGGGTAGCTGCCGGTAGCCATGATGTGCCACTGGAGTGGCCGGGGCTGGCGCATTTCCTTGAGCATCTGCTGTTTCTCGGCACTGAGCGTTTTCCTGCGAGTCAGGCGCTGATGGCCTACGTGCAAAGTCACGGTGGGCAAGTGAATGCCAGCACCCGTGAACGCACCACCGACTTTTTCTTCGAACTGCCGACCTCCGCCTTCAGTGCCGGGCTCGAGCGCCTGTCAGACATGCTCGCCCAGCCGCGTATGAATCCGGACGATCAGTTGCGCGAACGCGAAGTGCTGGACGCAGAATTTGTCGCGTGGTCGCAAGATCCCACGGCTCAGCAGGAACTGGCGCTGTACGAGGGATTGCCGGCCACACATCCGCTGCGCGGGTTTCATGCGGGAAATCGCGACAGCCTGAAAGTTGATTTACCAGCGTTTCAACAGGCGCTGAAAGATTTCCACCGGCAGTTTTATCGCACCGGACAAATGACGCTGAGCCTGGTCGGGTCGCAGAGCATCGAGGAATTGCGCGAACTGGCGCAGCAGTTCGCCGCCGTGCTGCCGGTTGGGGATAAGGTCGAGCAAGCAGCGCCGCTGCCATTGGCGGTAAAAAGTTATCAACAGGTCGGCGAGCGAAGCGGCAATCTGTTGTTCGCTTTCGAAGCGCTGCCCGACTCGTCCGCCGAAGCGCTGGCGTTTCTCTGCCATTGGCTGAACAGCGCCAAGCCCGGCGGGCTGCTCGCCCATTTGCAGCAACAACGCCTCGCGGACGGTTTGAAAGCCGTGCCGCTGTATCAGTTCGCCGGGCAAGCGTTGCTGCATCTGCAATTCACCACCCCAGCCGAATCCTTCAGCGCCATTCGTGAACAGTTTCTGGACTGGTTGAGCTTCTTTGCCGCGCAACAGGACTGGGCAGCGTTGCGCGAGGAATACACCAAGCTGCGTGAGCGTCAGCAGCAAATCAGCGGCGCCCTGCAACTGGCGCGGCTCGACAGTGAACAACGCGAAAACGGTCTGTCGGAAAACGGCGTGGTCGCGCTCAAACAGATCCTGCGCGACATCGGTGTTGTGGATAACTTCAGCGACCATTGGCACCTGCCTGCCGCCAATCCTTTTCTAGGCTCCAACGAGCCGCTGGCCAACGCCGGCCTGATTCGCGGCCAGACCAGCGCCCATCGTGGCTTGCGGACTTTCGCTCAGGATCGCTCGCGCGGTCGGCGTGAGCGTTCGCCGATGCAATTCAGCCAGGCGTTGCCGGATCATAGCGACCACGGCGCGATTTACTTGCGTTGGCAAACGCAGGCGGCGGCCGGCACAGATCTGCAAGGCAAGCTGCGACGCAGTCTGCGGGAAACGCAGGAAGATGCGCGGCAGGCCGGCGTCGAGTTGGCGTTCAGTGCCACCGGCACGCAGTGGCTGCTGAAACTGACGGGCCTGCAGGAGCCGATGCCCAGTGTCCTCGAACACGCGCTGAAATGTCTGACGCAAATTGACGCCGATTCAGCGAGCGTAGAGCCAGAAGCGCCGTTGATACCGATCCGCCAGTTGCTCAAGGCGTTGCCTGAATATTGTCTGCCATCGGCCGTCGAGTCGAACGACGCCAGACAGCTGTGGACAAATTCGCGCTGGGACGGACTGGCCCTTGGCCTCAACGCACAGACGCAATCGGCCATGGGCCTGGCCCTGAGCCGCATCCCCGGCACACCGGACAATCAATTGTCGGCAGCGCCGACGATCAATACGCAACATCTGTGGAGCCACATCGATAGCGTGTCCAGCGAACACGCCTTGCTGCTGTTCTGCCCGACCGCCAGCCGCGAGATCGCCGACGAAGCCGCCTGGCGCCTGCTCGCGCAACTGTGTCAGACCCCGTTTTATCAGCGCCTGCGGGTCGAATTGCAATTGGGCTACGCCGTGTTCAGCGCCTTGCGGCAGATGCATGGTCAGAGTGGATTGCTGTTCGGCGTGCAGTCGCCAGATACTGCGCCAGTTGAGCTGCTCGGCCATATCCAGCAGTTCCTCAAGGGCATTCCAGCGCTGATCGAAAACCTCGATGAAGAGCACTTCACCCAACAACGACAGTCACTCGCGGATCAGTTCGCTGAGAGTCATCTGTCCAGCAAAGACGCCGCCGAGCTGCTGTGGCAGGCCAAGCTCGCTGGCCACTCGTCGGATTATCTGGCGCAACTGCACACGGCCATTGGTCAACTGAAACGCTCAGCATTGCTGGCGGCAGCGCAGCGCTTGCTCAACGCCGAGGGCGGCTGGCGCTGCCTGGCCAGCGAATCGTCACCCGGCGCGCCGTGGCAAGCGACAAAATGATCATTACCAAGGCTGCAAGGAGCTTTCTCAAAGATTCACGGGCAATACCGTTGAAATTTTGAGTAACATAGCAGCCTAACTATTTGGAACATCCCTGCGCTGCCGTGGACTATACCTATGGATAGCGCTATCCCACCCACCCAATGAGGAGTCACCTTATGTCCTGGACAAAACCGGCTTACACCGACCTGCGTATCGGCTTCGAAGTCACCATGTACTTCGCCAGCCGCTGAGTTCTGCCTACGCAGACTTGCAGTGCAACGCCTCGGCTCGCCGGGGCGTTTTATTTTCAGCGTTGAAAGATGGGAGCGTACATGTTCGTCCAGATTCTGGGTTCGGCCGCCGGTGGCGGATTTCCGCAGTGGAACTGCAACTGCGTCAATTGCGCAGGCTTTCGCGACGGCAGCCTGAACGCCAAGGCCCGTACCCAATCGTCCATCGCAATTTCCGATGATGGCGTGAACTGGGTGCTGTGCAACGCTTCGCCGGACATCCGCGCGCAACTGCAGAGCTTCGCCCCGATGCAACCGGGCCGAGCACTGCGCGACACCGGCATCAGCGCGATCATCCTGATGGACAGCCAGATCGACCACACCACCGGCCTGCTCAGCCTGCGCGAAGGCTGCCCGCATGAGGTCTGGTGCACGGACATGGTTCACGAAGATTTGAGCACCGGTTTCCCGCTGTTCAAGATGCTGACCCACTGGAACGGCGGACTGAACTGGAATCGCATCGAGCTCGACCAGAGCTTCACTGTCGCTGCCTGCCCGAACCTGCGTTTCACCCCGCTGCCATTGCGCAGCGCCGCGCCACCGTATTCGCCGCACCGTTTCGACCCGCACCCGGGCGACAACATCGGCCTGATCGTCGAAGACCTCAACACGGGCGGCAAACTGTTTTACGCCCCGGGTCTAGGCAAGGTCGACGCGCCGCTGCTGGAAATCATGGCCGGCAGTGATTGCCTGCTGGTGGACGGCACGCTGTGGGATGACGATGAAATGCAGCGCCGTGGCGTCGGCACCCGCACCGGTCGCGAGATGGGCCACCTGGCGCAGAACGGCCCCGGCGGCATGCTCGAAGTGCTGGAGCAGTCGCCCGAGCAGCGCAAGGTGCTTATCCACATCAACAACACCAACCCGATTCTCGATGAAGATTCGCCGGAGCGCGCGGAGCTGGCGCGGCGTAATGTTGAAGTGGCGTTTGATGGCATGAGTATTGTGCTGTAGCGGATGGCCCCATCGCTGGCAAGCCAGCTCCCACAGGGTTCTGTGGCGTACACAAAAACTGTGGGAGCTGGCTTGCCAGCGATGACGTCCGACCAGACACCCAGGATTTTAACGGTTGTTCCCCGGAGAACCGCAATGACCGACACCCCGCTGTCCCCCACCGAATTCGAAGCGGCCCTGCGCGCCAAAGGCGCCTATTACCACATCTACCACCCGTATCACGTGGCGATGTACGAGGGCCGTGCCACCCGCGAGCAGATTCAGGGCTGGGTCGCCAACCGCTTCTACTATCAGGTGAACATCCCCCTGAAAGACGCGGCGATCCTCGCTAATTGCCCGGATCGCGAGATCCGTCGCGAGTGGATTCAACGCCTGCTCGACCACGACGGCGCCCCCGGTGAAGACGGCGGGATCGAAGCGTGGCTGCGCCTCGGTCAGGCGGTCGGCCTCGACCCGGATCAACTGCGCTCCCAGGAACTGGTGCTGCCCGGCGTGCGTTTCGCCGTCGATGCCTACGTCAACTTCGCCCGCCGCGCCAGTTGGCAGGAAGCCGCCAGCAGTTCGTTGACCGAACTGTTCGCGCCGCAGATCCACCAGTCGCGCCTCGACAGTTGGCCGCAGCATTACCCGTGGATCGACCCGGCCGGTTACGAATATTTCCGCACTCGCCTCGGTCAAGCGCGGCGCGATGTCGAGCATGGTCTGGCGATCACGCTCGAGCACTACAAGACCCGCGAGGGTCAGGAGCGCATGCTGGAAATTCTCCAGTTCAAACTGGACATTCTTTGGAGCATGCTCGATGCCATGAGCATGGCTTACGAACTGAACCGCCCGCCGTATCACAGCGTCACCGAGCAGCGGGTCTGGCACAAAGGAATCACCCTATGAGTTTTGATCGCAGCAAGATCCCGACCTGGCGTCCCGGTTACCGTTTTCAGTATGAACCGGCGCAAAAAGGCCACGTGCTGCTCTACCCCGAGGGCATGATCAAGCTCAACGACAGCGCCGCGCTGATCGGCGGCTTGATCGACGGTGAACGCGATGTCGCGGCGATCATCGCCAAACTCGACGAGCAGTTTCCCGGCGTGCCCGAGCTCGGTGAAGACATCGAGCAATTCATGGAGGTTGCCCGTGCGCAGCACTGGATCGAACTTGCCTGAAGCATCGGTGCAAGTACCGCCAAAATCTGAAGTCGGCCTGCCGCTGTGGTTGCTCGCCGAGCTGACTTACCGTTGCCCGCTGCAATGCCCGTACTGCTCCAATCCGCTGGATTTCGCCGAGCAGGGCAAAGAGCTGAGCACCGAGCAGTGGATCAAGGTCTTCCGCGAAGCGCGGGAGATGGGCGCGGCGCAACTGGGCTTTTCCGGTGGCGAACCGCTGGTGCGTCAGGACCTCGCCGAGCTGATCCGCGAAGCGCGGCAGTTGGGTTTCTACACCAACCTGATCACCTCCGGCATCGGCCTGACCGAGCAGAAGATCAGTGACTTCAAGAAGGCTGGTCTCGATCACATCCAGATCAGTTTCCAGGCCAGCGACGAGCAAGTGAACAACCTGCTCGCCGGCTCGAAGAAGGCTTTCGCGCAGAAGCTGGAAATGGCTCGGGCGGTGAAGGCCCACGGCTATCCGATGGTGCTGAACTTCGTCACCCACCGGCACAACATCGACAAGATCGACCGCATCATCGAGCTGTGTATTGCGCTCGAAGCGGACTTCGTCGAACTCGCCACCTGCCAGTTCTACGGCTGGGCACAGCTCAACCGTGTCGGCCTGTTGCCGACCAAGGAGCAACTGGTGCGCGCCGAACGCATCACCAACGAATACCGCGCCAAACTGGAAGCCGAAGGGCATCCGTGCAAGCTGATTTTCGTCACCCCGGACTACTACGAAGAACGCCCGAAAGCCTGCATGAACGGCTGGGGCAGTATTTTTCTGACGGTGACTCCGGACGGTACTGCCCTGCCCTGTCATGGTGCCCGACAGCTGCCGGTACAATTTCCCAACGTGCGCGACCACAGCATGCAGCACATCTGGTACGACTCGTTCGGTTTCAACCGCTTTCGCGGTTACGACTGGATGCCTGAGCCATGCCGCTCCTGCGACGAAAAAGAACAGGATTTCGGTGGCTGCCGCTGTCAGGCGTTCATGCTGACGGGTGACGCGAGCAATGCCGACCCGGTGTGCAGCAAATCCGAACATCACGGCGTGATCCTCGCGGCCCGCGAAGAAGCTGAGCACGCCACCCAGACCATCGAACAACTGGCCTTCCGTAATGAACGAAACTCACGCCTCATCGCCAAGGGCTGAGCCTTTCAGCGCCGCCCAGGCTGTCGCCGCCGGAATGGATTTCGCCGAACTGCAACTCGGTGCCCACGGTTTGTTCTGGAATGAATATCGCCCCGAAGATGCTGCGTGCCGGATCTGGCACTGGCGCGACGGCGTGGCGAAATGTCTGACGCCGAATGGCTTCAGTGTGCGCAGCCGGGTGTACGAATATGGCGGTGGCGCGTTTTGTCTGACGCCGGACGGGGTGGTTTTCGTCAATGAGGCGGATCAGCAGTTGTATCGGCAGACGCTGGATGGCGCGCCCGAGGTGCTGACTTCTGGCGAGTGTCGTTATGGCGATCTGCATTGTGCTTTCGGCCAGGTGCTGGCGGTTGAGGAACTGCGCGACCAGCATCGGCTGGTAGCGATTGATCTGGCTGATGGCACGCGGCATTTGCTGGCGGAAGGTGCTGACTTTTACGCTGCGCCGACCATCAGCCCGGACGGTTCGCGACTGGCCTGGATCGAGTGGAGTCGGCCGCATCAGCCTTGGACATCCACGCGATTGATGGTGGCCGAGCGTCTGGCTGAGGGTGGCTTTGGCGCACCGCGTTGCGTGACGGGGGCTGACCTTGAAGAGTCGATCCAGCAACCGCGGTTCGACGCGAAAGGACGCTTGTTATGCCTGACTGATCGCGGCGGTTTCTGGCAGCCGTGGGGCGAAACGTCCGACGGTTTGCAGCGACTGCCCTGTGCCGAAGCCGATCATGCGCCCGCCCCGTGGCAAATGGGTGGCAGTACCTGGTTGCCGGTAGGCGATTCGTTTCTGGCAAGTTGGAGCGAAGGCGGTTTTGGTCGCCTGGCGCTCGACGGCGAAGACTTTACCGGCGACTACAGCCGCTTTCGGCATCTGGCGCTGGATCAGCAATTTATCTATTGCATCGCCGCTTCGCCGATCAGCCCTTCTGCGGTGATCGCCATCGATCGCTCGACCCGCTCGGTGCAAGTGCTGGCTGGGGGTGTTGCACCTTTGCCGGCCGAGCGCATCAGCCGTCCGCAGACCTTGCGCTACCCAAGCGGCAGCGGTGAGGCTCACGGATTTTTCTATCCGGCGATGAACGACGAAGCCCAGCCGCCGCTGGTGGTGTTCATCCACGGCGGTCCGACCTCGGCCTGCTACCCGATGCTCGACCCGCGCATTCAGTACTGGACGCAACGCGGCTTCGCCGTCGCCGATCTCAACTATCGCGGCAGCAGCGGTTATGGCCGCGAATACCGTCAGGCGTTGCATCTGAGTTGGGGTGAGGTGGATGTCGAGGATGCTTGCGCGGTGGTGGAATATCTGGCCGAACAAGGTCTGATCGACGGAGCACGCGCCTTTATTCGCGGGGGCAGTGCCGGGGGTTACACCACGTTATGCGCGTTGGCGTTTCAGCAGGTGTTCCGCGCGGGCGCCAGCCTCTATGGCGTCAGCGACCCGGTGGCACTGGCCCAGGCGACCCACAAGTTTGAAGGTGATTATCTGGACTGGCTGATCGGTGATCCTGAGCAGGACGCCGAGCGCTACGCCGCCCGCACGCCGCTACTGCACGCGAGCAACATCCGAGTGCCGGTGATTTTCTTTCAGGGAGAACTGGATGCGGTGGTGGTGCCGCAACAGACCCGCGACATGGTCGCGGCGCTGGAGCAAAACGGCATCCCGGTCGAGGCGCATTACTACGCCGAGGAACGCCATGGCTTTCGCCGGGCGGTGAATCAGGCGCATGCGTTGGAGCAGGAGTGGAAGTTTTATCGGCGGGTGATGGGGTTGGTGGACTGATCGCTGCCCCCATTCAAAATAGCGTCGTCCCATTCGCGAGCAGGCTCGCTCCCACATTGGATCTGTGTTGTGCACAAAATCCCCTGTGGGAGCGAGCCTGCTCGCGAAAGCTATCTATCAGGTGCCGCTGAACTCAGCGCTTGGCGATGATGTACACCGCATGCACGATCCCCGGGATGTAACCGCACAGCGTCAGCAGAATGTTCAGCCAGAACGCCCCGCCGAACCCGACCTGCAGAAACACACCCAGTGGCGGCAACAGAATAGCGATGATGATACGAATGAAGTCCATGGGTCAGCTCCTGAATGGGGGTTGGCTCACATGAGCCATACAAGCTAATCGACCTGCGCCGTTCTTCAGGGTTCAGTGCAAACGCCATTTGATCGCCACCATGGGCACAAAAAAACGCCCCACGCCAAAAGAATCAGGCGTGGGGCGTGCGTTATACCGCGAGACGGTTCTTCAAATCGGGTAGGAAACTTCAGCTCAGACTGCAATCCCTTTGCGGCATTGCAGTTGCGCGGTACGCACTCGCGAGAAGGCGCGGGCCAGGCGCAGGAGCATTTCGTCGATGTTGGCCTTGCTGACGGTGAGTGCCGGAGTGAAACGCAGGCAGTTGGCTTGCGGCGCGTTGAGCAGCAGGCCTTCGTGCAAGGAGGCATTGACTACGGCATCAGCGGAATCCTCTGACAGGCTCAGTCCCCAGAACAGACCTTGCCCACGCAGTTCACCGTGGCCATAACGGTGCGCCAGACGAGCAAGTCCCTCGCGCAGGTGCTGGCCGAGGTCTTTGACCTGCTCGAGAAATGCCCGATCCTGCACGCTATCGAGCACCACCAGACCGGCCGCTGTCATCAGCGCGTTGCCGTGATGAGTGCCGCCCAGTTCCCCGGCGTCAAAACAGCAGGCCTTGCCACGGGCCAATATCGCCGCCAGAGGAACACCGCCGCCGAGGCCCTTGCCGAGCACGACGATATCGGCGCGCACGCCGTAGGACTGTTCCGCGAGCAAAGTGCCGCAGCGACCTATACCGGTCTGAACCTCGTCGAGAATCAGCAGAATGCCCAGCTCGCGGCACAGACGCTCGACGCCCTTGAGGTAATGCTCGGTGGCCGGAATCACCCCGGCATCGCTCTGGATCGGTTCGAGCATGATTGCCACGGTTTGCGCATCGACGGCGGCATGTAACGCTGGCAAGTCATTGAACGGCACCAGATCGAAACCCGGCAGCAACGGTGCGAAGCGGTTGTGCAGGTTGCAACTGTCCGACGCGGAAATCGTTGCCAGGCTGCGGCCATGACAACCTTGCTTCGCAACAATGATCCGCGAGGCGCCGCCACGATGCAGTTGGCCCCATTTGCGCGCCAGTTTGATCGCCGCCTCACAGGCCTCGCTGCCGCTGTTGAGCAGGTAAGCCTGATCGCTGGAGGTGCTGGCGCACAGGCGTTCGGCAAGGCTGAGCATGCCTCGGTTGTGCAGATTGAAACCGGGATTGATCAGCGCCTGGGCCTGACTGGAGATGGCTTTGACCAGGGCCGAAGGGCTGTGGCCGAGGCTGTTGGCGCCGCCGGCCTGGGAGAAGTCGAGATAAGCGCGGTCGTTGCTGTCCCACAACCAAGAGCCCTGGCCACGCACGAAGACCTGCGCCGGTCGCTCGACGCTGCGCATCAGTCGCTCGGCATTCAGGCTATCGCCTGCCTGGGGTGGACCGGCCTCGAAAGCGAGGTCATCGAGACTCGGCGCCTGACGCCGCAGACTGAACAGATTCATTGCAAAAAACCTCGCTTGAGGTTTTTTGAACCGCCTATGCAAACACTGTCGAAGCAAACGCTATTCATCGCGCTCTCTGGCCCTGTAAGCCTTGTGATTGCGGTTAGACTAGGCTCACTGACGGCTTCGGGCCATTTCGATTTACCAGCATTTTCGATAAGCATTACTTATGGATTTCAAACAACTGCGTTATTTCGTCGCGGTCTATGAAGAGGGTCATGTTGGCCGCGCGGCCGAACGCCTGTCGATTTCGCAACCGGCACTGTCGCAGCAGATTCGTCAGCTCGAACAGAACCTCGACGTCACGCTGTTCGAACGCAGCAGCAAACGCCTGTTGCCGACCCTTGCCGCGCACACGCTGTACAACCACGCCGTGCCGCTGCTCGACGGTTTGCAGCGGGCGCGGGAAGCGCTGGGCAACTTCAAGGGGCAGGCCTTGCGTACGCTGGCGATCGGCGTACTGCAAACCGTGCACACCAGCCTTGTGCCGCAAATGCTCGAACGGGTGCGCAAGGCGCAGCCGCATCTTGTGGTGCAGATCTATGAACTGACGGGCCTGGAGATCGAGCGCCGTTTGCTCAACGGCTCGCTGGACATCGGCATCAGCTACCTGCCGCCGCGCCAACCGGGGCTGCATGGCGTGATGCTGTACGAGGACGAACTGACGCTGGTCATCCCGGCGGATCACCCACTACGTGAATTCAAGAAGGTCTCGATGCGGCAGGCAGCGGAATTACCGATGTTGCTGCTGGGAGAAGAGTTTCAAATCCGGCAGATCTGGCAGGCGCAACTGACCAGCCTGGGTCGGCGCCCGCAAGTGCAGGCCGAGCTGAACAATATGCTGGGGATTCTCGACAGTCTGCCGCACACCAGACTGGCGACGGTGCTGCCCGGGCGCTCACAGAGGGAATACGACGAGCAGGATCTGCTGTGGAAGCCGTTGAGCGAACCACGGGTGCCGCTGAAGGTTGGACTGGTGTGTCGCGATGTGCAGCGCCAGCAGGCGTCTTTGGCGTTGCTGCGCACGTTGCTGGAAGAAGTGATTCAGCGTGAAGACAAACCGCTCAAAGCCGCGCCGCCACTGGATCCGCTGGCCTGATACTTTTCTTCAGGCAAAAGAAAACCCCGCCGAAGCGGGGCTTTGCAGACTGTTTCCCTGACATCCATTTCACTCCGCCACCCTGGCAGAATCCTACGTGTCCGTGTTGTTGCTTTGCGCTTCCTGCGCGACGTCCATGAGTTGTAGATTAGCTGTGGATCCAATCTACGCCTATGGGAGAACAGCAGCACGTCATGTAAGAGAATGCTTACATGACGTTACATCATCAGAACTGCTCGGCATTCAGCAGGAACAGCGACTCGCTACCCGCCTTCACCGACGCGCTCAACGAGTGGATACGCGGCAGCAGACGGGCGAAATAGAAGCGCGCGGTGCCTAGCTTGCTGGCGTAGAAATCGTCTTGGGCTTCTTTGCCCAGCGCGGCTTTCGCCATCAGTGCCCACATGTAGGCATAAGCGGTGTAGCCAAACGCTTGCAAATATTCGACCGAGGCCGCGCCGATTTCGTTCGGATTGGTTTTCGCCCGATCCAGCAGCCACGCCGTCAGCTCGTCGAGGGTGCTGACGGCATCGTTCAGCGGCTTGGTGAATTCGCCGAGGTCAGCGCTGGCGGTCGCGGTGAAGTGGCGGATCTCGTCTGCGAACAGCTTGTAGAACGCGCCACCGCTGCCGACGATCTTGCGCCCGACCAGGTCCAGCGCCTGAATGCCGTTGGTGCCTTCGTAGATCTGGGTGATGCGCACGTCACGCACCAGTTGCTCCTGACCCCACTCGCGGATGTAGCCGTGGCCGCCGAAAATCTGCTGACCGTGGACGGTGGTTTCCAGGCCCAGGTCGGTGAGGAATGCCTTGGCCACCGGAGTCAGCAGTGCGACCAGGTCTTCTGCGCGCTTGCGGGTGGTCGCGTCTTCGCTGAACTTGGCGGTGTCGAGTTGCATCGCCACGTAGGTGGAGAAGGCGCGACCGCCCTCGTTCGAGGCTTTCATGGTCAGCAGCATGCGACGCACGTCCGGGTGGACGATGATCGGGTCGGCAACCTTGTCCTTGTTTTGCGCGCCGGTCGGCGAACGGCTCTGCAGACGATCACGAGCGTATTCGACGGCGTTCTGATAGGAACGCTCACCGCTGGCCAGACCTTGAATACCGACGCCCAAGCGCTCGTAGTTCATCATGGTAAACATCGCCGCCAGCCCCTTGTTCGGCTCGCCGACCAGGTAACCCACGGCTTCGTCGAAGTTCATCACGCAGGTCGCGGACGCCTGGATGCCCATCTTGTGCTCGATCGAGCCGCAGTTCGCCGGGTTGCGTGCGCCCAGACTGCCATCGGCATTGACCATGAACTTCGGCACCAGAAACAGCGAGATGCCTTTCGGGCCGGCCGGGGCGTCCGGCAGTTTCGCCAGCACCAGGTGGATGATGTTCTCGGTCAGGTCGTGCTCACCGCCGGTGATGAAGATCTTGGTGCCGCTAACCTTGTAGGAACCATCGGCCTGCGGTTCGGCCTTGGTGCGGATGATGCCCAGGTCGGTGCCGGCGTGCGGCTCGGTCAGGCACATGGAACCGGCCCAGATGCCGGCGTACATGTTCGGCAGGTAGGCGGCCTTCAGCTCTTCGCTGGCGTGGGCGTTGATCGACAGGCAGGCGCCGGCGGTCAGCATCGGGTACAGACCGAAAGACAGACTGGCGGAGTTGACCATTTCTTCGACCTGCGCCGAAACGGCCTTGGGCATGCCCATGCCGCCGTAGGCCGGATCGCCACCGACGCCGACCCAGCCGCCTTCAGCGTAAGTCTGATAGGCCTGTGGGAAACCGGCCGGGGTGCTGACGGCACCGTCCTTCCAGTGGCAGCCTTCTTCGTCGGCTGCGCGGCTCAGGGGGGCGATGCTTTTGCTGGTGACCTTGCCGGCTTCTTCGAGAATGGCTTCTACGGTTTCTGCATCGACAGTCTCGGCCAAGGCCGGCAGTTCGGACCAGAGTTTGGCGACTTCGAATACTTCATTGAGGACGAAGCGCATATCGCGCAGCGGCGCTTTGTAGTCAGCCATGGCAAACCTCGCAAGATCTAAACAGGTGATTCGTGGAAGGGTGTTTTCGTTGAGGCCGAGTGTACCTCAACAACTTTTGCGACACATAGGGTCAACCAGTGACTGATTTGTTATTTTTGGTCACAAGCATTCAGAGATAAAACAAAGCCCGCAATCAGCGGGCTTTTGAGTGATGACGTGTGGCTTGAGTCAGCCAGCGGCGCTGTCCATTCGCACCGCGCCGCGACGATTCTGTCCGAACGCCATGACGCAGTTACGCCCGGCGCCCTTGGCACTGTATAACGCCTGGTCGGCGGACTTGAGGACTTCCTCCGGTGTCCGTTGCTCGACGCGCTCGGCGACGCCGATACTGACCGTGACCGACACACTGGAAGCACCGCTGCCGCTACGACGCTGACGACCTTGCTGATCGTCCTGCGGACGGCTCTCCTGATTGCGCAACTGGATGTTGTAGGAGGCAATCGACTCGCGAATCACCTCCAGGTGCGGCATGCACTCCTCGAGGGTTTTGCCCGCAAACACCAAGGCGAATTCCTCACCTCCATAACGATACGCCCTACCGCCGCCGCTGATTTTCGACAGCTTGCTGGCGACCAGTCGCAGTACTTGGTCACCGACATCATGACCGTGGGTGTCGTTGAATTTCTTGAAGTGATCGACGTCACTCATCGCCAGCACATAGTTGCGCCCCAGGCGCTGCATGCGTTCATTGAGCGCGCGGCGGCCCGGCAGACCGGTGAGTTCATCGCGAAAGGCCATTTGATAGGCCTCATGCGCCACGGCAGCGGCAATCATCAGCATCACCTGACTGCACATGATGTTCAGGGTGAACGGCAGGATGAAAGTTTTCGGCAGCATCCAGAACACCCCGAGCAACCCGACCAGCTGCGCCGCGTGCAGCGGGCGCGGATTGCGCCAGTATTGCCAGGCCAGCAGCAGGAATGCCGAGAGGAATACCGGATAGGACATCTGGATCAGGCTCATCCAGGCGCCATGCAGCGCCGGCCAGCGAATTTCCGAGAGCCACATCAACAGCGCCTGGGGATAACTCTGCTCAAGGCCGAGGGCGACGCTACCGAAGGCCAACAACACGGCGAACCGCGCGACCATGTCCTGGAACAGATGCGTGCGTTCCTGCCACGCGGCGAACAGCCCGAACAGCAACGGCAGCAGTAGGCAGACCAGGTGGAACACCACGGCTGCGTCATCGCGCACTTTGCCATTGTCGCGGTAATAGTCGGTCTGGGTGTCGAGCAAAAAGTAGGCGATGTACACCGTGAGCATCAGAAACAGCTCGCGCTGACGTCGGTAAACCGCACAGTAAGCGCCGCCCAACAGCAGCACCAGGGTCGGCAACACGTTGAACAGCGAAGTGAAGAATACGTTGAGGTCTTTGACGTACGCAGCCGCCAACCCCGCGAGCAACAACAGCAGTGAAGGTAGGAAATGGCTGAAACGTACAGCAGAAGAACGCGGCAAGGGTAAAGCTCCGACCCGTCATATCAAAGAGATGGCATTGTGCCTGCAATGTGGCCAGTTAAGCACACACAATGTGATCCAGATCACACGCAGTCTCTTTAACGGCAGAAAACCCGGGTTGCTGAGCGATTCAGCAACAAAAAAACCGCTGCCCCCCGAGGGAGCAACGGTTTTCGTCAGACCGCGTTGAGGCTTAGTAGCCCAGTGCGAAGTCTTCTTCTTTCATGTCCATCAAGTTGTTGGCGCCCGACAGCATGGTGGCCACGTGGGTACGGGTACGTGGCAGGATGCGCTGGAAGTAGAAGCGCGCGGTTTGCAGTTTGGCGGTGTAGAACGCAGCGTCGCCGGTACCTTCTGCCAGCTTCTCGGCGGCCAGACGTGCCATGTCGGCCCAGAAGTAGGCCAGGCAGGCGTAACCGGAGTACATCAGGTAGTCCACGGAGGCCGCGCCAACTTCTTCGCGATCTTTCATGGCAGCCATACCGACCTTCATGGTCAGCTCGCCCCATTCCTTGTTTAGTGCAGCCAGCGGCGCAACGAATTCTTTGACGGCTTCGTTGCCTTCGTTGTTCTGGCAGAACTTGTGGACGATCTTGGTGAAGCCTTTCAGGGCCTCGCCTTGAGTCATCAGCACTTTACGGCCCAGCAGGTCGAGTGCCTGGATGCCAGTGGTGCCTTCGTACAGCATCGAAATACGGCTGTCGCGAACGTTCTGCTCCATGCCCCACTCGGCGATGAAGCCGTGGCCACCGTAGATCTGCACGCCGTGGTTGGCGGCTTCGAAACCGACTTCGGTCATGAACGCCTTGGCGATCGGCGTCATGAACGCCAGCAGTGCGTCGGCTTTCTTCTTCTCTTCTTCGTCGACGCCGTATTTGACGATGTCGACCTGCTTGGCAGTGAAGTACACCATCGCGCGGTTGCCTTCGGCGAAGGCCTTCATGGTCAACAGCATGCGACGTACGTCAGGGTGCACGATGATCGGGTCAGCAGCCTTGTCCGGCGCTTTCGGGCCAGTCAGGGAGCGCATTTGCAGACGATCGCGAGCGTATTTCAGGCCACCCTGGAAGCCGATTTCGGCGTGGGCCAGACCTTGCAGCGCGGTACCCAGACGTGCGGTGTTCATGAAGGTGAACATGCAGTTCAGGCCTTTGTTCGCCGGGCCGATCAGGAAACCGGTCGCGCCGTCGAAGTTCATCACGCAAGTGGCGTTGCCGTGGATGCCCATCTTGTGTTCCAGCGAACCGCAGCTCACTGCGTTGCGCGCACCGATTGTGCCATCGGCGTTCGGCAGGAATTTTGGAACGATGAACAGGGAAATGCCTTTGGTGCCAGCCGGAGCGTCCGGCAGGCGGGCCAGTACGATGTGGACGATGTTGTCGGCCATGTCGTGTTCACCGGCCGAGATGAAGATCTTGGTCCCGGAAACCTTGTAGGAGCCATCAGTCTGAGGCTCGGCCTTGGTGCGCAGCATGCCCAGGTCGGTGCCGCAGTGCGGTTCGGTCAGGCACATGGTGCCGGTCCATTCGCCGGAAACCAGTTTGGTCAAATAGGCTTCTTGCTGCTCAGGGGTACCGTGCTCGGAGATGGTGTTCATCGCGCCGTGCGACAAGCCTGGGTACATGCCCCACGACCAGTTGGCTTCACCGACCATTTCGCTCACAGCCAGACCCAGCGACTCTGGAAGGCCTTGACCGCCGTGCTCGACGTCGTGCGCCAGACTTGGCCAGCCGCCTTCGACGAATTGCTTGTAGGCCTCTTTAAAGCCAGTCGGGGTTTTCACACCGGACTCGCTCCAGGTGCAGCCTTCGAGGTCGCCCACGCGGTTCAGCGGTGCCAGTACCTGCTCACAAAACTTGGCGCCTTCTTCAAGAATGGCGTCAACCATGTCCGGCGTTGCTTCGGAGCAAGCTGGAAGGCTCTGATAGTGCGCTTCGTAGCCGAGCAGTTCGTCACGAACGAAGCGAATATCACGCAAGGGGGCCTTGTAGTCAGGCATAGCGATAAACCTCTGCTGATGTAACCGGGAATGAACGACCGTGTTGATTTGTTATAACGGTCAAACAGTTGTTTGAAACATACGTTTACGCCGAAATCTTGTCAAGCGTCGATCTTTTGCCGCTCGTCATGACTTTTCTCAAATGCCGGACACGGCAAACCGCCATGGACTGCAAAGCGCCACGGGCAATGAAAAAAGATTAGTTGAGGGAGAAGGACTTACAACGAAAAACGCCGCGACGAGGCGCGGCGTTCAGCTGGCAGGAGACACTTAAAAATCAGGCAAACGTATCGATGATCGTACCGAGCATTTCATCGGAAGCCTTGGCGACCTTGGTGCCCAGCTCTACCTGAAACTTGCCCTGGGCCATTTCGGCCATGGCGCTGCCCGGATCCATTTGCTGACTGCGGTCGATACCGCGCAGACGATCGACCTGCGCCTCGGAAGACTGGCTGGTGACCGAACGCTCGATGGTGTTGTTGGCGATCTGGCTGGCCGCCTGATCGACACGGTTCTGACCGGTCTGAATCGTGCTCAAACCCGCATAAAAAGCTGTGTTACCGGAGATTTCCATGGGAGTTCTCATCCTTGGGAAGGATCAATGGCTGCCATTGAAGCAGAGGCGCCAGAAAAACACCCGTCAAAAATACTGATGGCACAGTGCCTTGTCATAGCCAAAAACATTAATCCAGCAGATCGAGTTGCAGATGATCAGCCACTGCCTCGGCACTCAGCAACTTCAGTTTCGGTACCCGCCCCAGACATGGCGCCGGAATCCGCTCGGCCAGCGTCGCCAGATTCTCTTCCAGACGCGAGGTTTTCGGATCAATGATATTCGCCACCCAACCGGCCAGTTGCAGGCCATCGCGGGCAATCGCCTCGGCGGTCAGCAAGGCATGACTGATACAGCCCAGGCGCACGCCCACCACCAGAATCACCGGCAGCTTCAACGCGATAGCCAGATCCGACAGATTGTCCTGATCGGCCAACGGCACCCGCCAGCCACCCGCCCCTTCGATCAACGTGAAATCGGCATTCAGCGCCAGAATTTCGCGCATCGGCGCCAGCAACGATTGCACGGTCAGCGCGACGCCGGCCTCACGCGCTGCCAGATGCGGCGCGATGGCCGGCTCGAATGCCACCGGATTGACCTGTTGATAAGTCAAAGGCACCGAACATTCCGCCAGCAGCGCCAGCGCATCGGCATTACGCAAACCCTTGGGCGTTACCTCGCAACCTGAAGCCACCGGTTTCCCCGCCGCTGTACTCAGCCCGGCCGAGCGCGCAGCATGCAGTAACCCGGCAGCCACGGTGGTCTTGCCGACATCGGTGTCAGTCCCGGTGATGAAATAGGCTGCGCTCATAACGGTTTCTCCAACACGGCGTAGACCACCTGGTAAGTCGCCGGCAATCCCTGTGCCTGACGGAACTGCTCGTAAGCCTCGACCAACCCAAGAATCCGCGCGCGTCCGGTCAAGCCACCCGGCCGACCGGGGTTGAGATTATGCGCGCCGAGCGCCTTGAGTTCGTGGGTCAGGCTGCGCACATCCGGGTAGTGCAGCACATGCGCCTGATTCTGCAGACTCACGGCCCGCAAGCCGCTGGCGGCACACAACTGCTCATAACGGGCGAATTCGCGGAAGCGGTTGACGTGCACCAGACCATCGACCTGCCGCCAACTGTCGCGCAACTCGTACAAGGTCCCTACACAAAGACTAGCAAACGCAAAAATCCCGCCGGGTCTCAGCACGCGAAAGGCTTCGCTGAGCACCGATTCGAAGTCCGCGCACCACTGCACCGCGAGGCTGGAAAAAATCAGCTCACACATCGAATCCTGCAACGGCAGACGCTCCGCATCACCCGCGATGAAGTGCTGCGCGCCGCCCAATGGTCGTGCGTGATTGAGCATGCCCTCGGCGATATCCAGCGCCAGCCCCTGACCTTCGACATATCGCTCGGCCAATGCGCGAGTGAAATAGCCGGTGCCGCAGCCCAGATCCAGCCAGGTTGACGGCAGAAAACTTGCCGGCAAACGCTGCAGCAACTGTGAACCGACGTCGCGCTGCAACTCGGCAACGCTGTCGTAGCTGGCCGCCGCACGGGAGAAAGAGGCCGCGACCTGGCGCTTGTCAGGCAAGCCGCCGGGCAGCGCAACAAGAGACAAATCAGTCATCACCGCACTCGTGTAGAAAAGCCTGGATCGCACCCGCCACGCCATGGGGGTCTTCCAGAAGAAACGCATGACTGGCCTGTTCGATCAGACCAATTTCGATATCCGGCAACAGGGCGAACAACGCCCCCGCCGCTTCTGCCGGCACCAGACCGTCCTGACCGGCGAACAAGTGCAACTGCGGGCCGCGAAACGCCTGCAACGCTTCCCGGGTATCCAGCTGTGCGAGCAATTCCAGCCCGGCCATCAAGGTCTCGGGCGCCGCATTCGGCGCACCGCCTAGCAGCAGCCGCGACAAGCCGCGCGGGTCTTGCGCACCCTGGGCACACAACAGTGAGAAACGCTTGAGTGTTATCCGCGGATCTGCCTGGCAGCCAGCGAGAAAAGCATCGAACGTCTCGCCCGGCATCGCACTCGGCCAATGCTCATGGGCGACAAATGAAGGATTGCTCGCCAGCGTCAACAGCCCGCAGCAACGCTCGCCGCGCCGTGCTGCCAATTCAGAGGCAAGCATGCCGCCCAGCGACCAACCGCCCAGCCACACGTCTTGAGGAATACGTTCATCGAGTTCGTCGAGCCAGTCCTGCAAGTCGCTGGAATCGAGCTCCGGCAACGGCTCGATCTCGACATGCAGATGCTCGTCGAGCCCTTGCAATGCCGCGGCCAAGGGCTCCAGCGGCGAAACGCCGAGGCCCCAGCCGGGCAGCAGAATCAGGCGATCACGCATGGCTTGGCTCCGGCGGCAGTTGGGCAAAGCAATCGGCCAGTCCTTCCAACAATAGCTGCACCTGCGCCTCGCTGTGAGCGGCGGTCAGGGTCACGCGCAGGCGTGCACTTCCTGCCGGGACGGTAGGCGGACGGATTGCCGTGACCATCAAGCCGCGTTCACGCAGCAGCTGCGACAGGCGCACGGCGCGACCGGCATCGCCGATCAGGATCGGCTGGATCGGGGTGAAGCTGTCCATCAGCTGCAGACCGATCTGCTCGGCCCCTCGACGAAATTGGCGGATCAGCAGGTTAAGGTGCTCACGCCGCCAATGCTCGGTGCGCAGTAATTCCAGACTTTTCAGGGTCGCGCAGGCCAGCGCTGGCGGCTGGCTGGTGGTGTAGATGTAGGGCCGGGCGAACTGGATCAGGCTTTCGATCAGCTCTTCACTGCCGGCGACAAACGCACCGGCGGTGCCGAACGCCTTGCCGAGGGTACCGACCAACACCGGCACATCGTCCTGACTCAAACCGAAATGCTCGACGATCCCGCCGCCATTGGCACCGAGCGGGCCGAAGCCATGGGCATCATCGACCATTAGCCACGCGCCCCTGGCCTTGGCCTCACGCGCCAGCGCCGGCAGATCGGCAAGATCGCCGTCCATGCTGAACACGCCGTCGGTGACCACCAGCGTGTTGCCGGTGGCTTTCTCCAGGCGCTTGGCCAGGCTGTCGGCGTCGTTGTGCAGATAACGATTGAAACGCGCGCCGGACAACAGACCGGCATCGAGCAACGACGCGTGATTGAGCCGGTCCTCCAGCACCGTATCACCCTGCCCGACCAGCGCCGTGACCGCGCCGAGGTTGGCCATGTAGCCAGTGGTGAACAGCAACGCACGCGGCCGGCCGGTGAGATCGGCGAGAGCTTCTTCCAGGGCGTGATGCGGGCCGCTGTGACCGATCACCAGATGCGACGCGCCGCCGCCCACGCCCCAGCGCTCGGCACCGGCGCGCCAAGCTTCGATCACCTGCGGGTGATTGGCCAGTCCGAGATAGTCGTTGTTGCAGAACGCCAGCAACGGCTGGCCGTCGACCACCACTTCAGGCCCCTGCGGGGACTCGAGCAACGGACGCTGGCGATAGAGATTTTCGGCACGGCGGGCAGCAAGGCGTGCGGCGAGATCGAAAGACATGCAGGCCTCACATCTGAAAAATGACTGTGTAGGAGCTGCCGAAGGCTGCGATCTATTGATGTTGCTTTTAAAAGACAAGATCAAAAGATCGCAGCCTGCGGCAGCTCCTACATGGAATCCGTGGGGTGATCAGACCGCAGCGTTATAGAACTGCTCGCTGCTCTTCTGCTCCACCAGCGCCTGCTCGATCGCGGCCTGATGCACTTCATCGGAATGCTCTTCGCGTGCTTCTGGCTGAATGCCAAGGCGCGCGAACAGTTGCATGTCCTTGTCGGCCTGCGGGTTGGCAGTGGTCAGCAGTTTGTCACCGTAGAAAATCGAGTTGGCACCGGCGAAAAACGCCAGGGCCTGCATCTGCTCGTTCATCGCTTCGCGGCCGGCGGACAGGCGCACGTGGGATTGCGGCATGAGGATGCGCGCGACAGCGAGCATGCGGATGAAGTCGAACGGGTCGATGTCTTCGGCGTTTTCCAGCGGCGTGCCAGCGACTTTCACCAGCATGTTGATCGGCACCGACTCCGGATGCTCCGGCAGGTTTGCCAACTGGATCAACAGATTGGCGCGATCGTCCAGCGACTCGCCCATACCGAGGATGCCGCCGGAGCAGATCTTCATCCCCGACTCACGCACGTAGGCCAGTGTTTGCAGACGCTCGCTGTAAGTACGGGTGGTGATGATGCTGCCGTAGAACTCGGGCGAGGTGTCGAGGTTGTGGTTGTAGTAATCCAGGCCGGCCTTGGCCAGCGCCTCGGTCTGTTCCTGATCGAGACGACCGAGGGTCATGCAGGTTTCCAGGCCCATGGCTTTCACGCCTTCGACCATCTTCAGCACATACGGCATGTCTTTGGCCGACGGGTGCTTCCACGCCGCGCCCATGCAGAAACGCGTGGAGCCGATGGCTTTGGCGCGGGCAGCCTCTTCAAGGACTTTCTGCACTTCCATCAGCTTTTCTTTTTCCAGGCCGGTGTTGTAGTGACCGGACTGCGGGCAGTACTTGCAATCTTCCGGGCAGGCACCGGTCTTGATCGACAGCAGCGTGGAAACCTGCACGCGGTTGGCGTTGAAATGGGCGCGGTGCACCGTCTGCGCCTGGAACAGCAAGTCGTTGAATGGCTGTACGAAGAGCGCTTTGACTTCGGCTAAAGACCAGTCGTGACGCAGGGTGGCAGAGGTGCTGGCGCTCATGGGCAGTTCCTTGGTTATGCTTGGCTGGCGGCCGCGGGAACGGAATACCCACAGGCGCGACACGGATGTTCGGCATATTTAAGGAAGAGTCATGCGCTGTCAACCACGATACGAACAACAGGTTTACATCTGTTTAAAAAACGTACAGACCTGCTTGCTGTGCGATGAACCCGCAGAAGCAGAAGTGCCAATCTGCGTCGCCTGCGAAACCGATCTGCCCTGGCTCGGCGACCACTGTCAGACCTGCGCCTTGCCGCTGACCGGCGCTGGACTGACTTGCGGCGAGTGCCTGCTAGAGCCACCGGCGTTCGAACAGGTGGTCGTGCCGTGGCGCTATGACTTCCCGGTGGACAGTTTGATTACGCGCTTTAAACACAACGCGAAATGGCCGTTTGGTCACCTGCTCGCCGACGTTGCCGGACAATACTTGCAACATCGCTTCGATGAAGGCTTGCCGCGACCCGACGTGTTGGTGCCGGTGCCACTGGCCAGCAAACGTCTGCGCCAACGCGGGTTCAATCAAGCGGCGATGCTCGGGCGATGGTTGAGCCAACAGCTGGATCTGCCTTTTGAGGAACATGCTCTACGGCGGGTCCACGACACCAGCGCCCAACAGGATCTCGACGCTAAGGCGCGCAAGCGCAACTTGCGTCACGCCTTCGCCCTGGCCCCTGACGCAAAGGTGAAAGGTCGGCACTTCGCATTGATCGATGACGTGCTGACCACCGGCGTCACGGCCCAAGCTCTCGCTCGATTGCTGAGGGATGCGGGCGCTGCAAGAGTCGACGTCTATTGTCTGGCCCGCACGCCAAAGCCCGGAAATTGAAGCCTGTAGGAGCTGTCGAGTGAAACGAGGCTGCGATCTTTTGAGCTTGATCTTTGAAATCAAAATCAAAAGATCGCAGCGTGCCGCAGCTCCTACATGGATATCGCTCAGTGAACAGGTCGTTGTTCCCACAGGGTTCTGTGTTTGGCTTGACTCATGCGTCGCAAGGCGCCAACTTCACTCCCCACCGCCACAGCAAAAAAGCACCCATCCATGTCCCTGCCCAGCCTGCTCTCCCAGCACATCGTCCGCCGTCCGCAGCGCATCGCCCTGCTGCAACACATTGCCGAACAGGGCTCGATCACCCGCGCCGCAAAAAGCGCCGGCCTGAGCTACAAAGCGGCGTGGGATGCGATCGATGAGCTGAATAACCTGGCGCAGAAACCGCTGGTGGAGCGCGCGGTCGGCGGCAAGGGCGGCGGTGGCGCCAGATTGTCCAGCGAAGGCGAGCGGGTGTTGCGTCTGTATCAAAAGCTGCAAGCTTTACAGGCACAGGTGCTGGAGGCCGCTGAAGACGCCAGCGATCTTGATCTGCTCGGGCGATTGATGCTCAGAACCAGCGCGCGCAACCAACTGCACGGCAAAGTCGTGGCTATCGAAGGTCAGGGTCGCAATGACCTGATTCGCCTCGAACTGGCCGAAGGGCTGTGGATCAACGCGCAGATCACCCACGACAGCACCGTGCATCTGGAACTGCAACCGGGCACCGAAGTGGTGGCACTGATCAAGGCCGGCTGGCTTGAATTGCTGGCCATGGATCAAGCTGCAACATCTGGACACAATCTTCTGCAGGGCACCATTGAAGCCATTCTCGATGCCGAGGACGGCCCCAGCGAAGTGCGCATTACCCTGCCCAACGGCCAGACGCTCTGCGCTCTGGCTGAGCCGCTGCAGCTTCGCACCCGCAAGCTGAGTGTCGAGCAACCGGTGCAGGTGCAATTCTCGCCGTCCAATGTGCTGATAGGCACGCCGCTGTAACGGACTTTCTGCAACAAAAGCTTCATCGCCCCCCATTAAGGTTGCTGCCAAAACCAAGCAGGGAGCCTGATGTGAGCCTATTAGAAGAAAACCAATCCACAGATCTGGAAAAGATGGTCGGCCTCAGCCGTCGCGGTTTCATCAGCGCCGGTGCGCTGTGCGGTGCCGCCATGTTCCTCGGTGGTAACCTGCTCAGCCGTAGCGCGCTGGCCACCGGCATCAGCGCCGGCAACAGCCGCCTGCTGGGTTTCGAGAGCATTCCCGCCGCGACCACCGACGTCATCAGCCTGCCCAAGGGCTACAAGTCTTCGGTGCTGATCAGTTGGGGTCAGCCATTGCACAAGAACGGCCCGGCGTTCGACCCGAGTGGCAATGGCACCGCCGCCGCCCAGGAAGTACAGTTCGGCGACAACAACGACGGCATGAGCCTGTTCGAATTCCCCGACGACCGAAACCGTGCGTTGATGGCGATCAACAACGAATACACCAACTACCGCTACCTCTACCCGCACGGCGGCATGCCGCAATCGGCCGAAGACGTGCGCAAGGCGCTGGCCTGTGAAGGGGTGTCAGTGATTGAAGTGCAGCGCAGGAATGGTCAATGGCAGTTCGTCCAGGGCTCGCGTTACAACCGCCGCATCCACGGCAACTCGCCGCTGCGCATCAGCGGCCCGGCGGCCGGTCACGAGTTGATGAAGACGGCCGCCGACAAGCACGGTAAGAAAGTCCTCGGCACCTTCCAGAACTGCGCCAACGGCAAGACGCCGTGGGGCACCTATCTGACCTGCGAAGAAAACTTCACCGACTGTTTCGGCAGCAGCAACGCTCAGCAGCAGTTCGACCCGGCGCAAAAGCGCTACGGCGTGTCGGCCGCCAGCCGCGAGATCAACTGGCACCCGTTCGACCCGCGTTTCGACATGGCCAAGAACCCCAACGAACTCAACCGTCACGGCTGGGTGGTCGAGATCGATCCGTTCGATCCGCAATCGACCCCGGTCAAGCGCACCGCACTCGGTCGCTTCAAGCATGAAAACGCCGCGCTGGCCGAGACCGATGACGGTCGCGCCGTGGTGTACATGGGCGACGACGAGCGTGGCGAGTTCATCTACAAGTTTGTCAGTCGCGACCGCATCAACCATCGCAATGCGAAAGCCAACCGCGACATCCTCGACCACGGCACGCTGTATGTGGCCAGGTTCGACGCCGGTGACGGCAACCCTGATCACCCGAAAGGCCAAGGCCAGTGGATCGAACTGACCCACGGCAAGAACGGCATCGACGCCAGCAGCGGTTTCGCCGATCAGGCCGAAGTGCTGATCCACGCCCGCCTCGCCGCCAGTGTGGTCGGCGCCACGCGCATGGACCGCCCGGAATGGATCGTGGTCAGCCCGAAGGACGGCCAGGTTTATTGCACCCTGACCAACAACGCCAAGCGCGGGGAAGACGGGCAACCGGTGGGCGGGCCGAACCCGCGCGCGAAGAACGTCTACGGGCAGATCCTGCGCTGGCGCACCGACCGCGACGATCATGCGGCGAAAACCTTCGCCTGGGACCTGTTTGTGGTCGCCGGCAATCCAGGTGTACACGCCGGTACGCCGAAGGGCGGCTCGTCGAACATCACCCCGCAGAATATGTTCAACAGCCCGGACGGTTTGGGCTTCGACAAGGCCGGGCGCTTGTGGATTCTGACTGACGGCGACTCGAGCAACGCTGGGGACTTTGCCGGGATGGGCAACAACCAGATGCTCTGCGCCGATCCGAAGACCGGCGAGATTCGCCGGTTCATGGTCGGGCCGATTGGCTGTGAAGTGACCGGGATCAGCTTCTCGCCGGACCAGAAAACCCTGTTTGTCGGGATTCAGCATCCGGGCGAGAACGGCGGTTCGACCTTCCCCGAGCATCTGCCGAATGGCAAGCCGCGTTCATCGGTGATGGCGATTACCCGTGAGGATGGCGGGATCGTCGGCGCCTGATAAACCGCTTTCGCGAGCAAGCTCGCTCCCACATTGGATCGGCTGAGTGCATGAGATGGTCGGCACACCGGAGATCCACTGTGGGAGGGGGCTTGCTCCCGAAGAGGCCCTTCCAGGCAGCCCACTATTCAAGGCAAAACCCTCAACCTCCACAGTCTGCGCTACCATGCTGGGCCGGACGCGGCAGCCTGCTGCGCGCAGGAGTCAGCATGGCCCACCCGTTTGAAACCCTCACACCCGATCTCGTGCTCGATGCCGTCGAAAGCATCGGCTTTCTGAGCGATGCACGTATTCTCGCGCTCAACAGCTATGAGAACCGCGTCTATCAGGTCGGCATCGAAGACTCCGAACCGCTGATCGCCAAGTTCTATCGTCCGCAGCGCTGGACCAACGAAGCCATCCTCGAAGAACACCAGTTCACCTTCGAATTGGCCGACGTCGAAATCCCGGTGGTGGCGCCGCTGATCCACAACGGCCAGACCCTGCACGAACACGCGGGTTTCCGCTTCACCCTGTTCCCCCGTCGTGGCGGTCGCGCGCCGGAGCCGGGCAACCTTGATCAGCTGTACCGCCTCGGCCAGTTGCTCGGGCGTATTCATGCGGTCGGCGCGACCAAGCCGTTCGAACACCGTGAAGCACTGGGCGTACAGAACTTCGGCCATGCCTCGCTGGCAACATTGCTTGAAGGCAACTTCATCCCCAAGAGCTTGCTGCCAGCCTACGAGTCCGTGGCCCGCGACCTGCTCAAGCGTGTCGAAGACGTGTACGCCGCCACGCCCCACCAGAACATCCGCATGCACGGCGACTGCCACCCCGGCAACATGATGTGCCGCGATGAAATGTTCCACATTGTCGACCTCGACGACTGCCGCATGGGCCCGGCCGTGCAGGACATCTGGATGATGCTCGCTGGCGACCGTCAGGAATGCCTGGGCCAGCTCTCGGAGCTGATGGACGGCTACAACGAATTCCACGACTTCGATCCGCGTGAACTGGCGCTGATCGAACCGCTGCGCGCCCTGCGCCTGATGCACTACAGCGCCTGGCTGGCGCGGCGCTGGGACGACCCGGCGTTCCCGCACAGCTTTCCGTGGTTTGGTACGGAGCGGTATTGGGGTGATCAGGTGCTGGCGCTGCGTGAACAGCTGTCAGCGCTCAATGAAGAACCTTTGAAGTTGTTCTGATTTAAAGATCAAAAGATCGCAGCCTGCGGCAGCTCCTACAGGAAGACGCTTTCCCATGTAGGAGCTGCCGCAGGCTGCGATCTTTTTGCTTTCTGACACGACACATCTATACAACCTCCTTACAATCCCTGCTTTGTCAGCTGCCTAAGCAAGGATTCTGCATGCAAGCCGCCAACCCGCGTCGCGGGTACATTCTGGGCCTGAGTGCCTACATCATCTGGGGCCTGTTCCCGATCTACTTCAAAGCCATCGCCGAAGTCCCCGCTGTCGAGATCATCATTCACCGCGTGTTGTGGTCGGCGCTGTTCGGCGCACTGTTGCTGATGGTGTGGAAGCATCCGGGCTGGTTACGCGAGTTGCTCGACAACCCCAAGCGTCTGGCGATTCTGGCCCTGAGCGGCACCCTGATCGCGGCCAACTGGCTGACCTACGTGTGGTCGGTGAACAACGGGCGCATGCTCGAAGCGAGTCTCGGTTACTACATCAACCCGCTGGTCAACGTGTTGCTGGGAATGTTGATTCTGGGCGAACGCCTGCGGCGCATGCAGTGGATCGCGGTGGGCCTGGCGGCCGTCGGCGTGGCGCAGCAGGTGTGGCAAGTCGGCAGTCTGCCGTGGGTGTCGCTGGTGCTGGCGCTGACCTTCGGTTTTTACGGTCTGATCCGCAAACAGGCGCCGGTCAAGGCCTTGCCGGGGCTGGTGGTGGAGACCTGGATGCTGGTGCCGATCGCTGTGGCCTGGTTGTTGTTCAACCAGACCGCGACCAGCGCACAACCCGAGTTCTGGACCACTTCGCAAGCCTGGTGGCTGGTGGCGGCGGGTCCTGTGACGCTCATCCCGCTGGTGTGTTTCAACGCGGCCACCCGTCATCTGCCCTACACCACCATCGGTTTCCTCCAGTACACGGCGCCAACCCTGGTGCTGCTGCAGGCGGTGCTGCTGTTTGGTGAGCACCTGTCGTCGAGCACGCTGATCGCGTTCATCTTCATCTGGGCCGGTCTGGCCGTTTACAGCGTCGATGCGGTCATCAGCTTGCGCCGGCGCAGCTGATCAAAAAACGCACAAAGCTTCGCAGGCCACGGCTCTCGTGGCCTGCAACGTTCCTTCCCAAGGTTATCCACAGTGTGATCCCCGCCGTTTGTGCGCAAGTCACTGAATGCTGGCGGTTTTTTGATCAGCATGCTGCAAGCCACGGCCGACGTGGCGTTGCGCCCGGTCTCTACAGGTTATCCACAGGCAGGTGCACGTTAAAACTGGATAACCCTGGCGGCGCTTAAACGTCTGTGCGTAACACCAGTTCGACCATCAGATCATCGGCCAGGGTTTCCAGGCGCGATTGCAGCACATCCAGCGACAGGGTCAGCGGCACCGCGAGAATTGCTTCAGCGTGGAATAACGGCTCGCTGCTCATCGGTGCCGGGCGCACTTCGGTCACCAGCCGTTCGAGGTTCACCCCCTGCTCGCTGAGCAAGCGAGTGATGTCGCGCACGATGCCCGGGCGGTCATTGCCCACCAACTCCATTGCGATCGGTTTCCAGGTGCAGGACTGCTCGATGCCACTCTCGGCGATCAGCACGCGAATGCCTTGGGCCGACAGTGCTTGTAAGGAATCGACTAATTCGTCGTAAGCCTCCGCCGGTACGCCCACCCGCAGAATCCCGGCGAACTGCCCGGCCATCCGTGACATGCGGCTTTCCAGCCAGTTACCGCCATGTTCGGCGATGCATTGGGCGATGCGCTCGACCTGCCCGGGCATGTCCGGAGCAAACACAGTGAGTACGAGATGGTCCATGGCGCCGCCCTCTTGTCATGACTTTTGTTATAGAAAGGCAAGTATAGGCAAGGGGTTTGATTCAGCCCGGGCAGCAATTTGTGCGAGTGACCTGTGTCTGGGTTTTGGAGGCAGCCTGTGGCGAGGGGATTTATCCCCGATCGGATGCGCAGCAGCCGTAAACCCTGTCAGCTCGGTCTACCTGTCAGCGCGCAGGGGGCGGCTTCGCCACCCATCGGGGATAAATCCCTCGCTACAGAGTGTGCACCGCAGGGGGATGCCATAGCAGGCAGAAAGGATTTATGTGTACAACTTTTTATATTTAGCTGGAACAATCCGATGGTTTTTTGAGAACATCCCGTTCCGTGACGTGACCGCAATGCGTCATGAGGTCGCAGAACGACGTTATTAGTCTGATTTTCACAAGCGCAACGCATCATGTAGTATGCCTCGGCGCGCACTACATAACGCTGGATCGATGTCTGCCCAAGGCATGTTCGCAACCCTGAAAGCCCCGTCAGCAAGGCCCCCAAGCCGTTGATTGGTCCCAGCCCAGCCGCCAGCAATGGCATGTACTGGTCGGAAGGTTTGTGGTTTAAATGGCCAGAGGCTTCATTGTCAAAATTGAAGAGCTGAAAAGCGAAATAGCTGAGCAGAGTGAGGCAAGCAATGACTGAACACGTTCAAGTCGGTGGCCTGCAGGTCGCCAAAGTCCTGTTCGACTTCGTGAACAACGAAGCCATTCCCGGTACCGGCCTCACCGCCGAAAAATTCTGGGAAGGTGCCGACAAGGTCATTCATGACCTGGCGCCGAAGAACAAAGCCCTACTCGCCAAACGCGATGACTTCCAGGCTCGTCTTGATGCCTGGCACCAGGAACATGCCGGCCAGGCGCACGACGCCGTGGCCTACAAAGCCTTCCTGCAAGAAATCGGTTATCTGCTGCCAGAAGCGGCTGATTTCCAGGCAACGACGCAAAACGTCGATGATGAAATCGCCCGTACCGCCGGCCCGCAACTCGTGGTGCCGGTGATGAACGCCCGCTTCGCCCTCAATGCCTCGAACGCCCGCTGGGGTTCGCTGTACGACGCCCTCTACGGCACCGACGCGATCAGCGAAGACGGTGGCGCGGAAAAAGGCAAAGGCTACAACAAGGTGCGTGGCGACAAAGTCATCGCCTTCGCCCGTGCGTTCCTCGACGAAGCGGCGCCACTGGCTGCCGGCTCCCATGTCGATTCCACCGGTTACAAGATCTCTGACGGCAAACTGCTGGTCTCCCTCAAGGGCGGCAGCAACACCGGCCTGCGTGACGATGCTCAGCTGGTCGGCTTTCAGGGCGACGCCAATGCCCCGATCGCGATCCTGCTGAAGAATCACGGCCTGCATTTCGAAATCCAGATCGACGCCAGCACCCCGGTCGGCCAGACCGATGCCGCCGGCGTCAAAGACATCCTGATGGAAGCGGCGTTGACCACCATCATGGACTGCGAAGACTCCGTGGCCGCCGTCGATGCCGACGACAAAGTGGTGATCTACCGCAACTGGCTCGGCCTGATGAAGGGCGACCTGTCCGAAGAAGTCGCCAAGGGCGGCCAGACCTTCACCCGCACCATGAACCCGGATCGCACCTACACCAAGGTCGATGGCAGTGAACTGACCCTGCACGGTCGCTCGCTGTTGTTCGTGCGTAACGTCGGTCACCTGATGACCATCGATGCGATCCTCGATAAGGATGGCAACGAAGTGCCGGAAGGCATCCTCGATGGTCTGGTGACCTGTCTGGCGGCGATGCACAACCTCAACGGCAACACCTCGCGCAAGAACACTCGCACCGGCTCGGTCTACATCGTCAAACCGAAGATGCACGGCCCGGAAGAAGCGGCGTTCACCAACGAGTTGTTCGGTCGTATCGAAGACGTGCTGGGCCTCAAACGCAACACCCTGAAAGTCGGGATCATGGACGAGGAGCGCCGCACCACGGTCAACCTCAAGGCCTGCATCAAGGCGGCCAGCGAGCGCGTAGTGTTCATCAACACCGGCTTCCTCGACCGTACCGGCGATGAAATCCACACCTCCATGGAAGCCGGCCCGATGGTGCGCAAGGCCGACATGAAGGCCGAGAAGTGGATCGGCGCCTACGAGAACTGGAACGTCGATATCGGTCTGAGCACCGGCCTGCAAGGTCGTGCACAAATCGGTAAAGGCATGTGGGCGATGCCCGACCTGATGGCGGCGATGCTCGAACAGAAAATCGCTCACCCGCTGGCCGGTGCCAACACGGCCTGGGTACCGTCGCCGACCGCTGCTGCGCTGCACGCGCTGCATTACCACAAGGTCGACGTGTTCGCCCGTCAGGCCGAACTGGCCAAGCGTGCCCGTGCTTCGGTGGACGACATCCTGACCATTCCGCTGGCGGTCAACCCGAGCTGGACCCCGGAGCAGATCAAGAACGAACTGGACAACAACGCCCAGGGCATTCTCGGTTACGTGGTGCGCTGGATCGACCAGGGCGTGGGTTGCTCGAAGGTGCCGGACATCAATGACGTCGGCCTGATGGAAGACCGTGCGACGCTGCGCATCTCCAGCCAGCACATCGCCAACTGGCTGCGGCACGGTATCGTCACCGAAGCGCAAGTGATGGAAAGCCTCAAGCGCATGGCGCCAGTGGTCGATCGGCAAAACGCCAACGACCCGCTGTACCGTCCGCTGGCACCGAACTTCGACAGCAACATCGCCTTCCAGGCAGCAGTCGAACTGGTGATCGAAGGCACCAAACAGCCGAACGGCTACACCGAGCCTGTGCTGCACCGTCGTCGTCGCGAGTTCAAGAAGGCCAACGGCCTGTAACCTGCGCTGACTGCCGGACATGAAAAAGCCCTGATCTTGCGATCAGGGCTTTTTTTTTGGAAAGCAGAATCAAAAGATCGCAGCCTTCGGCAGCTCCTACAAGTGATTTCCTGTAGGAGCTGCCGAAGGCTGCGATCTCTTGATCTTCAAAAAGTCAGGGCTCAATGCCCAATTCGTGTTTGACCAGGCCCAGCAGCT
Organism: Pseudomonas sp. MWU318; assembly: GCF_016756945.1. Classification (NCBI taxonomy): domain Bacteria; kingdom Pseudomonadati; phylum Pseudomonadota; class Gammaproteobacteria; order Pseudomonadales; family Pseudomonadaceae; genus Pseudomonas; species Pseudomonas sp. MWU318. The sequence goes on from NZ_JAESJL010000012.1 coordinate 95,490, forward strand.
TCACCGTATCAATCGGCTTGAGCAGAAAGTCCACCACGCTCAGGTGCATCGCGGCGATGGCGTCCTTCACATCGGCATCGCCGGAAACAATGATGATCGGCAACGCCGCCCGCTCCGACTCACGCACCTGCCGAATCAAATCCAGTCCACCGACATTGCCCATACGCAAATCAGTGATCACCAGCCCGATCGAAGGTTTTTCGTCGAGCATCTTCAGTGCGGTTTCGCCGCTGGCCGCGGTCATGCAACGAATGCCATCTAACGCGAGTATCTCCGACAACAGCTCCCGGGCGTCCTTGTCGTCATCGACGATCAGTACACGCTGCGGCGGCAAGTCGGGTTCGAGCATTACTGCGCTGAGCGCTTCACGCTCGGCGTCGCTCAAAATATCGTGGTCGGACATGGCATTCTCTACGTTTTCAATTCAGTCACCTGGCACAGTCGTCAGACATCGCTAAGCAGAGCTTCAATGTGCACTTCGTCGGATTTTTTTCCAAGTGGCTGGCGGGGGAATTTCCGACTGTTTTTGTAGGGCACTTCCCAAATGTGCCGAACGGCATGGCAAACCTAGACTTACGTCCAATGGGCACCCCGCGCGCAGGGGCCGACCATGGCCGCAACGATCCGACAACAACAATTCAAAAAAGACTGCGGTAATGGTTATGAGTAAAGCGGACGCCTTCACCCAGGCAGGGAAAACCGCGGTGTTGCAGAACATTCAGGGCACCCTGCAATTCCTCCAGCGCTTCCCGCCCTTCAATCAGATGGAACACGCCCACCTGGCTTTTCTGGTGGAACAATGTCAGCTGCGTTTCTATGGTCAGGGCGAGAGCATCATCAAGCCCGCCGACGGGCCGGTCGAATATTTCTACATCGTCAAACAGGGCCGGGTGGTCGGCGAACGCCAGCACATCACCCGGCCCGGCACCGAAACCACTTTCGAAATCACCACCGGCGAATGTTTCCCGCTGGCCGCACTGATTGGCGAACGGGCGACCCGCACCGAGCATCTGGCCAGCGAAGACACCTTCTGCCTGCAACTGAACAAACCGGCGTTCATCAAACTGTTCGCCCTGTCCAACAGCTTCCGCGATTTCGCCTTGCGCGGGGTCAGCAGCCTGCTCGATCAGGTCAACCAGCAAGTCCAGCAGAAAGCCGTGGAAACCCTCGGCACCCAGTATTCGCTGAACACCCGCCTCGGCGAATTGGCGATGCGCCATCCGGTGACTTGCAGCCCCGACACGCCGTTGCGCGAAGCGGTGAAGCTGATGCACGAGCAACAGGTCGGCAGCATCGTCGCGGTGGATGAGCACAAGGCGCCGCTGGGGATCTTCACCCTGCGTGATCTGCGCGAAGTGGTCGCCAATGGCAGCGGTGATTTCAGCGAAACCATCGAGCGCCACATGACCTGTTCGCCGTTCTTTCTGTCGCCCGATCACAGCGCCTTCGACGCGGCGATTGCCATGACCGAACGGCACATCGCCCACGTCTGTCTGGTCAAGGATCAGCGTCTTTGCGGCGTGGTGTCCGAGCGTGATCTGTTCTCGCTGCAACGGGTCGATCTGGTGCATCTGGCCCGGACCATCCGCAGTGCCCAGCGCCTCGAACAACTGGTGAGCCTGCGCGGCGAGATCGGCCAACTGGTCGAACGCATGCTCGCCCACGGTGCGTCCTCGACGCAGATCACCCACATCATCACTCTGCTCAACGATCACACCGTGTGCCGGGTGATCGAACTGACTCTCGCCGAAAAAGGCGACCCCGGCGTGTCGTTCAGCTGGCTGTGTTTCGGCAGCGAGGGCCGGCGCGAGCAAACGCTGCACACCGATCAGGACAACGGCATTCTGTTCGAAGCGCGGGACGCGGCACACGCGGCGGAGATTCGCGGCAAGCTGCTGCCGATCGCCCAGCAGATCAACCAGAGCCTGGCGCAGTGCGGCTTCAGCCTGTGCAAGGGCAACATCATGGCCGGCAACCCTGAGCTGTGCCTGTCGCGCGCGGAATGGGCGCGGCGCTTTGCAGCATTTATCCGCGAGGCGACGCCGGAGAACCTGCTTGGTTCGACTATCTATTTCGACCTGCGGATGGTGTGGGGCGACGAGAAAGGCTGCGCACAACTGCGCCGGGGGATTCTCGATCAGGTCGGCGACAACCGTTTGTTCCAGCGCATGCTGGCCGAGAACGCCCTGCGCAATCGTCCGCCGGTGGGGCGTTTCCGCGAGTTTGTGCTGGCGCGCAAGAATGGCGAGAAAGCCACCCTTGATCTCAAAGTCCAGGGCCTGACGCCCTTCGTCGACGGCGCACGCCTGTTGGCGCTGGCGCATGGCATCGAAACCAACAACACTCTGGAGCGCTTGCGTCAGCTGGTCGAAAAAGAGGTCATCGAACGTCTCGATGGCGCCGCGTATGAAGAGGCTTACCACTTCATCCAGCAGACGCGCATGCAGCAACACCAGATCCAGAGCCGTGAGAATCTGCCCTGGTCGAACAGGGTCGATCCCGACAGCCTCAATCATCTGGACCGGCGCATCCTGCGCGAATCCCTGCGCCAGGCCCAGCGCCTGCAAAGCAGCCTGGCATTGCGGTATCAGCTATGAGCCTGTTCTCGTGGCTGCGGCCGGCCAGCCCTCTGCTGTCGGCAGACCTGCAACAACGTCTGGCAAAACTGCCGGCGATCAGCGAACTGAAAGAATGCAGCCTGCGCGAACAGCGCTGGGTGGTGCTCGATCTGGAAACTACCGGGCTGAACCTGAACAAGGATCGCGTGCTGTCGATCGGCGCGGTGGTGATCGAAGACGGCGCGATCGACTTCAGTCAGCAGTTTGAGCGCACCCTGCAATGTCGGGAGCTGAAACTCAGCCCGAGCGTGTTGATTCATGGCCTGGGGCCGAATGCGATTGCCGCCGGCAGCGACCCGGCCGAGGCATTGCTGGAGTTGATGGAATACATCGGCGACAGCCCGGTGCTGGCGTTTCATGCGCCCTTCGATCAGCACATGCTCGGGCGCGCATTGAAAGAACACTTGGGTTACAAGCTGCAGAGTGTGTTTCTGGATGTCGCGGACATGGCGCCGTTGTTGTGCCCGCAGGCGAATATCCGCGAGGCCGGGCTGGATGAATGGATCGACTGGTTCAGGCTTGAGGTGTTCGAGCGGCACAACGCTAGCGCCGATGCACTGGCGACGGCAGAGCTGGCGTTGATCCTGTTCAGCCGGGCACGGCAGCAGCAGATTCATAGTCCGTTGAACCTGCAGCAACGCCTGAGCCAGTGGAAGCGTCGTCAGCAGGCGCCGTCCTTCTAGATTTTCGGCACCTGAATTGGCATTTTTTGCGCCAAATCACATCCCATGTAGGAGCTGCCGAAGGCTGCGATCTTTTGATTTTATAAACAGCAAGATCAAAAGATCGCAGCCTGCGGCAGTTCCTACAGGGCGCTCCATTAAGTTCACCCGACCAGTGGCCAATTGCTAACCATTCCCACCTCTGCGAGAATCGCGAACAATTCTCGTTGGTTAACATTTCCCAATCGGTGCGTCTGGTGTCGTCAGTCCCAAGCCCTCACAGTGAACTCGTCGGTGCGTTGTATCGCGACCATCGCGGTTGGCTGCTGAGCTGGTTGCGGCGCAACGTGGCGTGCCCGCAGCGGGCCGAAGACCTCAGTCAGGACACCTTCGTGCGTTTGCTCGGTCGCGATGAATTGCTGACGCCGCGCGAACCCCGGGCGTTTCTGGTGGCGATCGCCAAGGGCCTGTTGTTCGATTACTTCCGCCGCGCCGCGCTGGAGCAGGCCTACCTCACCGAATTGATGCTGATCCCCGAAGGCGAACAGCCTTCGGTGGAAGAACAGCAACTGATCCTCGAAGACCTCAAGGCCATCGATCGCCTGCTCGGCAAACTGTCGACCAAGGCCCGCGCCGCTTTCCTGTATAACCGCCTTGACGGCCTCGGCCATGGCGAAATCGCCGAGAAGCTCGGCGTCTCGGTACCCCGCGTGCGGCAATACCTCGCGCAAGGCATTCGCCAGTGCTACATCGCCCTCTACGGTGAGCCGACATGAATCCGGCGAGTTCCAAACCGGTCTCGGCTCAGGTGCTGGACGCGGCGATTGCCTGGCAGTTGTCGCTGGATTCCGGCAGTCCACTGGAGCGCGAGGAGTTCGCCAAGTGGCATGCGGCCCATGAAGAACACGCCCGCGCCTGGCGCCAGCTAGGCATGCTCGATCAGCGTTTCAACGTCGCCAACGGCCCGGCTCGCGCAGCCTTGCTGCAATCGCGCGAAGGCATTCGACGCCGTGTGCGCAAGCTCGGCAGCGGCTTGGCCAGCGTGGTGGCGGTGATCGGGCTGGCGCTGTTTGCCGGTGATCGCTACTTGCCGCTGGATTACTGGCTCGCCGATCAACGCACCGCCACCGGCGAGCAGCGCACGGTGCGCCTGGCCGATGGCACCGTGCTCAATCTCAACACCCACAGCGCGGTGGATGTGCGCTTCGATGCCAGGCAGCGGCTGATCGTATTGCAGGAAGGCGAGATCATGGTCGAGACCGGTCACGGTGATGCGCGGCCGTTCATCGTCGAGACCCGCGAAGGCAGCATGCGCGCGTTGGGCACGCGGTTTCTGGTCAAGCGTGAAGACCAAGGCACACGCTTGAGCGTGTTGCAGTCGGCGGTGGCGGCGCATCCGCAAAGCCATCCTGAAGAGCAGATCCTGCGTGAAGGCCAGCAAGTGCTGATCCGCAATGACGGCCTCGACACGGTCGCCGCGCTCACGCCCGGCGCCGATGCCTGGACCCGCGGCATGCTGGTGGTGGACAACGCACGGCTCGGCGATCTGGTGCACGAACTCGGTCGTTATCGCCGAGGGCATCTGGGCGTGACGCCGGAAGTCGCTGACCTGCGCATCACCGGCAGCTTCCCGCTGCACGACACCGACAAGGCCTTGAGCGCCCTGCTGCCGACCCTGCCGGTGCAGATCGAGCGGCATACACCGTTTTGGGTCACGGTGGCCAAAGCAGATACAAAGCCCTGATTTATCTGGTGCCCGAGCGGCCGCCATCGCTGGCAAGCCAGCTCCCACAGAGATCGATGGTGAATACCAATTCTGTGAGCTGCGCTGAACCTGTGGGAGCTGGCTTGCCAGCGATGGGGCCGCCCGCACCTGCACAAAACCAATGTTGCCACGCGAATCAGCAGCCCCACTTTCAGTTAATCGAAATTATTTTCATCCAGCCCTATCACTTTTCAATTCTCGTCCGGCACACAGGCAATTGAGAAATATTTCCATTCAGGAGCCTTCGCATGTCCCGTTCGCTAGACACCTTGTTGCGCCCCAGTCTGCTGGCCGTCGCCATTGCCCTCAGCGCGCCGCTGCTCAGCAGCCCGTTACTCGCTGCTGAACAGGCGTCCAGCGTGCGCGCCTACAATTTGCCGGCCGCTCCGCTGTCGACCACCCTGAACCAGATCGCCAGCCAGGGCGGCCTCGCGCTGTCATTGAATCCGTCGCTGGCCGCCGGCAAGACCTCGGCACCGGTCAGCGGCCAATACGATGCCGCCGGCGCGCTGCGTGCCGCCCTGCGTGGCACCGGTCTGCAACTGGAACAAAGCAGCGCTGGCACCTACACCCTGGTTGCCGTCCCAGAAGGAACACTAGCGCTGCCGGAAACCGCAGTGATCGGCGTGGAAAACTACGAAAGCGCCTGGGGTCCGGTCGAAGGCTACACCGCCACCCGCACTGCCGCCGGCACCAAGACCGACACTGCGCTGGTCGAAGCACCGCGCTCGATCTCGGTCGCGACCCGTCAGCAAATGGACGACCGCAGCGTGCACAGCCTTGATGACGCCGTGCGCTACATGCCGGGCATCACTGCCAGCAGCTACGGCAGCGACACCCGCGCCGACTGGCTGCGCGTGCGCGGTTTCGAGCCGACCCAGTTCCTCGATGGCCTGCCCCTGCCAAAAGGCGTATACGCCAACCCGAAACAGGAAACCTGGAACCTCGATCGTCTCGCCCTGCTGCGCGGCCCGGCCTCCTCCGTCTACGGCCAGACCCCGCCGGGCGGCCTGCTGGACATGGTCAGCCGGCGCCCGAGCAGCGACGCCAGCAGCGAAATCCAGTTGCAGTACGGCAGCGACAACCATCGCCAGATCAATTTCGCCAGCACCGGCAAGATCGACGATGCCGGGCAGTTTCTGTACGGCATCAGCGGTGTGGTGCGCGACAGCGACACGCAAATCGATCACATCGAAAACAAGCGCTACAACATCGCACCGAGCCTGACCTGGAACATCGACGACGACACCAAATTCACCTTGCTGAGCCAGTTCACCCGCGACGATACCGGCATTACCAGCCAGTTCCTGCCGGTGCAGGGCACCAAGATCGACATGCCGTTCGGTAGCGTTTCGCACCACAAAAACCTCGGCGACCCGGATTGGGAATACTACGACCGCACTTACTACGCGCTCGGCTATGCCTTCGAACACCGGCTGAACGATGTCTGGCAGTTCAAGCAGAACCTGCGTTACACCAAATCGGACCTGTCGTTCCAGGCCCTGACCGTCGGTTCCTACCCCTACACCATGGTGGACGATCAAGGTAACGTCGGGCGCACCAGCACCAGCGTTGACGAAGACATCAGCCAGTTCGCGGTGGACAACAACTTCCAGGCCGACTTCGCCACCGGTGACATTCGCCACACCGTGCTGTTGGGGCTGGATCACCAGCGCAGCAACACCAACTACCTGTCGATCTACGGTGACGGCCTGAAAACCAACGTGCTGAACCCGATCTACGGCCAGCCGATCGTTCGTCCGGATCGCTCGACGGCGTATTACGACTACGACCAGAAGACCTACCAGACCGGCCTCTATGTGCAGGATCAGATGGCCCTCGACCAATGGCGCCTGACGCTGGGCGGTCGTGAAGACTGGGTCCACACCGGCACCAGATTCTTCAACAAGGCCGACGCCACCAACACCCAGCGCGACAAGAATTTCAGCGGTAACGCAGCCCTCAGCTACGTGTTCGACTCAGGCTTCGTACCGTACATTTCCTACGCCGAATCCTTCCAGCCAACCACCGGCGCCGACGCCTCCTCCACCGGTTCGCTGAAGCCGACCGAAGGCAAGCAATGGGAAATGGGCGTGAAGTACCAGCCACCGGGCAGCAAGACCCTGCTGACCGCCGCCGTGTATGACCTGACACAGAAAAACGTCGCGGTCACCACCACCGTCGGCAACACCCCGATCACCAGCCAGACCGGCGAAGTGAAAGTCAAAGGCCTGGAACTGGAGGCGACCTCGGACGTCACCGATAACCTGAAAGTGATTGCCGCCTACACCCTGGCCAAGTCCGAAGTGCAGAAAGGCGACTACAAAGGCAACCGCCTGCAACTGATGCCAAACCAGCAAGCTTCGCTGTGGACTGATTACACCTGGCACAGCGGCGTGCTCGACGGCTTCGGTATCGGCGGTGGCGTGCGTTACACCGGCAACACCTATGGCGACCAGGGCAACACCTGGCTGGGCAAGGCCAATGCTTACACGGTGTTCGACGCCTCCGTGCATTACGACCTGGGCCGCCTGGACAACAGCCTCAAAGGTGCATCGGTCGCGGTCAACGCCACCAACCTGTTCGACAAGGATTACATCTCCACCTGCGACGGCTTCTATTGCTACTACGGCGACCAGCGCAGCGTCGTCGCCAGCGCCACCTACAAGTGGTAACCGCGTGAGCTGAAACAGGTCCTGTCACCAAGCCGTCCTTCATGGACGGCTTCGGTGTTTTTGAAGGTCATGAAATGAAAAGTAAAACAATTCGCCGCTGGTCGTTCATCCACACCTGGACCAGCCTGATCTGCACCGCGTTTTTGCTGTTGCTGGCATTGACCGGCCTGCCACTGATCTTCCATCACGAGATCGAGCATTTGCTTGGCGATGCCCCGCAAGTACGCGAGATGCCCGCCGACACGCCGCGCCTGAACCTGGCGCAACTGGTCGAGGCCGCAGAAAAGCATCGCCCCGGCGACGTGGTGCAATACTTCGGTTTCGAAGACGACGAACCCAACGCCGTACTGACGATCATGGCGAAAACCGCCGGCACCGAACCGAACTCGTCGCACACCTTCATGCTCGATGCGCGCACCGGTGAAGCGCTGGAAACCCCGTCGGCCAATGGCGGGCTGATGCTGTTCATCCTGCGCCTGCACGTGGACATGTTCGCCGGGTTGCCGGGCAAATTGCTGCTGGCGTTCATGGGCGTGCTGTTCGTGGTCGCGATCATCTCGGGTACGGTGCTCTACCTGCCGTTCATGCGCCGCTTGCAGTTCGGCACCGTGCGTCAGGACAAGTCCACCCGCCTGCGCTGGCTCGACCTGCACAACCTGATCGGCATCGTCACCCTGACCTGGGCCTTGGTGGTCGGCGTCACCGGAGTGATCAGCGCCTGCGCCGATCTGCTCATCGCCGCGTGGCGCAATGACACGCTGAGCACCATGGTCGCGCCCTACCGCGATGCCCCGCCGCTGACCCGACTGGCCCCCGCCACCCGCCTGCTCGACATCGCCAGTGACGTGGCGCCGGGGATGAATCCGGACTTCATCGCCTTCCCCGGTACGCGTTTTTCCAGCGAGCACCATTACGCGGTGTTCATGAAGGGCGGCACGCACCTGACCTCGCACCTGCTGACGCCGGTGCTGATCGACGCCAGCACCCTGCGGGTCACCGCTGTGGCCGAGCGCCCGTGGTACATGGACGCCATGGGCATGTCCCAGCCGCTGCACTTCGGCGACTACGGCGGCATGCCGATGAAGATCCTCTGGGCAACCCTCGACGTGCTGACCATCATTGTCCTCGGCAGCGGCGTGTATCTGTGGGTGATACGGCGTAAAGCGGTGAAACCGGTGAAACCGGTGACGGCGGAGGCTGCTGCATGAAGCCGCGTCAGTCGAGTTTCTGGAAAGTGTTCAGCACGCCGCTGGTTATTGCGCTGCTGAGTGCGGCGGGGCTGTTCGCGGCGTTGTTGGGGGATGGAATCTGGGATGCGTTGAGCTGGGTCGGGCTGGGTGTGCCGACGTTTCTGGCCATAAGAGGTTTATTGCCGCGAAGCTGAATACCTGTAGGACCTGCGGCACGCTGCGATCTTTTGATCTTTATGCTTTTTTAAAATGAAGATCAAAAGATCGCAGCGTTCCGCAGCTCCTACGGCTAACCTGCTGTTCTTCGATGACCACCGAGGTTTGCCAATGTCCGCCCCCAGCATGACCCTGTTCCACAACACGCTCTCCCCGTTCGTGCGCAAAGTGATGGTGCTGTTGCACGAGACGGGCCAGCAGGATCGCGTCGCCCTGCAAGACTGCGTCCTCACTCCGGTCAGCCCGGACGCTGCGCTCAACGCCGACAACCCGCTGGGCAAGATTCCCGCCCTGCATCTGGCCGACGGCAGCGTGATCCATGACAGCCGCGTGATCCTCGAATACCTCGACCAGCAGCACGTCGGCAATCCGCTGATCCCTCGCGAAGGTTCGGCCCGCTGGCGGCGCCTGACCCTGGCCTCGCTGGCCGACGGGATCATGGACGCCTCGGTGATGGTGCGTTACGAACTGGTATTGCGCGCCCCGGAAAAGCACTGGGACGAATGGCTCGATGCCCAGCGCGAGAAGATCCGCCGCGCCCTGGCCTATCTGGAAAGTGACGCCATCGCCGAGCTGACCAGCCACTTCGACGTGGCCGCAATCAGCGTCGCTTGCGCACTGGGCTACATCGATCTGCGTCATCCGGATCTGGACTGGCGCAGCGCCAATCCGCAACTGGCCAACTGGTATTTCGAGGTGAGCCAGCGACCGTCCATGGTCGCCACGATGCCCAAGCCTTAAGTCGGCCGCGCCTGTTCTGGCCTCATCGCTGGCAAGCCAGCTCCCACAATGGATTTTGGTATGGCAGAGACCTCTGTTTCAGCACAAACCCTGTGGGAGCTGGCTTGCCAGCGATGGCACCAACTCGCATCCACAGGCAGAAACCCGACAATCCGCGTCACCAATTCTTCCTTCCAGCGCTGATCCTCCCGCAACCCGCTCATTGCATCCCCCCCACATCAAATTCCAGCGGCCTGGCCGGTTTCTGCCCGATCCCGTACCAGTCGAGTTTGCGCGTCAGCACCATGAACACACCAAGCAAGCCGAACAACAGCAGCGAACCCATCAGCAACGCGTAATCCTCGGCGCTCAGCAGGCCATACAGCAGGCCATACAACGCCGCCAATCCCGCAGAAAAACTCAGGCCGTGGCGCACGCTGTGCAGCACGTGGCAAACATAAAACCCGATCAACAGCACACAGCCACTGGCCGACAGCAGATACGCCAGGGCAAAGCCGATGTGCTCCGACAACGACAACAGCAACAGGTAGAAAAACGCCAGCGCCACCCCGACCAATGCGTATTGCACCGGGTGCACCGCCAGACTCTTGAGCACCTCGAACAGGAAGAAACCGGCAAACGTCAGGACGATGAACAACAGCGCATATTTGATCGCCCGATCACTCTTCAGATATTGGTCCACCGGATCGATGAAACTCACACCAAAACTGCGCCCGTTGAACGCCTCGCAGTCATTGCCCATCACGCAACGGCTCATGGCTTCTTGCAGGTTGGTGGAGAAAAATGTGGTCTGCCAATCAGCGCTGAAACCCTGGTCGCTGATCTCGCGTTTGCCCGGCAGGAAGTTGCCGACAAAACTGGGGTGCGGCCAGTTGGCGGCAAGACTGACGTGACTGCTTTTGCCCACCGGCAACACCTGCAACGAACCGGTGCCTTGCAGGCGCAGGTCGAAACCGAAGGTCAGCTCCGTAGCGTTGCGGGTATCCAGCGCCGGCAGCGTGACCCGCACGCCTTCGCCGAGCCAGCCCACCTGGGTGCCGGGCACGAAGTCCAGACGTTGGCCATCGAGTTCCAGTTTCAGCGCGTTTTCAATGCCGCGAATATCGCTGATGCCCACCGCCAGAAACGGCGCGTCGAACTGGTAATCGGCAAAGTCTTCCTTGATCCCCAACTGCGCCGGCAACGAGAAATGCCCGTTGATGCGATTGTCGGCATGGAACAGTCGCGCTTCGTAAATACCGCGATTGCGCAGCTCGGTCTGCACCTGGCCGTCGAGCTCGAAGCGCTCCGGCAGAAAGTACAAGCGACCGCGCTCTTCGCCGAGCTCCTCATAGCGCTGACTGGTTTTCTCGTTGATCTTCCAGGTGCGCACCACTTTGCGATACGGCACTACCATCACCGGCCCGCTCAGTTGCTGGCTGTAGCTGGAGCTGCGGGCGATGTCTTCGAGCACGCCGTCGCGCAGTTGCTGGCGATCATCGATGATGCCGTCAATCATCAGCAGCGGTATCAGCAACAGCAGGATCAACAGGGCAATCACCCCGAGCTTTATTGTGAGACTTCTATTCATGAGAACGCTCCCTTGTTGGAATGGAGCGAGTCTGAAAGCGATGTATGGTTTTGTTGTGGAGGTTATGTGGGCTTTGTGTGGAAATACCTGTAAAACGCTTTTTCCTTTCAATCCTGGCAATGTTCAACTAAAGGGCCCGTACGTTGCGCAACAACTCATTCGACTTGATCAGGCACATTGCGGCACTCATGGTGCTGGTCAGCCATCACTTTGCGCTGTGGGGTCTGCCAGAGCCGGGCATCGCCGGCTTCAACTCGCTGGGCGGGATCGCCGTGACCGCGTTCTTTGCGATCTCCGGCCTGCTGATCACCCGCAGCTTCGTCAATTCCACAAGCTTTACCGACTACCTGACCAAGCGCGTTGCCCGCATATTTCCGGCACTGATCCTCTGCGCCTTCGCTATGACTTATATTGCCGGCGCACTCTTTGCCGAAGGCTATGTCACAGGCTCAAGTGCAGCGCTCGACTTCTTGCGCATCTCGGTTTTCGGTCGGGCCACCATCGAACAGATTACCGATGGATTTATCTTCAACGAGTCCTTCAATGGCAGCCTCTGGACGCTGAAGATCGAATTCGGCTTTTACTTGCTGCTGGCGGCGGCCCTCGGTCTTTATAGAAAAGCCCTGTTGCCATGGATCCTGCTGACGGGGTTTGCCGTGGCAACGTATGTCTTGAGTAGTGCAGTGTCCGGCGCCATGGCGCAAAAACTGGCGACCTACTGCGGTGCTGGTATCGCCTTCTTTGCCGGTTCCGTGATTGCCTTTCACAGACAGTACCTCAGCAATCCCCGTGTGCTGGCGATCGCTCTGGCGGTCGGGACCGGATTGATCTGCCTCAGTGTCGGCACCCCATTGGCCACAGTGCTGGCGACGCTGGGCTGTGCGCTGGTCACCCTGAGTCTGGGCCTGCTCTACGTCGACAAAAGTATCCGGGGCCGATTCGATATTTCTTACGGAATCTACCTGTATGCGTTCCCGGTCCAGCAACTGGTCATCAACAAGTCCCACCTGAGCTTTCTGCCGTCCATGTTTGTCTCGGCGCTGATCGTGATCGCGCTGGCAATCGCTTCATGGCGTCTGGTGGAGCAGCCAGCGTTGAACTTCGCCCATCGGAAAAAGCTTCAGCACACCGCAGCGGCCTCGTCCACACCCTGAGCTTGCGCCTGTCCGTCAGGTTTCAGGGCAGGCTCAGAACGGCTTGCACACCGCCCGACACGTTGCTGATCGACAGTTGGCCGCCATGCAACTTGGCCACCTCTGCCACGAAGTTCAGCCCCAACCCGGTGCTCTTGCGCCCACTGTCCGGACGCGGCAATGAGTAAAACCGTTCACTCAAGCGCGGCAAGGCGTACTCGGGAATCGGGGCGGCTTCGTTGAACAAGCGCAACTCGACCTGTTCCCCGACACGTTCGGCACTGAAACGCAGCAACCCGGCGACCGGGGTGAAATCCAGCGCATTCTCCAGCAGGTTGCCCAGCGCCTGACGCAGCAGAAACGGCTCGCCGATCAGCATCAGGTCCGGTGCAATCGCCTGCTCGATCCTGAGACGCCGGCCTTCGATCCGCGCAGCCTGCGCTTGCAACAGTTCATCGACAAGCGCCGCCAGCGGCACCGCCACCCGCTCTTCAAGCCCCTGACGCTGCTCCACTTGCGCCAGGTTCAGCAGCCGCTCGATCAGTTGCTGCATCCGCGCGCTTTCGCTGTCGATATTGCCGACAAAACGCAGGCGCTGAATCGCTGGCATCTCATCCTGCAGCAATTCCGCGGCACCGCGAATCGCCGCCAGCGGACTCTTCAATTCATGGGTCAGGGTGTGCACGTAGCGTTCGACGTAAGCCTTGCCCTCGAGCTGGGTGCGCATCTGCTCCACCGCTGTGGCCAGTTGTTCCAGTTCACCGCCACGGTAATGCGGCACTTCCACTCGCCGGCCTTCGCTCACCGCCTGCGCATACCCGGTCAAACGGTGCAGCGCGCGGCTCAGCCACCACGACAACAAAGCGCCGAACAGCAGACCGAGGCCGATCAGCCCGGCACCGTAAAACAGCAAACGCCGCTCAGTGCGATCGACATAAGGCTGCAATGAGCTGTTGGGTTTGGCCACGGTAACCACGCCGATGATCCGGCCGTTGTCGCGGATCGGCGCACCGACGTGCATCACCGAGGAGTTCGCATCATTCGGATCGCTGCGGCTCGAACGAGCGCCGTACTCACCACGCAAAGTCAGGTAGACGTCGTTCCAGCGCGAGTAATCCTGACCGACCGCCACGCCGCTGGAATCCAGCACCACGATGCCTTTGGCGTCGGTGACGTAAATGCGGTGGTTGACCTGATTTTTCGGCAAACCCCAAATGGTCGCCTGCGGCTGGCGTTCACCGTAGGCACGCAACAATTCGGGCCAGCGGTTTTCGCTGAGCGTGCCGGCCTTGAAATCATCACGCAAAATCTCCGCCATCAGGTTGGCGGTGTCAACCAGGGTTTCTTCGGTGGACTGGCGCACGCCGGGGCGGATTTCTTCCATCACCGTGTTGAGCACGAAGTAACCGGTCAGGCCGATAAACAGCACATACACCAGAAAAATCCGCAGCCCCAACGACATCAGCTGTGCCCCGGGCTGTAGCTGTAACCGAGGCCGCGATGGGTCTGGATCGGCTCGGCATCGGCCCGCACCAGGCGCAATTTGGCGCGCACGCTTTTGATGTGGCTGTCGATGCTGCGCTCGTAGCCGGCGTCGGCGGCAACCCCCAGCGCATCGAGCAATTGCTCGCGACTGAAGACTCGCTGCGGTTGTTCGAGCAGGCATTGCAACAGGCGGAATTCGTGGCGGGTCAGGCTCAATGGCTGGCCGCGGTAGGTGATCTGCACGCGCTCGGCATCGATGCGGAACAGCGTCGAGGACGCTTCGACCACAGGACGCGGCGCCATGCGCTTGAGAATCGCCCGTACCCGCGCCGCAACCTCACGCGGGCTGAACGGCTTGACCACGTAATCGTCGGCGCCGATCTCCAGCCCCACCACCCGATCGATCTCGGCGTCCCGGGCGCTGAGGAACAGCACCGGCACTTCACTGAAGCGCCGCAGCTGTTTGCAGGTTTCGAAACCGCTGATGTCCGGCAGGCCGATATCGAGAATGATCAAGTCAGCCGGGGTCTGCCGTTGAAACTCCAGCGCCGCCGCGCCGAGGCTCAGCCACGTGGTGGCGAACCCCTCGCCCTGCAGGGCAAAAATCAGCGTGTCGGCAATCGCCGCTTCGTCTTCGACAATCAGGATATGAGGCATGGCGTCCGAGCCCATGGGTTAAGTGCGCGAACGGTGCCCCAAGCCTGACGTTACGTCAATGAGACCACTTAGCAGTCCGGCTTGTCGGCGGTGAAACGCCGCGCCGGGTTCACTGCCGCGCCGAACTCGCGCAGGGCCTTGGCACCGATCAGCAGCGGGTAGTTGAAGTTGCTGCGGTCGGTCAGGTTGACCTCAACGGTGCGCTTGACGTTGCCCAGGCACAGTTCCAGATCGACCACCGGGCGTTTGGCGACTTCAGTGCTGTCGCCTTCGTCCTCTTCGTCCGAGCGGCTCTTGATCTTGCTGATCCGCGCGATCTTGTGCTCGTAGACCTTGTTGCTGGCGTCCTTGGTGCCGAGACGGAAGCGCACCCAGTTCTCGCCGTCGCGGGTGAAAGTCTCGATGTCCTTGGCCGACAGCGAGGCGGTCAGCGCGCCGGTGTCCATCTTGGCCTTGAGCACCTCACCGCCGATTTCCGGCAGCGCGATGTATTCATAACGCCCGTACAGGGTCGGTTCGGCTGCCATGACCGGCAGGGCGACGAGGGCAAACAGTGCAAGGAGGGATTTCACGTAGAGGGCTTCCTTGGGGAGTTGGGCAACGGGATTTTAGACCGTGGCCTTTGAATTCGTTCGGCTCAATCAGGATCAAAAGATCGCAGCCTTCGGCAGCTCCTACAGCGATCGGGTAGGAGCTGCCGAAGGCTGCGATCTTTTGATCTTAAGGGTTAAAAGGTGAAACATTCGTCACCATCGATTTGGCCTGTCACCCGAAGACACTTATCATGGCGCGCCCATCCGCCTTCATAGAGTTGCTTATGCGCCGCCTGCTCACCGGCTGTTTCGTCACCCTGCTGCTGTTGCTCAACACCCTGATCCTGATCGGGCCGTTGCTGGTCTTTGCCCTGCTCAAGCTGATCGCGCCCGGGCGCTGGCGCGATTACGCCTCGTGGGCGGTGATGTGGATTGCCGAGACCTGGGCCGAGATCGACAAACTGATCTTTCGCCTGTGCATTCCCACCCAATGGGACATCCGCGGCGGCGCAGACCTGCGCGGTGACACTTCGTATCTGGTCATCAGCAACCATCAGTCGTGGGTCGACATTCCGGCGCTGATCCAGACCCTCAACCGGCGCACGCCGTTCTTCAAGTTCTTCCTCAAGAAAGAACTGATCTGGGTGCCGTTCCTCGGTCTGGCGTGGTGGGCGCTGGATTACCCGTTCATGAAGCGCTACACCAAGGCGTTCCTCGCCAAGCACCCGGAACTGGCGGGCAAGGATCTGCAAATCACCAAACAGGCCTGCGAGCTGTTCAAACGCCAGCCGGTGACGGTGGTGAATTATCTGGAAGGCACCCGCTACACCGCAGCGAAAAGCGCGCAGCAGCAGTCACCGTTCAAGCATCTGCTCAAACCCAAGGCGGGAGGTGTGGCGTTTGTTCTTGCGGCGATGGGGGAACAGCTGGATGCGCTGCTCGACGTGACCGTGGTTTATCCACAGGAGAAGATTCCGGGGTTCTGGGACCTGATCAGCGGCAGCGTGCCGCGGGTGATTGTCGACATCCAGACCCGCGAACTCGACCCGGCACTGTCGCAGGGCGATTACGAGAACGATCCGCAGTTTCGCCAGCAGGTCCAGAACTGGGTCAACCAGCTCTGGACCGAGAAGGATCAGCGCATCAGCGAACTGCGCGGCGAGCGCTACGAGCGCGGCTGAATCAGCTACCGGTGCCGGCGCCCCAGATGCTGCCCAGGCTCTGCAGCAGCGGGCCGCCGACGCCTTGGTCACCCAGGTACTTGAGCAACACCGGGGCAAACTGGCCGACCATGCCGCTGTCCATGCCCAACGCACCGAAGGCATTGTTCAGGTCGTTGGTGTCCTTGACGTTGCCCAGCGCGTTTTCCAGCCCGGCCGACTTGCCCGACGAACCCAGCAAACCACTCAACGCCGCCAGGTTGCCGCTGCCGCCCGACAGTTTGTCGATGCCCGGCACTTCTTTGGCCAACTGCGAATAATCGGTGCTGCTCAACTGATTCTTGGCCAGGCCGAGCATGGCGCTGGTGCCACCGACGGCTTGCTGAGGCGTAACACCGAGACCGGTAACGGCTTGCAGCAAACCGGCGGTTTCCGAGGTCGGCGCGGCGGCGGTCGCAGCGTTGCCACCCTGCATGCTTGCAGCCGCTTTTGTCACATCGTCCAGACTGAAGCCGGCAAACACCGGGCTCGCTGCAAGGGTCATCAGTGAAGCCAAGGCAATACCGCGTGAAATCTTCATTCAGACATCCTCTTGCGCTGTGGTAACCGCCCGTCTATGAGCGGCAAAACTGCCGATTTGACCGGGTTTCAACCGGCATGTTCCTCGCCGGCGCATCCATTTTCAGCATAGCCACGTATATAAAACGTGAAACCGCGGATAACCCGAGATGAATGGCACAAGCGCTGTCGCTGAACTAGCCTGTGAACAGCCCGAGCAGCGCCCTCGTCGCCCGCCCATTGCCTGGAGAGCCGTCATTTCCATCGCCGACCCCGATCAGTTGCGCCAGCTGTTGGCCCAGTGCTCACTGGGCGATCGTGCTGCGTTCGAAACCCTCTATCGCAGCGTCGGCCCGCGCCTGCACGGCGTGGCCTTGCGCTTCATGGGCCGGGCGGATCTGGCCGAGGAAGTGCTGCAGGAAAGCTTCGTGCGCATCTGGAACAACGCCTCACGCTATGAAGCCCATTTGTCGGCACCGTTGACCTGGATGATCAACATCACCCGCCATCAGGCCATTGACCAGTTGCGCAAACAACGCGAACGGCCGCTGACCGATTTCGAACAGGACACACTGCCGGACGAAGGCCCTTCGGCTCACGACCTGTTGAACAGCAGCCGCGAAGCCAGCGCATTGCACCGTTGCCTGGACACCCTCGACGGCATGCAGCGCCAGTCGATCAGCGTCGCTTACTTTCAGGGCCTGTCCTGCGCGGAACTGGCCGAACACCTGGCCGCGCCGCTGGGTTCGGTGAAATCGTGGATTCGCCGTGGCATGGAACGTCTGCGCAGGTGCCTTGAATCATGAACTACCAGACCCCCGCCCTGCGCCGCGCCCTCGCTGCCGATTACGCCATTGGCCTGATGTCGGCGGCGGCGCGTCGGCGCTTTGAACAATTGCTGCTGGACGATGCAGCACTGCGCACAGAACTCGCTCACTGGCAGGAAAGCCTTGCCAGCCTGACCGACGCAGTACCAGAGCAATCGGTGCCGGATCGGGTGTGGCGAGGCATCACCGCACGCATAGAGCCGCAAGTGCTGCACGTCCCGGAAAAACGTCCGCTCTGGAACTGGCTGCGAGTCACCGCCGCACTCTGCTCGATCGTGGTGCTGGTATTCCTCGGCTCCCTGTACAACCGCGACGACGCCCGCTACCGCGCCACCCTGCTGAGTGCCGACGCGCAACCGGCGCTGAAGGTCGAAGCGCATGCAGACTATCTGCAAGTCGAACCGCTGACATTGGCGGCAGTCGGGCCAGATCGCAGCCTGGAACTGTGGGCGATACCGGCAGACGGCAAGCCGATTTCGCTGGGGGTGATTCCTGCAGGCGGCAAAGGCAAGGTCGAGTTGAGCGCGGCGCAGAAAGTCTTGATCGGCCAGCAGATTGCGCTGGCGGTGAGTCTGGAGCCGAAAGGTGGTTCGCCGACCGGGCAGCCGACGGGTCCGGTGCTGTACCAAGGCGCTTTGGCAGCCCTCTGATTGCAAAAATCAAAAGATCGCAGCCTTCGGCAGCTCCCACATCGATCCCTGTAGGAGCTGCCGAAGGCTGCGATCTTTTGATCTAAAAAAAGGCGACCCGTGGGTCGCCCTCTTTACTTACGCCGCACTGAACAACCGATGCGGATCGATCACAAACTTCTTCGGCACACCCGCATCGAACTCGCCGTAGCCTTCCGGCGCCTGGTCGAGGCTGATGACCTGCACGCCGACCACTTCGGCGATGTTGATGCGGTCCCACATGATCGCCTGCATCAGTTGGCGGTTGTACTTCATCACCGGGGTCTGGCCGGTGTGGAAGCTGTGGGATTTGGCCCAGCCCAGACCGAAGCGGATGCTCAGGCTGCCCATTTTCGCGGCGGCGTCCACGGCACCCGGATCCTCGGTCACGTACAGGCCCGGAATACCGATTTTGCCGGCGACGCGCACCACGCCCATCAACGAGTTGAGCACGGTGGCCGGGGCTTCGGCTTTCACCCCG
This sequence comes from Pseudomonas sp. MWU318, assembly GCF_016756945.1. Taxonomy (NCBI): domain Bacteria; kingdom Pseudomonadati; phylum Pseudomonadota; class Gammaproteobacteria; order Pseudomonadales; family Pseudomonadaceae; genus Pseudomonas; species Pseudomonas sp. MWU318. Next base: position 114,429 of record NZ_JAESJL010000012.1, read on the forward strand.
TCATGCCCGTGGCCGCGCGCTTCGAAGCCCACGCAATCCACCGCGCAATCGACTTCCGGCTCGCCCAGCAGCTCGGCGATCTGCTCGTGCAGCGGCGTGTCCTTGGACAGGTCGACCACTTCAAAACCCTGAGCCTTGGCGTGCGCCAGGCGGATGGTGTTGACGTCGCCGATGATCACCACCGCCGCCCCCAGCAGACGCGCCGAGGCCGCAGCGGCCAGACCGACCGGGCCGGCGCCCGCGATGTAAACGGTGCTGCCCGGGCCAACGCCCGCCGTGACTGCACCGTGATAACCGGTCGGGAGGATATCGGAGAGGCAGGTCAGGTCGCGGATTTTCTCCATGGCCTTGTCGCGATCCGGCAGTTTCAGCAGGTTGAAGTCAGCGTACGGCACCAGCACGTATTCGGCCTGGCCGCCGGTCCAGTCGCCCATGTCGACGTAACCGTAAGCACCGCCGGCACGGGCCGGGTTGACGGTCAGGCAGACGCCGGTGTGTTGCTCCTTGCAGGAACGGCAGCGCCCGCAAGCCACGTTGAACGGTACGGAGACCAGATCGCCGATCTTCAGATTCTCGACGTCGGAACCCTTTTCGATCACTTCGCCGGTAATTTCGTGGCCCAGCACCAGACCGGTCTGCGCCGTGGTACGGCCGCGCACCATGTGCTGGTCGGAGCCACAAATGTTGGTGGACACCACACGCAGAATCACCCCGTGCTCGATCTTCCTGCCACGCGGGTCCTGCATTTTCGGATAGTCGATTTTCTGTACTTCGACCTTGCCAGCGCCGAGATACACCACACCACGATTGCCAGACATGCTTTCACCTCGCTGTTGTTTTTATGGAACCGCGTTGCCCAGGCAGGCAGCGCGTTAAGTGCTCGGTAAATCAAAAGATCGCAGCCTTCGGCAGCTCCTGCATAAGTCGCATCCCCTGTAGGAGCTGCCGAAGGCTGCGATCTTTTAGCGATCTAAAGAACGACAGTTCTATTGGCGTTCAAAAACACCCTTCTTTCGATGTGATAACCAACCGCCCGGGCCAAAGTCAGGCCCTCGATATCCCGCCCCTTGGCAATCAGATCCTCCGGGTAATGACTGTGATCCACCGCCTCGACACCCTGGGCAATGATCGGCCCTTCATCGAGGTCGTTGTTGATGTAATGCGCCGTGGCGCCGACCAGCTTCACGCCTTTGTTGTAGGCTTGGTGATACGGCTTGGCGCCCTTGAACCCCGGCAGCAGCGAGTGATGAATGTTGATCGCCTTGCCATCGAGCTTGCGGCACAGCTCCGGTGACAGCACCTGCATGTAGCGGGCGAGGATCACCAGTTCGGCGCCGGACTCTTCGATCACCTGCCACACCTGACGCTCCTGCGCCGGTTTGTCGTTGGGGTCGAGGGGGAAATGGTAGTAGGGAATCTGGTGCCAGTCGGCCAGCGGCTTGAGGTCCGGATGGTTGGAGACCACCGCCGCCACGTCCATCGACAACTGGCCGATGCGCTGGCGGTAAAGCAAATCGTTGAGGCAGTGATCGGCCTTGGAGACCATGATCACCACTTTCGGCCGGTAGTTCGGCGCAGTCAGCTCGAAGACCATGCCAAACGCCTGACCACGCTCGGCGAGGCCGGCGCGGAAGGACTGCTCGTCGAAGCCGTCGGGCTGACGGAATTCCACGCGAATGAAGAAACGACCCGAGAGCCGGTCATCGAACGAATGGTGCTCGGTGACGTAGCAACCCTGCTCGAACAGAAAACGCGTCACCGCGTCCACCGTGCCGAGCACGCTGGGGCAGTCGGCGGTCAGAATCCATGTGTCTGGGGCGCGGCTCATGGTGCGGTGACTCCTGTTCTTTTGTGCGCGGTGTCTGGGGGATTTTTGCCCCTCACCCTAGCCCTCTCCCGGAGGTAGAGGGGACTGACCGAGGTGTTCTTTCGAGCTACGCCGACCTGAAATATCGCGGCGAACTCAGGCTCGAAAACTACACAAATCTGCTCCCTTTCCCCCTCTCCCCCTTGGGGGAGAGGGCTGGGGTGAGGGGGTGGCTCTTGATCTTTCAGGCCTGAACGCTCAGGCCGTATTCGGCCGACGCATCCTGCAACCACAACCACCAGTAATCCGAGAAGCTGCGGCGGATCAGCAGTTCCCAGGTATCTTCGGCGGTGTGGCGGATCATCAGCTGCGACTTGGCGAACACCGTGCCCACCGCTTTGCCGACCGGGAAGTTGTTCGGGTGCACGTCGTAGCTGGTGGATTTCATCAGCACCTGACGCACGTTCGGCCCGCTCAGTTCGAGCACCTGCTGGCCGCCGCTGACGTTGACGATCGCGATGTGCAGGTCGCCCAGCGCCTCGCGCAGTTTCTGCTCGGCGGCAAATTCTTCACCGCTTGGCACGATCAGCAGCCACTCGTCCGGGCCCATCCATTGCAGGCTGGTTTCGCCTTTGACGATGACACTCAGAGCGCCAGGCAATTCGATGCCGAGGGCCTTGTGCACGCCGGCGGCGAAAGCTGCATCGTGGCCATCGCCACGAATGGTCAGGTGACCGAGGAGTTTCTTTTCACGCACGATGACGCCGGCGTTCTTGCGACCCTTGCCGACCAGGCTGGCGAGGTCGGCATGGTGCAGCGACGACTCGGCACGGGCCCCGGTGGTCGGGCGTTGTTGGTAAACGTTGGCTGTGGTCATAAAGCACCTTCCTGAATTCTGTTGGTTCCTGCGGGGGCTGATCTGCCGCTTTCGCGAGCAGGCTCGCTCCCACAGGGGAACGCGGTCGAATGTGGGAGCGAGCCTGCTCGCGAATAGCCGCCCGCCCACAGTTCTTGAGGCCGTCAGATGTTCTGCCGATCCCCCTTCGGATCGAAGAACACCGAAGACACAATCTCCGCCTCGATCACGCTGCCATCGGCCAGCGGCGCGAACACCCGCTCGCCCATACGCTTGAGACCGCCCTTGACCACGCCCATGGCAAACGAATAGCCGAGGGAGTTGTGCGCGTAGCTGGAGGTCACGTGGCCGACCATGGTCATCGGGATCGCCTGCTTGGTGTTGAACACCAGTTGCGCACCTTCCGGCAGCCAGACGTTCGGGTCGATCGGCTTCAGGCCCACCAGTTGTTTACGCTGATCCTTCACGCAGTCTTCACGGTTCATGCCGCGCTGGCCGATCCACGAGAACGGTTTGGTACGACCGACGCACCAGCCCATGTTCAGGTCGTCCGGAGTCATCGAGCCGTCGGTGTCCTGACCGACGATGATGAAACCTTTCTCGGCGCGCAGCACGTGCATGGTTTCAGTGCCGTACGGCGTCAGGTTGTACTGCTTGCCGGCCTCGACGATTTTCTCCAGCACGCCCATCGCGTAGTCGGCCTGCACGTTGACTTCGTACGACAGCTCACCGGTGAACGAGATGCGGAACACCCGCGCCGGCACACCGCCGACCAGACCTTCTTTCCAGGTCATGAACGGGAAGGCTTCGTTGCTCAGATCAATGTCGGTCACGGCGCTGAGCAGCTTGCGGCTGTTCGGTCCGGACAGGGTCATCGTCGCCCAGTGGTCGGTGACCGAGGTGAAGTAGACCTTCATCTCTGGCCATTCGGTCTGGTGGTACAGCTCCAGCCATTGCAGCACGCGAGCCGCGCCGCCCGTGGTGGTGGTCATGACGAAATGGTTGTCGGCCAGACACGCCGTCACCCCGTCGTCGAAAACCATGCCGTCTTCTTTGCACATCAGGCCGTAACGCGCCTTGCCCACATCGAGCTTGGTCCAGGCGTTGGTGTACACGCGGTTGAGGAACTCGCGGGCATCCGGGCCTTGAATGTCGATCTTGCCCAGGGTCGAGGCGTCGAGCAGGCCGACGCTGTCGCGCACGGCTTTGCATTCGCGCTTCACCGCCGCATGCATGTCTTCACCGTTTTTCGGGAAGTACCATGGACGTTTCCACTGGCCGACGTCTTCAAACTCGGCGCCGTTTTTCAGGTGCCATTGATGCAGAGCGGTGTAGCGCACCGGTTCGAAAATGTGCCCACAGTGACGGCCCGCTACCGCGCCGAACGTTACCGGCGTGTAGTTGGGGCGGAACATCGTGGTGCCCATCTGCGGGATGGTCACGTTCAGCGAACGGGCGGCGATGGCCAGGCCGTTGACGTTGCCGAGCTTGCCCTGATCGGTGCCGAAACCCAGCGCGGTGTAGCGTTTGACGTGTTCGACCGACTCGAAACCTTCGCGGGTCGCCAGTTCGATGGCGGCGGCGGTGACGTCGTTCTGCAGGTCGACGAATTGTTTCGGCGCACGCGAGGTGCCCTTCTCGTGCGGCACCTGGAACAGCGCCAGGGTCGCTTCTTCGAGACGGCTCAGCGCTTTTGGCAGCGTGCCTTCGACCACCGCGAAACCGGCTTCACTGGCAGCGCGTGCGCCACCTTCGAAACCATCGGCCAGCGAATCTCCGAGGCCGTAAACGCCGTTGATGCCGCCGACGCACACACGCTTCTGCGGTGCTTCGCCCGGTACGAAACCGAGGATGTCTTCACGCCAGATCGGCTTGCCACCGAGGTGCGAAGCCAGGTGCACGACAGGGCTGTAACCGCCGGAACTGGCGATCACGTCGCAGTCGAGCCATTCGCCCGGGCTGGTCACGGTGTGCGCTTTGACGTCAATCGCGGCGATGCGGGCAGCGGTGACGCGCTTGCTGCCACGGGCCTCGATCACGGCGCTGCCGGTGAGGATGCGAATGCCTTTGGCGCGGGCTTCTTCCACCAGCGCACCACGCGGATTGCTCCGTGCATCGGCGATGGCCACCACTTGCAGGCTGGCATCGAGCCAATCCAGCGCAACGCGATAGGCGTGATCGTTGTTGGTGGTCAGCACCAGCTTCTTGCCCGGTGCCACACCGTAACGGCGCACGTAAGTCGAGACCGCACCGGCGAGCATGTTGCCCGGCACGTCGTTGTTGCCGTAGACCAGCGGACGCTCGTGGGCGCCGGTCGCCAGCACTACACGCTTGGCGCGGACACGGTGGATGCGCTGACGCACCTGACCAATTGGCGCACGGTCACCGAGGTGATCGGTGAGGCGTTCGTGAATGGTCAGGAAGTTGTGGTCGTGGTAGCCGTTGACCGTGGCGCGCGGCAACAGCAGCACGTCCGGGGTGCTCTTCAATTCAGCGATGACGCTGGCCACCCACTCGATCGCCGGTTTGCCATCGAGGCTTTCGCGCGAATCAAGCAGACTGCCGCCGAACTCCTCCTGCTCATCGGCGAGGATCACCCGCGCACCGCTGCGTGCAGCCGCCAGGGCCGCGGCGAGCCCGGCAGGGCCGGCGCCGACGATCAGCACGTCGCAGTGCTGGTTCATGTAGTCGTAGGTGTCCGGATCGACTTCGGTCGGCGAACGGCCAAGCCCTGCAGCCTTGCGAATGTACTTCTCGTAGGTCATCCAGAACGATTGCGGGTACATGAAGGTTTTGTAGTAGAAACCCGGCGGCATCAGCTTGCCGCCGACCTTGCCGAGAATCCCCATCATGTCGTTGTTGACGCTCGGCCAGCCGTTGGTGCTGGTGGCGACCAGGCCTTGATACAGCGCCTGTTGCGTGGCGCGCACGTTGGGGATTTGCGTGGCTTCGGTGGCACCGATCTGCAGCACGGCGTTCGGCTCTTCGGCACCGGCGGCGAAGATCCCCCGTGGACGCGAATACTTGAAGCTGCGGCCGATGATGTCGACGCCGTTGGCGATCAGTGCCGAGGCCAGCGAGTCGCCCTCGAAGCCTTTGTAGCTCTGACCGTTGAAGGTGAAGCTCAGCACTTTGTTGCGGTCGATCCGTCCACCGTTGGACAGGCGATTGGTCTGGCTCATACCTTCTCTCCCAGCGCCGTCGTGGCTGTTTTCGCCGAATCAGCCTTGTCGGTGAATTGCGGCTTGGTGCCGATCTTGTAGGTTTCGAGAATCTCGTAGGTCACGGTGTCGCGGGTGACGTTGAAGTACTGGCGGCAACCGGCGACGTGATCCCACAGTTCGTGGTGCAGACCACGCGGGTTGTCGCGGAAGAACATGTAGTCGCCCCACTCTTCATCGGTGCAGGCGTTCGGATCCAGCGGACGCGGAATGTGCGCCTGACCGGATGCATGGAATTCCTCTTCGGAGCGCAGTTCGCCGCAGTGAGGACAGAAGATATGCAACATGGGGATTTCTCCTGTTAGTGGGCAACCGCAGCAGCGCCGTGTTCATCGATCAACGCACCGTTGTGGAAACGGTCGATGGAGAAAGGTGCGGCCAACGGGTGCATTTCACCCTTGGCCAGACTCGCGGCAAACACGTTGCCCGAGCCAGGAGTGGCCTTGAAGCCACCGGTGCCCCAACCGCAGTTGAAGAACATGTTCGGTACCGGGGTTTTCGAAATGATCGGGCAAGCGTCCGGCGTGGTGTCGACGATGCCGCCCCACTGGCGGTTCATGCGCACCCGCGACAGCACCGGGAACATCTCGACGATCGCCTGGATGGTGTGCTCGATCACCGGGTACGAACCGCGCTGGCCGTAACCGTTGTAACCGTCGATACCGGCGCCGATCACCAGGTCGCCCTTGTCGGACTGGCTGATGTAACCGTGCACGGCGTTGGACATGATCACGCTGTCGATAATCGGTTTGATCGGCTCGGACACCAGCGCTTGCAGCGGGTGGGATTCAATCGGCAGACGGAAACCGGCGAGCTTGGCCATGTGCCCGGAGTTACCGGCGGTGACCACACCGACACGCTTGGCACCGATGAAACCCTTGTTGGTTTCAACGCCGATGCACACGCCGTTTTCCTTGCGGAAACCGATCACTTCGGTCTGCTGGATCAGATCCACGCCCAAGGCGTCGGCGGCACGGGCAAAGCCCCAGGCCACGGCGTCGTGACGAGCGACGCCGCCGCGACGCTGAACAGTCGCGCCCATCACCGGGTAGCGGGTGTTTTTCGAGCAGTCGAGGTATGGAATCTCGTCGGCCACTTGCTTGGCATTGAGCAGTTCGCCATCGACGCCGTTGAGGCGGTTGGCGCTGACCCGACGCTCGGAATCACGGATGTCCTGCAGGGTGTGGCACAGGTTGTAGACACCGCGCTGGGAGAACATCACGTTGTAGTTCAGGTCCTGCGACAGGCCTTCCCACAGTTTCATCGCGTGTTCGTACAGGTGCGCCGACTCGTCCCACAGGTAGTTCGAGCGAACGATGGTGGTGTTGCGCGCGGTGTTACCGCCGCCCAGCCAGCCCTTCTCGACCACGGCCACGTTGGTGATACCGTGCTCTTTCGCCAGGTAGTAGGCGGTCGCCAGACCGTGCCCGCCGCCGCCGACGATGACCACGTCGTAGACCTTCTTCGGCGTCGGCGTGCGCCACATGCGCTGCCAGTTCTCGTGGTGGCTGAGGGAGTGTTTGAAGAGGCCGAAGCCCGAATAGCGTTGCATAGTCATTTACTCCAAACCGCTCAGCGATAAACCGGGTAGTCGGCGCACAGTGCCGCGACGTTCTTGGCCACATTCGCTTCAACATCGGCGTCACCGAGGTTGTCGAGGATGTCGCAGATCCAGCCGGCCAGCACTTCGCACTGGGCGACCTTGAAGCCGCGCGTGGTGACGGCCGGGGTGCCGATACGCAGGCCCGAGGTCACGAACGGCGACTGCGGGTCGTTCGGCACGGCGTTCTTGTTGACGGTGATGTGCGCACGGCCGAGGGCAGCGTCAGCATCTTTGCCGGTCAGGCCCTGACGGATCAGGCTGACCAGGAACAGGTGGTTGTCGGTGCCGCCGGACACTACATCGTAGCCACGTTTGATAAACACGCTGGCCATCGCCTGAGCGTTGTCGATCACTTGTTGCTGATAGGCCTTGAAGCCAGGCTCCAGCGCTTCCTTGAAGCACACCGCTTTACCGGCGATGACGTGCATCAACGGGCCGCCCTGGGCCCCGGGGAATACCGCGGCGTTGAGCTTCTTCTCGATCTCTTCGTTGGACTTGGCCAGGATCAGCCCGCCACGCGGACCGCGCAGGGTTTTGTGCGTGGTGGTGGTGACCACGTCGGCGTACGGCAGCGGGTTCGGGTACAGGCCAGCAGCGACCAGACCGGCAACGTGGGCCATGTCGACGAACAGCAGCGCACCGACCTTGTCGGCGATCTGGCGGAAACGCGGGAAGTCCAGGGTCTTGGAGTAGGCGGAGAACCCGGCAACGATCATCTTCGGCTTGCACTCGACGGCCAGACGCTCGACTTCGTCGTAATCGATCAGCCCGGTGTCGGTGTTGATCCCGTACTGCACCGCGTTGTAGAGCTTGCCCGAGGACGAAACCTTGGCGCCATGGGTCAGGTGACCGCCGTGGGCCAGGCTCATGCCGAGAATGGTGTCGCCCGGCTGGATTAGCGCCAGGTACACCGCGCTATTGGCCGAAGAACCGGAGTGCGGCTGGACGTTGGCGTAATCGGCGCCGAACAGTTGCTTGGCGCGCTCGATGGCCAGGGCTTCAACCTTGTCGACGTGCTCGCAACCACCGTAGTAGCGCTTGCCCGGATAACCTTCGGCGTACTTGTTGGTCAGGCCGCTGCCTTGCGCTTGCATGACGCGCTTGCTGGTGTAGTTCTCCGACGCGATCAGTTCGATGTGATCTTCCTGACGTTGCTCCTCGGCATTCATCGCCGCCAGCAGTGCATCGTCGTAACCCTGGATCTGGTCTTGCTTGCTGAACATCGCGTCTCTCCCAGCGGCATCTGTGCGCCATTCGTCTCGGTAAGGCACTGGCAATGAAGGCAGTGCCCTTTGATGCCGATGGTATGACCGGCGCAGACAGCTCAAATGCCTGCGGACGCCACGCAAAGGTGCGTTTACGACATGGCTCGAAATGACTCGGAGAATGCAATCCCCTGTAGGAGCTGCCGCAGGCTGCGATCTTTTGACACTGGATTTTTGAAGATCAAAAGATCGCAGCGTGCGGCAACTCCTACAGGGACATGCGTAGTGCCAGAAGAATGAGGAAGTGCAGGGGATAAAGGGCGTAGGCCCAGCGGCGCATGGGCAATGGATGAATGGATCCGGCATGTCGCAACAAGAACAGCCCAAGCAATGGCGCAATCAAGCATGCCGCGATGCCCAACACCGCCACGTAGTTGCCAAACTCCGCCGACTCATACAGCACCTGCCACTGATTGGCAGCGAGACAAATCAATCCCGGCAGCAGGCCGAAATACCAGGGGCGACGAATCACCCACAGCAGCGCCAGCGGCAGCAACACGCCAAACACGCCGAACATCAGCCATTGCGACAACAGCGCTGACAGCAATAAGGCACCGACGCCCAAAAGCCGCGACCATGGCGACCGGTCCTGCCACCCCCGCGCCACCAGCAACCCGAGCGCCAGGGTGGGCATCACGTTCAAGGTGTCGGGATCAGGAATGTAAAGTCGATAGGGAATTTCACTGACCGCACTGAACAGCAGCAGCCAGCCCAGATAGCGCCACTCGGTCTTCTGCGCGCCGGCTCGGGAAAGATTCGCCGCCATCGCCAGGCAGAACCACGGGAACGCCAGACGCCCCGGAACATACAGCCAATCGGCGCTGATCCCGACATATCGCAGGTGATCGAGCAGCATGCTCAGCAGCGCCAGCCACTTGAGCAGATCCAGCGCGCCGTCGCGTTTAGTCACGTGCATAATCGGGTAACAAACTGGTAATTTTCTGACAGCGACATCCCGTGTGCTCCCCGGAAGATCTTCGGTAAAGTGCGCACCCTCATTGACCACGAGCCTTCACAAGAGTCTCGACCACGGAAGCCGGCCATGACCGACAAGAGCCAACAATTCGCCAGCGACAACTACTCCGGTATCTGCCCTGAAGCCTGGGCCGCCATGGAACAGGCCAACCACGGCCACCAGCGCGCTTATGGCGACGATGAATGGACCGCACGCGCGGCCGACCATTTCCGCAATCTGTTCGAAACCGACTGCGAAGTGTTTTTCGCCTTCAACGGCACCGCCGCCAACTCGCTGGCGCTGTCGTCGCTGTGCCAGAGTTACCACAGCGTGATCTGCTCGGAAACCGCTCACGTCGAAACCGACGAATGCGGCGCGCCGGAATTTTTCTCCAACGGCTCGAAACTGCTGATCGCCGGCACCGAAAACGGCAAGATCACCCCGCAGTCGATCCGCGAAGTCGCGCTCAAGCGCCAGGACATCCACTACCCGAAACCGCGCGTGGTGACGCTGACCCAGGCCACTGAGGTCGGCAGCGTCTACACCCCGGAAGAAGTCCGCGCCATCAGCGCCACCTGCAAAGAGCTGGGCCTGCACCTGCACATGGACGGCGCGCGTTTCTCCAACGCCTGCGCATTCCTCGGCTGCTCGCCGGCCGACCTGACCTGGAAGGCCGGCGTCGATGTGCTGTGCTTCGGCGGCACCAAGAATGGCATGGCGGTGGGTGAAGCGATCCTGTTCTTCAACCACAAACTGGCCGAAGACTTCGATTACCGCTGCAAACAGGCCGGGCAACTGGCGTCGAAAATGCGCTTCCTCTCGGCACCGTGGGTCGGCATCCTCGAAAACGACGCCTGGCTCAAATACGCCCGCCACGCCAACCACTGCGCGCAACTGCTGGCCGAGCTGGTCAGCGACATTCCGGGCGTGGAACTGATGTTCCCGGTACAGGCCAACGGCGTGTTCCTGCAACTCTCGGAACCGGCCATCGCCGCGCTGACCGCGAAAAACTGGCGCTTCTACACCTTCATCGGCAAGGGCGGCGCACGCTTCATGTGCTCGTGGGACACCGAAGAAGAACGCGTACGCGAACTGGCTCGTGACATCCGCGAAGTGATGTCCGCCTGATTCCCCTGTAGGAGCTGCCGCAGGCTGCGATCTTTTGATCTTGATCTTAAAAACAAGATCAAAAGATCGCAGCCTGCGGCAGCTCCTACAGGGATGGCGATGACTCTTGGGCTACATTGTCTGTCGAGCCTCCGCTCACATGACAATAAGCAGGAGCATCGGCATGTCGCTACAAGGCAAAACCCTGTTCATCACTGGCGCCAGCCGTGGCATCGGGCGTGAGATTGCGCTGCGCGCCGCGAAGGACGGGGCCAATATCGTGATTGCGGCCAAAAGCGCCGAAGCCCACCCAAAACTGCCTGGCACCATCCACAGCGTCGCCGCAGAAGTCGAAGCCGCTGGCGGCAAGGCGTTGGCGCTGCAACTGGACGTGCGTGATGAAGGCGCGGTGCGCCATGCGCTGGCCCAGGCCAACGAGCATTTCGGCGGCATCGATGCGCTGATCAATAACGCCGGGGCGATCAAGTTGACTGGCGTGCAGCACATCGAACTCAAGCGTTTCGACCTGATGCACCAGATCAACACCCGCGCCGTGTTGCTGTGCAGCCAGGCCGCCCTGCCCTATCTGAAGAAATCCGCCGGACACATCCTCAACTTGTCGCCACCGCTGAACATGGCGAACAAGTGGTTTGCCCAGTTCAGCCCGTATACGGTGACCAAGTACGGCATGAGCATGTTGACCGTGGGCATGAGCGAGGAATTCGCCAGTTACGGCATCAGCGTCAATTCACTGTGGCCGCAGACGATGATTGCCACGGCGGCGATCGAGTTTCAGCTGGGAAATCGCGAGTCGTTCAAGCATGCGCGCACGCCGGCGATCATGGCGGATGCGGCGCATGTGATCCTGGATAGCCGCCAGCGGCAGATCACTGGACGGCTGCTGATTGATGAGGAGATTTTGCGGGAGAGCGGCGTGACCGAATTCGACCATTACCGCTTCGAGCCGGACAGCGACGCCGCACTGATGCCCGACTTGTTCGTGGATTGAAACACCGCCCCTGTAGGAGCTGCCGCAGGCTGCGATCTTTTGATCCTGATCTTAAAAGATCGCAGCCTGCGGCAGCTCCTACAGGGATCCGGCTCAGAATTCGATTCTGACGTCGCCTTTAGGCACGCTGCAGCACGACAAGATAAACCCTTCCGCCTCGTCGTCCTCGGTAATCCCGCCGTTGTGCTCCATCTCCACCTCGCCCCCAAGCTTCATCACCTTGCACGTGCCGCAGATCCCCATACCGCAAGCTTTCGGGATCATCAGGCCAAGCTTGGCCGCCGCCGCGTGCACGGTTTCGCCCGGGGCCACGCGGATGCTCTTGCCGGAGGCGGTGAACTCGACCTGATGCAGATCCGCCGCATCGATTTCCGGTGCATCGGCGGCCTGCTCGGCCTGTTCCACCGCATCGGCACGAGCTTCCGGTGGCGTGGCGCCGAAGGATTCCTCGTGATAACGCGACATGTCGTAACCGGCCACTTCCAGCAGGCGCTTGACCGCGTTCATGTACGGCGTCGGGCCGCAGCAGAACACTTCGCGCTCGAGGAAGTCCGGCACCATCAGTTCGAGCATCTTGTGATTGAGGTAGCCGCGATAACCGGCCCACGGCTCGCCCAGCCCGTGTTTTTCGCAGATCAGGTGCAGGCTGAAGTTGTCGATCCGCGACGCCATGTGTTCCAGCTCGCGGTGATAAATGATGTCTTTTGGCGAGCGGGCGCTGTGGATAAAGGTCATGTCGACATTGGCGTTGGTGTCGTAGAACCAGCGCGCCATCGACATGCACGGGGTGATCCCCACGCCGCCGCTGAGGTAAAGGACTTTCGGGCTCGGGAAGTCGATGGCGTTGAACAGCCCGACCGGGCCGTGCACCGCCAGCTCCTGGCCTTCATGCAGGGTGTCATGCAGCCAGTTGGAGACCTTGCCGCCCGGCACACGTTTGATGGTCACCGAGAAGCTGTACGGCACCGACGGCGAACTGGAAATGGTGTACGAGCGCATGATCGGCTGGCCGTCGATTTCCAGCTCCAGGGTCACGAATTGCCCGGGCTTGAAGAAGAACAGGATCGGCTGGTCGGCCATGAAACAGAAAGTGCGCACGTCCCAGGTTTCCTGGATGACTTTGACGCAACGGACGATGTGTCGGCCATTGGCCCAGGTCTGGGTGGTGACCGGATTCAGGAAGCTGTTGGACATGCTGTTCTCCACGGCCGACTGTCGGCCTTCATGTGGCGATTCTGCGTATAGCGTGAACCGTCCGTTTACCTATCCGCGACATCGGCATACTTATCGCGACCAGCCCCCAACCGCCGGGGGTTGCGCGTCGGGAACAGATTGCACCATGTCGCCCATGGATAAGGTTCCGGGCAGCGTCGGCCCCACACTCGCCCCACACCAAGACGAATTCTTTACACCTTGCGTAGCAACCCTGATCAGCCACTTTCGCGGCCACGCAGATGGCCTTGAGGAATACATCGATGGACGTCACCGCAAAAATCAGCCTGGGCGATCCGCTGGAACCCGCACGCAAGGCCACCGCACAGATGCTGCAGGAGCGCGAGCGCACTTTCTCGCTGCCGCAGCCGTTCTACAGCGACGAACGCCTGTTCGATATCGACATGCAGGAGATCTTCCAGAAAGAGTGGTTGATCGCCGGCATGACCTGCGAGATCCCGGCCAAGGGCAACTACCTGACCCTGCAGGTCGGCAAGAACCCGATCATCGTCATTCGTGGCGCCGACGGCGTGGTCCACGCCTTCCACAACGTCTGTCGCCACCGTGGCTCGCGTCTGTGCACCAGCGAAAAGGGCAAGGTTGCCAAACTGGTCTGCCACTACCACCAGTGGACCTACGAGCTGGACGGGCGCCTGCTGTTCGCCGGCACCGAGATGGGCGCCGACTTCGACATGAAGCAATACGGCCTCAAACCGGTGAACGTGAAGACTGCCGGCGGCTACATCTTCATCAGCCTGGCGGAGAATCCGCCGGCCATTGATGACTTCCTGTCGACACTGAACCACTACATGGAACCGTACGACATGGAGAACACCAAGGTGGCGATCACCACCACCTTGATGGAAAAGGCCAACTGGAAACTGGTGCTGGAAAACAACCGCGAGTGCTACCACTGCAACGCGTCGCACCCGGAACTGCTGAAAACCCTGCTGGAATGGGACGACGTCACCGACCCGCGCGCCGATCAGGCGTTCAAGGATCACGTCGCCGCCTCCGCCGCGGCGTGGGAAGCCGAGAAAATTCCTTATGCACACGCCAGTTTCGGCCTGCGCAACCGCATCGTGCGCATGCCGCTGCTCAAGGGCACCGTGTCGATGACTCTGGACGGCAAACAGGGCTGCGCCAAACTGATGGGCCGGATCAAGAACCCCGACCTCGGCTCGATGCGCATCCTGCACCTGCCGCATTCGTGGAACCACTGCATGGGCGATCACATCATCGTCTTCACCGTGTGGCCGATCAGCGCCCAGGAAACCATGGTCACCACCAAATGGCTGGTGCACAAGGATGCGGTCGAAGGCGTGGATTACGACGTCGAACGCATGCGCCAAGTGTGGGACGCGACCAACGATCAGGACCGGCGCCTGGCCGAAGAGAACCAGCGCGGGATCAACTCCACCGCTTATCAGCCGGGGCCGTACTCGAAGACCTATGAATTTGGCGTGGTCAACTTCGTGGATTGGTACAGCGAGCGGATGCTGAACAACCTTGGGGCCGAGCCTGCGCCGTACCTCAAGGGCGTACCGGTTCAGGGCTAAAAGCATCGCTGGCAAGCCAGCTCCCACAGGGTTCTCTGGTGTACACAAATGTTGTGAACACCTCAAGACCTGTGGGAGCTGGCTTGCCAGCGATGGCGTCAGAACATTCACCGCGTCACTTCGATGACCACCTCACACTGCCATCCTCACCAATAAACTCCTCAAAAATATCCTCCCCCACCAGCCTGACCTTCGCGTAGCCATTCAACACCCGCAGCGGATACGCCGGGTCGTTGGCATCCTGCGTCTCCGACCACAGCACCCGCGAATGCCCGTTCAGCTCGCTGGCATTGCCATAGGGAATCGCCCCGTGCCCGGCGCAACGCGCATGCAGGCTGCCCTGTTGCGCGTAGACGATGCCGTTGTGCAGATGCCCCCAGTACCAATAATCCGGCTCGCGCCCCAGGGCATCGCACACCGGTTGATACAGCGCGGTCTGGTGATGTCCGGAAATATCGAAGCCCTGGTGATGGCTGAGCACCATGATCTTTTTGCGCTTGGGCAAGGCTTTCATCCAAGTGATCTGCGGCTCGTTGAGTGTGCCGTCCATGTACAGGTTCATCGCGTCCGAGGCATACGCCGAATCCAGCCCGACCACTAGCCAGTCGTCGTTGATCAAGGCGAAATAACTGGTGCCCTGCTGTCCCGGAAAGCGCTTGGCCAGTTCCTTGAAATAGCCGTGGGCGCCGCTGTACATCTCGTGGTTGGAGTTGAGGGTGAACGAGCCGTGGCTGCCCATCGGCCAACCGGCCATGTCGACGTCTTCCTGCGAATGGCTGCCGGCGTAGTAGACGTCGCCCAGATGGATGGTGAAATCCGCTTGCGCCAGTTGCATCTGGTTGGCGACTGAAACCGCCGGCGCATGACTGTCGAAGGGGCCGGTGCCCCAGTCGCCGGCAATCGCCAAAGTCACGTCGCGCTCCATCTGCACCACCGCCGGGTCAGTGCCGAAGGTCGCGTGATGGCGCAGGTTTTCAATCCACTTGAGCAGCGCTTCGCTCCACAGCAGGTCGAGCAATTCCCACTTGCGACAGCCGAGCAGGCTGCCGTCCTGCAACACCCGGGTTGCCAGTTGATCGGGCGATTGCGGCAACGGCGTGGCATTGCCGATGCGCAAAATCGACAGGCCATGGGACAACTCCCACGGCACCGCCGGTTCATCGCCCGGCAACTCACCGTTTTTCAGCACGTATTGCGCCTGATCGTGACCGCGCTGCAGCAGCTTGATGATCGCCTGAAACTCCTGCGGCTCCAGCTCGCTGATGAGCTTCATCCAGGCCATTTCCATGCGCGTGAACAAGCCGTGAATGCGCAGTTTGACCTTGTCGTACTCGTGTTCCCAATGACTGACCAGTGACATGGCGTAATCCTCTATCCGTAAGGGCTCACAGGGTTTTCATGAACTCGATCAACGCACGTTTGTCGTCGTCCGACAGCGTGGTGCCATACAGGTGACCGCTGTTGTGGTTGCCCTCCAGTCGGGTGTCGTATTTGAAATCCGCCGAGGCTTTGGCCTGAGCGCCCGTGGTGACGAAACCGACGTTGACCGGGTCGTAGACATCGGAGCCGGTGATGAACACCACCGGACGTTTTTCCGGCGGTTGCAGCAGGTCCCACAGGGTCGGCACCGAACCGTTGTGCAGGTACGGCGCACGCAGCCAGATGCCGTCAGTCGGCGTGTTGCTGTAGCTCTGGGTCTTGCGATACGCGCCGAAGTCGAACGGCGGTTTCTTGAAGGTGTGGAACGCGGTCACCAGACCGGTGGTGAACGAGTCCAGCCGATGCGGATCGGTGCCCAGTTGATCGATGTTGGTGGTCACTTGCCCGGTGTCGGCGCGCCCGAAGTCGTGGCACGCGGCGCAATTGGCATCCCAGATCGGCTTGCCTTGCGCGACTTTCGCCTGATCCAGCGCCCACGGCCACGCCGGTGCCTTGTGCCCGAGCAGCCAGTTGGTCACCCGGTTGAAGCTCGGCGGCAGCACCGATTCCGGCGTCGCACCCACCGCCATTGCAGCGGCGTAGTTGCGTTCGTGGATCTTGTTGTTATTGCCGTCCCAATGCAGGTACATCGATTCCCGCGGTTTCTGGTTCCACACTTGCGGCAGATCGACGGTGCCGATGGTCGAGTCATCCGGGAAGCCGAACACCACCATTTTGGTCGGGTTGAAGGTGTCGGTGCGGCCCGGGCCCTGTTGCGGACGCAGCTTCTGCCAGGCGTAGGCCTGTTTCTGCTTGAGCAAAGCGCTCTTCGCCATCGGAATAATCAGATATCGGTTGTAGAGCTTCTCGAAAAAGCCCAGTTGGAATTTGCCGTTGATCGCCGCCATCACCGCGTCGGTGGTGAATTTCGGGTCGCTGGCGCAATCGTAGGCGAACCACTGGAAGGCCTGCAGTTGCAGGGTGTTGGCCGGCGCGCTCGGCACGTTGACCGCGACGTCGCTGGCATTGGCCCGGTAGGAACCGGTGTGGCACAGCGCGCAGTTCGGTTCAACGGTGGGGTAACCGATCTGCCGCTTGGCCATGCCGATCGGCAGGTCCTTGCCGTTTTCATAGAGAAAGCCGAAGACTTCCCAGCCGCCGGGTTTGGGCAGTTTTTCCGGGCACATCTGCGGCAGCACGGCGAACAGGTAATACGGGATCCGCGCTTCGACGCCCAGGCCGATGGCGGCGTATTTGTAGTGGTCTTCGTCGGAGGCGTATTCCTGCTCCGGCACCACCCGCAGCATCTGGTACCAGGTCTGGTAAACGATGAAACCCAGTAGCGCCACCACGATCAAGGTGCCGACCTTGAAGGCGTGGCTCTGCCATTGCCGCATCCAGGCCGCGCGCCACTCGCGCCAGCCATCGCAGAGCAGCGCCCATGGCCGGTTCGCGGGCGTGGTGCCGAGGTACAGCAGAATACCGAGGATCAGGAAGAAGCTCAGATCGCCCATCAACATCGGCACGAACACCGAACCCTGAATACTCGTATTGATCAGGTAAATCCAGAACACCACGGCGATCAGCCGCGTCAACACGCACAGCCAGGAATGCACCACATAGCGCGGCGCATTGAAGCCCGACGGCATGTAAAACACGCTGATGCCCACCAGCAGCATCCCGGCGTTTTCCAGCCACGGGTCGGAGAGTTGCGGCGGCAGCCCGACCACCGATGTCAGCAACCCCGGCGCGAACAGCGCCGGGATCGCGAACACCATGTTCATCGCAATGCCGATCCAGATGAAGCGTTGAAACCAGCGGATGTAGCTGTCCATATCATCCATTTCCTTGTCTGAATTGCGAACACGACACCGCACCTATAGGAGCTGCCGCAGGCTGCGATCTTTGGCTTTTTTCAAGATCAAAAGATCGCAGCCTGCGGCAGCTCCTACAGGGTAGAGTCAGGCCTGGGCCGTTTTCTCCAGGTGCTCAAGGATGATCGGGTACACATCCACCACCGCGTTCTTGCCGAACATGCAGTCGATGTGGCCGTAACCCGGCACTACGTGCCGGCTGTAGCGCTCCGGCCCGTGGACTTCGCAGACTCGCTGGTAGGTCTTCAGTGTGCTTTCCGGCAGGTAGCACTGGTTCTCCGCGCCGCTGATAAAGCAGATCGGCATTGTCAGCCGCTCGAAATGCGGCATGTACACATCGTTGCCCTTGAAATCCACCAGGTGACCTTTGCGCACGATCAGCGCCAGGTGCTCGAAGGTCTCGATATTCGACTCGCCGAACAGCTCGTGCAGGTTGTCGTGCAGGGTTTCATTGAGCGTGTCGTGGCGATACAGCGAGGCGTACATGAAAGTGATGCGGTGGCACACCGGGTTGGTGCAATAACCCTGCGCCTCGATCCGCGCGTAACCGTTGAGGGCCTTGTCGTAGAGGCGGTTGAACCAGTTCTCCTTGCTGTCGGCGTAAGCCGTCATCGACTTGATGCCGATCGCATCGAGCATCCCCGGCAGGTGCAGACCGGCCTTCAATCCAGTGGCGGTGGCGACCACGGTGTCAGCGGCAATCTGCGAGCAGACCACCGAGCGCACACCCTGCAGCCCCGCCAGCAACGACATGAAGAACGTGGTCGCGCCGTAGCAATGCACCACGCATTGCACGTCTTTGGCCTGCGTCTCTTGTTGAATCTGCGCAATGGCGGCCTTGAAGTCGTACTGGGCGATCTGGTCGCCATTCCACTCTTTCTTGCTCGCCGGCAGCAGAATGCTCACCCGGAAATCCAGCAGCCACACGTCATAGTCGTGCTTGCACAGGTACTCCAGCAGGTTGGTCTGGATGGTGTCGGTGGAAAAGATATTCGAACCGACACCCAGGCCATGCACCAGCATCACCGGGCCTTTGCTGCCGGCCTGATAACGGGTCAGGCGCAGCTCGACACCGTCTTCGGTGGGGAAGAAATGCACCGCCGGGATCGGCGCATCCAGCGGCCGCTTCAGCCGTGGCGGCGCGTCGGGGTTGAAGTAGATATCGCCAGCGAAGACCCCGCCGTAACTCTCCCAGAGAATCCCGGCGAAGAACTTGCCGAAGCGCGCCAGGCCTTCGATGCGCTCGCGCTCGTTACGCGCGTTGAGCACTTTCATGGTGGTCATCTGCTTGGCGAAATCGGTCGGATGAATGTGCATCACCCCGGAGCCGATCACCTCGCCCGACTTGTCCGGTCCGCGATACAGCGTCACGTACAGAGTGCTGGTGTCGTGCCAGATGTTGAGCACGCCGTTGTCTTCCGGCACGGTTTTGAAGGCGCTGAAGAAGTAGTCGCTGCCGTCCTCGGCGGTCAGTTTCATGTCGTATTTCATGTGCCGCGTGTCGACCTGCTGCTCGAATTGCTCGAACAGGTTGAACACGCCATTGCTGGCGGTCAGCGGTTGCGGCGACAGCGCCGGAGCATTGACCGTACCGACGATGGTCGCGGCGTGTTCAGGTTCCTTGATCATCCGATTGAGGTCGCTGGCGGTGATGGTCAGGGTGAAGTCGATTGGCGAGTTGTCCGCCTCACCGCGTTTGGCCGCCGCCTCGTAGACTTTCAGATCAGTGCTTTGCGCGGCAGTGAATGCCCGGGAGAAATAGCCCTTCATGGTTTCGGTGAACTGCACGCCGAGGGTCGGCGGCGCTACCTGTTTGCGCGGCGCCGACGGCAACGTGTAGTCGATCTGCCAACCACGGTCAGCGGCGAGCAGGCCCATGTTGCGCTCGCTCACGGCGGAGATGGTCAGCAGCGGATTGACCGCCAGCGAGGTCGGGATCACCGCGCCGTCGGTCACGTACAGACTGGCGTGAACATCGGTGCCGGCCGCGCCGCTGAACACCTGGCCCTTGTGATTGACCACGCCTTGCGTCGCGTCTTCGCCCATCACGCAACCGCCCAGCGGATGCACCGAGACGATGCTGTGCTTGAGCAGCCTGGTCCAGATCGGGTTCTCGACCCAGACCCCGCCCAACGCCTTGGTGCTCTGGTACAGACGCTCATTGCCGAGTTTGAAGTTTTCCTGCTCGCCGACACCCGGCCAGTCGATGCGCAACTGGTCCTTGTTGTCGAGAATCATCCGGCCCTGGCCGCTGTCGTGGCTCATGATCAGGTAGGTCTGCATATTGTGCAGCGCGCCGTAATACGGCCCGCGCAGGAAACTCTCGGCCTCGCGCTCCTTGTAGCCGAGCTTGCCGCTGAAACTGTCGTCAGTGGCCACGCCGATCATTTCGGCGAACCCGGCCATCGCCGGCACCATCGGTCGGCCGAGGGCGCCGGGGATCGAGCCTTCCTCGATGACCATGCGGCTGCGCCAGTCACCTTCGGTGCGCATGTCGATGATCGAGGTGATGCACGGGCCGACCGGGTGCAGTTCCTTGGCCGAATGCGCGCCGAAACCGATGCCGTTGATGGTCTGCTCGCAGTTGTGGCCGAAACCGAGGATGTCACCGTTGCCGCTCATGTTCTCGCCGAGCTGGCCGGACATCACCAGGCCCTTGTCCCGTGAGCGCAACAGGATCTCGGTAGAACCGAGAGTGCCGGCGGAGACCACGACGATATCGGCCTTCACGAACAGCGTCGGCGCGTCGAACTTCTCGCGACCGCTGTCGAGGTACTGGAAGTGCACGATCCAGCCTTCGCCGTCGCGCTCCAGATGGCGCACCTCAGCCTGGCAGAAAATCTCCGCGCCATGGTTCCAGGCGTCCGGCAGATAGTTCATCAGCGTGGTGTTCTTGGCCTTGTTGTTACAGCCCGAGACGCAGTCGCCGCAATGGTTGCACGGCAGTTGTTCGACGCCGACGTGGTTGAGGTTGTTCGGCAGCTTGTCGAAGGTCACGTTGATCGGTGGCTTGTAGAAATGCGCGCCTTGCTTGAGGTAGTCCGCCGATTTTTTGTTGGCGTCGAGCTTGGGCAGGTTCGGCGCGCTGTTCGGGTACGGATTAGGCTTGAGCATTTCCCGGGCACGGGCGTAACCGTCCTTGAGCAGCGTATCGCGATGATCGCGTACCGCCTGCGGCCAGCGTGGATCCTCGAACACCCCGGGTTCCGGCTCCAGGGAAACATTGGCGTTGATCAGCGATGTACCGCCGAGGCCGCAGCCGACCACCACGTTCTGCTGGGCATTCACATGCAGGTCGAACAGTCCGGTGCGCGAGCCAATGTGGCCGTCCGGGTCATGCACCTGCAGCTCTTCAGTCGCGGCGATCATGGTGTTGGGGTATTCACCGGGCTGGATTTCCCGCCCGCGTTCGAGCAGGCACACCTGCTTGCCGGCCCGGGACAGGCGCGACGCAGCAATGCCGCCGCCATAGCCGGAGCCGATGACGATCACGTCGTAGTGTTCCTTGATCTCGCTGATGGGCGTTGCGATGCGTGTCATGAGGGTGTTCCTCTCTCAGGCAGATGGGGCAACTCTGCGGTTGCCTGCAATCAATGGGCGAACGGGCACCTGGCCTCCGGGTCGAGCCCGGCGACAGCACAGCGGTTAAAGCAGGAGGTCGCTACAGACGAGCGCGTTGATTGGCCGCACGACGTAACGTGCGCTTGCGTGGCGAGGGGGGATGGCGGTGTGGGCGGCTATCCATCATGCGTTCTCCCAGAACCTGATGTGGATAAGTGACGGCTGTCCTTGTGCCATTGCAGTGAAGACAGCGCAGGAATCGAAGTCAAGGCAACGCGTTAGAACTGTATGAAATCTGATCAATTGCGGTTTGAACTATACCGGGCGGGCCTTGCAGGGTTTGGCGAACAAGTTATCCACATAGCCATGCACAGCAAATGGGGGTAACTGTGGATGAATGGAAAAATAACTGCCTGATTTGTGAAGAAAAATCGTGACTTATCCAGAAGCACGGTTTGTGAGAGGCATTGGCTGTTTTTTGATCAAATCCTTGGAAGGCACGTTTTTAATGACCTGTAGCGGATGGCGAACACGTTATCCACAGAAGCACCAACAGAGTTCGGGGGTAACTTTGTGGCTGCTGTGGAAAAGTGCTGAGGACTGTGGGAAATCGGGCGTAGCGCAGGGATTATCAGCCTGAAACGCTTCATCGATCATTTATTGATCAAATCCCTGCAAGCCACGGTTTATATACCTTGCAGCGAACAGCGAACATCTTGTCCACAGAAGCGCCAACAGAGATTGGGGGCAACTCTTGAAGTTATTCAGGAGAAAAAGCCCGGTAAAACCGTGACTTAGGCTGGTTGTTTTTTGAGCTGGGGCTTGGAGGGCTTGATTGGCGTGGGATACAGGGATGGGCGAACACGTTATCCACAGATCCGCCAACAGGGATTGTGGGTAAACACTACCCCTCACCCCAGCCCTCTCCCAAAGGGAGAGGGAGCCGACCGCATCGCCTGTTCAAACTCCACCGACCTGAACGAACATTGTGATCTCAGGCTTGGCCAGACCAAGGTCACTGCGCAATCGCAGGTCGATGTAATTAGCCAATACCACTCGGTCGGTCCCCTCTCCCTCCGGGAGAGGGCTAGGGTGAGTGGCTTTTCAGCGAACAACCCCTTCTTCGATCAGTAGTTTGAGGATCGCTTCCGCCCCGGCCTGCGCGGTGACACCCTTGAGCACTTGTCCACCGCCGCCACTGGCTTTGGCGGTGGCAGCTTTCATGCGGTCCGCACCGCTCTTGGCCTTGATCACCTTCAAACGTTTCGGCCGTGGCTTGGCCGGTTGCAACGTGGCAACCGCCAGCAGTTCATCGTCCAGCACCTCAACGTCTTCGGCATTCAACACCCCGCGTCGCGCCGGACCGTAGGCACTCTGTCGAGGTTTGGGCGCGGCGTTATCCACAGTCGCCAGAAACGGCAGCTTCACCTTCAACCGGCGCCGCTGCCCACGGGGCAAGGCTTGCAGCACCAGCGCCGAACCATCATTGATCGACTCGACCTGCGCCAGCCCCACCACCAGCGGCCAGCCCAGCCCTTCGGCGAGCAAGAACGGCAACATGCCTGAGCCTTCGCCGGTTTCCGCTTGACTGCCGGTCAGCACCACCTGAGCGGCAGCCTCGCGCAGATACGCGGTCAGCGCCGGCAAGGCGTCGGCGCCAGCGGGTTGCTCCAGCACATGCAGCTGTTCCAGGCCCATGCCCAGATAGGCGCGCAGTGCCGGTTCCGCGACATCCCCGGCATGCAGCACTTGCAGGTTATCCCCAGCCAGTTGCAGGCCCAGTTCTACGGCGCGCGCGTCCTGTTCGGCGCGGCGTGGCCGGCCCGACGTCGGGTGGGCACCGATGGAAACCAGACTGATGATCTTTGTGCTCATAACCCGTTCCTTAAGCCGCATCGCGCTTGGCTTCGTTGCGGTAAGCCGCTACCGCCGCGATCAACGCCTGAAGAATTTCCACGCTCTCGCCAATCACCGACAGGTCGGCGCGTTTGATCATGTCGCAACCGGGGTCGAGGTTGATCGCCACCACCTTGTCGCAGGCACCGATGCCTTGCAGGTGCTGGATCGCCCCGGAGATACCCACAGCCACATAAACCCGTGCGGTGACCCAGGTACCGGACGCGCCGACCTGCCGATCACGCGCCATGAAGCCATCGTCCACCGCGACCCGCGAGGCGCCTTCGGTGGCGCCGAGCGCCGCAGCGGTCTGGTGGAACAGCGCCCAGTCCTTGACCCCATTGCCGCCGGAGAAAATGAACTCGGCTTCGGCCATCGGAATCGCCGCCGGGTCCACCGCGACCGCGCCAAGATCCTCGATCCGCGACAGGCTGCGCGCCACCGTTGTGGATAACTCCACCGGCAGTGCCTCATGACGGGTTTCGCTGACCGGTTCCGCGCATTCCGCTGCGGCCAGAATCAAGCGTGCGACCGGTCGCGCCAGGTCTTGCAGGCCTGCGCCAGCGCGACCGATACACTCCTGATCCTTGACCTGCCACACCCGCGTTGCCGGACGTTCGCCCAGTGCCGCGGCAAAACGCCGACCGAGTTCACCACCACCGCTGCGGCTGTCCGGCAGCAGCCAGTGGCGTGGATTGAACTGGTTATCCACAGCCCGCAGGCCCTGCACCCGTTGTTCCGGTGCATAACCGCTGAATTGGTCGCCCTCCAGTACCAGCAAGCGATCGACGCCGGCCGTGGCGAAGGCGCTCTCTTTGTGTTCGCCAAACACCACCGCCAGCACCGCACCGTCGTTGCCGGCCAGTTGATGAGCCAGGCCCAACAGGTCACGGTCGTGGCTGCTCAGGCGGCCGCCGACCATGTCCGGCACCACGCTGATATAGAACGCCGGGGCCGGTACCTGATGCAGCGGCAACTGCACTTCAACCGTGGCCGAGCGTTTGACCGCCCCGCCCTGTTGCGCGCCGCTGCGGTCGATTCGCTTGATGCCGTTGGGGCCGATGAAACCGATGCCGTGCAGGTTCTTGCGGATGACGCCATTGGGGCCCATCCAGCTGTGTTGCGCCGGTTGCATGGCCGCGTGCAGCGGATGCAGACGGTTACGCGCAATCCATTCGGCGCGCGGGTCGCGGCGGATAATGTCGCTCATCAGTGGGCCTCCGCAGGTTCACGTTTGGCCGGGGTGGCAGGCTTGTTCGGTGCGGCGTCTTCGAGCAGCGCGTCGGCCACCAGTTCGGCGATGTCCTTGATCAACGGACGCGGTTCGACCACGCCCTCGAGCATCGCCGTGCACTGTGGACAACCCACGGCCACCAGCTCGGCGCCGGTCTCGCGGATGTCGTCCATGCGCATGTCGGGAATCCGCTGCTTGCCCGGAATGTCAGTGATCGGCGCGCCGCCACCGCCGCCGCAGCAGCGCGAGCGGAAGCCGGAACGTTGCATCTCTTTGACCTCGATGCCGAGGGCGCGCAGCACTTCGCGCGGCGCCTCGTACTCGCCGTTGTAGCGACCGAGGTAGCACGGATCGTGGTAGGTCACGCTGTTGCCTTTGTGCTGACCGAGGTTCAGCGCACCGGCCTGAATGATTTCCGCCATGTAGGTGCTGTGGTGCTGCACCAGGTAGTTGCCGTCGAACGCGCCGTACTCGTTTTTCAACACATGAAAACTGTGCGGGTCGCAGGTGACGATGCGGTTGAAGTTGTATTTGGCCAGGGTCTGGATATTGCGTTTGGCGAGCAGCTGGAAGGTCGCTTCGTCGCCTAAACGCCGGGCCACATCACCGCTGTCACGTTCTTCGAGGCCGAGCACCGCGAAGTCGACCTTCGCGGCTTTCAGCACTTTGACGAACGCACGCAAGGTGCGCTGGTTGCGCATGTCGAAGGCACCGTCGCCGACCCAGAACAGCACGTCGGTGGATTTCTTCTCGCTGAGCAGATTGAGGTTCAGATCCGCCGCCCAGTTCATCCGCCCGCCCGGAGCGAAACCGCCGGGGTTGTCAGTGGCGATCAGGTTTTCCAGGACCTCGGCACCCTTGTTCGGGGTCGCGCCTTTTTCCAGCGTCAGATGGCGGCGCATGTCGACGATGGCGTCGACGTGCTCGATCATCATCGGGCATTCCTCGACGCAGGCGCGGCAGGTGGTGCACGACCACAGGGTTTCGGCATCGACCAGACCATTGACGATAGGTTGATGCGGATTGCCGCTGTGCTCCCCGATTGGCTTGCCCGGATAAGGGCTACCGGCAAACTTCGCGTCAGTGCCGCCAGCCAGGCCGACGACCATGTCCTGAATCAGCTTTTTCGGGTTCAGCGGCTGGCCGGCAGCGAAGGCCGGGCACGCCGCTTCGCACTTGCCGCACTGCACGCAGGCGTCAAAACCGAGCAACTGGTTCCAGGTGAAATCCTTGGGTTTTTCCACGCCGAGCGGCGCGCTTGGATCATTCAGATCCAGCGGTTTCAAACCGGTGGAACGACCGCCGCCAAAGCGCTCGGCGCGGCGGTGCCAGGCCAGGTGCAGGGCGCCGGCGAAGGCGTGCTTCATCGGCCCGCCCCAAGTCATGCCGAAGAACAGCTCCGACACGCCCCACAAAACGCCGAGCCCGAGAATGGCCGCGAGCAGCCAGCCGCCGAAGTTTTCCGGGAGGATCCCGGCCACCGGCAGGGTCACCAGGAAGAACGAGGCGGAGAAAGCCAGCAGGCTTTTCGGCAGGCGCATCCACGGGCCTTTCGACAACCGTGCCGGCGGGTTGAGCCGGCGCCGGTAAACGAAGAGCGCACCGACGAACATCACCGCCGTCATCAGCAGCAGCGCATAGCCGAGGATACGGTTATGCAGGCCGAAACCGTGCACCAGAATCGCCAGCACGATCGACGCCACCGCACCACCGGCCGTGGCGACGTGAGTGTTGGCGATGTATTTGTCCCGCGCCACCACGTGGTGCAAGTCGACCATGTAACGCTTGGGCATGGCGAACAGGCCGCCGATCAGATCGACCTTCGAGGCCCGGCCCCGACGCCACATGGCCACCCGCCGCAACGCACCCAGCACCGCAAGGGCCAGGGCTGCGAACAACAGGATTGGAAGAAGGGTGTTCAACATGGTGAAGCTCCCACCAGTACAGCCTGGAGAAACACGGTCTATGGTAGGAGTTGCCGCAGGCTGCGATCTTTTGATCTTGCTTTGAACAACAAAAGTCAAAAGATCGCAGCCTTCGGCAGCTCCTACAGGGTCATGTGCAAGCCCTTAGAAGTCTTTGCACAACCGCAACGCGTCGTAGATCGCAGCGTGGGTATTACGCTGCGCCACGCAGTCGCCGATGCGGAACAGCAAGTAGCCGTCACCGGTGCTGCTCAACGATGGCTGCGGCTGGATCGCGAACAACGCTTCGACGTCGATCTGGCCCTTGTTGCGCGAACCCTCTTTGAGCGCGTAGTAGATTTCCTCATCCGGACGCACGCCGTTTTCCACCACCACCTGATCGACCACCCGCTCCTCTTTGGCGCCGGTGTATTCGTTCTCCAGCACCGCCACCAGCTTGTCGCCTTCGCGGTAGACCTTTTCCAGCATCATGTCGCCGGTCATGATCACTTCTTTCGGGTACATGCTGCGGTAGTAGGTCGGGAACGATGTACCGCCGATGGCCACACCCGGCTTGATGTCGTCGGTGACGATCTCGACCTGGCTGCCCTTGTCGGCGAGGAAGTCGGCCACCGACATGCCGGTAAACTCGCAAATGGTGTCGTAGACCAGCACGTTCTTGCCCGGCGCGACCTTGCCGTCGAGCACGTCCCAGCTGCTGACCACCAACCCTTCGGCGGCACCCCAGTGTTCGTTCTGCTCAAGGAACGGATGCCCACCGACCGCCAGCACCACCACGTCCGGACGCAAGTCCATGATGGTGTCGGCATCTGCAGCAGTACCCAGACGCAGGTCGACTTTCAGCCGCGCCAGCTCCAGCTGGAACCAGCGGGTGATGCCGGCGATCTGGTCACGCTGCGGCGCTTTCGACGCCGTGGTGATCTGCCCGCCGATGAATTCTTTCTTCTCGAACAGGGTCACGTCGTGGCCACGTTCGGCCGCCACACGCGCAGCTTCCATCCCGGCAGGGCCGGCACCGACGATCACCACCTTGCGTTTCGGCCCGGTGGATTTCTCGATGATGTGCGGCACGCCCATGTATTCACGGGAGGTCGCGGCGTTCTGGATGCACAGCACGTCCAGACCTTGATACTGACGGTCGATGCAGTAGTTGGCGCCGACGCACTGTTTGATCTGGTCGATCTGGCCCATCTTGATCTTGGCAATCAGGTGCGGGTCGGCGATGTGCGCACGGGTCATGCCGACCATGTCGACGTAACCGCCTTCAAGGATGCGCGTGGCCTGGTTCGGGTCCTTGATGTTCTGCGCGTGCAGCACCGGAACCTTGACCACTTCCTTGATCCCGGCCGCCAGATGCAGGAACGGCTCCGGCGGATAGCTCATGTTCGGAATCACGTTGGCCAGGGTGTTGTGGGTGTCGCAACCCGAGCCGACGACGCCGATGAAATCGAGCATCCCGGTGTCGTCGTAATACTTGGCGATCTGCTTCATGTCCTCGTGGGACAAACCGTCCGGGTGGAACTCGTCACCGCAGATACGCATGCCCACGCAGAAGTCGTCACCGACCTCGGCGCGCACGGCTTTCAGCACTTCCAGACCGAACTTCATCCGGCCTTCGAAGCTGCCACCCCATTCATCGGTACGCTTGTTGACGCGCGGGCTCCAGAACTGGTCGATCATGTGCTGGTGCACGGCCGACAGCTCGACGCCGTCCAGACCACCGGCCTTGGCGCGGCGCGCCGCCTGGGCGTAATTGTCGATCACCCGCCAGATCTCTTCCGGCTCGATAGTCTTGCAGGTCGCACGGTGCACCGGTTCACGGATACCCGACGGCGACATCAGGGTCGGCCAGTGGAAACCGTCCCAGCGTGAGCGGCGGCCCATGTGGGTAATCTGGATCATGATCTTGGCGCCGTGCTTGTGCATGGCGTCGGCCAGATTCTGGAAGTGCGGAATGATCCGGTCGGTGGACAGGTTGACCGAACTCCACCATTGCTGCGGACTGTCGATGGCGACCACCGACGAACCGCCGCAGATCGCCAGGCCAATGCCGCCCTTGGCTTTCTCTTCGTAGTATTTGACGTAGCGCTCGGTGGTCATGCCACCGTCAGTCGCGTAGACCTCAGCGTGCGCGGTGCTGAGCACGCGGTTGCGGATTGTCAGTTTGCCGATCTGGATCGGCTGGAACATTGCTTCGAAAGCCATGGCGGGTTCCTCGACTTACAACGGCTTGACGGTGAACAGGCCGTCGTCGTGGCCTTCTTCGGAGCCACCGTAGACTTGCTCGGCAACGGTGCGAATCTTGCTGCCGCGTGCGGCGAGGATCTGATCCATGGCCCCGGCAAACCAGCCAGTGAACATGTAATCGACCTTGCGCCCGACCTTGCCGTACACATAGACGAATGCCGAGTGTTCGAGCTTGACGCTGGCGGTACCTTTGTCGAGGTCGATGTCCTGGATCTTGAACAGGCCCCAACCGCGTTGCGACAGGCGCTTCATGTAGTGCTCGAACACGGCGACGCCTTCCAGGCCGTGGCATTCGGCTTCTTTTTCACACCAGTGCCAGGCGGACTTGTAGCCGGCCTTGTAGAGGATCTCGGCATAGGCGTCGGCGCCCAGCACTTCCTCGATACCCATGTGGTTGTTGACGAAGAAATGACGCGGCACGTAGAGCATCGGCAGGGCGTCGGAGGTCCAGACACCGGTCTCGCTGTCGACTTCGATTGGCAATTGCGGGGCGATTTTGGCCATGGAAACTTAACTCCAGAAAAATTTAGATTCAGTGTTGGCCGCAGCCCTCACCCCAGCCCTCTCCCCGAGGGAGAGGGGGCAGATCGGCGGCGGTCTTGAGTAAGCGTTACTCGCCCCAGACGTCTTTCAGGACGTTGACCCAGTTCTCGCCCATGATCTTGCGCACCACACGCTCGGAGTGGCCGCGCTTGAGCAGGGTTTCGGTCAGGTTCGGGAACTCGCCGACAGTGCGGATGCCCAGCGGGTTGATGATCTTGCCGAAGCTGGTCAGACGACGGGCGTAGCCCTTGTCGTGGGTCAAGTATTCGAAGAAGTCCTGGCCGTGACCCTGGGTGAAGTCGGTGCCGATGCCGATGGCGTCTTCGCCGACGATGTTCATGGTGTATTCGATGGCTTCGGCGTAATCGTCGATGGTCGAATCGATACCCTTGGCAAGGAACGGCGCGAACATGGTCACGCCGACAAAACCGCCGTGGTCGGCGATGAACTTCAGTTCGGCGTCGGACTTGTTGCGTGGGTGCTCTTTCAGACCCGACGGCAGGCAGTGGGAATAGCAGACCGGTTTTTTCGATTCGAGGATGACTTCTTCGGAAGTCTTGGAACCGACGTGGGACAGGTCGCACATGACGCCGACGCGGTTCATCTCGGCGACGATTTCGCGACCGAAGCCCGACAGGCCGCCGTCACGCTCGTAGCAACCGGTGCCGACCAGGTTCTGGGTGTTGTAGCACATCTGCACGATGCCGACGCCGAGCTGCTTGAACACCTCGACATAGCCGATCTGGTCTTCAAACGCGTGGGCGTTCTGGAAGCCGAAGAGGATGCCGGTCTTGCCCTGCTCCTTGGCGCGACGGATGTCGGCGGTGGTGCGCACCGGCATCACCAGGTCGCTGTTCTCGCGGATCAGCTTCTGGCTGGCAGCGATGTTGTTAACGGTCGCCTGAAAGCCTTCCCACACCGAAACAGTGCAGTTGGCCGCCGTCAGACCGCCCTTGCGCATGTCTTCGAACAGCTCGCGGTTCCATTTGGCAATGATCAGACCGTCGATAACGATGCTGTCGGCGTGTAATTCGGCTGGGCTCATCAGGCGTCCCCTTATTGGCGATTCATGCGCCGAATCGTCTGCCGGCGCTTTGGGGCCAGCATATGCCTCGGTGCCGGGGCGACCGGGTGCAAAAACGACAGGGGAATTGCCGAAAGCGTCAATCCGCGACAAAGGGTCGCCAGGCGCTCCGATCAGCTACCTGTTCAAGCTCGCCAGCTTGAGCCAGAATCTGGCGCATCTTGGATACACCACTGGATTAGAGCGGCGACAACCATGAAATCGATCTTCCTGGCTTTGGCACTGATGGCGACCGGCGTACACGCCGCCGAAGACACCGACAACAACCCGTGCGACGCGGTGGAAAACGACGTCCAGACCCTGGAATGCTCGACCTACAGCCGCAGCACCGCCGAAGACCTGCTCAAGGACAATTACGCCAGCCTCAACGAGCGCATGCAGGCCACCTACGGCAAAAACGCCGCGCAACTGGCCGACATCAGCGCCAAACTGAAAACCGCCCAGCAACAATGGCTGAAAACCCGCGACGCCGATTGCGCCGTGGAAGCCTTCCCCGCCACCGAAGGCAGCAAGGCATTCAAGATTGCGCAGAATGACTGTGTGGCGCGGATGAGTGATGAACGGTCAGAGTTTTTGGAGTCGATTGGGCAGGAGTGATGGTCGTTCCTGTACCCGAAAGCAAAGGAACGACGAATTGAAGTTCATGGTGCCTCAAAAGGCGACTTGGGAGCACTGCGTATCAATTGCCTGGTCGGATCGTACTGATACCCGAGTTCTTTGATATCCATCATTTCTTCGACGGTCACCTGAAACGGTTTGAGCCGATCGTAATAATTATGGCCACGGGGCCCACACTCCATGGGTGCGTAATGTGGCGCCCATTGAGAGTCGTCCAGTTGTTTTTGCGCCTGCCAATCCGCCCATATCTTGTCGATGAAGCAATGATGCAGGAAGAACACCGGGTCACTTGGCGAAACCATCCAGTACATGTGGCCGCCAATCCATAGATGGACGCGGTTATGCAACTGAGAGCCATCAGTGGTAACGGCAGGATCGGCCTTATTCGTGCGCCAGCCTTCCAGCACATTGCGAAAGCCCCGGACTGTCGGATCAGCGTTATAGGGAGGCAAGTCGTAGAAGGACTCTTTCATCGCCCTGTCGAGGTCTTCCGGCGTCGGTAACGAAGTTACATGGGTCTGAAATGTTCGCCTCAGACCGGGGATGTCATAGCCGTACTCGGGAAACGCCTCTACGTGCCATTGACCTTTGGCTTGGGCAAATGGTCCATCTTTGACCAGGTTATGATCATTGGGGTCGCCATTTCCCCCCATCCATTTATCGCTCCAGATCGGCGACCGCAGCGGATCGACCGCATCAAGGGTCCAATCCCAGTAGGGTACAGTTACTGAGGGATCGATCTTGCGCAAGTCAGCCTCGAACTGCAGCAAAAAAGCCCGGTGCCATGGGAGAAACGCCGGCCCTTGATGTGCACCATTGCGATATTCGGGATGCCGTGGTTCACCACAAAGAACGGTGGGGATCATTATCTGATGGTGCACATGGACATAATGGTCGTAAAGGCCCAGACGCTTGAGCTCCAGTACGCTGCTGATGAATTTGTCCCGTTCATCCGCGCTCAATGCACGAATTTCTTTTCTGATAAGCAGTTCACGAGCTTTTTTCTTGATGACGGGTGGACGCTTGGTCTTTCTGAGGCTCATAGCAGTGCTCCCTGTATAACCCGTTTTGATGAACCGACAACCGAACGGCTGCCGGAGCTAAATCTAGGAGCTATCCAGACAAAGCGTCTACTGTCAGAAATAACAGGTCAGACACGCTATCCGATAAGCGGTCGCTCCCCTCATGAATCTCGGCTTCGGCTTTTCACCCATCGTCGAGGACGATCCATTTTGACCTCGGGTGCAGGGTGCGCGACCATCGTCACCCCTTCACACAGACTCAAGGCCCCCTCATGAACATCTGCGGCATCGAAATCAAAGGCAGCGAAGCGATCATCGCCGTGGCCGCCCTCGACGGTTCGGCCTTGAGCCACGTTGCACTGAATACCAAGAAAATCGCCCTCGACGATGATGACGAGGCGGCCAACGTCAAACGCTTCGCGGCTCAGGTCGCTTCATTTGTGCGCGAGCATTCGATTGACCGGATTGTGATCAAGAAGCGCAGCAAGAAGGGTGAGTTTGCCGGTGGGCCGACTACGTTCAAGATCGAGGGTGTGTTTCAGTTGCTGGACGGGTGTGAGGTGACGTTGTTGTCGCCGCAGACGATCAATGCCCAGGCCAAGAAGCACAACTTTGAGCTGCCGGGGACGCTGAACAAGTATCAGCATGAGGCTTATAAAGCGGCGTGTTCGGCGCTGGTGAAGAAGTAAGTTCAAAAGATCGCAGCCTTCGACAGCTCCTACAGGGAAATGCATTCCAATGCAGGAGCTGCCGAAGGCTGCGATGTTTTAATTTCAGGCCTGGGCGGTACGCCGGTCTTCGCGGGGGCAGCGTGCGAACTTCGCGCGGTAGCTGCGGGTAAAATACGACGGTGACTCAAAGCCGCAGGCGATGCTGACTTCCAGCACGCTCATATCGGTCTGGCGCAGCAACTGCCGGGCCTTTTCCAACCGCAGGCGCAGATAAAAATTGCTCGGCGTGTCGTTCAGGTGCAGCCGAAACAAGCGCTCCAGCTGCCGCCGCGTGACCTTGATCGATTCCGCCAGTTGCAGCGTGGTCAGCGGTGGTTCGCTGTGTTGCTCCATCTCGCCAATCACCTGGACCAACTTCTTGTTGCTGATGCCGTAGCGCGTGGCGACTTCCATGCGCTGGTGGTCCTTGCGCGGTCGGATCCGCCCCAACACGAACTGCTCGCTGACCTGGATTGCCAGTTGCGGGCCGTGGGCCTGTGCGATCAGATCCAGCATCAGATCGATAGACGCCGTGCCGCCCGCCGAGGTGATGCGCCGCCGGTCGATCTCGAACAGTTCCTGGGTCACGCTGAGCTGTGAATAAGATTCCTTGAACGCATCGATGGCTTCCCAATGCAGAGTCAAGCGATGGCCGTCGAGCAGGCCGGCTTCAGCGAGGACGAAACTGCCGGTGTCGATAGCGCCGAGGGTCACGCCTTCGTTGTCCAGCCGGCGCAGCCAGTGCTCAAGGGTTGGCGTGGCGAACTTCAGCGGCTCGAATCCGGCCACCACCAGCAGCGTCGCGCCTTTCTTCAGCGGCTCCAGCGCCGCGTCGGCGTTGACCGACATGCCATTGCTCGCCAGCACCGCCCCGCCATCGGCGCTGAGCACGTGCCAGCGGTACAGCTCGCCACGAAAGCGGTTGGCCACCCGCAGCGGTTCGATCGCGGAGATAAAGCCGATGGCGGAAAATCCCGGCATCAGCAGAAAGTAGAAATCCTGGGACATGGGCGCACTCGGTTAGCGGGTAGCGTGGAACGTTGATACGCCGATTGTCATCAGCGTTCAAGCGCACAGGTCGCTACAGTGCAAATGCCAGTCGCCGCAGTGCGCTTTCACGGGGCCGTTGCTGCGTAACTTTGCATCACCGGCACGCCAGATGCCGGAACTCACAATAACGACCTGCCGAGGAACCCGACATGAAACGACTGATCAGCAGCTGTGTTCTTGCACTCAGCGGTACCGCTTTCTTGAGCACCAGCGTCATGGCGGCCGAACCCGCCTCGTGCCAGAACGTGCGCATGGGCGTCGTGAACTGGACCGACGTGATCGCCACCAGTGCCATGACCCAGGTCCTGCTCGACGGCCTCGGCTACAGCACCAAACAAACCAGCGCCTCCCAGCAAATCATCTTCGCCGGGATCCGCGATCAGCGGCTCGATCTGTTCCTCGGCTACTGGAACCCGCTGATGACCCAGACCATCACCCCGTTCGTCGATGCCAACCAAGTCAAAGTCCTGCCGGCACCAAGCCTGAAGGACGCCCGCGCCACCCTCGCCGTGCCGACTTATCTGGCGGACAAGGGCCTGAAGACTTTCGCCGACATCGCCAAGTTCGAGAAGGAACTGGGCGGCAAGATCTACGGCATCGAGCCGGGTTCGGGCGCCAACACGCAGATCAAGGCGATGATCGCCAAGAACCAGTTCGGCCTCGGCAAATTCCAACTCGTGGAATCCAGCGAAGCCGGGATGCTCGCCGCCGTTGACCGTGCCGTGCGCCGCAAGGAAGCCGTGGTGTTCTTCGGCTGGGCGCCGCACCCGATGAACGTCAACGTCAAGATGACTTACCTCACTGGCAGCGAAGACGCCCTCGGCCCGAACGAAGGCATGGCCACGGTGTGGACTGTCACCGCGCCGAAATACGCCGAACAGTGCCCGAACGTCGGCCGCCTGCTGAGCAACCTGACGTTCACCGCCGAAGACGAGAGCCGGATGATGCAGCCGCTGCTCGACCACAAGGATGCCTTCGAATCTGCCAGGCAATGGCTCAAGGATCACCCCGAAGACAAGCAGCGCTGGCTCGACGGTGTGACCACCTTCGACGGCAAACCGGCCGCTGAAAACCTGCAACTGACCAGCAAATAACCCAAGTCCGAACACACGCTTCGCAGCCCGAGAAAGGGCTGCGAACAGACTCAACACGCCTGAAGGAAACCGCACCATGAACCACGACGTCATCATCACCTGCGCACTCACCGGTGCTGGCGACACGACCGCCAAAAGCCCCCACGTGCCGGTCACCCCGAAACAGATTGCAGCGGCTGCAGTAGAAGCGGCCAAGGCCGGCGCCACCGTCGTCCACTGCCATGTGCGCGATCCGCAGACCGGCAAATTCAGCCGTGACGTGGCGCTGTACCGCGAAGTGATGGAGCGCATCCGCGAGGCGGACGTCGACATCATCGTCAACCTCACCGCCGGCATGGGCGGCGACCTGGAAATCGGCCCGGGCGAACGGCCGATGGAGTTCGGCCCGAACACCGATCTGGTCGGTCCGCTGACCCGTCTGGCCCACGTTGAAGAACTGCTGCCGGAAATCTGCACCCTCGATTGCGGCACGCTGAACTTCGGCGACGGCGACACCATTTACGTCTCGACCCCGGCGCAACTGCGCGCCGGCGCCAAGCGCATCACCGAGCTGGGGGTGAAGGCCGAACTGGAAATTTTCGACACCGGCCACCTGTGGTTCGCCAAGCAGATGATCAAGGAAGGCTTGCTCGACAACCCGCTGTTCCAGCTGTGCCTGGGCATCCCGTGGGGTGCGCCGGCCGACACCACCACCATGAAAGCCATGGTCGACAACCTGCCCGCCGATGCGGTGTGGGCCGGGTTCGGCATCGGCCGCATGCAGATGCCAATGGCCGCGCAAGCGGTGCTGCTCGGCGGCAACGTGCGGGTCGGCCTGGAAGACAACCTGTGGCTGGACAAGGGCGTGCTGGCGACCAACGGTCAACTGGTCGAACGCGCCAGCGAAATTCTTAGTCGCCTCGGCGCCCGCGTGCTGACCCCGGCTGAGGGCCGCAAGAAGATGGGCCTGACCCAGCGCGGCTGAATCCCAGCCCCAAAAATGGTGCTCTGACTGCACCCCGATTTCACCTGTAGGAGCTGCCGAAGGCTGCGATCTTTTGATTTTGATTGTTTGAAGCAAGATCAAAAGATCGCAGCCTTCGGCAGCTCCTACAGGAAACACCTTTTCAGGGAGTTCCCATGAGCTTTATCACCGACATCAAAACCTTCGCCGCCCTCGGCAGCGGTGTCATCGGCAGCGGCTGGGTCGCGCGTGCCCTCGCCCATGGCCTCGACGTGGTGGCCTGGG
The DNA here is from genome assembly GCF_016756945.1 of Pseudomonas sp. MWU318. Lineage (NCBI taxonomy): Bacteria > Pseudomonadati > Pseudomonadota > Gammaproteobacteria > Pseudomonadales > Pseudomonadaceae > Pseudomonas > Pseudomonas sp. MWU318. Next base: position 150,528 of record NZ_JAESJL010000012.1, read on the forward strand.
ACCCGGCGCCCGGCGCTGAAGCTGCGCTGCGCAAACGCGTGGCCAATGCCTGGGGTGCGCTGGAGAAAAACGGTCTGGCGCCCGGCGCCTCGCAGGATCGTCTGCGTTTTGTCGCGACCATCGAGGAATGCGTGCGCGATGCCGATTTCATTCAGGAAAGCGCCCCGGAACGCCTCGAGCTGAAACTCGATCTGCACAGCAAAATCAGCGCAGCGGCCAAGCCCGATGCGCTGATCGGATCCAGCACCTCCGGCCTGTTGCCGAGCGAGTTCTACGAGAGTTCGACCCACCCTGAGCGCTGCGTGGTCGGACATCCGTTCAACCCGGTTTACCTGTTGCCGCTAGTGGAAGTGGTCGGAGGCAAGAACACCGCGCCCGAGGCCGTGCAAGCGGCGATGAAAGTCTACGAATCCCTCGGCATGCGCCCGCTGCATGTGCGCAAGGAAGTGCCGGGGTTTATCGCTGACCGCTTGCTTGAGGCGCTGTGGCGTGAGGCGTTGCATCTGGTCAACGACGGCGTGGCGACTACTGGCGAGATCGACGACGCGATCCGTTTTGGCGCCGGTCTGCGCTGGTCGTTCATGGGCACGTTCCTGACCTATACGCTGGCCGGCGGTGACGCGGGGATGCGCCACTTCATGTCGCAGTTCGGCCCGGCGTTGCAGTTGCCGTGGACTTATCTGCCGGCACCGGAACTGACCGACAAGCTGATCGACGATGTGGTCGATGGCACCAGCGATCAGCTTGGCCGCCACAGCATTTCGGCGCTGGAGCGCTATCGTGATGACTGCCTGCTGGCGGTGCTGGAGGCGGTGAAGACCACCAAAGAAAAGCATGGAATGAGTTTCAGCGAGTGATCCCCTCACCCTAACCCTCTCCCGGGGGGAGAGGGGACTGACCGAGGTGATGGGCGAGTTACACCGACTTGAAATACCGAGCCGAACACAGGCTTTGAAAAGCCCCCGATCTGCTCCCTTTCCCCCTCTCCCCTATGGGGAGAGGGCTGGGGTGAGGGGTGGCTTTTGATCTTGATGACCCTTCAACTGCCGGAACCAACATCATGCCCACTCTCACCACCTACCAAACCACCATCATCCCCGACTGGGTCGACTACAACGGCCATCTGCGCGACGCCTTCTACCTGCTGATTTTCAGCTACGCCACCGACGCGCTGATGGACCGTCTCGGCATGGACAGCAACAACCGCGAAGCCAGCGGCCACTCGCTGTTTACCCTTGAACTGCACCTGAATTACCTGCACGAAGTGAAGCTCGACGCCGAGGTCGAGGTGCGCACGCAGATCATCGGTCACGACAGCAAACGCCTGCACCTCTATCACAGCCTGCACCTGGCCGGCGACGACAAGGAACTGGCCGGTAACGAGCAGATGCTGTTGCACGTCGATCTCGCCGGCCCACGTTCCGCGCCGTTCACCCCGGACACCTTGAGCCGCCTGCAAGCCATCGCCGCCGAGCAAGTCGATCTGCCCGCCCCGGCTTACATCGGTCGGGTCATCGCCCTGCCACCCGCCCGTTAATCCCTCCCACGCAAGGAGCCGCCATGCACACCGCTGCCGCTGTTGCCGATTTCCGTACTTATCCGTTGATCAGCGCGCTGAGCGGCGTGCAGAACCTGACGGATCGCGTGTCGATTGCCTGGGCCGATGGCCGCATCAGCCCGTTCCATCACGTCTGGTTGCGAGATAACTGCCCGTGCGAGCAGTGCGTCTACAACGTTACCCGCGAGCAGGTATTCGAGATCGTCGATGCTGCGCCGGATCTGGTCCCCGCCAACGCGCACATCGACAGCGACGGCTGTCTGCGGATCGACTGGCAGGACGGCCATCGCAGTCGCTTCGATCCGGGCTGGCTGCGCGCCCACGCCTATGACGACGAATCCCGCGCCGAACGTCTGGCCGCCAAACCCAAGGCTTACCTGTGGCGCAGCGATTTGCAGCTACCGGTATTCGAATATTCAGCGCTGATGAACGACAACGGCGCGCTGCTGCAATGGTTGGTCGCGGTACGCGACATCGGCCTGACCCAAGTGCGCGGCGTGCCCACCGAGCCGGGTTCGCTGAAGCTGATCGCCCAGCGCATTTCGTTCATCCGCGAGAGCAACTTCGGCGTGCTGTTCAACGTGCAGTCCAAGGCCGATGCCGACAGCAACGCCTACACCGCTTTCAACCTGCCGTTGCACACGGACTTGCCGACTCGCGAGCTGCAACCGGGGCTGCAGTTTCTACATTGCCTGGTGAATGATGCCGAGGGTGGCGAGAGTATTTTTGTCGACGGTTTTGCGATTGCCGATGCTTTGCGTCAGGAAGCACCGGAGCTGTTCCAGGCGCTGTGCGAAATCCCCGTGCAATTCCGCAACAAGGACCGCCACAGCGACTATCGTTGCCTGGCGCCGATCATTGCGCTGGACGCGTTGGGCCGGGTTGCGGAGATTCGCATGGCGAACTTTTTGCGCGGCGCATTCGATACATCGGTGGAGCAGATGCCGCTGCTGTACCGGGCCTATCGGCGCTTGATTGCGATGACCCGCGAGCCACGGTTTCGACTGATGCAGCGACTCAATCCGGGTGAGCTGTGGTGCTTCGATAACCGCCGCACGCTGCATGCGCGCAATGCATTTGATCCGGCCAGTGGGGCGCGGCATTTCCAGGGCTGCTATATCGACCGGGACGAGTTGTTGTCGCGGATTCTGGTGTTGCAACGCTAATCCGCTAGAAGCAAAAGATCGCAGCCTTCGGCAGCTCCTACAGGGGATCGCGTTTCAACTGTAGGAGTTGCCGGAGGCTGCGATCTTTTGACTTTCATAAAATTAAAAAAAGCCCCGATACAAGCCGTGACAGGATCGGGGCGGAGGGTACTGTTGAGGAGCTGCCAGTCGAGGGTGACCAAACCGTCGTGTAGCGAGCTGAAGTCAGTGTGCCCACTCCCCTTGGCACTGAGTTAGCCGAAAACGACCTGTTCATAGCCGTCGCGGCCACTGTGACAAATCGCCCTTGCCGTCACTCCCCACGCCCACCAGAATCGAATCACGACCTCCGTTGCCGAAGAAGGAAGCGCGCCATGATGTATGCCGATTTGATCGATCAGGAAGACTTGTTGGGCCAGCTCAAGGCATTGGGTTTTCAAGTGCCGAGCGGCTCGACTGCCGAGCAGGCCTGTGAGTGTGCGGTGCGTGGTCTGGACAATGTTCGCGCGTTTGAATTGCGCAAGATGGTCAAGGACATGTACACCAGCGGCGCCAGTATCCAGCCAGCGGTGCGCCAGGCGATCGACAAGCAGTTGTTGCCGGCGTTGGCGCAGTTCCAACAGACCCACAGCGCCTGACAGAAGATCAAAAGATCGCAGCCTGCG
>NZ_JAESJL010000013.1:0-145460 GCF_016756945.1 Pseudomonas sp. MWU318
GGCCGAAGGTGGCTCGGATCGTCTGCAAGAACGCCGCGTGGCCGAAGGTGGCTCGGATCGTCTGATCGAAAGCCGCAACGCATAAAACAATGGTTCTGAAGCAGTCAAAGCAAGCCCGGCCTGATCAGCCGGGCTTTTTCATTCCGTCGTTTGCAGGCGTGGTTCTTTTCAACGATCAGCATCAGAAAAGATCTTGCCCTGTAGAGCACTGGCGAAACTTCCGACGGTGCTTATCCGAAGCGACCGACTGGCAGCCCGACGCTTAATGCGCATACCATGCGGCCACAACTTCCAAACAGAATTTGCCTGCCCATGCTCAAAGCCAGTCTGCGAAGCCACCTGACCCTCTGGTTCGCCGGTTTATCCCTGCTGACCCTGGTGAGCGTCGGCTTCTATGTCGGTCATATCGCCACCGAACAGATGAAACAGGCCAGCGGCAATGCACTGCTCAATACCGCGCGCTCGGCGGCGACATTGCTCGGTGACCAGTTGCGCGAGCGCCAGTTGGAGGTTTATCTGCTCAGCCGTGCGCCGCATCTTGAACGCGGCGACCTCGACAACCCGGCGATTCTCAAATCGATGCAACTGCGCACCCAGGCCCGTGCCGAGTATGCGTGGATGGGCGTGACCGATGCTGAAGGCAATGTGCATCAAGCGGTCAATAATTTGCTGGTCGGGCAATCGGTACAGCAGCGGCCATGGTTCCAGGCTGGCCTGCGCGGTGAGTACACCGGTGATCCGCACGAAGCGGTGTTGCTGGCCAAACTGCTACCGGGAACGCCCAACGGCGAACCGCTGCGTTTCATCGACTTCGCCGCCCCGATCCGCAACGCCGACGGTCAGGTGATTGGCGTGCTGGGCGCGCACGCGCACTGGAGCTGGGTCACGCGCATCGTCGAGTCGGCAGCGTTCTCGCATAAAAATACGTCGCCGGATATCGAAGCGCTGATCATCGATCACGACGGCAAGGTGCTGTATCCGGAAGCCTTGATGGGCCAACAACTGGCGGTGAATGATTCGAAGTTTCCGGGCTGGTCGGTCGGCAACGGTTACCTGACCAGCATGGTCACCGTACCGACGCCTTCGAGTACCGCGCTGTCCTGGTCGATTGCCGTGCGCCAGCCACTGGAAACTGCCTTGGAGCCGGCACACCTGCTGCTCTATAAATTGTTAATGCTGGGTGTAGCCGCCGCAGTGGCGTTCGGCCTGGTGGCGTATTACCTCGCGCAATACCTGAGCCGGCCGATCGAACAACTCGCGCACTCGGCCAAACAGGTGCAGAACCAGCAACCCGGCGCACACTTCCCGCTGCAGCACCCGGTGCGGGAAATTGCCCAGCTCGGGCAGTCGCTCGACGCCATGACCCGGTCGCTGCTGGCCAAGGAACGCGAACTGCAGGAAGCCAACGCCTCGCTGGAAGCCACAGTCGCCCAGCGCACCGCCGCATTGATGCAAGCCAATGCCGAACTGTTGAGTCTGGCGACCCACGATGCCCTGACCGGCGTCTTCAACCGCCGCCGCTTCGATGAAAAACTCAGCGAATACAGCCTGCTGTTCCGCCGTACCGGACGACCGTTTGCCCTGCTGCTGATCGACGCCGATCACTTCAAGCGCGTCAACGACACCTACGGCCACGCGGTGGGTGACGACGTGCTGCTGCAGTTGGCGCAACTCATCCAGGTCAGCGTGCGCGCCACCGACTTCGTCGCCCGTTACGGCGGCGAGGAATTTGCCGTACTGCTGCCGGAAGTCGCCCAGCCTGATACGCCAGAGGTGGTCGCGGAAAAAATCCGTGTCGCCGTGGCCCAGGCGCACTTTCCCAACATCGGACAAGTCACCGTCAGCATTGGCGTCGCTCTGGCCGATCCGGCAGACAACAGCCACACAATGTTGATCAAACGTGCCGACCAGCAGCTGTATCAGGCGAAAGCGGCGGGCCGTAATCAGGTGGCTTGATCAGCCCTCTTTGACTTCGCAAATGCCGTTGGCCTGGTTTGCCGGACCGGCCGAGCAACATCTTCAATCGGAGAATTGCTGCAGATACGCCAACAAATTATCGATCTTCTCCTCATCACTCAGCCCCCAGAAAATCATCCGCGTGCCCGGCACCACGCCCTTCGGATCTTTCAGATACGCGGTAAGCGTTTCGCGGTCCCAGGTCTTGCCCGAGTTTTTCATCGCCTCGGAATACACGTAATTGGCCGAGGTTCCGGCTGCTCGGCCGATGATGCCGTTGAGTTGCGGGCCGAACCCCGGGCGCGCGTCCGGGCCAACCTGGTGGCAGCCGCCGCACAGACGCGGAAAGATCTTTTCGCCGGCGGCTGGATCGCCTGCGGCCCGGGCGGTTGAGCTGAACAGCACGGCGGTTGCGGTCAGGGCAAGAAGAAGTGAAACGGTGTTTTTCATCGGGCGTTCCAAAGCGGAGTGATGCAGTTGGGGCAAGGCTAACACTTTGTGGTGAGTGCGCTTGCTCCCCGCTGGGTTGCGTAGCGACCCCGATATGGGCCTGCCATGCAGGCCGACGGGAGCAAGCGCCCTCGCCACAGGTGTATTTCACAGCAGGTGTTTTACAGATAAGCGCCGATGACCTTTCTGACGGTGATCAATGCCTGGCGCAGCACAGCCATTGGCACCGACCCCAACGCCAGCCGAATCGCATGCGGCACATGCGCCGACACCGCGAACGGCTCGGCGGTGGTCACCGAAATCTGCTGGTGCATCAACTCCACCACAATCTGATCAGCGCGCACGTCTTCGGGCAGCGGCAGCCAGAGGAAATAGGAGGATGGATGACCGATGCAAGTCAGCCCTTGCAGCAACTCGGTGGCGAGTATTTGCCGGGCCTTGGCGTCGTCACGTTTTTGTTGTTCCAGCAGGGTGACGGTGCCGTCGTCGAGCCAGCCACAAGCCATCGCGGTCATCACGCCGGGGGTGTTCCAGGTGGTGGCGCGAATGATCCGCTCCAGCGCCGGCACCGTCTGCAGCGGCGCGGCAATCAAACCGACGCGCAGGCCAGTAGCAATGTTCTTCGAAAGTCCCGACACGTACACCGTGCGTTCCGGTGCCAGATCGATCAGGGGACGCGGTGGGTTTTCCACCAGAAAGGCGTAGGCCGCGTCTTCGATGATCGTCAGATCATGGCGACGGGCGAGCGCGACCAATTGCTCGCGCTGTTCGATCGGCGTCACCCAGCCCAATGGATTGTGCAGCGTCGGCATGCTGTAAATCGCACGCACCGAACGGCTGTGGCACAGTTTTTCCAGCGCCGCCAGATCCGGCCCGCGATCACCGGACGGAATCGCTACCACTTCCAGATGCAGCGCTTCGGCCAGCACCTTGAAGCCGGAATAAGTCAGCGCATCCGCTGCAATCACATCACCGGGTTTGAGCAAGGCCATCAGCGTCACCGCCAACCCTTGCTGGGCACCGTTGACGATCAACACCTGCCCGGCATCGACCTGCACCCCGCGAGCCTGCAAATGCTGCGCAATGGAAGCGCGCTCATGCTGGCGTCCGGCGTGGGGTTGATAACGCAGCAAGGCTTCCAGATCACCGGACAGCGCCAACTGGCGTAACGCCGTACGCAACAGGTCGGCCTGGCCGGGCAGCGACGGATAGTTGAAGTTCAAGTCGATCATGCCAACTGCCACGTCTTTCTGATCGATGCCCTGCCCCGGCGACAACGAGGTTTCGCGCACAAACGTCCCGCGCCCTGTTTCGCCGCTGACCAGCCCCATCGCCTCAAGCTCGGCGTATACCCGCGACGCGGTGACCAGTGCCAGCCCCGCACTGGCCGCCAGTTCCCGGTGGGTCGGCAGTCGGGTTCCGGGCGCCAGACGCCCCGCGCGAATGTCCGCGGCATAGGCGTCAACGAGAGTCTTGTAGCGCGAGCGCGGCATGTCGGATGTATCCATGACAATTATTTGATTGTGCTGATTCTCGGCCCCAGGATGGCTCGAAAGCAACCCACCTTTTTGAGCGTAACCTTGTATGGAACGGACTTCGAACCTGGTTAACCCGGCCCTGGAAAAAACCAGCGGCTGGATCAATGGCTTCATCGGCGTGGTGATTTTCAGCGGATCGTTACCCGCCACGCGTCTGGCGGTGCTGGAATTCGATCCGGTGTTTCTCACCGTGGCGCGCGCGGCCATTGCCGGCGTGTTGGCGGTCATTCTGTTGTCGCTGTTTCGCGAACGGCGTCCGGCACGCGATCAGTGGTTGTCGTTATTGATTGTGGCGCTGGGCGTGGTGCTGGGCTTTCCACTGCTGACGGCATTGGCGCTGCAACACGTGACGTCGGCGCATTCGATTGTGTTTGTAGGATTGCTCCCCCTGGCGACGGCGATTTTTGCCGTGCTGCGTGGCGGCGAGCACCCGCGACCGGTGTTCTGGGTGTTCTCGATTCTCGGTAGCGGCTTGGTCGTTGGCTTCGCCCTGTCACAGGGACTGACTGCTTCGCCCACCGGTGATCTGCTGATGCTCGCGGCGATTCTGGCCTGTGGCCTGGGTTATGCCGAAGGCGCGAAACTGTCGCGCGTGCTCGGCGGCTGGCAGGTGATCTGCTGGGCGCTGGTGTTATCGCTGCCGGTGATGGCCTTGCTCAGCCTGTGGCTGGCGCCCGCCTCGTTCAGCCACGTCAGCCTGTCGGCCTGGATATGCCTGGCCTACGTGGCGCTGTTCAGCATGCTGATCGGCTTTGTGTTCTGGTATCGCGGCCTGGCCCAGGGCGGGATCGCAGCGGTCGGTCAACTGCAATTGCTGCAGCCGTTTTTCGGCCTGGCGCTGGCGGCGACGTTGCTGCATGAACAGGTCAGTGTCGGCATGCTGGCGGTGACGGTAGGCGTCATCCTCTGCGTAGCCGGGGCAAAAAAATTCGCCAAATAACCGACCGCCTCTGTAGGAGCTGCCGCAGGCTGCGATCTTTTGATCTTGTCTTTTAAAAGAACAACATCAAAAGATCGCAGCCTGCGGCAGCTCCTACAGGAGGGATCAGTGGTGTTCGACGCCGGCGCGCTTGAGCAGTTTCTTGCAGCGCTCCGAGAGATGAAACACCTGCAACTCTTTCCCGGCCTTGGCGTATCGCTCACGCAAGGTTTTCAACGCGGCAATCGCCGAGTAATCGACAAAGCTCAGGTGCCGGCAATCCAGCGTCACCCGGGACGGATCATTGGCCGGGTCGAACTGGTTGAGGAACGGCGTGGTCGAGGCAAAGAACAGCGTGCCGTGCAGGCGATAGAGCTTGCTGCCGTCAGCTTCCAGATGCTCATCGGCGTACAACTCCCGGGCCTGCTGCCAGGCGAAATTCAGCGCGGCGATGATGATCCCGCAGAGCACGGCGGTGGCCAGATCGGTGAACACGGTGATGCTGGTCACGGCGATGATCACCAGTACATCGTTGAGCGGCACTCTGTTCAACACCCGCAACGAGGCCCAGGCGAAGGTCTGCTGCGAGACCACGAACATCACGCCCACCAATGCCGCCAGCGGAATACGCTCAATCAGCGGCGACAGAAACAGGATGAACAGCAGAATCAGCACCCCCGCCACCACCCCGGACAAACGCCCACGGCCGCCGGAGCTGAGGTTGATCACGGTCTGGCCGATCATCGCGCAACCGCCCATGCCGCCGAATGCGCCAGAGACGACATTCGCCGCACCCAGCGCCACGCATTCACGATCCGGGTAGCCACGGGTTTCAGTGATTTCGTCGGTGAGGTTCAGGGTCAGCAGGGTTTCCAGCAGACCGACCAGTGCCATCAGAATCGCGTATGGAGCGATGATGCGCAGGGTTTCCAGCGTCCACGGGATGTCCGGCAGCGCGAAGCTCGGCAGGCCGCCAGCGATGTGCGCCATGTCGCCAAGGGTGCGGGTCGGCAGGCCGAACAGGTAGACCAGCAGGCCCACGCCGAGGATCGCCACCAATGCCGGCGGCACCGCGCGGGTCAGGCGCGGCAGGATGTAGACGATGGCCATGGTCAGCAACACCAGCCCGGTCATCAGGTACAGCGGCGTGCCGCTGAGCCAATGTTCACCGCTCTTGAAATGCTCCAGTTGCGCCAGTGCAATGATGATCGCCAGGCCGTTGACGAAACCGAGCATCACCGGATGCGGCACCATGCGCACCAGTTTGCCCAGGCGCAACAAGCCGAACGCCATCATGATCAAACCGCCGAGCAACACCGTCGCCAGCAAGTACTGCACGCCGTGCTGCACCACCAGCGCGACGATCACCACCGCCATCGAACCCGCCGCCCCGGAGACCATTCCCGGCCGGCCGCCGAACAACGCAGTCAGCGTACAAATGATGAAGGCGCCGTACAGGCCCATCAGCGGATTGAGATGCGCCACCAGCGCGAACGCAATGCATTCGGGCAACAGGGCAAACGAGGTGGTGAGTCCGGCCAGGACATCGGCGCGCAGACGTTTCGGTTTCATGGCTTACCTGACTGACGGCCGACGAGCGCGGCCGCTGATATTCGTAAAAAAGTGGGGAGCGGATGTTACGGAATAGTTCGGAATCGGGCCAGTGATCGCTGACACCCTTGGCCGGGCGATTTATCCTGACGCGCTTGTGCCTCCACCGAGTACGACCATGACTGCATTGCTGAGCGCCCGCGATGTTTGCCAGCGCCTGCGCGAGGCTGCGCTGGGTGTACTGATACTCAAAAGATACGAGACATCCAGTGATACCGGACTGGTTGCGGTCGATATCGAAGGCTGGCAGTTGCTGCTGGACTTTGAGGGCGGACGCTTGCATCACTGTGAACAGTGCCGCTGCCCGGATGGCCGCGAGGGTACATTGGCGACGTGGCAGCGTTACGGTACCAATCCGGTCAACCTGCTGAGTACCTGGGAATTGGCACAGGTTGAGCGGTTGCTGACGCGGCAGCGTTGAACCCGATCAGCCCTGACGCAGATCGAGCATATAAGTGTAATAGCCGGTATCACGCACATAACCCAGCGACTCGTACAAACCCTGCGCCGTAAAGTTGTCGGTGGCAGTTTCCAGCACCAGACCTTTGGCGCCAGTCTGCAACGCAAAGTCGCGCGCGGTGTTCATCAGTAACCGTCCGACGCCGCGCCCCCGAGCGGCGGGCATGGTGAACAGGTCGCTGAGCAACCAGGTGCGATGGGCATCGATCGAGGAAAACGTCGGGTACAGCTGCACGAAACCCAGCGCTTCGGCGTTTTCACCTTGCGCGAGGAAAATTGCCGACTCGTTGCCGGCCATGCGTTCGGCGACGAAGGCGCGCGATTGCGCCAGGTTCGAGGGTTGCAGATAGAAACCGCGATAGGCGTCGAACAGTTTTGCCACCGCCTCCAAATCAGCCGCCGTAGCGCGCAGTACCTTGATCGCCATGCCCCCTCCCCCGTTTTTTTGATTATCGAACCAGCATAGCGCTCTCGAACGAGTTAGCTGGCCTCATCGCTATATAGTTTTGTATATTGCGAAACCGAATTTTCCAGTATCCGCCCATGCCTTTCATTCACATCGTGTTCCCATGAGCGCCATCCGTGTACGCAACGAGCAACTGATCCTCGCCGCCGCCAGCGAGGAGTTTGCCGCCAACGGCTTCGACGCCACCCAGACCCGCGACATCGCCGCCCGTGCCGGCGTGCCCAAGGCCAACCTGTATTACTACTTCCAGACCAAGGAAAACCTCTATTCCAAGGTCCTGCTGGGGTTTGTCGAACCGCTGCTGGAAGCCTCGGCAGCGCTGCGCGAAAGCGACGATCCCATGATCGGCCTGCGCGCCTACGTCGCCGCGCGCATCCGTATCGCCCGCGAACACCCGGCCATCGCCAAGGTCTTCAGCGGTGAGCTGCTGCTCGGCGGTCGCCAATTGCCGGGCGAATGCCGCGACCTGCTGCACGCCGAAGCCCGGCGCAACGTCGACTGCCTGCGCAGCTGGATTGACCGCGGCCTGCTGGCGCCGGTGGATCCGGAGCATCTGATGCTGTTCATCTGGTCGGCGACCCGCACCTACACCAATATTGGCTGGCAGATGGGCTGCATCACCGGACGCGAAGTGCCGCAGGATGAGGATTACGCGACGGCTGCCGAGACCATTACGCGGTTGGTGCTGGAGGGCGTCGTGGCCCCGCGGGTTGGGGCGAATCGTGGGGTTTTGTTTGCGACTTGAGGTGTGAGGGCCGCTACGCAGCCCGGCGCGAGCAAGCTCGCTCGCCACAGGAGATTTTTGCTGGACATGGGAAAAGGTACACCACCTGCCATTGTACGAGCCGGCCTGCTGGCGATTGGGTCGGCACAGCTTGCACCTTCATTGACAGATCCACCGCCATCGCTGGCAAGCCAGCTCCCACAGTGATCTGTGTTGCTCAAAGACTTTGGGATCCATGCCAAATCCTGTGGGAGCTGGCTTTCCAGCGATGAGGCCAGTAAGAACAACAGGGGTATTAGCCGGCTTTAGAAAATGATCTCGGCGGCAGGTTTAACGTCGATGCGACCAGTAGCGCCGGTCAGGTGCCCCAGATCCTTGTTGTGTTCGGCGATGATGTCTTCGGCGCTCATGTTGCCGTTGTCGAGGGTGGAATGGGCGTCTGCCACGAGCACCACGTCGTAACCCAGCTGATGGGCCTTACGCACGGTGGCGTTGACGCAGTAGTCGGTCTGCAGGCCGCAGATGATCAGGCGCTCGAAGTCTTCGCTGGACAGCAGTTTGCCCAGCTCGGTCTGATAGAACGAATCCGGGGTGGTTTTGCGTACGCGCAGGTCTTGCTCCGTCGTCAGCAGGCCGTCGGCGAGTTGCCAGCCTTCGGCACTGTAGGCCAAAGGACTGTCCTTTTCTTCATGCTGTATCAGCACCACCGGTACGCCAGTCTTGCGCGCGCGAGTGCTGAGCTGGTTGATGGTGTCGATGACGCGGTGGATGTCGAAGCACTGATACTCGCCCGAACAGAGAGCCTGTTGGACGTCGATGATCAACAATGCGCTGGACATGATGGGCCTTCCTTGATCGATCCTTGAGACAGGGGGCGGAGCTGAGCCCCGCCGCCTGTTTTACGCCTCTCAGTAACCCAATGACAACCCGGTATTGCGCCGTGGATCGTTGGCCCCGTAGAAGCGGTTCTTGCCCACCGGTTTACCGCCCAGCGACGGCGCGCCGACCAGGATCGCGGCGATGTGGTTGGCATCCTGCGGCCCGGCGAACTTGTGGCCCCAGCTCTCGAGGATCTTCTTCGTATCCGGGCTGGCGGCGAAGTCTTCGAGGTTGGTTTCTTCAGGCATCCATTGCTGGTGGAAACGCGGCGCGTCGACGGCTTCCTGCAGGCCCATGCCGTAATCGATGACGTTGAGCATGGTCAGCAAGGTCGCGGTGATGATGCGGCTGCCGCCTGGCGTACCGACCACCATCACCACTTTGCCATCCTTGGTGACAATGGTCGGGCTCATCGACGACAGCGGGGTTTTGCCCGGAGCGATGGCGTTGGCCTCACCCTGCACCAGACCGTACATGTTCGGCACGCCGACCTTGGAGGTAAAGTCGTCCATTTCGTCGTTGAGGATCACCCCGGTCTTGCTCGCCATCACGCCGGCGCCGAACCAGTCGTTGAGGGTGTAGGTCACCGACACTGCGTTGCCCCACTTGTCGACGATCGAATAGTGCGTGGTGTTGTTGCCTTCATGCGGAGCGACGCCGGGTTTCAGCTCGGCGGAGATCCCGGCCTTCTGCGGCTGGATCGCGTTGCGCAGCTTGGTGGCGTAGTTCTTGTCCAGCAGATGCTCGATCGGGTTCTTCACAAAATCCGGGTCGCCCAGATAGCTGTTGCGGTCCACGTAGGCGTGGCGCATCGCCTCGATCTGGTAGTGCATGCCTTGGGCCGAATGGAAGCCCAGATCCTTCATCGGATAGCCTTCGAGGATGTTCATGATCTCGCAGATCACCACCCCGCCGGAGCTTGGCGGTGGCGCCGAAACCACATGGTAGCCACGGTAATCGCACTCCACCGGGGCCAGTTCGCGGGTCTTGTATTTGTCGAGGTCGGCCTGGGTGATGATGCCCTTGTTGGCCTGACTGGACGTGACAATGGCGTCGGCCACCCAGCCTTTATAGAAACCGTCGGCGCCTTTGTCCGAAATGGTGCGCAGGGTTTTCGCCAGATCCTTCTGCACCAGTTTCTGCCCGACCTGCATAGGTTCGCCGTTGTGCAGGAAGATCGAGCCGGAATCGCGCATGTCCTTCTTGAACACATCGGTGGCGTAGTCCAGCAAATCGACGTCGCCCTGCTCCAGTTCGAAACCGTCCTCAGCCAGTTTGATCGCCGGAGCGATCATCTCCTTGCGCGGTTTGGTGCCGTACTTGCTCAGCGCCAGTTCCATGCCAGACACGGTGCCCGGCACCGCCACGGCGAGGTGACCACGAGTGCTCAGATCCGGAACGACGTTGCCGTCCTTGTCCAGGTACATGTTGGCGGTCGCCGCCAGCGGGGCTTTTTCGCGGAAGTCGAGGAAGGTCTTGCGCCCGTCCGCCAGTTGAATGGTCATGAAACCGCCACCGCCGAGGTTGCCTGCTGCGGGATACACCACCGCCAGCGCATAGCCCACAGCGACCGCTGCATCCACCGCATTGCCGCCGTTTTTCAACACATCGACGCCGACATGGGAGGCCAGATGTTGGGCGGTGACCACCATGCCGTTCTCGGCGGCAACCGGGGCCACCGAAGCGGCGTGGGCCATCAGGCAGCTCAGTGCCAGTGAAGTCGCGATCAGCGTTTTGGCCAAAGGTTCGTACTTCATGAGTCGATCTCTTTTTTGTTTTTGGGTTCTGTGCAGAGCAGAAGGGAACGCTGCAAAAGCACCAAGCAGTATGGTCGTTATTGCGATTTGCGCCTCCCCGATCAGGCAGTATGCTGGTTGCCGTTGCCGCGCCGACCCGGAGTTTTGCCCATGCCCTACACGTTCATCACCCTGCCCTCACCGGTCGGCGAATTGAAGCTGGTTGCGAACGGCTCGCGACTGGCGGCCATCCTCTGGGAAAACGACAAACCGGGCCGGGTGCGCCTCGGTCCGATGAGCGAAGCGCCGGACAATCCGCTGCTGCAGCGAACCGCGCAGCAGCTTGAAGAATATTTTGCCGGCAAGCGTGATCGCTTCGATCTGGAGCTGGATTTTGTCGGCACCGATTTTCAAAAAAAGGTCTGGGCGGCGTTGCTGACCATTCCGTTTGGCGAAACCCGCACTTACAGCCAGATCGCCGAGCAGATCGGTAATCCGACAGCCGTGCGCGCGGTGGGAGCGGCGAATGGGCGCAATCCGATTTCGATTGTGGCGCCGTGTCATCGGGTGATTGGCGCGTCAGGGAAGCTGACCGGGTTTGCGGGCGGGCTTGAGGCCAAAGAGCAGTTGCTGGTGCTGGAGGGGGGTGACTGGTCTGATGTCGGTAGAACAGGCGACCTGTTTTAACCCTGCAAATGCCATTGTGTGGCGAGGGAGCTTGCTCCCGCTCCAGTGCGTAGCACTGGCAAAAACCTGGGGGCCGCTGCGCAGCCCAGCGGGAGCAAGCTCCCTCGCCACAATGGATTGGCGCTGAATCAGGTGTTGAACAGGTTATTCATCGCCGCATACTGCAACAGCATGATGGTCTTGGCATCGCAGATCTCGCCACGGTGAAATGCAGCCAGTGCTTCATCGAAGCCCCATTCGAGCACTTCCAGTTCTTCGGTTTCCTCTTCCAGGCCACCGCCCTCACTGACCTTCGACTTTGCGTCGTACTCGGCAATGAAGAAGTGCAGTTTCTCGGTCACCGAACCGGGGCTCATGTAAGCTTCGAATACCTTCTTCACGTCGTGCACGCGGTAGCCGGTTTCCTCTTCGGCCTCGTCGCGGATCCGCTGTTCTGGCGCCGCACCTTCCAGCAGCCCCGCCGCTACTTCGATCAGCAATCCATCGTGACCGTTGACGAACACCGGCAGGCGGAATTGGCGGGTCAGCACCACCGTGCGCTGTGCGCGGTTGAACAACAGGATCGCCGCACCATTGCCACGGTCGTAGACTTCGCGGGTCTGCCGCTGCCAGTCGCCGTTGTTGCGCAGGTAGTCAAAGGTGATCTTCTTCAACAGGTACCAGTCGTGGGACAACACCTCAGTGTCGACAATGTTGACCCGCTCGGCTGTCTTGGTCATGAAGCCTGATCCTTGTGTCATCGGAAAACGCTCATAGTCGATTAATCGCGCCCACAAAAAAAGCCCGGCAGCGCTACCGGGCTTCTTTATTTGCGATTAACGGGCGATGCGCGACAACGCATCATCCGTTTCCTGCACCGCTGTTCGGGCGCCGTGAATCAGCGGCCCATAACGCCGACTGAACTCCCAGTTGTACGGCACGCGATCCTTGCTGACACCGTTGTCCCAGTTCACCGACCAGGTCATCAGGCCCTTGATCGGCAGCCCTTTGATCGCCAGACGCTTGAGCGCATTGCCCACCGCGGTGCTGTCGATCACATAACCGGTGGCGGCTGCATCGACGTTGGCCGGCAGGCCGATGACGAATTTGTCCGCCGGGATTTTGGTGAAGCCCCGGGTGCCGGTCACCAGACTTTCGGTCAGGTAATAGAGGAAGTCCTCTTTCAGCGTATCGTTATTCTGCGCGATCCACGCACCATTGCCATTATTGGCTTCCGGCACCCAGACCCCGTCGCCGCCCTGGTTATAGAACTGCGGCGCGATGAAGTCGTAATAGCCTTCCAGTGCCTGCAGGTATCCGACGTATTTGCCGTTGGTGGTCAGGTACGGAAACTCCGGGGCCATGCTGATGATGAAGTGCTTGCCCTGGCCTGCGTAGTGATCCTTGACCAGTTTCAGCGCGGCCGGCAGCACGGTCTTGTTGGCAGCGAAATCAATCGCGCTCTGTTCAAGATCGATGTCCAGGCCATCGAAGCCGTAGACTTCCACCAGTCGGATGATTTCATTGGCCAGCGGTTGTTCCTGCCCGCTGCGCAACTCGATGTGCGCATCGGCGCCCCCCAGAGACAGCAGCACCGCCCGCCCCTGGCTGTTGAGCACGCCGACCTGACGCCGAAACTCTGCATCGGAGACGTTGTAGGGCTTGAAGGTCGGAATCCCGCTGCCCTTCATGAACGCCACCGCGACCACGTTGTATTCCTTGGGTACCGCTTCCAGCGCGATCTCGGCAAATCTGCCCTGACGGTAGCCGTCACTCGGACCTGCCGGCCAGTTGTGCCAGAAGCCCATGAGTATTTTTTTGCCGGCGATACTCGGCATCAGCGAGGCCGCGTCGGCCGCCTGGTTTTGCACTAGCGTGAAGTCGATATTTGACATGTTCTAATCCTTCAGAACCTGTGGGGTTGAGCGTAACGCCGTTATTTGAAGTCGACGTCGAACGCCTGATAGAACGCGTTGCCGGTGTTGGCGACGATCCACATCAGCACGATGACGTGACGGCCCTTTTTGGTGGCCGGCAATTTCACCGAATGATTGACCTTGGCCTTCAATTCCCCCGGATAGCTGTAATACGGCACTTGAGTGTAGAAGTCTTCGGCGAAAGGCTGCGCTTCGAGTTGTGCACGGGAAATACGCTGTTTCGGATCCCAGCCATCCTTGGTAATCAGCCAGCGATAACCACGGGTGGTGTGTGGCGCGGTGTATTCCCACTTCACTTCCAGCGTCTGGCCCGGGGTGACACTGAGCAGTGGCCAGTTGAACGGACGATTGAGCTTTTTGCTCATTTCCTCGTCGGTGAAGTTCACGCAGTCACGGGCATCGGTCTTGCCACCGCTGAGGATGTAACCGTCGGCGGGCGGCGTGACACTGTCACTGTCGCTGCCATAGGGAGCAGGAAAAGGCCCTGCCGTCAGCGCCGGGAAGTTCTTGCCGCCTTCCATCTCGTTGACCTGCCAGGCACCGAGCAATCCTTGCTCGATGGCTACCGCACCGCGGCTGGCTGGGGAGGTGACGCGACCGTGTCGCAGTTGGGTTTGAGCTTGTGGTTGATTCATGTTTTTCACTCCGTTGATTTAAGAACTCTCCTGTCCGAGGAGAGGCCTTCAAGCTAACGGAGGTGGTTTTTTTGTCCATCGGCGGTTTTGTCGCAGGCAATCGGCGTCTCAAGCGGAAAATGCCGAAAACACTGGATGCATATACAGCCAATTGCGACAACACCCACCTGACGCATGGCTAAAAGCCTACACGCCGACACAGCAAAAACCCGCATTCCCCCCTCACTCCAGTTGTGCCTGGTATTCCTTTTCATATTGCCCGGCGAGCTGTTCCTTTTGCTTGTCGTCGAGCAACTTGCCGGCCATCTGGAAGAACTTCTGCTCTTCTTCCTTGAGATGGTGATGAACCTTGTCCGAGAGTTTTTTCGCGGTAGCCAGCCAGGCCGGGCTGGACATCTCGGTCTCGTCCAGCTCTTCCATCATCTCGTCCATTTCATGGTGCTCGGAGATGGCGTGGCGACTGAGGTCAACACCGTTGTCGAACTCCATCAGCGGGATGTAGAAGTGGCGCTCTTCGGCAGTTTCGTGGGCCTGCAGCTCGGCTTTGAGCTGTTTATAGGCTTCAACCCGCTCCGGGGTGTCGCCGCTGGTTTCGACCAGGGCTTTGGCGTAACTGCGCTGGCGGTCGTGGCTTTCGCGAAGGGCTTCGAAAATATTCATGGGGGATCCTCATCAACCGCGTTCGGAATGACGCTGTAAAAGCTAGACCCCGGCGCGACAGCGGCGGTTCCAAAGGGATGAGGAAGGACTTGGAAGACGCTCCCCGGGCAGGATAGGCTGGCGGTTCATCTCACAAGGAAGTTGCACATGACGTTGCGAATCGAGCTGTCGCAGAACCCTACGGAAGAACAGCGCAAAGCCATTCTCGAGCCTTTGATTGCGTATAACGACGCCCGGACCGGTGGTTCCACATCTGAACCTTTCGCCCTGCTGGTGCGCGATGAACACGACGCGATTCTCGGCGGTTTGTACGGCCGGGTGATCTTCCAGTGGATGTACATCGAGTTGCTGTGCGTCCCGGAACAGGGTCGCGGGCAACGCATCGGCTCGGAACTGATGGCCATGGCGGAAAATCTGGCCAAGGAGAAGAACTGTCTGGGCATCTGGCTGGACACCTTCGATTTTCAGGCGCCGGAGTTTTACAAGAAGCTGGGATTCACGCAGTTTGGCGAGATTGTCGACTACCCGCCGGGGCATAGCCGGCATTACTTCCAGAAGCGCTTGAAGGGTTGAACCTCAAGGGCCCTTCACGAGCAGGCTCGCTCCCACAATGGAATGCATTTCAAAAGTGGGAGCGAGCCTGCTCCCGAAGACGGCAGCCGCTTCAACGCATGATCAGAGGCAGGTCGCCAACGCCGCCAACCGGCGCTTGGCAACAAAATCATCCTTCTGCGCGTAGTAGTTGAGCACGGTTCCCGAAGCATCGCTGGTCACGTCGACAAACGACTCTGCGGAACGGGTGTACACCGTCGAGCCACCCTTCTTGCCCGGTTGCAGATACGCTCCGGCGTCCACACCAAACACCGCTTCGTCCTGCCAGCCGAACTGTACGCACTGAGCGACAATTTTCTCCGGCTTGTCCGAGGTCAGAACCTTGTAAGGGGCTTTGGTGCGAGAATCATCCATCACCGAACCCGCGCAGCCAGCCAGCACGGTCGCGGCCAGCGCTACCATCAGAATTCGCATTGCATTCGCTCATTCAGAAAAAAGCGGACTGTATCACCGCAACAGGCAAAATCGTTCTGCTTTACTGCATTTATAGCGCGACATGCGACGGCCGCTCCGGCACCCTAGGGTCATCAGCCTCACAAGGAACACACATGGCGCCCACCGACCAGCGACATGAACAAGCCCTGAAACTGTTTCTCGACGCGCGCCCCGAATTGCGCGAAACCCTCGATCATCTCAATCCGCTGCTGGCCCAGGCCAAGGGTGAAACCGCTGCGCAGTATCGTGAAGAACGCTTGCACGAAGCCTTCGAGGCC
Organism: Pseudomonas sp. MWU318; assembly: GCF_016756945.1. NCBI lineage: Bacteria > Pseudomonadati > Pseudomonadota > Gammaproteobacteria > Pseudomonadales > Pseudomonadaceae > Pseudomonas > Pseudomonas sp. MWU318. The sequence goes on from NZ_JAESJL010000013.1 coordinate 15,962, forward strand.
GAGGCGGAGAATCAAGGCCTGTTCGCCTGGGAACTGACCTTGCTCCTGACGGCCGCAACGCCCGAGGACTATCAGGCCCAGCGCATGGAGGTGCATCGCGAGGTAGCGGAAATGGCCCACATGAGCTGGAAGGATTACTGCGATCTGTATGGGCTGGAACCGTAAACGCCGCTGAAGGATATCGTCGCCGATGCTGCCCTCCACTTCGACTCACCGCGCCACCTCCGGGCATCTGCATCGGCAGAAATGGCGCGGGCGCATCGGTCTGGCGCTGGTGGCCAGCCTGTCGGTACTCGCCGGCATGACCGATGCAATCGGCTTCATGGCCAGCGGCGATTTTGTTTCGTTCATGAGCGGCAATACCACGCGGCTGGCGGTGGCGATCAGTGACGGCGACCTCGGACTGACCTTGCGCCTGATCATCCTCGTCGTCACCTTCGTGATCGGTAATGCCTTGGGGATCGTGATCGGGCGCCTCGGCGGCCGACGCACGCTGCCCTTGTTGCTGTGCATCGCCACTCTGCTCTGCCTGGCGGCGGCCTGGCCGTATGACACGCAACTGCCGGCGTTGCTGGCGGCGATCATCGCGATGGGCATGCTCAACGCGGCGGTCGAGGAAGTGAATGGCCTGCCGGTGGGCCTGACCTACGTGACCGGAGCGCTGTCGCGGTTCGGCCGTGGACTGGGGCGCTGGATGCTCGGCGAACGCCGTAACGGCTGGCGGGTGCAACTGGTGCCGTGGAGCGGGATGTTCATTGGCGCGATACTCGGCGCAGTGCTGGAACATCATTTCGGGCTTAGGGCATTGTTCGCCAGCGGCTTGCTGGCGGCGGCGCTGGGCGTGCTGTCCTTGAGCATTCCGCGGCGCTGGCAACTCGGCTATATGCCCCGTTGATCGAAACCTCAGTCAAATCCCCTGTAGGAGCTGTCGAGTGAAACGAGGCTGCGATCTCTTGATCTTGCTTGTAAAGATCAAGAGATCGCAGCGTGCCGCAGCTCCTACATGGATTCGCAGTATGACCGATAGCAGCAGAAATCGGTGTGTGCAACTTGGGTTTCGCGGCTGCCTCGATAAAGCTTTATCATGGTCGCAGTTTTGCTGATCGAGTCCGTCATGAAGTTCGCCATCGCGCTGTTTTCCGCCGCCCATGCGCCCTCCTCGCGCCGTGCCCTGCTGTTTGCGCAGGCTGCGCTGGCCGGCGGGCATGAGATTGTCCGGCTGTTTTTTTATCAGGACGGCGTGTACAACGCCTCCGACGCGGTGGTCACCCCGCAGGACGAGCTGGACCTGCCCAAACAGTGGCGCGCGTTCATCAGCGAGCAGCAACTGGACGGCGTGGTGTGCATCGCCGCCGCCCTGCGCCGTGGCGTGCTGAATGACGAAGAAGCCAAACGCTACCAGCGTGATGCCGTCGCGGTCAGCGCGCCGTGGGAATTATCCGGCCTCGGCCAGTTGCACGATGCGGTGCAGGACGCCGATCGACTGATCTGTTTCGGAGGCGCGTGAAATGGCCAAATCCCTGTTGATCATCAGCCGCCAGTCGCCGTGGTCCGGCCCCGGCGCCCGCGAAGCGCTGGACATCGTCCTCGCCGGCGGCGCGTTCGATCTGCCGATCGGCCTGCTGTTTCTCGACGATGGCGTGTTGCAACTGGCCGCCGGGCAGAACGCCAAGGCCCTGCAACAGAAAGACCTCAGCGCCAATCTGCAGGCGCTGCCGATGTTCGGCGTTGAAGAACTGTTTTACTGCTCCGACAGCGCCAGCGCCCGTGGCCTGAGCACGCTGTCGCTGGACGAAGCGCAGCCGCTCGGCGCCAGCCAAATCACCGCCCTCATTGACCGTTACGACCAGGTGATCACCCTCTGATGTCGACTTTGCATGTGTTGTCTCATTCCCCCTTCGGCGATGCTCGCCTGAGCAGTTGCCTGCGCGTGATTGGCGCTGCCGACGCCTTGCTGCTATCCGGCGATGCCGTTTACGCGCTGCAATCTGGCACCGCGCCGTTCAACACGTTGAACGAGCGCCGGGTCAAGCTGTTCGCCCTCGCCGAAGACCTGCAGGCCCGTGCCATCGTTGTTCCCGACTGGGCAGAAGCCATCGACTATCCGGCGTTCGTCGACCTGTCGATCCACCACGACAAGGTCAACAGTTGGCTATGAATTCCATGACTGTCGGCGCCCGCGCCATCGAACTGGACAAGGACGGCTTTCTGGTCGACCTCGACGACTGGTCCCATGACGTTGCCAGCGCCCTCGCTGCCGCTGAAGACATCGAACTGACTGCGGAACACTGGGAAGTCCTCGACCTGTTGCGCAGCTTCTATGCAGAATTCCAGTTGTCGCCAGCCACCCGTCCATTGATCAAATACACCGCACTCAAACTCGGCCCGGAAAAAGGCAACAGCCTGCACCTGAACCGACTGTTCAAAGGCACCCCTGCCAAACTCGCCGCGAAACTGGCGGGCCTGCCCAAACCGACGAATTGCTTATGACCGACTTTCCAGCGCTGACCCTCGTAACGCCCGCCGAGCACCCGTTCGCGCAGTTCGTACGGATCCTCGGCAAGGGCAAACGCGGCGCCCGCGACCTGACCCGTGAAGAAGCCCGGGAAGCCATGGGCATGGTGCTCGACGATAAAGTCGAAGACACCCAGCTCGGGGCGTTTCTGATGCTGCTGCGGCACAAGGAAGAAAGCGCCGAGGAAATGGCCGGCTTCACCGAAGCCTTGCGCGAGCGCTTGCAGGCACCGGCGCTGAATGTCGATCTGGACTGGCCGACCTACGCTGGCAAGAAACGCCATCTGCCGTGGTACCTGCTGTCAGCCAAGTGCCTGGCGCAAAACGGCGTGCGGATTTTCATGCACGGCGGCGGCGCGCACACCGCCGGGCGGCTGTACACCGAACAACTGCTTGGCGAGCTGAACATCCCGCTATGCCGCACCTGGCAGCAGGTCGGCAGCGCGCTGGACCACGGCGGTCTGGCGTTCATGCCGCTGATGGACTGGGCGCCGCAGTTGCAGAAGATGATCGACCTGCGCAACACCATGGGCCTGCGTTCGCCGATCCATTCGCTGGCACGGATTCTCAATCCGCTGCGCGCCCGTTGTGGCCTGCAAAGCATTTTCCACCCGGGCTATCAAGCGGTGCATCGCGAGGCCAGCGGTCTGCTCGGCGACACCGCAATCGTGGTCAAGGGCGACGGCGGCGAAATCGAGATCAACCCGGATGCCGACAGCCATCTCTATGGCACACGCGGTGGGGAGAGCTGGGACGAGGAATGGCCGCAACTGTCCAGTCAGCGCCACGTCAAACCGGCCTCGCTGGACGTTGAACATCTGAAAGCGGTGTGGCGTGGCGACGTGGTCGACAGCTATCCGCAAATGGCCCTGATTTCAACCATGGCCCTGGCCCTGCGCGGCCTCGGGCAAAGCCGCGAGCAAGCGTTCGCAACCGCCGAGCAATACTGGGCGGCGCGCAACAAATCGATTTAACCGATCATAGGCGCCCGATCTTTGCGCTTTTTGTTCGAACTCATCGGAATAGACTCGGCTCCAACGCTTATTGGAATCAGGAGTCTTGATCATGGGTTTACTCGTCGATGGCCACTGGCAGGACAAGTGGTACGAAAGCAGCAAGGACGGCGCGTTCCAGCGCGAACAGGCGCAGCGCCGTCACTGGGTCACCACTGACGGCCAGCCCGGGTCGAGCGGTGAAGGCGGTTTCGCCGCCGAAGCCGGGCGCTATCACCTTTATGTTTCCCTCGCCTGCCCCTGGGCGCATCGCACGCTGATCCTGCGCAAGCTCAAAGGCCTGGAAAACCTGATCGACGTGTCCGTGGTCAGCTGGCTGATGCTGGAAAACGGCTGGACCTTCGACAAGGCGCTTGGCTCGACCGGCGACAAGCTCGACCACTTCGACTTCATGCACCAGCGCTACACCGCCGACACGCCGGACTACACCGGCCGCGTCACCGTGCCGGTGCTGTGGGACAAAAAGCTCAAGCGCATCGTCAGCAATGAATCGGCGGAAATCATCCGTATGTTCAACAGCGCCTTCGATGGCCTGACCGGTAACGAACTGGACTTTTACCCGGCACCGTTACGTGGCGAGATCGATGCACTGAACGAACGGATCTATCCGGCGGTGAACAACGGCGTGTATCGCGCCGGGTTCGCCACCTCGCAACACGCCTATGAAGAGGCGTTCGATGAAGTGTTTGCCGAGCTGGATCATCTGGAGCGAGTACTGGGCGCCAACCGCTATCTGACGGGCGAATACCTGACTGAAGCAGACGTGCGTTTGTTCACCACGCTGATTCGTTTCGATGCGGTGTACCATGGGCACTTCAAGTGTAATTTGCGGAGAATTGCCGATTATCCGAACCTGTCGAACTGGCTGCGTGAGTTGTATCAGTGGCCGGGGATTGGCGAGACGGTGGATTTTCAGCACATCAAGCATCACTACTACGGTAGCCACAAGACCATCAATCCGACCGGAATTGTGCCGAAGGGGCCGGCGCAGGATTTCAGCATGGCGCATGACCGGGCACGGCTGAACGGCAAAGGCGTTTGGTTGAAGGGCTGACAGCAAAAACAAAAGATCGCAGCCTGCGGCAGCTCCTACATGAGAATGCGTTCCCTGTAGGAGCTGCCGCAGGCTGCGATCTTTTTGTTTGGACTCAGACCTGCGCCTGAGCCCCTTCGAACCACGCCAGTTTCTCGCGCAGCTGCACCACTTCCCCCACGATCACCAGCGTCGGCGCATGCACTTCATGCTCCGCTACCAGACGTGGCAGGTCGGCCAGCGTGCCAGTAAAGACCCGCTGATTGACCGTGGTGCCCTGCTGGATCAACGCCGCCGGGGTATCTGCAGAACGACCGTGCTTGATCAATTGCTCGCAGATCACCGGCAAGCCCACCAGGCCCATGTAGAACACCAGCGTCTGCGCCGGGGCGACGAGGTCGGCCCACGGCAGATCGGTGGAACCGTCCTTCAGGTGACCGGTGACGAAGCGCACCGACTGCGCGTAATCGCGATGGGTCAGCGGAATCCCGGCATACGCCGCGCAACCGCTGGCCGCCGTGATCCCCGGCACCACCTGGAACGGAATCCCGTGGGCTGCCAGCTCTTCGATCTCTTCACCGCCACGGCCGAAGATGAACGGGTCGCCGCCCTTCAAGCGCACCACGCGTTTGCCGGCCTTGGCCAAGTCCACGAGTTGCTGGTTGATCTGATCCTGCGGCACTGCGTGATCAGAGCGACGCTTGCCGACATAGACGCGCTCGGCATCGCGACGGCACAGCTCAAGAATCGCCGGAGCGACCAAGCGGTCGTACAGCACCACGTCGGCTTGCTGCATCAGGCGCAAGGCGCGGAAGGTCAGCAGGTCCGGATCACCCGGCCCTGCCCCCACCAGATATACCTCGCCGGTAGTAACGGTCGCTTCGCCATCGATCTTGGCCTGCAACAGCCGCTCGGCTTCAGTACCCTGCCCGGCCAGTTGCCGGTCGGCAATCGGGCCTTGAAACACGTCTTCCCAGAAACCACGACGCTGCTGCACATCCGGAAACAGGTTTTTCACCTGATTGCGGAAACGTGCGGCAAGACCAGCCAGTTGGCCGTAGGTCGAAGGAATCCAGGTTTCGATCTTGGCGCGAATCAAGCGGGCCAGCACCGGCGCATCGCCACCGCTGGACACCGCGATGATCAGCGGCGAGCGATCGACGATCGCCGGGAAGATCACGCTGCATAGCTGCGGCGCGTCGACCACGTTGACCGGCACGCAACGCCGATGGGCATCGCTGGAGACCTGCGCATTCAGCGTTTCATCGTCGGTGGCGGCAATGATCAGCCCGCAACCGTCCAGATCCGCTTCCACGTAACCACGCAGCAGACACTCGCCACCGCTGGCGCTGACCAGTTCGCGCAGTTGCGCTTCGATTTCAGGTGCGACCACCCGCAGCAGCGCACCGGCATCGGCCAGCAGGCGGGATTTGCGCAAGGCTATTTCCCCCCCACCGACCACCAACACACGACTGCCGCGCAGGTTGTGAAACAGCGGCAGATATTTCATTTAGCCGATGACCTCGAGGCCACCCATGTACGGCTTCAGTACGTCCGGCACACGGATCGAACCGTCGGCCTGCTGGTAGTTTTCCAGCACCGCCACCAGCGTACGACCGACTGCGAGGCCGGAACCGTTCAAGGTGTGTACCAGCTCAGGCTTGCCGGTTTCCGGGTTGCGGAAACGCGCCTGCATGCGGCGGGCCTGGAAATCACCGCAGTTGGAGCACGACGAAATTTCGCGGTACTTGTCCTGGCTCGGAATCCACACTTCGAGGTCGTAGGTCTTCACGGCGCTGAAGCCCATGTCGCCGGTGCACAGCGCCAGAGTGCGGTAAGGCAGACCCAGCAGTTGCAGGACTTTTTCGGCGTTGGCGGTCAGGCCTTCCAGCGCTTCCATCGAAGTCGACGGCTCGACGATCTGGACCATTTCAACCTTGTCGAACTGGTGCTGACGGATCATGCCGCGGGTGTCGCGACCCGACGCACCGGCTTCGCTGCGGAAGCACGGGGTGTGGGCGACGAACTTGATCGGCAGTTGTTTCGAGTCGACGATTTCACCAGCGACGATGTTGGTCAGCGACACTTCGGCCGTCGGGATCAGGTACAGATCGGCTTCGCCTTCGCGAGCGATCTTGAACAGGTCTTCTTCGAACTTCGGCAGCTGGCCGGTGCCTTGCAACGCCGGGGCCTGGACCAGATAAGGCGTGTAGGCCTCTTCGTAGCCGTGCTCGTTGACGTGCAGGTTGATCATGAACTGTGCCAAGGCGCGGTGCAGACGGGCGATCGGACCGCGCAGCAGAGCAAAACGGGCGCCGGACAGCTTGGCGGCGGTTTCAAAGTCCAGCCAGCCGAACTTCTCGCCCAGCGCGACATGGTCTTTCACTTCGAAATCGAAAGCAGTCGGCGTGCCCCAGCGGCGCACTTCAACGTTATCGTCTTCGTCTTTGCCGACCGGTACCGATTCGTGCGGCAGGTTGGGGATACCCAGCAGAATCGAGTCCAACTCGGTCTGGATCGCGTCCAGCTCGACTTTACCGGCACTCAGCTCGCCCGCCATGCGCTCGACGTCCGCCATCAGCGGCGCGATGTCTTCGCCGCGCTGCTTGGCCTGACCGATCGATTTGGAACGCGCATTACGCTCAGCCTGCAGTGCTTCGGTGCGGGTCTGGACGGTCTTGCGCTGTTCTTCCAGCGCTTCGATGCGCGCGGTATCCAGGGCAAAGCCACGGGAAGCCAGGCGGTCCGCTACGTCCTGAAGGTTGCTACGTAACAGTTTGGAATCGAGCATGTCGGTTTCTCGTTATCAAAGTTTGGTCAGGGACAGGCCGGCCCACGTCGCGAGCAGCCCGCCGAATACGCTGATCGCCGCATAGCCCAGGGCCAGCGGCACTTGCCCGCTTTCCAGCAGGCGCACCGTATCCAGTGAAAAGGATGAAAAAGTCGTCAGCCCCCCGAGGAAGCCGACCATCAACCCGGCGCGCACCTCGATCGGCACCTCCGGGCGTATCAAAAACAGGCCGTACAACACGCCAATCAGCAGACAGCCCACGATATTAACGGCCAGCGTCGCGGTATAGAAGTGCCGCGGCCAATTGGCGTTGACCCAATTGCCGGTGGCGAAGCGCAACAGCGTGCCGGCAATCCCGCCGACAGAGACCGCAACGATCAATGGAAGCACTATTTTCTCCGCTGTCTTGGGCTTAAACGGTCGAGTTGGGCGAGATGGTTGAGCTTCTCGCCGATCTTCAATTCCAGGCCACGAGGCACCGGTTGATAGAACGGAATCGGCTCAAGCTCTTCCGGGAAATAATCTTCGCCGGCGGCATAAGCGTCCGGTTCGTCGTGGGCGTAACGGTATTCGTCGCCATAGCCCAGTTGCTTCATCAGCTTGGTCGGCGCATTGCGCAAGTGCAGCGGCACTTCCAGCGAACCGTATTCGGCAGCGGCGCGCAGCGCGGTCTTGAAGCCCATGTACACCGCGTTGCTTTTCGGTGCGCAGGCGAGATAAGTGATGGCCTGGGCGACTGCCAACTCGCCTTCCGGGCTGCCGAGGCGCTCCTGCACCTCCCACGCCGCCAGACACAGGCTCAGGGCGCGCGGGTCGGCGTTGCCAATGTCTTCGCTGGCCATACGCACCACGCGCCGCGCCAGGTACAACGGATCGCAGCCACCGTCGATCATCCGCGCAAACCAGTACAGCGCGCCATCGGGGTTGGAACCGCGTACCGATTTGTGCAGCGCGGAGATCTGGTCGTAGAACGCTTCGCCGCCCTTGTCGAAGCGCCGTCGGGTATCGCCGAGCAGGCTTTGCAGCAACTCGGTGCCCATCTCGCTGTTGTCTTCGGCCAGATCCGAGGCGTTCTCCAGCAAATTGAGCAGGCGCCGGCCATCGCCATCGGCGGCCGACAGCAGCATCTGGAAGCCTTCATCACTGAGGGTCAGGTTGCGCTTGCCCAGCCCGCGTTCCTCGGTAAGCGCGCGATGCACCAATTTGCGCAGCGCCGTCTCGTCGAGGCTTTTCAGCACATAGACGCGGGCCCGCGACAACAGCGCGTTGTTCAATTCAAACGAAGGGTTTTCGGTGGTGGCGCCGATGAAAATCAGCGTGCCGTCTTCGACGTACGGCAAGAACGCATCCTGCTGCGATTTGTTGAAGCGGTGCACTTCATCGACGAACAGGATCGTGCGCTTGCCGTACTGGCCGGCCTGCTGTTTGGCGATTTCTACTGCTTGACGGATCTCCTTGACCCCGGCGAGTACCGCCGAGACCGTTTCGAAGTGCGCATCCGAGACTTCCGCGAGCAATCGCGCCAGAGTGGTCTTGCCCACGCCCGGCGGGCCCCAGAAGATCATCGAATGCAGGGCACCCTGCTCCAGCGCCTCACGCAACGGCTTGCCGCGAGCGAGCACGTGCTCCTGACCGACGTACTCATCCAGATTGGTCGCACGCAAACGCGCGGCCAGTGGCTGGGCAATCGGTGCACTGCGAAACAGATCCATCACGTAGCGTTGAAACCTCTGATTGTCTGAAACCGGTTGGAATACCTGTGGACACCTGTTGGTGACCCTGTGGTGAGGGGATTTATCCCCGATGGACTACGCAGCAGTCACCTTTTTCGGGGCTGCTTTGCAGCCCATCGGGGATAAATCCCCTCGCCACAAAAGCTCCAAGCCACAAGAACCCAACCCGGGATCCGGGGTTTATTCCTGAATAACGTCAGCACCCTTCGGGATGTCGAACTTGAACTTCGACGCCGACACCGCTTCGTTGGCCTTGACCCCGGTGAACAGGATGTTGGTGCGCTGACCAACGCTGTCGATCAGTTGCATGTCATTGACCAGGCCGTTGCGGAACGACAGGCGCAGGCTGTCGAACAGGGTGTCCTTGGTCTTCGGCTTGAGGGTGAAGTCGATCACGCCGCCCGCCTCTTTCGCGCTGATCTCAAAGCTCTGGCTGATCTTCGACACGTCACCGGACAGCAGCAGCGCCGGAGTCTGGGTCAAACGCTCGTCGAGCTTCTTGATGGTGGCTTGTTCCAGGTCCGGGTCCCACAGGGTGACTTTCTTGCCATCGGAGACCATGGTCTGCTCGTTTGGCGCTTCGGTGTGCCAGTAGAACAGGCCCGGACGCTGCAGAACCATATCACCGCGAGTTTCCTGCAACTGCGTGCCGCTGCCGTCGAGGGTCAGCTGCGAGAAGTTCGCGGTCAGGGTTTTCGATGTTTCCAGCAGTTGGGTCAGACGCGCCACGTCCTTGTCGTCGGCGTGGGCCGTGAACGTGGTCAGCGCCAGTACTGGCAACAGCATGCGGATAAGACGCATGGGAGTCCTCTTGAATACTCGTTGGGAGAGCGGCGGCACATCATTGTCCCGCCTTTTGCTTTTGCAGTCAGTCGCGAACCGGGCCCGGGGCCAGAACTTCACGCGAACCGTTGGTGTTCATCGAGGTGACGACCCCGGCCATTTCCATGGCTTCGATCATGCGCGCAGCGCGGTTGTAACCGATCTTCAGCTTGCGCTGTACCGCGGAAATCGACGCCCGGCGGCTTTCCAGGACGAACTGTACGGCTTCGTCATACAGCGCGTCGGCTTCCGGATCGTCACCGTCACCGCCACCGCTGCTGCCTTCAAAACCGCTGCCCGCCTCTTCGACACCATTGAGGATGTCATCGTTGTATTCCGGTGCGCCACGCAGTTTCCAGGCCTCCACCACGCGGTGTACTTCATCGTCGGAAACGAACGCGCCGTGAACCCGGATCGGCAGGCTGGTGCCCGGCGGCATGTAGAGCATGTCACCGTGACCGAGCAGTTGCTCGGCACCACCCTGATCGATGATGGTCCGCGAGTCGATCTTGCTCGACACCTGGAACGCCATACGCGTCGGAATGTTGGCCTTGATCAGACCGGTGATCACGTCCACCGAAGGCCGCTGGGTCGCGAGGATCAGGTGAATACCGGCGGCACGCGCCTTCTGCGCGATACGCGCAATCAGTTCTTCAACTTTCTTGCCGACGATCATCATCATGTCGGCGAATTCGTCGACCACCACGACGATGGTCGGCAGCTTCTGCAGCAGCGGCGCCTCGTCGTGAATGCTTTCGCGCTTGTACAGCGGATCGCTCAACGGCTCGCCGGCATCCTGCGCTTCCTTGACCTTGGCGTTGAAGCCGGACAGGTTACGCACGCCCATCTTCGCCATCAGCTTGTAGCGGCGCTCCATCTCGGCAACGCTCCAGCGCAGGGCGTTGGCCGCGTCTTTCATGTCAGTCACGACCGGGCACAGCAGGTGCGGAATGCCTTCATAGATCGACAGCTCGAGCATTTTCGGGTCGATCATGATCAGTTTGGCGTCGTCCGGGCCGGATTTGAACAGGATCGACAGGATCATCGCGTTCACACCCACCGACTTACCGGAACCGGTGGTACCGGCAACCAGCAGGTGCGGCATCTTCGCCAGGTCGGTGATGACCGGTTTGCCACCAATGTCGTGACCCAGGGCCAGGGTGACCGGCGATTTGAAGTTGTCGTACTCGGGAGTCGACAGCACTTCGGAGAAACGCACGATCTGCCGGTCTTCGTTGGGGATCTCGATACCGACCGTGGTCTTGCCCGGAATCACCTCGACCACCCGCACACTGGTCACGGCCAGCGAACGTGCAAGGTCTTTCGCCAGGTTGGCGATGCGGCTGACTTTGACGCCGGCGGCAGGCTGGATTTCGTAACGGGTAATCACCGGACCCGGATGGATCGAGTCCACGGTGACTTCGACGCCGAACTCCTTGAGCTTGATCTCCAGCAAGTGGCCGACCGCTGCCAGTGACTCAGGCGAATAGTTGAGTTGTTTCTTTTCCGCAGGATCGAGGATCGAGATCGGCGGCAAGGTGCCTTCCACGGCGCTATCGACGAACAACGGTGCCTGCTTCTCTTTCTGCACGCGCTTGCTTGGTTCGGGCGCCTTGGCCGGGGCCGGGGCGATGACCGGCGGCACCTGCTTCTCGCGATCGGACATGTGCTTGCTCAGGGCCTGCTCACGCTCGATCAGACGCTCCTTGACCTTGGCCTGTTCACGCTTGTCGGTGACGGTCGGCGCGACCACGTCGTGGACGCGGTCATCGACTTCACGCAGTTGCGCAACCAGTTGCTTGCGCTCGGTACGCGCCGACCACCAGCGGTTGACCGCGCCCTGGAACAATTCGAACAGGTCCAAGGTGATCTTGCCGGTGACGTCCATCACCTTGAACCACGACAGGTCGGTGAACACCGTCAGGCCGAACAGGAACAGCGCAATGAACAACAGCGTGCTGCCCTGGATATTCAGCGCGTTGCGCGCCAGATCGCCGAGACTTTCGCCCAGCGCCCCGCCCGCACCCGCCGGCAACCCGGTGGCCGCATGGAAATGGATATGGGCAAGCGCGGCGCCCGACAGCACCAGGAACACCAGACCGATCAGGCGCCAGGAGAACAGCCAGCCGCTCCACTGCCACGGCTCGTGACGTTGCCGGAAGATCTGATACGCCTTGACCGCCAGCAGCAACGGGAAGATGTACGCGAAGTAACCCAGCACCATGAACAGGATGTCGGCGCTGTAGGAACCGGCCGGGCCGCCGAAGTTCTGCACGTCGTCGATCTTGCTGTTGTGGCTCCAGCCCGGATCGTCCTTGCCGTAGGTCAGCAAAGCCATCATCAGGAACAGGCACAGGGCACCGATGGCGATCAATGCACCTTCCTTGAGCCGGTAGTGCAATTGCTGGCGCCAGAGCGGAACGACTGTTTTTGGTGCTGCGGTGGATTTCTTCAAAACGCTTCTTTTCCTGCGCCCGGGGCGCGTCCATCTATTGAATGACGATAAAAAACTGCCCAATCCAGGCAGGTAAAAAAGTGAACCGGCGCAACTGAGACTACTTTTAACACTGTGCCGCAGCTTTTATAAACACAGCTATAAACACAGCGCTCTACAAATATTCTGTAACAGCCCGGCATTGTACGGGTTTGTGCGGCTGATGCCATGCCTCAAAACCCATAGCAGAGCATAGCCATTGCCACAAATCCTGCGGTTCAATTTGAGCATGCATTGTCTTTTGTGACAAAGGCTTATGAGGTGTATTTGATGAACGCAGCGAAGCATTCACGCCTGATCATTCTCGGCTCCGGCCCTGCCGGCTACAGCGCCGCCGTGTACGCCGCCCGTGCCAACCTCAAGCCGGTTGTGATTACCGGGCTGCAGGCCGGTGGTCAGCTCACCACCACCGTCGAAGTCGACAACTGGCCCGGCGACGTCGAAGGCCTGACCGGCCCGGCGCTGATGGAGCGCATGCAAAAACACGCCGAGCGCTTTGCCACAGAGATCGTTTACGACCACATCCACACCGCCAAGTTGCAGCAGCGCCCGTTCGAGCTCATCGGCGACAGCGGCACTTACACCTGCGACGCACTGATCATCGCCACCGGCGCTTCGGCGCAGTACCTGGGTCTGCCCTCGGAAGAAGCCTTCGCCGGCAAAGGGGTTTCGGCTTGCGCGACCTGTGACGGCTTCTTCTATCGCAATCAGGTAGTCGCCGTGGTGGGTGGCGGAAATACCGCTGTCGAGGAGGCGCTGTACCTGTCGAACATCGCCAGAGAGGTGCATTTGATCCATCGCCGCGACAAATTGCGCTCGGAGAAAATTCTTCAGGACAAACTGTTCGAAAAAGCCGCCAATGGCAACGTTCGCCTGCACTGGAACCAGAATCTGGATGAAGTGCTGGGCGACGCCAGCGGCGTGACCGGTGCACGCCTGCGTGACAGCCACACAGGCGAAACCCGCGAGTTGCCGCTGGCCGGCGTGTTCATTGCCATCGGCCACAAACCCAACACCGACCTGTTCCAGGGCCAGTTGACGATGCGTGACGGCTATCTGTTGGTCAGGGGCGGCAATGACGGTGACGCCACCGCCACCGAGATCCCCGGCGTCTTCGCTGCCGGCGACGTGGCCGACCACGTTTATCGCCAGGCCGTGACCTCGGCCGGCGCCGGTTGCATGGCGGCACTGGACGCGGAGAAGTATCTGGACGACATTCCTGTCATTTAACGGCACACTTTAGCGCGGGCCTCGCGCCCGCACCGCCCTCCCCTTCTGCAAGCCCGGACGCCATGCTGACTTGGTTACAACGCAACTCCCTGACTTTCCCGCCCCTGGAAAAGGCCATGCGCGATCCCAATGGATTGCTGGCTGCCGGTGGCGATCTGTCCGCCGATCGCCTGGTGCAGGCTTACCGGCATGGCTGTTTTCCGTGGTTCTCGGAAGGCCAGCCGATTCTCTGGTGGTCTCCGGATCCGCGCACCGTGCTGTTTCCCGACGAACTGCACGTCTCGCGCAGCCTTGGCAAACTGCTGCGCCAGCAACGCTATCAGGTGACCTTCGATCAGGATTTCGCAGCCGTCATTCGCGCCTGCGCTGCACCACGGGACTACGCTGACGGCACGTGGATCACCGAAGCCATGCAGGACGCCTACCTCGAACTGCACCGCCGCGGCTTCGCCCACTCTGTCGAGGTCTGGGATCAGGGCCAACTGGTCGGCGGCCTGTATGGCCTGGCGATGGGTCAGCTGTTTTTCGGCGAATCGATGTTCAGTCGCGCCGACAATGCCTCCAAAATTGGCTTTGCCACGCTGGTTCAGCATCTGAAAGACGCCGGATTCGTCCTGATTGACTGCCAGATGCCGACCGATCATCTGCACAGCCTCGGCGCCCGGGCGATCCCCCGCCAGGAATTCGCCGACTATCTGACTCGCCATCTGGATCAACCCAGTCGTGCCACTTGGGTTTGCTGAGCGACTTTTGCGCGCGTGGCTTACACTTAATTCACCAGCTTATCCCGAGGGTTGATCATGACCGAGTTGGCGCGCTTGAAGTTCTATGCCACTCAGCCTCATTCCTGCAGTTATCTGCCCGAGGAGCAGGCGACGACGCTGTTTCTCGACCCGAGTCAGCCCATGGATGTGCACGTCTACGCAGACCTGTCGGAAATGGGTTTTCGTCGCAGCGGCGATCATCTGTATCGGCCCCATTGCCAGAATTGCAATGCGTGCGTGCCTGCGCGCATCCCGGTGTCGCAGTTCAACCCCAATCGCCAGCAGAAACGCATTTTCAAACGCAATGCCGATCTGCAGGTGCGCCCGGTAAAACCGCACTTCAGCGAAGAATATTTCGATCTGTACCAGCGCTATATCGAGCAGCGACATGCCGATGGCGACATGTACCCGCCGAGCCGCGACCAGTTTTCGACCTTCCTGGTACGTGACCTGCCCTTTTCGCGCTTCTACGAATTTCGTCTCGACGGACGGTTACTCGCCGTCGCGGTGACCGATCTGCTGCCCAACGGCCTGTCGGCGGTCTATACCTTCTACGAGCCTGGCGAAGAGCGCCGCAGCCTGGGGCGTTTCGCAATCCTGTGGCAAATCGCCGAAAGCCAGCGCCTGGGACTGGAAGCGGTGTATCTCGGTTACTGGATCAAGAACTGCAAAAAGATGAACTACAAGACCCAGTATCGCCCCATCGAATTGCTGATTAATCAGCGCTGGGTGATCCTTAACTGATCGCAAGCCGTAAACCCCTTGGCTTGACCCCCCTTTTTCGGGCACAATGCACGCCGCTTTTGCCTGGCGCAGTTGCACCGGGCCATTCATTGGATACCGAGGGCTTTACTGCATGTCGAAAGAAGACAGCTTCGAAATGGAAGGCACTGTCGTCGACACCCTGCCCAACACCATGTTTCGTGTGGAGTTGGAAAATGGGCACGTCGTAACCGCGCATATTTCCGGCAAGATGCGCAAGAACTACATTCGTATTCTTACCGGTGACAAAGTGCGCGTCGAGCTGACGCCCTATGACTTGAGCAAAGGGCGCATTACTTACCGCGCTCGTTAATCAAGTCAATACAAGACGCCCGGCTTTGCCGGGCGTTTTTGTTTGTCTGCGATTTGGGGTTTGGGTCTGGGCTTGTGAGCATATCCGTTGCTGCGGGGGGTTGCTGATTACGGTTCCGCCCTTACGGCGGGTCACTTTTTCCAAACGCCGAAAAAGTAACCAAAAAGGCTTCCCCCGGCGTACGGCACTTCGCTGAGGCTCAGTGTTCCCTCGCTACGGTGCCCATCAGGGGGCATCGCCTACGGTTTGCTTCGCTGCACCTCCTCTCGATGTATGCGGCTTCGCCGCATGGCGCTGCGCGCCCACCCCCTGATGGACACCTACGCTCGGCCTGCCGAAGGGGCTGAAAATCAAAAGCCACATCAAGAGCCAGAGCCAAAGCCAAAGCCAAAGCCAAAGCCAAAGCCAAAGCCAAAGCAGATCAAAAGATCACAGCCTTCGGCAGTTCCTACAGGCGATTGGGTGTATTCAGTTTGGGATTTGGTCGGCTCATAGGCCGCCATCGCCAGCAGGCTGGCTCCTACAGTTCAGATTGCGTGCACCCCATGCGGCAAAGCCGCCCCACTCAACACAATGAGCGTTAGCTCGAGTACCGCTTTTGATCTGAGGGCCCGTCGGCAGGCTGAGTGGAGGGATTTATCCGGGGGTGGGAGCGCAGCGACCGTTTGGCGCAGCCAAACACAGCGAGAGGAGGTGCAGCGAAGCAAACCGTAGGCGCTGCCCCCGGATGAATCCCGCAGCGAAGGAACCCGAGCCCAGGCGAGGGCCGAACGTCAGAGCATAGACCTTTTGGTTACTTTTGGGGCGTTTGCCAAAAGTGACCCGCCGTCAGGGCGGAACCCTAAGCAGCCGTTACCGCAGCAACGGATATACACCCAAACACCAAATCCAGACACAAAACAAAAAAGGCGCCCGAAGGCGCCCTCTTTTCTTACAGCAGTCAGGCCATCTCCGCCGTGGTTTCGAAGTCAAACGTCAACTCACCATCCTTGATGTCGATGTGCACCACACCGCCATGCTCGGCCAGCTCGCCAAACAGAATTTCTTCCGCCAGCGGACGCTTGATCTTGTCCTGGATCAGACGGGCCATCGGACGTGCGCCCATCGCCGAATCGTAACCACCGGCCGCCAGCCAACTGCGCGCCGCATCGGTAACCTCCAGCAACACACGCTTGTCTTCCAGCTGCGCCTGCAGTTCGGTAAGGAACTTGTCCACCACGCTTTTGATGACCTCATGACTGAGGCGACCAAACTGAATGATGGTGTCCAGACGGTTACGGAACTCCGGCGTGAAGCTCTTCTTGATCACTTCCATCGCATCAGACGAGTGGTCCTGATGGGTGAAACCGATCGAAGCACGCGCCGCGGTTTCGGCACCGGCGTTGGTAGTCATGATCACGATCACGTTGCGGAAGTCCGCCTTGCGCCCGTTGTTGTCGGTGAGCGTGCCGTGGTCCATCACCTGCAACAGCAGGTTGAAGACTTCCGGATGCGCCTTCTCGATTTCATCAAGCAGCAATACGCAGTGCGGTTGCTTGGTGATCGCTTCGGTCAACAGACCGCCCTGATCAAAGCCGACATAGCCCGGAGGCGCACCGATCAGACGCGATACGGTGTGGCGCTCCATGTACTCGGACATGTCGAAGCGCACCAGTTCGATACCCAACGCCTTGGCCAATTGCCGCGCGGCCTCGGTTTTACCGACACCGGTAGGACCTGCGAACAGGAACGAACCGACTGGCTTGTCAGGCGACTTGAGGCCGGCACGGGACAGTTTGATCGCGGTCGACAGCGAATCGATCGCCGCATCCTGACCAAACACCGTCAGCTTCAGGTCGCGCTCCAGGTTACGCAGCAGTTCCTTGTCGGAGCTGGTGACGTGTTTCGGCGGAATCCGCGCGATCTTCGCCACAATGTCTTCAACCTGCGGCACTTCGATGCGTTTGACGCGCATCTCGACCGGCTGCAGGCGCTGATAGGCACCCGCCTCATCGATCACGTCGATGGCCTTGTCCGGCATATGCCGGTCATTGATGTAACGCGATGCCAGTTCAGCAGCGGCGCGCAACGACTCATCGCTGTATTCGATGTTGTGGTGCTGCTCGAAACGCCCTTTCAGGCCGCGCAGGATACCGATGGTGTCTTCCACCGACGGCTCGACAACATCGACCTTCTGGAAGCGTCGTGCCAGCGCACGATCCTTCTCGAAGATGCCACGGAATTCCTGGAACGTGGTCGAGCCGATGCAGCGAATGTCGCCAGACGACAGCAGCGGCTTGAGCAGGTTCGAGGCATCCATCACGCCACCGGACGCAGCGCCCGCACCGATGATGGTGTGAATCTCGTCGATGAACAGGATCGCCTGCGGACGTTTTTTCAGCTCATTGAGCAGCGCCTTGAAGCGCTTCTCGAAATCACCGCGATACTTGGTGCCTGCGAGCAGTGCACCGAGGTCGAGCGAATAGACGACGCTGTTGGCCAGCAGATCCGGCACCTGGTTGTCGACAATGCGCTTGGCCAGGCCTTCGGCAATCGCGGTTTTACCCACGCCAGCCTCGCCGACCAGCAACGGGTTGTTCTTGCGCCGACGCGCGAGAATCTGCGCGACACGCTCGACTTCCATCTCGCGGCCGACCAGCGGATCAATGCGACCCTGGCGCGCGAGTTCGTTGAGGTTGCTGGCATAAGCATCCAGCGGATTGCCTGAAGAAGAAGACTCACCGCCCTCGTCGTCCTGCATATCTTGTTCACCTTCAGAGTGATCGCCGTGCCCTGGCACTTTGGAAATGCCGTGGGCGATGTAATTGACGACATCAATGCGCGCAACGCTCTGCTGTTTCAGCAGGAATACGGCCTGACTCTCTTGCTCACTGAAGATTGCAACCAGCACGTTGGCGCCGGTTACTTCGCGTTTGCCCGAGCTCTGCACATGGAAGACAGCACGTTGCAGTACACGCTGGAAGCCCAGTGTTGGCTGGGTTTCGCGATCTTCGTCGTGGACGGGGATCAATGGCGTGGTGGAGTCGATGAACTCCTGCAGGTCGTGCTTGAGTTTGTCGAGGTTTGCGCCGCAGGCACGCAATACGGTGGCGGCAGCCTCATTGTCCAATAGGGCCAGCAGCAGGTGTTCGACGGTCATGAATTCATGACGCTTCGAACGAGCCTCCTTGAAGGCAAGATTGAGGGTGACTTCGAGCTCGCGGTTTAACATAGCTTCACCTCATACCCAAGTGGTCGGCGATTAACCGTCCTTCTCGATTTCACAGAGTAGCGGATGCTGGCTTTCCCTGGCGTACTGGTTGACCTGCATGGCCTTTGTCTCGGCGATGTCGCGGGTAAACACTCCACATACTGCCCGTCCTTCTGTGTGAACGGCCAGCATGACCTTGGTCGCCAGCTCGCGATTCAGGTTAAAAAACACCTCGAGCACTTCGACGACGAAATCCATCGGTGTGTAGTCATCATTGAACAAAACCACCTTGTACATCGGCGGCGCCTGTAACGCAGGCTTTGCTTCCTGAACAGCAACGCCTGCCGAATCGTCGTCGTGCTCCTCTGGATGATCCTTTTGGAGAAGCGGGCGATCCTGATTGAATGTTAGTCGAATCTGGCTGATTGCATGCATGGAAAGAAAGGTTCGTCAGTTGTGCAAATACAGTGGTGGGGGCGGCTGTACACCTTTTCAACTCCGACTGCCCGGTCACCTTGACTATCGGGAAAACGGTGTTACAACCAATAGAGCCCACAGTGGGTAAAAAAGATCCGCGGAGTCAATCCTTTTAACGGATTAGATTGCGGATGTCCTGGATGATACTCCAGCGATGGAGTCTGTTGCAGAGGGATTTGAGCATGGCTGTCGGCAAGGTCAAGTGGTTCAACAATTCCAAGGGATTCGGCTTCATCAACACCGATGCCCGGGAAGGACGTGACGAGGACGGCAAAGAGGTCGATTTCTTTGCGCATTATTCGGCCATTGAGATGGACGGGTATAAAACTCTCAAGGCTGGACAGATCGTCAGTTTCGACATCGTCCAGGGCCCCAAAGGCCTGCACGCGGTAAAGATCAAAGCGGCGACCGTGGCAGGCGAAGCGGCTACACATGCCTCTCATACAGAAACGGTGTCGGGCTGACATAACTGTCACCCAGTCATGAAAAAACCGCCCGAAGGCGGTTTTTTTGTACCTGCACGATTTACATGTGCTTGATGATCGCCTCACCGAAGCCCGAAGAAGACACCAGTGTGGCACCTTCCATCAGACGCTCGAAGTCATAGGTCACGGTCTTGGCCTTGATGGCGCCGTTGGTGCCCTTGATGATGAGATCCGCCGCTTCGGTCCAGCCCAGATGACGCAACATCATCTCGGCCGACAGAATCACCGAGCCCGGGTTGACCTGGTCCTTGCCGGCGTACTTCGGCGCGGTACCGTGGGTCGCCTCGAACATGGCCACGGTGTCGGACAGGTTGGCGCCCGGCGCGATACCGATACCGCCCACTTCCGCCGCCAGGGCGTCGGAGAGGTAGTCACCGTTGAGGTTCAGCGTGGCGATCACGTCGTACTCGGCCGGACGCAGCAGGATCTGCTGGAGCATGGCGTCGGCGATGGCATCCTTGACGATGACTTCACGGCCGGTTTTCGGGTTCTTGAATTTCATCCATGGGCCGCCATCGAGCAGCTCGGCGCCGAATTCTTCCTTCGCCACCTCGTAGCCCCAGTCCTTGAAGGCACCTTCGGTGAATTTCATGATGTTGCCCTTGTGCACGATGGTCAGCGACTTGCGGTCGTTGTCCACCACGTACTGCAGGGCCTTGCGCACCAGACGTTTGGTGCCTTCCTTGGAAACAGGCTTGATGCCGATACCGCAATCCTGGTCGAAACGGATCTTGGTGACGCCCATTTCTTCTTTCAGAAACTTGATGACCTTGGTGGCCTCAGGGGAGCCGGCCTTCCATTCGATACCGGCATAAATGTCTTCGGAGTTCTCGCGGAAGATCACCATGTCGACGTCGCCGGGCTTTTTCACCGGGCTCGGCACACCTTCGAACCACACCACGGGACGCAGGCAGACATAAAGATCGAGTTGCTGGCGCAGGGCGACGTTGAGGGAGCGGATGCCACCACCGACCGGAGTGGTCAGCGGGCCTTTGATAGAGACCACGTAATCCTTGACGGCATCCAGGGTTTCCTGGGGCAGCCAGGTGTCCTGGTCATAGACCTGAGTCGCTTTTTCGCCAGCGTAAACCTCCATCCAGGAAATCTTGCGCTTGCCCCCGTAGGCCTTGGCCACGGCAGCATCAACCACTTTGATCATCACCGGGCTGACGTCGACGCCAATGCCGTCACCTTCAATGAAGGGGATGATCGGGTTATCAGGAACATTGAGAGAATGGTCTGCATTGACGGTGATTTTGTCGCCGACGGCTGGAACCTGAATCTTCTTGTAACCCATGCTGAACTCCATTGTTTGGATTGAACATCTGGCTTGGTTCGAGCGTAACCCAGTTAAATCAACACGCAAACCCTCTGTTCACGGCGCGGCTACATCTGGTTTCGTACAAGCCTGAAAGCAAAGGGAAAAGCGCCAAACTCAAGCATTCGCAGCGACTCTACGCCCCACCCGCCCCTGCGACCTTTAGACCAATGGACGAGACGGGTTGCATATGAACCATCGGCAGATTGCCAGCTACCTATGTATAATGCCGCCCGCTGACCAAAGGGTCACGACGGTTGGCCTCTCTAGAACGAGACTTTCCGCCTGATTGGTCGGGTTGTTACCGCAGCCTGACTGCTTGACGCTCTACTGATGCACCCAACATCACCGCGAAGAATCTCGACATTCGGTTCATGGATGACTTTGAACGAACGCGCTTACCCGGCGCCCCTCGAGTTTCTGCGCACGCTTTAGCAAAGAAGAGAGAGTTAATCCGAATATGCCCACCCGCTCGAAGATCATCTATACCTTCACCGACGAAGCTCCAGCCCTCGCCACCTATTCCCTGCTGCCGATCATCGAGGCTTACACCGCCTCGGCCGATATCGCCGTGGAAACCCGCGATATCTCTCTTGCAGCACGCATCCTGGCCAGCTTCCCCGAGCAACTGGGCGACAAAGCCGTAGCCGACCACCTCGCCGAACTGGGCGACCTGGCCGTTACGCCTGAAGCCAACATCATCAAGCTGCCGAACATCAGTGCTTCGGTGCCTCAGCTGCAAGCGGCGATCAAAGAGCTGCAAGCCCAGGGTTACAACCTGCCGGACTACCCGGAAACCGTGACCAACGACGCCGAAAAAGAAGCCAAGGCGCGTTACGACAAGGTCAAGGGCAGCGCCGTGAACCCGGTTCTGCGTGAAGGCAACTCCGACCGCCGCGCTCCGCTGTCGGTAAAAAACTACGCTCGCAAGCACCCGCACAAAATGGGTGCCTGGGCCAAAGACTCCAAGTCCCACGTCGCTCACATGAGCACCGGCGATTTCTACGGCAGCGAAAAAGCTGCCCTGATCGACGCCGCTGACGCTGTGAAAATCGAGCTGATCGCCAAAGACGGCACCGCGACCGTCCTGAAAGAAAAAACCAGCGTTCAGGCTGGCGAGATCCTCGACTGCGCCGTGATGAGCAAAAACGCCCTGCGCGCGTTCATCGCCGCTGAAATCGACAGCGCCAAGGCGCAAGGCGTGCTGCTCTCGGTTCACCTGAAAGCGACCATGATGAAGGTCTCCGACCCGATCATGTTCGGCCAGATCGTTGCCGAGTTCTATAAAGATGCCCTGACCAAGCACGCTGACGTGCTGGCCCAGATCGGCTTCAACCTGAACAACGGCATCGGCGACCTGTACGCGCGCATCAAGGCCCTGCCGGCCGAGCAGCAAGCACAGATCGAAGCTGACATCGCAGCGGTCTACGCCGCGCGTCCGTCGCTGGCGATGGTCAACTCCGACAAGGGCATCACCAACCTGCACGTGCCGAGCGACGTGATCGTCGACGCCTCGATGCCAGCGATGATCCGTGACTCTGGCAAGATGTGGGGCACCGACGGCCAGCTGCACGACACCAAGGCGGTGATTCCGGATCGTTGCTACGCGACCATCTACCAGGCTGTGATCGAAGATTGCAAAGCCAATGGCGCGTTCGATCCGACCACCATGGGCAGCGTGCCAAACGTTGGCCTGATGGCGAAGAAAGCCGAAGAGTACGGCTCGCACGACAAGACTTTCCAGATCAAGGCTGACGGCGTGGTTCGCGTTACCGACAGCAAGGGCAAGCTGCTGATGGAACAGGCTGTTGAAGCCGGCGACATCTTCCGCATGTGCCAGACCAAAGACGCGCCGATCCAGGACTGGGTCAAACTGGCCGTCAACCGTGCTCGCGCCAGCAGCACTCCGGCCATTTTCTGGCTGGACCCGATGCGCGCCCACGACGGTGTAGTGATCGAGAAGGTTCAGGCTTACCTGAAGGATCACGACACCAGCGGTCTGGACATCCAGATCATGGCGCCGGTCGATGCCATGAAGTACACCCTGCAGCGCACCCGCGAAGGCAAGGACACCATCTCGGTGACCGGCAACGTACTGCGCGACTACCTGACCGACCTGTTCCCGATCATGGAACTGGGCACCAGCGCCAAGATGCTGTCGATCGTGCCGCTGATGAACGGCGGTGGTCTGTTCGAAACCGGTGCCGGCGGTTCGGCGCCGAAACACGTGCAGCAACTGGTCGAAGAGAACTTCCTGCGTTGGGATTCGCTGGGCGAATTCCTGGCGCTGGCAGCGTCCCTCGAGCATTTGGGTGTGAACTACAACAACCCGAAAGCGCTGGTTCTGTCGAAAACCCTGGATCAGGCCACCGGTCAGTTCCTCGACAACAACAAGTCGCCATCGCGCAAAGTCGGCAACATCGACAACCGCGGCAGCCACTTCTACCTGGCGCTGTACTGGGCTCAGGCCCTGGCCGCCCAGACCGAAGACGCTGCACTGCAAGCGCAGTTCGCGACCCTGGCCAAAACCCTGACCGAGAACGAGGCGACCATCGTTGCCGAGCTCAACGCCGTGCAGGGCAAACCAGTGGACATCGGCGGTTACTACCACGCCGACGCCGAACTGATCAGCAAGGCCATGCGCCCAAGCGCAACCTTCAACGCGGCGATTGCTGCGCTGGTTTAAGGTTGTAAAGGGAACATCACAAACCCCGGCCGTGTGCCGGGGTTTGTGTTTTCAGGCAAAGATCAAAAGATCGCAGCCTTCGGCAGCTCCTACACCGATCCTTGTAGGAGCTGCCGAAGGCTGCGATCTTTTGATCTTCGATACACCGAAG
The DNA here is from genome assembly GCF_016756945.1 of Pseudomonas sp. MWU318. Taxonomy (NCBI): domain Bacteria; kingdom Pseudomonadati; phylum Pseudomonadota; class Gammaproteobacteria; order Pseudomonadales; family Pseudomonadaceae; genus Pseudomonas; species Pseudomonas sp. MWU318. Next base: position 39,738 of record NZ_JAESJL010000013.1, read on the forward strand.
ACTTTACAGAGGAAACCCTATGGAATGGCTCCCCCACATCACCGTCGCCACCATCGTCGAAGACAACGGCCGTTTCCTGATGGTCGAAGAGCACAAGGCCGGGCGTAACGTGCTCAACCAGCCCGCCGGCCATCTGGATCCGGACGAAACCCTGATCGACGCCGCCATCCGCGAAACCCTCGAAGAAACCGGCTGGGACGTCGAACCCACCGGCGTGATCGGCATTTACCTGTACACCGCGCCGAGCAACGGTGTGACTTACCAGCGCGTATGCTTCAGCGCCAAAGCGGTGAAACACCACCCCGACTATCAACTGGACGACGGCATCGTCGGCGCCAAGTGGTTGACCCGTAGCGAATTAATCGCTCAGCGCGACAACTGGCGCAGCGAGCTGATTATCCGCTGCATCGACGACTATCTGGCCGGCCATCACTTCAGTCTCGAACTGATCCGCCCTTCTCTTTAGCCTTGAGGCCGTGAGCCTGATAGAATCGCGTCCTTTTTCAAGACACTCATTGAATCCCTATGCGTGATCCAGCCCCTTCTGACACATCCAAGAAGCGCGTCATTGTCGGCATGTCCGGCGGCGTGGACTCTTCCGTTTCCGCTCTCCTGCTGATCGAGCAGGGTTACGAGGTGGAAGGCCTGTTCATGAAGAACTGGGAAGAAGACGACGGAACGGAATACTGCACCGCCATGGACGACCTGGCGGATGCCCAGGCCGTGTGCGACAAGATCGGCATCAAGCTGCACACCGCCAACTTCGCCGCCGAGTACTGGGACAACGTGTTCGAGCACTTCCTCGCCGAATACAAGGCCGGTCGCACGCCGAACCCGGACATCCTGTGCAACCGCGAGATCAAGTTCAAGGCGTTCCTCGACTACGCCATGATGCTTGGCGCCGACCTGATCGCCACCGGCCACTATGTGCGCCGTCGCGACATCGATGGTCGTACCGAACTGCTCAAGGGCCTCGATCCGAACAAGGACCAGAGCTATTTCCTGCACGCTGTCGGCGGCGAACAGATCGCCAAGACCCTGTTCCCGGTCGGCGAACTGGAAAAGCCCGAAGTTCGCGCCATTGCCGAGAAATACGAGCTGGCGACCGCCAAGAAGAAGGATTCCACCGGGATCTGCTTCATCGGCGAGCGACGTTTCAGCGACTTCCTCAAGCAATACCTGCCGGCGCAACCGGGCGAGATCAAAACCACCGAAGGCGAAGTCATCGGCCGTCACCACGGCTTGATGTACCACACCATCGGCCAGCGTCAGGGCCTGGGCATTGGCGGCCTGAAAGATGCCGGCGACGAGCCGTGGTATGTGCTGCGCAAGGATCTGGACACCAACGAGCTGATCGTCGGCCAGGGCAACAACCATCCGTGGCTGTTCTCCAGCGCCCTGCTCGCTTCGGAAATCTATTGGGTCAATCCGATCGACCTGAGCCAGCCGCTGCGCCTCACCGCCAAAGTGCGTTATCGCCAGAGCGATCAGGCCTGCACCCTGGAAAAAACCGAAAACGGCTACCGCGCCATGTTCGATGAACCGCAACGCGCGGTGACCCCGGGCCAGTCCGTGGTGTTCTACGACGGTGAAATCTGCCTCGGTGGCGGCGTGATCGAAGTTGCCGAGCCGTGGAGCGGCCAGGCATGACCCCGACTCAGGAGCAACTGACGGCGCTGGGCGGGGTGTTTCTCGCCGCGGTGCTGGTCGACCGCATCGCCAAGACCGGCCAGACCAGTGAGGCCGGCCTGAGCTGCATGCTCGGCAGCCTGCTGGTACGCGACCCGAAGGACACACTGGATGTGTACGGCGGCGACGACCTCAATCTGCGCGAGGGTTATCGGGCATTGATCGGCGCCCTCGAGCGCGACCCGAGCACCCTGCAACGCGAACCGCTGCGCTATGCCCTGTCGATGCTCGGCCTGGAACGCCAATTGGCCAAACGTGACGACATGCTCGACACCATTGGCAAGCGCCTGCCGCAGATCCAGTCGCAGGTCGAACACTTCGGCCCGGCTCACGAAAACGTGATCGCCGCCTGCGGTGCGCTGTATCAGGACACCCTGAGCACCCTGCGCCAGCGCATTCAGGTGCATGGCGACATGCGCAACCTGCAGCAACCGAGCAACGCTTCGAAGATCCGCGCCCTGCTGCTGGCCGGCATCCGTTCGGCACGCCTGTGGCGACAGCTCGGCGGGCACCGCTGGCAGTTGGTGATCAGCCGGCGCAAGCTGCTCAAAGAGCTGTATCCGTTGATGCGCAGCGAGTAAATCGTCGCGCAATAAAAGTTTTGTAGTCTGTAGCGCGTAATACGCCGGTCAGTTGGCAACGGACCGGCGGATTTTTTCATGTATGATACGCGCCCCATTTCGTTGCCCGACTGTCCGAGAACACCCCATGCAGCTCTCTTCGCTCACTGCGGTTTCCCCTGTTGACGGCCGCTACGCCGGCAAAACCCAGGCCCTGCGCCCGATTTTCAGCGAGTACGGCCTGATCCGTGCCCGCGTCCTGGTTGAAGTGCGCTGGCTCCAGCGCCTGGCCGCCCACGCCGGTATCCCGGAAGTGCCCGCCTTCTCCGCCGAGGCCAACGCCGTTCTCAATGAACTGGCGGAAAACTTCTCGCTGGAGCACGCCGAGCGCGTCAAAGAGATCGAGCGCACCACCAACCACGACGTCAAGGCGATCGAATACCTGCTCAAGGAGCAGGCGGCCAAGCTGCCGGAGCTGGCCAAGGTCAGCGAGTTCATCCACTTTGCCTGCACCAGTGAAGACATCAACAACCTGTCCCACGCCCTGATGCTGCGCGAAGGCCGTGACGACGTGATGCTGCCGCTGATGCGCCAGACTGCCAACGCGATCCGTGAACTGGCGATCCGTTTCGCCGACGTGCCGATGCTGTCGCGCACCCACGGCCAACCGGCCTCCCCGACTACTCTGGGTAAAGAGCTGGCGAACGTGGTTTACCGTCTCGAGCGTCAGATCGCTCAAGTCGCTGCCGTGCCGCTGCTGGGCAAGATCAACGGCGCCGTAGGCAACTACAACGCGCACCTGTCGGCCTACCCGCAGATCGACTGGGAAGCCAACGCCCGCGCCTTCATCGAAGACGAACTGGGCCTGGGTTTCAACCCGTACACCACGCAGATCGAACCGCACGACTACATCGCCGAGCTGTTCGACGCGATTGCGCGCTTCAACACCATCCTGATCGACTTCGACCGTGACATCTGGGGCTACATTTCCCTGGGTTATTTCAAGCAGCGCACCATCGCCGGCGAAATCGGTTCGTCGACCATGCCGCACAAGGTCAACCCGATCGACTTCGAAAACTCCGAAGGCAACCTAGGCATCGCCAACGCACTGTTCCAGCACCTGGCGAGCAAGCTGCCGATCTCCCGCTGGCAGCGCGACCTGACCGACTCCACCGTACTGCGCAACCTCGGTGTGGGCTTCGCTCACAGCGTGATCGCCTACGAAGCCAGCCTCAAAGGCATCAGCAAACTCGAGCTCAACGCCGACAAGATTGCTGCCGATCTGGACGCTTGCTGGGAAGTATTGGCCGAGCCGATCCAGACCGTGATGCGCCGCTATAACATCGAAAACCCGTACGAGAAGCTGAAAGAACTGACCCGCGGCAAGGGCATCAGCCCGCAAGCGCTGCAGACTTTCATCGACGGCCTGGACATGCCAGCCGAAGCGAAAGCCGAGCTGAAACAGCTGACCCCGGCCAACTACATCGGCAACGCTGTGGCGCAAGCCAAACGCATCTGATTCACCGCTTGACCCGTTTGAGACGCCCGGCCGCGCCGGGCGTTTTTATTCCCGTCTGAAAAATGCTTTTTTTCAATAGGTTACACATGAATCCTGATACTCCTCTTCAACTCCTGGGCGGTCTCACGGCGCGCGAATTCATGCGCGATTACTGGCAGAAGAAGCCGCTGCTGATCCGTCAGGCCATCCCTGACTTCGAAAGCCCGATCGACGCCGACGAACTGGCCGGCCTGGCCCTGGAAGAAGAGGTCGAGTCGCGCCTGGTGATCGAGCACGGCGAGCGTCCGTGGGAGCTGCGTCGCGGCCCGTTCGCCGAAGACGAATTCAGCAAGCTGCCGGAAAAAGAGTGGACCTTGCTCGTTCAGGCCGTTGACCAATTCGTCCCGGAAGTCAGCGAGCTGCTGGAAAACTTCCGCTTCCTGCCGAGCTGGCGCGTCGACGACGTGATGATCAGCTTCGCCGCCCCGGGTGGCAGCGTCGGTCCGCACTTCGACAACTACGACGTGTTCCTGCTGCAAGGCCACGGCCAGCGCAACTGGAAGATCGGCCAGATGTGCGACTCCGAAAGCCCGCTGCTGCAACACGCGGATCTGCGCATCCTCGCCGAATTCCACGAGACCGAAGAATGGGTGCTGGAACCGGGCGACATGCTTTACCTGCCACCGCGCCTGGCCCACTGCGGTGTCGCCGTGGACAACTGCATGACCTACTCGGTTGGCTTCCGCGCCCCGAGCGCCTCGGAAGTACTGACCCACTTCACCGACTTCCTCAGCCAGTTCCTGACTGACGAAGAACGCTACACCGACGCCGATGCGAAACCGGTCAGCGATGATCCACATCAGATCCAGCACGACGCACTCGGCCGCCTGAAAAGCCTGCTCGCCGAGCACATGAGCGACGAGCGCCTGCTGCTGACCTGGTTCGGCCAGTACATGACCGAGCCGCGCTACCCGGAACTGGTGGTCGGCCCGGAAGACGTTGAAGAAGACGACCTCCTCAACGCCCTGCAAGACGGCGCCGTGCTGATCCGCAACCCGAGTGCGCGCCTGGCCTGGTCGGAAGTCGATGACGACCTGCTGCTGTTCGCCAGCGGCCAGAGCCGTTACCTGCCGGGCAAGCTGCGCGAGCTGCTGAAGATGATCTGCGCCGCCGATGCGCTGCATGTCGACAACCTCGGCGAGTGGCTGAACGACGAAGACGGTCGCGGCCTGCTGTGCGAACTGGTCAAACAGGGCAGCCTGGGATTTGCCGATGAATAAGATTCGCGTACGTGTCGCAGACTGGCAAAAGGACAACGCCGAGATCCGGCGCATTCGTGAAACGGTGTTCATCGCCGAACAATCGGTGCCACCCGAGCTGGAATGGGACGCCGATGACGCGACCGCCGTGCATTTTCTGGCGTTCGAAGGCGACTTTCCGATCGGTACCGCCCGCCTGTTGCCCGACGGGCACATTGGCCGGGTGTCGGTACTGAAGGACTGGCGCGGGATGAAGGTGGGCGACGCGCTGATGCAAGCGGTCATCGCCGAAGCCGAAGCCCGCGGCCTGCAGCAGCAGATGCTCAGCGCCCAGGTACAGGCCACGGCGTTCTATGAGCGCCTGGGCTTCAGCCTGGTCAGCGAGGAATTCCTCGAAGCGGGGATTCCGCACGTCGATATGGTTCGGCATTCGGCCTGAGCGGCAGAAATCTTGTGATCTTTGGAGATCCTGTGGTGAGGGGATTTATCCCCGATGGACTGCGAAGCAGGCCCAAGGTTTTTTGGGGCCGCTCCGCGCCCCATCGGGGATAAATCCCCTCACTACAAAGGCTCTTGAGCACCCTCTCAAAACGCCCCGCCATTTTCGGATGCCGGGGCGTTTTGCTGTCTACGATTCAACTTGCCCCACCCCGGGCCGACAAACTGGCAATATCAAGCCTTTCGAAAGCGGAGATAACGGACATGTCCCTACGCACCCTGCTCACCACCCTGCTGCTCGGCTGCAGCCTGTCGGTGATGGCAGCCACAGAAATCGTACCTCTCAAGTACCGCACCAGCACCGACATGCTGCCGATGGCGCAAGACTTCATCGGCAAGGATGGCCAGGTCAGCGCTTATGGCAATCAACTGATCATCAAGGCTGAGCCGGACAAGATTCAGGAAGTCAAAGCACTGCTCACCCAGCTCGATACTGCGCCCAAGCGCCTGCTGATCACGGTCGACACCAACGAAAACAACCAGCAGAACACTGGCGACCAACAGACCCGGATCATCAACTACAGCACCGCCAGCCGTGACGGCGGCATCCAGCAGATTCAGGCCAGCGAGGGCGCGCCGGCGCTGATCCAGGTCGGCCAGAGCGTGCCGATCACCAGCAGCCAGAGCAACTCCTACGGCGATTACAGTAGCCAGACCCAATACCGCAACGTCACCCAAGGCTTCTACGTGACGGCGAGCGTCACCGGCGACATCGTTCATCTGGCAATCAGTACCAACCGTGACCGCATGAGCCAGGAACGTCCCGATGTAGTGAACGTGCAAAGTACCGACACAACAGTCAGCGGACGCCTCGGTGAATGGATCACCCTTGCCGGCGTAAACCGTGAAACCCAGGCCGACAAACAGAGCCAGAGCCGCAGCTACTCGACTCAAGGCCGAGATGACATGACTTTACGGGTGAAAGTCGACGCCCTGGACTAAAGCACCGAAAACTGACTGATTAGTCGTATTAGACGAAAGATGTAGTGCTTGAAAAAAAGCACTACAAAACGTTTGACGAGCCAAAAAAGCGAAGGCATGATGGCCTCGCTCCCGCTAATCAGAGGCCCTGGCAAGGGCCTTCGAAGCGACGTTCGCACCTACCCCGCGAACCGCTTCGTGTCTGTACCGCCCACAAGGTGTGTTTGACGAGGTTGCCGACTGGAACGAAGTTGTCCCGAGGGACGGAAGCGTAATTAGGTAACCCGGCTTCACGCTGTAGCTCGTATGAAGGCCCACGACGCCCGAATGCGCCCGCAGTCCGCCACTACCTGCTCACTTCCCCTCGAGCCCATCGTTCATCCCGTCGCCTCCCCCGCCAAATCCGACTTGACCACCTAAGCTTCTGGTCAGCGAGCGCAGGAATTTTCCACCGCAGAACAACTTTTCATAAAGACGCGACGAGGTTTATCTCCATGGCACTGACACGCGAACAGCAAATTGCAGCCCTTGAAAAAGACTGGGCTGAAAACCCGCGCTGGAAAGGCGTGACTCGCACTTACTCCGCTGCTGACGTCGTCCGTCTGCGTGGCTCGGTTCAACCTGAGCACACCTTTGCGAAAATGGGCGCCGAGAAGCTGTGGAACCTGGTGACCCAGGGTGCCAAGCCGTCCTTCCGCCCAGAGAAAGATTTCGTCAACTGCATGGGCGCCCTGACCGGCGGCCAGGCTGTTCAGCAGGTCAAGGCCGGTATCCAGGCGATCTACCTGTCGGGCTGGCAGGTGGCTGCGGACAACAACTCCGCAGAATCGATGTACCCGGACCAGTCGCTGTACCCGGTGGACTCGGTGCCAACCGTGGTCAAGCGCATCAACAACTCGTTCCGTCGTGCTGACCAGATCCAGTGGAAAGCCGGCAAGAACCCGGGCGACGAAGGCTACATCGACTACTTCGCGCCAATCGTGGCTGACGCTGAAGCCGGTTTCGGCGGCGTACTGAACGCTTACGAGCTGATGAAGAGCATGATCGAAGCAGGCGCCGCCGGCGTTCACTTCGAAGACCAACTGGCTTCCGTGAAAAAATGCGGCCACATGGGCGGCAAGGTACTGGTTCCTACTCAGGAAGCCGTACAGAAGCTGACCGCTGCCCGTCTGGCGGCTGACGTTGCCGGCACGCCGACCATCATCCTGGCGCGTACCGACGCCAACGCAGCTGACCTGCTGACTTCGGACTGCGATCCGTACGACCAGCCGTTCGTGACTGGCGAGCGTACTCAGGAAGGCTTCTACAAGGTACGTGCCGGTCTGGATCAAGCGATTGCCCGTGGCCTGGCCTACGCACCGTACGCCGACCTGATCTGGTGCGAAACCGCCAAACCGGATCTGGAAGAAGCCCGTCGCTTCGCTGAAGCGATCAAGAAGGAATACCCGGACCAACTGCTGTCGTACAACTGCTCGCCTTCCTTCAACTGGAAGAAAAACCTGGACGACGCGACCATCGCCAAGTTCCAGCGCGAACTGTCCGCCATGGGTTACAAGCACCAGTTCATTACCCTGGCCGGCATTCACAACATGTGGCACAGCATGTTCAACCTGGCGCACGACTACGCCCGCAACGACATGACTGCCTACGTGAAGCTGCAGGAGCAGGAATTCGCTGACGCCGCCAAGGGTTACACCTTCGTGGCTCACCAGCAGGAAGTGGGCACCGGCTACTTCGACGACATGACCACCGTGATTCAGGGTGGCTCGTCCTCGGTGACCGCGCTGACCGGTTCGACCGAAGAAGAACAGTTCCACTGATTCGGCTTCGCTGAGCAACGGCCTTTGCGGATCGTATAGAGAGCTAACCGCAAAGCCGCAAGACTGACGCCCCGACTGGTTCGGGGCGTTTTTTTGCCCGCAGAATTCCCCCGTCCACCCTGTAGGAGCTGCCGAAGGCTGCGATCTTTTGATCTTGTTTTTAGAAAAGCAAAATCAAAAGATCGCAGCCTTCGGCAGCTCCTGCAGGATCGGTGGGAAGCTACGAGCCAAAACATTGATCCAGACCAGTACCCGCATCACAAAAAACCGGTAAAACGCTCGCCACCGCTACTTGCAGTAACGGGCATATAAGACAACTTCCTGATTACTGCACCACCAAACAGTTACAAAACCACTCCAAACGATATCAATTATCATTTAGCAGCAACTATGTTCGTTACATTTCCTACAAAACATAATTCGCCGAAACCCGGCTAATGCCCGCCACGCACGGGCTACAGGGCATTGGAGGTGCGCTATGTCCTTATTCCAATAAATAATTTCGCTATAGGAATTTTACTTGCCGGGTGTTTAGCCATAAAATCAGCGCGATTGATTGCTGCGACATATCGTCACTGCCTATTTCTTTATCAAGCTCAGAGACCTTTGCTCTCTGTTAAGGATTACCAGCATGCCCGAAGCGACAGGACTCATGGCCCACAACTGGGGCTTTGCCATTTTCCTTCTGGGTGTCGTCGGCCTGTGTGCCTTCATGCTTGGAGTCTCCAGCCTCCTCGGGTCAAAAGCCTGGGGCCGCAGCAAAAACGAACCGTTCGAGTCCGGCATGCTACCTACAGGTGGCGCCCGCTTGCGGCTCTCAGCCAAATTCTATCTGGTCGCGATGCTGTTCGTGATCTTCGATATCGAAGCCCTCTTTCTCTTTGCATGGTCTGTGTCCGTCCGCGAAAGCGGCTGGACCGGATTCGTCGAAGCTCTCGTTTTCATAGCAATTCTGTTGGCAGGTCTTGTCTACCTGTTCCGAGTGGGCGCCCTTGACTGGGCTCCGGAAGCTCGTCGCAAGCGGCAGGCGAAGCTGAAACAATGAGGCTTTGGCAATGCAATACAATCTCACCAGAATCGACCCCGATGCTCCTAACGAGCAGTATCCGATCGGCGAACGGGAAACCGTTTCCGATCCGTTAGAGGATCAAGTCCACAAAAACATTTTCATGGGCAAGCTCGAAGACGTGCTGAGTGGCGCGGTCAACTGGGGGCGTAAAAACTCCCTGTGGCCGTACAACTTCGGCCTTTCGTGCTGCTACGTGGAAATGACCACCGCCTTCACGGCGCCCCACGACATCGCGCGCTTTGGCGCCGAAGTTATCCGGGCATCACCGCGTCAGGCCGACTTCATGGTTATCGCCGGTACCTGCTTCATCAAGATGGCGCCGATCATTCAGCGTCTCTACGAGCAGATGCTCGAGCCTAAGTGGGTTATCTCCATGGGTTCGTGCGCCAACTCCGGTGGCATGTACGACATCTACTCCGTGGTTCAAGGGGTGGACAAGTTCCTGCCCGTGGACGTCTACGTACCTGGCTGCCCGCCTCGTCCAGAAGCATTCCTTCAAGGCTTGATGCTGTTGCAGGAATCGATTGGACAGGAGCGTCGTCCGCTTTCCTGGGTCGTTGGCGACCAAGGCGTTTATCGCGCCGACATGCCTTCGCAAAAGGAACAGCGCCGCGAACAGCGAATCGCAGTCACCAATCTGCGCAGCCCTGACGAAGTCTGATCCAGTCTGTTTCAAAGAAACGAGAAGCTGGCTTCATTCTTTACGTTGACCGAAAGCGAAAAAATAACCATGACTACAGGCAGCGCTCTGTACATCCCGCCTTATAAGGCAGACGACCAGGATGTGGTCGTCGAATTGAACAACCGTTTTGGCGCCGAAGCGTTCACCGCTCAGTCGACCCGCACCGGCATGCCGGTGCTGTGGGTGGCGCGCGCCAGACTCGTCGAAGTCCTGACCTTCCTGCGCAACCTGCCCAAGCCGTACGTCATGCTCTATGACCTGCACGGCGTGGACGAGCGTCTGCGCACCAAGCGTCAAGGGCTGCCATCGGGCGCCGACTTCACCGTGTTCTATCACCTCATGTCGCTTGAGCGTAATAGTGACGTGATGATCAAAGTCGCCTTGTCCGAAAGCGACCTGAGCTTGCCGACCGTCACCAGCATCTGGCCGAACGCCAACTGGTACGAGCGTGAAGTCTGGGACATGTACGGCATCGACTTCAAAGGCCACCCGCACCTGTCGCGCATCATGATGCCGCCGACCTGGGAAGGTCACCCGCTGCGCAAGGACTTCCCGGCGCGCGCCACCGAATTCGATCCGTTCAGCCTCAACCTCGCCAAGCAACAGCTTGAGGAAGAAGCCGCGCGCTTCCGTCCTGAAGACTGGGGCATGAAGCGTTCCGGGGCCAACGAGGACTACATGTTCCTCAACCTGGGCCCGAACCACCCTTCGGCGCACGGTGCGTTCCGCATCATTCTGCAACTCGATGGCGAAGAGATCGTCGACTGCGTACCGGACATCGGTTACCACCACCGTGGTGCCGAGAAGATGGCCGAGCGTCAGTCCTGGCACAGTTTCATTCCGTACACCGACCGTATCGACTACCTCGGCGGCGTGATGAACAACCTGCCGTACGTGCTCTCGGTCGAGAAGCTGGCCGGCATCAAGGTCCCGGAGAAGGTCGACGTCATCCGCATCATGATGGCCGAGTTCTTCCGGATCACCAGCCACCTGCTGTTCCTGGGTACCTACATCCAGGACGTTGGCGCCATGACCCCGGTGTTCTTCACCTTCACCGACCGCCAGAAGGCGTACACGGTGATCGAAGCCATTACCGGTTTCCGTCTGCACCCGGCCTGGTACCGCATCGGTGGCGTCGCCCACGACCTGCCGCGCGGCTGGGACAAACTGGTGAAAGACTTCGTTGAGTGGCTGCCAAAGCGCCTCGACGAGTACACCAAGGCTGCCCTGCAGAACAGCATCCTCAAAGGCCGGACCATCGGCGTCGCCCAGTACAACACCAAAGAAGCCCTGGAATGGGGCGTCACCGGTGCCGGCCTGCGTTCGACCGGTTGCGACTTCGACCTGCGTAAAGCGCGTCCATACTCCGGCTACGAGAACTTCGAATTCGAAGTACCGCTGGCCGCCAACGGCGATGCCTACGATCGCTGCATGGTCCGCGTCGAAGAGATGCGCCAGAGCATCAAGATCATCGACCAGTGCATGCGCAACATGCCGGAAGGCCCGTACAAGGCGGACCACCCGCTGACCACGCCGCCGCCGAAAGAGCGCACGCTGCAGCACATCGAAACCCTGATCACGCACTTCCTGCAAGTTTCGTGGGGTCCGGTCATGCCGGCCAACGAATCCTTCCAGATGATCGAAGCGACCAAGGGCATCAACAGTTATTACCTGACGAGCGACGGCGGCACCATGAGCTACCGTACCCGGATCCGTACTCCGAGCTTCCCGCACCTGCAACAGATCCCTTCGGTGATCAAAGGCAGCATGGTCGCGGACTTGATTGCGTACCTGGGTAGTATCGACTTCGTTATGGCCGACGTGGACCGCTAAGCATGAACAGCACGCTTATCCAGACAGACCGTTTCACCTTGAGTGAAACCGAGCGCTCGGCCATCGAGCACGAGCTGCATCACTACGAAGACCCGCGCGCGGCGTCGATCGAAGCCCTGAAGATCGTTCAGAAAGAGCGCGGCTGGGTGCCGGATGGCGCCCTGTACGCGATCGGCGAGATCCTCGGCATCCCGGCCAGCGACGTTGAAGGCGTGGCGACGTTCTACAGCCAGATCTTCCGTCAGCCGGTCGGCCGCCACATCATTCGCGTCTGCGACAGCATGGTCTGCTACATCGGCGGCCACGAGTCGGTGGTCAGCGAAATCCAGAACAATCTGGGCATCGGCCTGGGTCAGACCACCGCCGACGGTCGTTTCACCCTGCTGCCTGTCTGCTGCCTCGGCAACTGCGACAAGGCACCGGCGCTGATGATCGACGACGACACCTTTGGCGACGTGCAGCCTGCCGGCGTGGCCAAACTGCTCGAGGGCTACGTATGACCCTGACATCTTTCGGTCCCGCCAACCGCATCAAGCGTTCGGCCGAGACTCACCCGCTGACCTGGCGTCTGCGTGACGACGGCGAAGCCGTGTGGCTCGACGAATACCAGGCCAAGAACGGTTACGCTGCTGCGCGCAAGGCCTTCGCCGACATGGCTCAGGACGACATCGTCCAGACCGTGAAAGACGCCGGCCTCAAAGGCCGCGGCGGTGCAGGCTTCCCCACTGGCGTGAAGTGGGGCCTGATGCCCAAGGACGAATCCATCAACATCCGCTACCTGCTGTGCAACGCGGACGAGATGGAGCCGAACACCTGGAAAGACCGCATGCTGATGGAGCAACTGCCCCATCTGCTGATCGAAGGCATGCTGATCAGTGCCCGCGCACTGAAAACCTACCGTGGCTACATCTTCCTGCGTGGCGAGTACACCACCGCCGCCAAGCACTTGAATCGTGCCGTGGAAGAAGCCAAGGCTGCAGGCCTGCTGGGCAAGAACATTCTGGGCAGCGGTTTCGACTTCGAACTGTTCGTCCACACCGGCGCCGGGCGTTACATCTGCGGTGAAGAAACCGCACTGATCAACTCCCTCGAAGGCCGCCGCGCCAACCCGCGCTCCAAGCCGCCCTTCCCTGCCGCCGTCGGCGTGTGGGGCAAGCCGACCTGCGTGAACAACGTGGAAACCCTGTGCAACGTGCCGGCGATCATTGCCGACGGCGTTGACTGGTACAAATCGTTGGCCCGCGAAGGCAGCGAAGACATGGGCACCAAGCTCATGGGCTTCTCCGGCAAGGTCAAGAATCCAGGTCTGTGGGAGCTGCCATTCGGCGTCACCGCTCGCGAACTGTTCGAAGACTACGCCGGCGGCATGCGCGACGGTTACAAGCTCAAGGCCTGGCAGCCAGGTGGCGCCGGTACCGGTTTCCTGTTGCCGGAACACCTCGACGCACAGATGTACGCCGGCGGCATCGCCAAAGTGGGCACCCGGATGGGTACCGGCCTGGCCATGGCAGTGGACGACAGCGTCAACATGGTTTCCCTGCTGCGCAACATGGAGCAGTTCTTCGCTCGCGAATCCTGCGGTTTCTGCACCCCGTGCCGTGATGGCCTGCCATGGAGCGTCAAGCTCTTGATGGCCATCGAAGAAGGCCGCGGTCAGCCAGGCGACATCGAGACCCTGCTGGGTCTGGTCGGCTTCCTCGGCCCAGGCAAGACCTTCTGTGCTCACGCACCGGGTGCCGTGGAGCCGCTGGGCAGTGCCATCAAATACTTCCGTCCAGAGTTCGAAGCCGGTATCGCGCCTGCAAGCGCCGCCGTCCCGCCTCTGGCAAGGCCGATCGTAATCGGCGCGTAAACGCTTAAAAAGGCGAAGGGTCCGTGCCCTTCGCCTTTCGTCCGATGACGCCTTTCGGGGCTGAATGGATTCGGACGGATAACAAGATTCCATTAGCCACGCCCGCTGACACCGGGCCAACGAAGACCTTTGAACCATGGCCACTATCCACGTAGACGGCAAAGCGCTCGAAGTCGACGGGGCAGACAACCTGTTACAGGCATGTCTGTCGCTGGGCCTCGACATCCCTTATTTCTGCTGGCACCCCGCGCTTGGTAGCGTCGGGGCCTGCCGCCAGTGTGCGGTCAAGCAGTACACCGACGAGAACGACACCCGTGGTCGCATCGTCATGTCCTGCATGACGCCTGCCACCGACAACACCTGGATCTCCATCGACGATGAAGAATCCAAGGCGTTCCGCGCCAGTGTTGTCGAATGGCTGATGACCAACCACCCGCACGACTGCCCTGTGTGCGAAGAAGGCGGTCACTGCCACCTGCAAGACATGACCGTGATGACCGGCCACAACGAGCGCCGTTATCGCTTCACCAAGCGCACCCACCAGAACCAGCAACTGGGCCCGTTCATTTCCCACGAAATGAACCGCTGCATAGCCTGCTATCGCTGCGTGCGTTTCTACAAGGACTACGCCGGCGGCACCGACCTCGGTGTGTTCGGCGCCCACGACAACGTGTACTTCGGTCGCGTTGAAGACGGCACCCTCGAAAGCGAGTTCTCCGGCAACCTCACCGAGGTCTGCCCGACCGGTGTGTTCACCGACAAGACTCACTCCGAGCGCTACAACCGCAAGTGGGACATGCAGTTCTCGCCGAGCATCTGCCATGGCTGCTCCAGCGGTTGCAACATCTCCCCGGGCGAGCGTTACGGCGAACTGCGTCGCATCGAAAACCGTTTCAACGGTTCGGTGAACCAGTACTTCCTGTGCGACCGCGGCCGTTTCGGTTATGGCTACGTCAACCGCACCGACCGTCCACGTCAGCCGCTGCTGGCCGACGGCACCAAACTGAGCGTCGACGCTGCGCTGGATAAAGCCGCTGATCTGCTGCGCGGGCGCAACATCGTCGGTATCGGTTCGCCGCGTGCCAGCCTCGAAAGCAACTACGCGCTGCGTGAACTGGTCGGCGCCGAGCACTTCTACTCCGGTATCGAAGCCTCCGAGCTGGAGCGCATTCGTCTTGTCCTGCAAGTGCTCAAAGACAGCCCGCTGCCCGTGCCGAACATGCGCGACATCGAAGACCACGACGCCGTGTTCGTCCTCGGTGAAGACCTGACCCAGACCGCCGCCCGTATGGCGCTGTCCCTGCGTCAGTCGGTCAAGGGCAAAGCTGAAGACATGGCCGAAGCCATGCGCGTTCAGCCGTGGCTCGATGCCGCGGTGAAGAACATCGGTCAGCACGAACTGAACCCGCTGTTCATCGCCAGCCTGGCCGAAACCAAGCTCGACGACATCGCGGAAGAGTGCGTTCACGCCGCTCCGGACGATCTGGCGCGCATCGGCTTCGCTGTGGCCCACGCACTGGATGCCAGCGCACCGGCCGTTGAAGGTCTGGATGCTGAAGCACTGGAACTGGCCAAGCGCATTGCCGACGCCCTGCTCGCGGCCAAACGTCCGCTGATCATCGCCGGTACTTCGCTGGGTTCCAAAGCCTTGATCGAAGCGGCGGCGAACATCGCCAAGGCCCTGAAGCTGCGCGAGAAGAACGGTTCGATCAGCCTGATCGTGCCGGAAGCCAACAGCCTTGGCCTGGCCATGCTCGGTGGCGAATCGGTCGACGCGGCGCTGCAAGCCGTGATCGACGGCAAGGCCGACGCCATCGTCGTGCTGGAAAACGATCTGTACACCCGTACTTCGAAAGCCAAGGTCGACGCCGCGCTGAACGCTGCGAAAGTAGTGATCGTTGCCGACCACCAGAAGACCGCCACCACCGACCGCGCGCAACTGGTGCTGCCAGCGGCGAGCTTCGCTGAAGGCGACGGTACGCTGGTCAGCCAGGAAGGCCGCGCCCAGCGCTTCTTCCAGGTTTTCGATCCGCAATACATGGATGCGAGCATCCTGGTTCACGAAGGCTGGCGCTGGCTGCACGCCCTGCGCTCGACCCTGCTGAATCAGCCGATCGACTGGACGCAACTCGACCACGTCACCGCTGCCGTGGCTTCGAGCACCGAGCAACTGGCGCGTATCGTCGATGCCGCGCCGTCTGCAGCGTTCCGCATCAAGGGTCTGAAACTGGCGCGTGAGCCGCTGCGTTACTCCGGTCGCACCGCGATGCGCGCCGACATCAGCGTCCACGAACCGCGCACCCCGCAAGACAAAGACACCGCGTTCGCCTTCTCCATGGAAGGTTACTCGGGCTCGGCCGAACCGCGTCAGCAGGTGCCGTTCGCCTGGTCGCCGGGCTGGAACTCGCCGCAAGCCTGGAACAAGTTCCAGGACGAAGTCGGTGGTCACCTGCGTGCTGGCGACCCGGGCACCCGCCTGATCGAAAGCACCGGTGATTCGCTGAGCTGGTTCGCTGCTGCTCCGCGCGCCTTCAACCCGGCGCCGGGCACCTGGCAGGCCGTGCCGTTCTACCACCTGTTCGGCAGCGACGAAAACTCGTCGAAAGCCGCACCGGTACAGGAACGCATCCCGGCTCCGTACGTGGCGCTGGCCAAATCCGAAGCGGATCGCCTGGGCGTCAACGACGGTGCTCTGCTGAGCCTGAACGTGGCCGGCCAGACCCTGTGTCTGCCGCTGCGCATCAATGAAGAACTGGGCGCTGGTCTGGTGGCCTTGCCTGCGGGCATCGCCGGCATTCCACCGGCATTCGCCGGCCTGTCCGTCGACGGTCTGCAGGAGGCAGCGCAATGACCTGGTTCACCCCTGAAGTGATCGATGTGATCCTGACGGTCATCAAAGCCATCGTGATTCTGCTGGCCGTTGTGGTCGCGGGCGCGTTGCTCAGCTTTGTCGAACGTCGCCTGCTGGGCTGGTGGCAGGATCGTTACGGTCCGAACCGCGTTGGCCCGTTCGGCATGTTCCAGATCGCCGCCGACATGCTGAAGATGTTCTTCAAGGAAGACTGGACCCCGCCGTTTGCCGACAAGGTGATCTTCACCCTGGCACCGGTGGTGGCCATGTCCGCCCTGCTGATCGCGTTCGCGATCATCCCGATCACCCCGACCTGGGGCGTGGCGGATCTGAACATCGGCCTGCTGTTCTTCTTCGCCATGGCCGGTCTGTCGGTCTACGCGGTGCTCTTCGCCGGCTGGTCGAGCAACAACAAGTTCGCCCTGCTCGGCAGCTTGCGTGCCTCGGCGCAGACCGTGTCCTACGAAGTGTTCATGGGCCTGGCCCTGATGGGCATCGTGGTCCAGGTCGGCTCGTTCAACATGCGCGACATCGTCGAGTACCAGGCGCAGAACCTGTGGTTCATCATTCCGCAGTTCTTCGGCTTCTGTACCTTCTTCATCGCTGGCGTCGCCGTGACTCACCGTCACCCGTTCGACCAGCCGGAAGCGGAACAGGAACTGGCCGACGGTTACCACATTGAATACGCCGGTATGAAATGGGGCATGTTCTTCGTCGGTGAATACATCGGCATCATCCTGATCTCGGCGCTGCTGGTCACCCTGTTCTTCGGTGGCTGGCACGGTCCGTTCGGCATCCTGCCGCAACTGTCCTTCGTCTGGTTCGCACTGAAGACCGCGTTCTTCATCATGCTGTTCATCCTGCTGCGCGCTTCCATCCCGCGTCCGCGTTATGACCAGGTGATGGATTTCAGCTGGAAATTCTGCCTGCCACTGACCCTGATCAATTTGCTGATAACCGCTGCGGTTGTGTTGTGGAACACACCTGCGGTTGCGGTTCAGTGAGGATTTGACCCATGTTCAAATATATTGGCGACATCGTTAAGGGTACCGGTACCCAGTTGCGCAGCCTGGTCATGGTCTTCGGCCATGGCTTTCGCAAGCGCGACACCCTGCAATACCCGGAAGAGCCGGTCTACCTGCCACCACGCTACCGTGGTCGCATCGTCCTGACCCGTGACCCCGATGGCGAAGAGCGTTGCGTAGCCTGCAACCTGTGCGCCGTGGCGTGCCCGGTAGGTTGCATTTCGCTGCAGAAAGCTGAAACCGAAGACGGTCGCTGGTACCCGGACTTCTTCCGTATCAACTTCTCGCGCTGCATTTTCTGCGGTCTCTGCGAGGAAGCCTGCCCGACCACCGCAATCCAGCTGACCCCGGATTTCGAGATGGCCGAGTTCAAACGTCAGGACCTGGTGTACGAGAAAGAAGATCTTTTGATCTCCGGCCCCGGCAAAAACCCTGATTACAACTTCTATCGTGTTGCAGGTATGGCAATCGCTGGCAAGCCGAAAGGCTCTGCGCAGAACGAAGCCGAACCGATCAACGTGAAGAGCTTGCTGCCTTAAGGAAGAACGATGGAATTCGCTTTCTATTTCGCATCGGGTATCGCGGTGGTGTCCACGCTACGTGTGGTCACCAACACCAACCCTGTGCACGCCCTGCTCTACCTGATCATCTCGTTGATCGCCGTGGCCATGACCTTCTTCGCACTCGGCGCACCGTTCGCCGGCGTGCTGGAAGTGATCGCCTACGCCGGCGCCATCATGGTGCTGTTCGTGTTCGTGGTGATGATGCTGAACCTGGGTCCCGCCTCGGTTCAGCAGGAACGCACCTGGCTAAAGCCCGGTATCTGGGCGGGGCCGGTGATTCTCGCCGCCCTGCTGCTGGCCGAACTGCTGTATGTGCTGTTCGCTCACCAGAGCGGTCAGGCCATCGGCCACACCACCGTCGATGCAAAAGCCGTGGGCGTCAGCCTGTTCGGTCCGTATCTGCTGGTGGTCGAACTCGCCTCGATGCTGCTGCTCGCCGCAGCCGTCACGGCGTTCCATTTGGGCCGTAACGAGGCGAAGGAGTAAGACATGCCTGCTATCCCTCTCGAACATGGTCTGGCCGTTGCCGGCATCCTGTTCTGCCTTGGTCTGGTCGGCCTGATGGTCCGCCGCAACATTTTGTTCGTGTTGATGAGTCTGGAAGTGATGATGAACGCCTCTGCCCTGGCCTTCATCGTTGCGGGCGCCCGCTGGGCGCAACCGGATGGACAGATCATGTTCATCCTGGTGATCAGCCTGGCAGCTGCCGAGGCCAGTATTGGCCTGGCGATCCTGCTGCAACTGTATCGCCGCTTCCACACGCTCGATATCGACGCTGCCAGTGAGATGCGCGGATGAACCTAATCTTTCTGACTTTTGTATTCCCTCTGATCGGTTTCCTGCTGCTGTCGTTCTCCCGTGGACGCTGGTCGGAAAACCTCTCGGCGCTGATCGGCGTGGGTTCCATCGGCCTGTCGGCGATTGTCGCCGCCTACGTCATCTGGCAATTCAACGTCGCGCCTCCCGAGGGCGGCCACTACACCCTGGTGCTGTGGAAGTGGATGGCGGTCGAAGGCTTCAAGCCTGACTTCGCTCTTTACATCGATGGCCTGTCGATCACCATGCTTGGCGTGGTGGTGGGCGTGGGTTTCCTGATCCACCTGTTCGCGTCCTGGTACATGCGCGGCGAAGCGGGTTACTCGCGCTTCTTCTCGTACACCAACCTGTTTATCGCCAGCATGCTGTTCCTGGTACTCGGCGATAACCTGTTGTTCCTGTACTTCGGCTGGGAAGGCGTGGGCCTGTGCTCGTACCTGTTGATCGGTTTCTACTACAGCAACCGCAACAACGGTAACGCCGCACTCAAGGCCTTCATCGTGACCCGGATCGGCGACGTGTTCATGGCCATCGGCCTGTTCATCCTGTTCCAGCAAGTGGGCACGCTGAACATCCAGGAACTGCTGGTGCTGGCACCGCAGAAATTCCAGGTCGGCGACTTCTGGATCACCCTGGCGACTCTGATGCTGCTGGGTGGCGCAGTCGGTAAATCGGCACAACTGCCACTGCAAACCTGGCTCGCGGACGCGATGGCCGGCCCTACCCCGGTTTCGGCACTGATCCACGCTGCAACCATGGTGACCGCGGGTGTCTACCTGATCGCCCGTACCCACGGTCTGTTCACCCTGGCGCCGGAAATCCTCCACCTGGTCGGCATCGTCGGTGGTGTGACGCTGGTTCTCGCAGGTTTCGCCGCACTGGTGCAGACCGACATCAAACGTATCCTCGCCTACTCGACCATGAGCCAGATCGGCTACATGTTCCTGGCGCTGGGCGTTGGTGCCTGGGATGGCGCGATTTTCCACCTGATGACCCACGCCTTCTTCAAGGCCCTGCTGTTCCTTGCTTCCGGTGCGGTGATCGTTGCCTGCCACCACGAGCAGAATATCTTCAAGATGGGCGGTCTGTGGAAAAAGCTGCCACTGGCCTACGCCAGCTTCATCGTCGGTGGTGCTGCACTGGCCGCCCTGCCACTGGTCACCGCAGGCTTCTACTCCAAGGACGAAATCCTTTGGGAAGCGTTCGCCAGCGGCAACCACGGTCTGCTTTACGCAGGTCTGGTCGGCGCGTTCATGACTTCGCTGTACACCTTCCGTCTGATCTTCATCACGTTCCACGGTGAAGCCAAGACCGAAGCCCACGCCGGCCACGGCATCTCGCACTGGCTGCCTCTGTCGGTACTGATCGTGCTGTCGACTTTCGTCGGCGCGATGATCGTGCCACCGCTGCACGGCGTACTGCCTGAAAGCGTTGGCCATGCCGGTGGCGAAGCCAAGCACAGTCTGGAAATCGCCTCGGGCGCCATCGCTCTGGCCGGTATCCTGCTGGCGGCCCTGCTGTTCCTCGGCAAGCGTCGCTTCGTGACGGCGATCGCCAACAGCGGCATCGGCCGTTTCCTTTCGGCCTGGTGGTTCGCTGCCTGGGGCTTCGACTGGATCTACGACAAACTGTTCGTCAAGCCGTACCTTGCGATCAGCCATGTACTGCGCAGAGACCCGCTCGACCAGACCATCGGTCTGATCCCGCGTATGGCCAAAGGCGGTCACACCGCCCTGAGCCGCACCGAGACCGGTCAACTGCGTTGGTATGCCGCCTCGATGGCTGCTGGTGCCGTGCTGGTAATCGGCGCCATCGTGCTGGTAGCGGTCTGATATGAACCTTGCGAATTTGCGAAAGGAAACGAGCCCGTCATGATTCTGCCTTGGCTAATCCTGATCCCCTTCATCGGCGGCCTGCTGTGCTGGATGGGTGAGCGCTTCGGCGCTACCCTCCCCCGCTGGATTGCGCTGTTGACCATGACCCTGGAACTCGCCCTCGGCCTCTGGCTGTGGGCCCACGGTGACTATTCATTTGCTCCGGCGCCTGGCGCCGATCCGACCTGGGCGCTTGAGTTCAAGCACGTCTGGATCCAGCGTTTCGGCATCAACGTGCATCTGGCCCTCGACGGCCTGTCGCTGTTGATGATCCTGCTGACCGGTCTGCTGGGTATCCTCTCGGTACTCTGCTCGTGGAAAGAGATTCAACGTCACGTTGGCTTCTTCCACCTGAACCTGATGTGGATCCTGGGCGGCGTTGTCGGCGTGTTCCTCGCCCTCGACCTGTTCATGTTCTTCTTCTTCTGGGAAATGATGCTGGTGCCGATGTACTTCCTCATCGCGCTCTGGGGTCACAGTTCTTCGGACGGCAAGAAAACCCGGATCTACGCGGCGACCAAGTTCTTCATCTTCACTCAGGCTTCCGGCCTGATCATGCTGGTGGCGATCCTCGGTCTGGTGCTGGTCAACTTCAACAACACTGGCGTGATTACCTTCAACTACGCCGACCTGTTGAAGACCAAGATGTCGATGACCACCGAGTACATTCTGATGCTCGGCTTCTTCATCGCCTTCGCGGTCAAGCTGCCAGTTGTACCGTTCCACTCGTGGCTGCCTGATGCCCACGCCCAGGCGCCGACTGCCGGTTCCGTCGACCTCGCCGGTATCCTGCTGAAAACCGCGGCCTACGGTCTGCTGCGTTTCGCCCTGCCGCTGTTCCCGAATGCTTCGGCCGAGTTCGCGCCGGTCGCCATGACCCTCGGTCTGATCGGGATCTTCTACGGCGCGTTCCTCGCGTTCGCGCAAACCGACATCAAGCGTCTGATCGCCTTCTCGTCCGTTTCCCACATGGGCTTCGTGCTGATCGGCATCTACTCCGGCAGCCAACTGGCGCTGCAAGGTGCAGTGATCCAGATGCTGGCGCACGGTCTGTCGGCCGCGGCCCTGTTTATCCTCAGCGGCCAACTGTACGAGCGTCTGCACACCCGTGACATGCGTGAAATGGGCGGTCTGTGGTCGCGTATCGCGTACCTGCCGGCGATCAGTCTGTTCTTTGCAGCCGCCTCCCTGGGTCTGCCGGGTACCGGTAACTTCGTCGGCGAGTTCCTGATCCTGATCGGTACGTTCGCCAGTGCGCCATGGATCACCGCGATTGCCACTTCCGGTCTGGTGTTCGGTTCGGTCTACTCGCTGATCATGATCCACCGTGCCTACTTCGGTCCGTCGAAATCGGATTCGATCCTGCACGGCATGGACGGTCGCGAACTGACCATGGTGCTGGGCCTTGCGGTGCTGCTGATTTACCTCGGCGTCTACCCGCAACCGTTCCTCGACACTTCCGCCGCCACGATGCATGGCGTGCAGCAGTGGCTCGGCACCGCCTTCACTCAACTCGCTTCGGCCCGGTAAGAGCGCTATGGAATTCACGATTCAACACTTTATTGCGCTTGCGCCACTGTTGATCACCAGCCTCACCATTATCGTGGTGATGCTGGCAATCGCCTGGCGCCGCAACCACTCGCAGACCTTCCTGATCTCGGTCGCCGGTCTGAACCTGGCCCTGCTGTCGATCCTGCCAGCCCTGAAAGTCGCGCCTCTGGCCGTGACTCCTTTGCTGCAAGTCGACACCTTCGCCTGCCTGTACATGGCGCTGATCCTGGTCGCCACCCTCGCCTGTGTGACCCTCGCCCACGCCTACCTCGGCGATGGCGGTTCGGGTTACCCGGGCAACCGTGAAGAACTGTACCTGCTGATCCTGATGGCCGCCGCCGGTGGTCTGGTTCTGGTCAGCGCGCAGCACCTGGCCGGTTTGTTCATCGGTCTGGAACTGCTGTCGGTACCGGTCTACGGTCTGGTGGCTTACGCCTTCTTCAACAAGCGTTCGCTGGAAGCCGGTATCAAGTACATGGTGCTGTCGGCCGCCGGTTCCGCGTTCCTGTTGTTCGGTATGGCCCTGCTCTACGCTGACGCCGGCACCCTGAGCTTCGTCGGTATCGGTCAGGCGCTGGCCACCACCAACCTGCCGAGCTCGCTGGCTCAGTTGGGTCTGGGCATGATGCTGATCGGTCTGGCGTTCAAGCTGTCGCTGGTACCGTTCCACCTGTGGACGCCGGACGTGTACGAAGGTGCTCCGGCGCCGGTCGCCGCGTTCCTCGCCACGGCGTCGAAGGTTGCCGTGTTCGCGGTGATGGTGCGTCTGTTCCAGATCTCCCCTGCCGCGAGCAGTGGCGTGCTGAGCGACGTACTCAGCGTGATCGCCGTCGCCTCGATCCTGTTCGGTAACCTGCTGGCCCTGACCCAGAGCAACCTCAAGCGTCTGCTCGGTTACTCGTCCATCGCGCACTTCGGCTACCTGCTGATCGCTTTGGTGGCGAGCAAGGGTCTGGCGGTGGAAGCCATCGGCGTGTACCTGGTCACCTACGTGATCACCAGCCTTGGCGCCTTCGGCGTGATCACCCTGATGTCCTCGCCGTACAACGGCCGTGACGCCGACGCACTGTACGAGTATCGCGGCCTGTTCTGGCGCCGTCCGTACCTGACCGCGGTACTGACCGTGATGATGCTGTCGCTGGCCGGTATCCCGCTGACTGCCGGCTTCATCGGCAAGTTCTACATCATCGCCACCGGTGTCGAGTCGCACCAATGGTGGCTGGTCGGTTCGCTGGTACTGGGCAGCGCCATCGGCGTGTTCTACTACCTGCGCGTGATGGTCACCCTGTACCTGATCGAACCGAACCTGCGCCGCCACGACGCCCAGCTGCACTGGGAACAGAAGGCAGGCGGCGTGATGCTGCTGGCCATCGCCGTGGTCGCGTTCTTCCTCGGTGTGTACCCGCAGCCACTGCTGACTCTGGTTCAGCAGGCAGGTCTGGCGGGCTGATATTCGGCTGGCTGGAAACGGAAACGGCACCTTCGGGTGCCGTTTTTGTTTTTGTGGGATTTAACGTCAAAAGATCGCAGCCTGCGGCAGCTCCTACAGGTGAATTGTGTAGGAGCTGCCGAAGGCTGCGATCTTTTGATCTTTACAACCTCTTCACCATCGGCACGCACGCCAGTTGCAGACCCGAAGGCGATTGATAAACCGCACTCTCTTCCCCGACATAACCACAGCGCCGATAAAAGTCGGCCGCATTCAATGTTGCGTCCAGACACACCTCGGTCAGCCCGAGATCCCGCGCCAAATCTTCGAGAAAGAACAGAACACGCTTGCCCAGCCCACGCTGCATGAAATCCGGGCGAATGAAGATCGCGCCGATTTCACGGTAATCCAGATCAAGCATGCCGGTCGCTACAGCCTGACCCTCAATGCAGCCCAGATAAAAGTGTTTTGCCATCAGCGAGTCGTAGCCGTCTTCGGCCGCGCCTTTGGTCCAGTCGAGCATTTGCTGCTGACTGTAGGCACCGACGCATTGATGCCGGATGGCCAGTCGCCGAATCTCGAACGCGATCTGCGCGTCGTCCGGGGTGGCTCTTCTTATGTCGAACATTTCTCTCTCCTTGAGCCATGTGCGGACGGGAATGAACCTGCGAAGGTAACAGCCATTTCTGCACAAATGTGGATCATTGTGGGAGCGTGGCTTGCCCGCTCCCACAGGTTTGCGTGGGATTCACAAGATCCGGGTTCAGCCACATGACGAAATTGTAATTCCCCCATCACCTTGGCGTTATCCGCAGCTTGCAACGATGTGACCCGGCGACCAATGCCGGCGGGCCCTGCCCCGCCGAACAATAAAACCACGCCGACGCACGTTCCCGTTCTGCCGAACCCAAGGAGTGTTTGATGGTTAACAATACAAAAATGTCGATGGCCGCTTTAGCGGTGGTGGTCGGCTCAGGGCCGTCCATGGTGTTTGCAGAAGACAAGCCTGAGGGCTTTGTCGAAGGCAGTAGCCTGACGGTGCTCAACCGCAACTTCTACTTCAATCGTGATCATCGCAACGGCCAGTCCAGCCCCACCGGCAACGGTTATTCCGAGGCCTGGGCGCATGCGGTAATCAGCAAGTTCGAATCCGGTTTCACTCAAGGCACCGTTGGGGTCGGTGTCGATGCGTTTGCCATGCTCGGCTTGAAACTCGACACCGGTGATGGGCGCAACGGCGGGCGCAGTTCGTTCGATGTGCTGCCGGTCAACCGTGACGGTCAGGCAGGGGATGAATACACCAAGATCGGTGGCGCCGCCAAAGTGCGGGCGTTCGATACGGTGATCAAGGTCGGGGATGTGTTCCCGGTCAACCCGGTGGTGGCGGCCGGTGATTCGCGCTTGTTGCCGGAGAGCTTTCGCGGCGTGACGGCGAGCAACACCAGTATCGACGGTCTGTCGATCCAGGGCGGCCGTCTGCATGCGATGAGCCAGCCGGTGTCCAGCGACATGCGCGAAAACTTCGCCACGTTCTACGCAGGTCCAGTCAATTCGCCGTGGATCGCTTACGGCGGCGGCGATTATGTGCTGAACAAAAACTTCAGTTTCAGCCTGTACTCCAGCCGCCTCAAGGATGCCTGGAACCAGTACTACGCCGGCACCGCCTGGACCTATCCACTGTCGGACGAGCTGTCGCTGTTCGGCGGCCTGAACTATTACAAAGCGGTCGACGAAGGCAAACAACTGCTCGGCCAGTTCGACAACAACATCTGGAGCGGCCGCGTCGGCGTGAAGCTCGGCGCGCACTCCGTCGCCCTCTCCCACCAGCGCAACAACGGCAACGACGACTTCGATTACCTGCGCCAGTCGGACTCGATCTTCCTCGACAACTCGATCCAGTACAGCGACTTCAACTCGCCGAAAGAACGTTCGTGGATGGTGCGTTACGACCTCGACATGACCCCTTACGGTGTGCCGGGTCTGTCATTCATGACCCGTTACGCGCGCGGCACTGACGCCGACTATTCCAACGCCAACGCCGTGTATATGCGCCGCGATGCCGAGGGCAATCCACTGACCGACCAGAAGCGCTGGGAGCGTGACATCGAAGTCAAATACGTGGTGCAGAGCGGTTCGATGAAAGACCTGTCGCTGCGCTTGCGCCAGGCCACCACCCGCGCCACGGCGTTCGAGTCCGACCTGGATGAAGTGCGGGTGATCGTCGAATACCCGCTGGCGATTCTCTGAGTTTCCCGAGCAATACCATTCACCTTTAGAAGCTCCTTGCTCCTTTGGTCAGAGGTGAATTTTTTGGCGTCCTTCGGGATGCCTTTTTTATGTCTGCCGATTTCACGCCGCTGCCCCAGGTTTGATCAACGATTGCAGAACGCCGGGCACAAAAAAACCGGAGCCATGGCTCCGGTTTTTCAGGTCAGTGGGTCCTCATTCCCGCTGCATACATCGCCAGTTTCAGCACACTCGCCACCACTCCGAGCGATACCACGCTGCCAAACCAGATCAGCAACAACCAGCCCAGACGCTTGTACCAGCGGGAGGATCTGACCTCACGCGAATCAATGGTAGCCATCGCCAATCCTCACTTTTCCGCGGAATACGTAGTAGCTCCAGAAGGTGTACATCAGGATCACCGGCAGGATGAACAGTGCGCCGATCAGGGCGAACAACTGGCTCGAGGGCGGGGATGCCGCTGCCCACAGGCTCACCGATGGCGGGATGATGTTCGGCCAGATGCTCAGCGCCAGACCGATGTAACCGAGCAGCATCAACACCAGAGTGAACACAAACGGCCAGTGGGTGTGACGCTGACGCAAGGTGCGCAGCAGCCCGAACAACGCCAGCAGCGCCAGCACCACCAACCCGGCGAACACCATCAGATGTCCGCTGGTCGACCAGCGAGTGGCCAGTTCCGGGTGCAACTTCAGTGTCCACGCACCAATCACCACCACCATCGCCGTCAGCAACCACGCCAGCGGCCGGGTGAACAGACGCATCCGCGACTCGAGCATGCCTTCGGTCTTGACCAGCAACCAGGTGCTGCCCAGCAGCGCATAAGCCACCACCAGACCGACGCCGCACACCAGCGGAAACGGCGCCAGCCAGTCCAGGCCGCCACCGGCAAACTGCCGATTCACCACGGGAATGCCCGACACGTAGGCGCCGATCGCCACACCCTGGGAGAACGTCGCCAGCAGCGAACCGCCGATGAACGCCTTGTCCCACCAGTGACGCTTTTGCGCTGACGACTTGAAGCGAAACTCGAACGCCACGCCACGGAAAATCAGCCCGCAGAGCATCAGGATCAGCGGCAGGTACAGCGCCTCCAGAATCACCCCGTAGGCCAGCGGAGACGCGCCATACAACGCCGCACCACCGAGCACCAGCCAGGTTTCGTTGCCGTCCCACACCGGGGCGACAGTGTTCATCATCACGTCGCGCTCCTGCTCATCCGGGATCAGCGGAAACAGGATCCCCAGGCCCAGATCGAAGCCGTCCATGATCACGTACATCATCACCCCGAAGGCGATGATCACACCCCAGATCAACGAGAGATCGATACCTTGAATACCCATGACTCAATGCTCCTTCATCGGGGCGGTAGCCGCCGAAATAGGCCGGCGCGGGGTCTGCAACTGATCGCCCTCCGGCGGATGTTCGTGATGCGGCTGCGGGCCCTTCTTCACCAGTTTCATCATGTAGCCGATGCCCACGGTGAATACCGAGCAGTAGATGACCACGAACAGCAACAGCGAGGTGCTCATCTGCGCCACCGAGTGGTGCGACGCGGCGTCATGGGTGCGCATCAAGCCATAAACCACCCACGGCTGACGCCCGACTTCGGTGGTGATCCAGCCGGCCAGCAACGCGATCAACCCGCTCGGCCCCATCAGCAATACCAGACGCTGGAAGCCGCGATGCTGATAGAGCTTGCCGCCACGGCGCAGCGCCAGACCGAGCACACCGACGAGGATCATCAACATGCCCAGCCCGGCCATCACGCGAAAGCTCCAGAAGATGATGGTCGAGTTCGGCCGATCCGCTTTCGGGAAGCTCTTCAGCGCCGGGATCTGCTTGTCGAGGCTGTGGGTCAGGATCAGGCTGCCGAGGTACGGGATTTCCAGCGCATATTGGGTCTTCTCCGCCTGCATGTCGGGGATGCCGAACAGCACCAGCGGCGTCGGGCCGTTGTCGGCGTTTTCCCAGTGGCCTTCGATGGCGGCGATTTTTGCCGGTTGATGCTCCAGGGTGTTCAAGCCATGGGCGTCACCGACCACTGCCTGAATCGGTGCCACGATCAGCGCCATCCACAACGCCATGGAAAACATCCTGCGCACCGGCGCGGTATTGTTGCCGCGCAGCAAATGCCAGGCCGCCGACGAGCCCACGAAGAAGGCCGTGGCGACGAACGCGGCAATCGCCATGTGCGCCAGACGGAACGGAAACGACGGGTTGAACACAATCGCCAGCCAGTCCAGCGGCATCACCCGCCCGTCGACGATTTCGAAGCCCTGTGGGGTCTGCATCCAGCTGTTGGACGCGAGAATCCAGAACGTTGAAATCAATGTGCCGATGGCAACCATCACCGTGGCAAAGAAGTGCAAGCCACGGCCGACGCGGTTCCAGCCGAACAGCATGACCCCGAGGAAACCTGCCTCAAGGAAGAACGCCGTCAATACTTCATAGGTCAGCAACGGCCCGGTGATGCTCCCGGCAAAGTCCGAAAAGCCGCTCCAGTTAGTGCCGAACTGGTACGCCATGACCAGCCCCGAGACCACGCCCATGCCGAAGTTGACGGCAAAGATCTTCGACCAGAAGTGGTAGAGATCGCGGTAGCTGTCGTCACGGGTTTTCAGCCACAGGCCTTCGAGTACCGCTAGGAAACTCGCCAGGCCGATGGTGATCGCCGGGAAGATAATGTGGAACGAAACCGTGAACGCGAATTGAATTCGCGCCAGGTTCAGTGCCTCCATGTTGAGCATGATGATGTCCTCATCCAGGCTGAAAAGCGGCAGCACGTCGCCGGGCCACCGCCAAGCGCGAACGCCTGCAGCCAGTCAAATTGCCAAGGTTTTTATAAGTAGCGGGTCAGGCCAGCGATGCCGGGATCAGGTTGCTGACCTTGGCCGCTTCGAGGCGAATCGCGACGAATTTCGAGGTCGGCGTGTAGGTCCGGTCGCCGTAGCTTTCCAGCGGTACCAGCGGGTTGGTTTCCGGGTAGTACGCCGCCGCCTGACCGGGCGGAATGTCGTAGGCAATCAGGGTGAAACCGCTGACCCGTCGCTCGCGCTCGTCATCCCACAGCGCCACCAGATCGACCTTCTGCCCCGGTTCGAAACCGAGACGCTGGATGTCCTGCTCGTTGGCGAAGATCACGTCGCGCATGCCATAGACCCCGCGATAACGGTCGTCGAGCCCGTACAGCGTGGTGTTGTACTGGTCGTGGGAGCGCATGGTCTGCAGGATCAGATCCGGCTTGACCGGCAGGTTGCGCACGCCTTCGCTGATCAGGTGTTCCGGCAGCACGCACGGGGTGAACTGGGCTTTGCCCGACTCAGTGTTCCAGACCCGATCCGAGGCATCGTTGCCGAGGTGGAAGCCGCCCGGGGTCAGCAGTTTTTCGTTGAAGTTCTCGAAGCCCGGAATCACATCGCCGATCAGGTTGCGGATGCGTCCGTAATCGCCCACCGCCCACTCCCAGTCGATTGGATGCTTGCCCAAGGTCGCGGCGGCAATCCCGGCAATGATCGCCGGCTCGGACTTCAAGTGCGCCGACTTCGGTTTCAACTGACCGAACGACAAGTGCACCATGCTGAAGGTGTCTTCCACGGTCACGCCTTGCGGGCCTTCGGCCTGGATGTCGATGTCGGTGCGACCGAGGCACGGCAGGATCAATGCGTCGCGACCGGTGACCAGATGGCTGCGGTTGAGCTTGGTCGAAATGTGCACCGTCAGGTCGAGTTTGCGCATCGCTTCGTGGGTGCGCGGGGTGTCCGGCGTGGCTTGGGCAAAATTGCCGCCCAGACCGATAAACACCTTGGCTTCGCCACGCTCCATGGCACCGATCGCCATGACGGTGTTGTGGCCGTGCATGCGCGGCACTTTGAAGTTGAAGCGTTTTTCCAGCGCGTCCATCAGTTCTTTCGGCGCCAGTTCGTTGATACCCATGGTGCGGTCGCCCTGCACGTTGCTGTGACCACGCACCGGCGACAGGCCGGCGCCCGGACGGCCAACGTTGCCGCGCAGCAGTTGCAGGTTGATGACCTCCTGCAGGGTCGGCACCGAGTGCACGTGTTGGGTCAGGCCCATGGCCCAGCACATGATCACGCTCTTGGCGCGGCCATACATGCGCGCGGCCAGTTCGATGTCGTGCAACGGCACGCCGGACTGCTCGAGGATGTGCTCCCAAGTCGTGGCGTCGACTTCTGCCAGGTAGCTGTCCAGACCCGAAGTGTGCTCGGCGATAAACGCGTGATCGAACACCGGTTCGCCACCGCTGGCCTGGGCTTCACGCTCCCACTGCAGAAGGAATTTGACCATGCCACGAATCATCGCCATGTCACCACCCAGCGCCGGGCGGAAGTACGCAGTGTTGGTCGCTTCCCAGCCGTTGCTGAGCATTTCGATCGGGTTCTGCGGGTTCTGGAAACGCTCCAGGCCACGCTCTTTCAGCGGGTTGATGCACACCACTTGCGCGCCGCGTTTCACCGCTTCACGCAGCGGTTCGAGCATGCGTGGGTGGTTGGTGCCGGGGTTCTGGCCGATGACGAAGATCGCGTCGGCATGATGCAGATCCTCGTAGACCACGGTGCCCTTGCCCACGCCCAGCGTCTCGCCCATGCTCACCGCACTGGCTTCGTGGCACATGTTCGAGCAGTCGGGAAAGTTGTTGGTGCCGTAGGCGCGGACGAACAACTGATAGAGAAACGCCGCTTCGTTGCTGGCCCGGCCCGAGGTATAGAACTCGGCCTCGTGCGGCGATTTCAGACCCTTGAGGTGTTCGGCGATCAGCGCGAACGCATCTTCCCAGGTGGTTTCCACATAGCGGTCGACCCGCGCGTCGTAACGCATCGGGTGGGTCAGACGGCCCTGATATTCCAGCCAGTAGTCGCTCTGCTCGGCCAGGCTCGATACCGTGTACTTGTTGAAGAACGCCGGGTCGACCAAACGCCCGGTGGCCTCCCAGTTCACCGCTTTGGCGCCGTTCTCGCAGAACTTGAGCATGCTCGCACCGGGTGCTTCACCCCAGGCACAGCCCGGGCAGTCGAAGCCGCCGTTCTGGTTGGTCTTGAGCATGGCGCGGATGTTTTTCAGGGCGTTTTCACTGCCCAGCCAACTTTTGGTCAGGCTGATCACAGCCCCCCAACCGGCAGCGGCACCCTTGTAAGGTTTGTAACGGTCGACTTGTGACATGGGACATCTCCATGACGATGCACACAGGCATGAACCTGATCTTGGTTAAACAGCGACGGCCGACTTTGCACAGCAATAAAGTGGTCGTTTCAGTTGCCGGAGCAAGGATATGAACCGTTACAAAACATTGTCTAATCGCTATTTATGACCACATTATCGAAACCCTCTATCACGGCGAAAAACCCTTTATTTACGGTGTGTTGCGAAACTAAAGCGGTAACTTTCCAGAGAAAATAATTGATCATCGACGCGCTCAATCAAGCAGTCATAAACAGTGATTGGACGAGATCTGAAGTTGCCCATAATCTGCGCTAACCGGTTCCGTCCAAGCGGACTTCCCACTTCTGCGAGGCTGTCATGTCAGAGCGTGTCCTGATCGATGGTTACAACCGCCGCGTCGACTATCTGCGCATGTCGGTCACCGACCGCTGCGACTTCCGCTGCGTGTATTGCATGTCCGAGGACATGCAGTTTCTGCCGCGCCAGCAAGTGCTGACGCTGGAGGAGATCTATCAACTGGCGCAGAGCTTCGTGGCGCTGGGCACGCGCAAGATTCGCCTGACCGGCGGCGAGCCGCTGATTCGTCCGGGCGTGGTCAAGCTGTGCGAGCAGATCGCCGCCCTGCCCGGCCTGCGTGAACTGTGCATGACCACCAATGGCTCGCAGCTGGGCAAACTCGCCGCGCCGCTGTTCGACGCCGGGGTCAAGCGGCTGAACATCAGCCTCGACAGCCTCGACCCGGAGCGCTTCAGGCAAATGACCCGCACCGGTGATCTGGCGCAGGTGATCAGCGGCATCGATGCGGCGCGCAAGGCCGGTTTCACCCGAACCAAACTCAACGTGGTGGTGATGCAGGGGCGCAACGATCAGGAGATCAACGATCTGGTGAGCTTTGCCATCGACCGCCAGCTCGACGTCTCCTTCATCGAGGAAATGCCGCTGGGGATCATCAGCGAACACAGCCGCGCCGAGTCGTTTTTCTCCAGTGCCCAGGTGCGCGAAAAAATCGCCGAGCGCTACACCCTGATCGACTCCGCCGAGTCGACCCAGGGCCCGTCGCGCTATTGGCGGCTGGCCGAGGCGCCGGACATTCGTCTGGGCTTTATCTCGCCGCACAGCCACAATTTCTGCGGTACTTGCAACCGGGTGCGGCTGACTGTCGAGGGGCGCCTGCTACTGTGTCTGGGTAACGAGCATTCGGTGGATCTGAAAGCCGTGCTGCGCGCTCATCCGGGGCAACCAGAGCGGCTGGAGAAGGCCATTATCGAGGCGATGAAGCTCAAGCCGTATCGACACAATTTCGAAGTGAACGACGACGTTCAGGTCGTGCGCTTCATGAACATGACCGGCGGCTGAGCCGCCCTCACCCTGCGTAACCGGGATCGCCCAGCATGATCATCAGACCCAAGGTCAACCAATTCGCCATCCTCTTCACCCTCAAGGGTTCGATCGCCAAACGTATCGCCCTGCGCACTCTGATGGTCACCCTGCTGGCTTCTGCCATCGTGCTGATTGAAATGCTCCATCCGAGCAACTTCACCAAGGTCAACGCCACGCCGTTCACCTTGCTCGGGCTGTCACTGTCGATCTTCATGAATTTTCGCAACAACGCCTGCTACGACCGCTGGTACGAAGCGCGCAAGGCTTGGGGGGATGTGCTGGTGCACATTCGTTCGGTGATTCGCGAAACCCATGTCATCCGCGAATCGGCGCAGCGCAAGCCATTGCTGCTCAACCTCTGCGGATTTGCTCATGCGCTGAATGCGCGATTGCGCCGGGAAAGCGAAGCGGCGGCCAGCAGTGACTGGATCACGCCGAAACACGATGCGCAGGTGCCGGACTATAGCGGACGGATTCTGCAGCAGGTCGGCCAGCAGTGTTCCGACCTGCATCAAAGCGGTGAACTGACTGAATGGCGCTACATGCTACTGGCCAATCACTTGACCAGCCTGACCCAGGCGCAAGCGGTGTGCGAGCGGATCAAAAACACCCCGCTGCCCTTCCCCTACACCTTGCTACTGCACCGCACCATCTACCTGTTCTGCATCCTGCTGCCGTTCGCCATGGCCGAACCGCTGGGCTGGCTGACCCCGCTGTTCACGGCGATTGTCAGCTACACGTTCTTTGGTCTGGATGCGATTGCCGATGAACTGGAAGACCCGTTCGGCCGCGACGAAAACGATTTGGCAACCGACTCGCTGGTGCGCACCATCGAGCGCGATATTCTCAGCGAACTGGGCGTGACCGATCTGCCGCCGATGTTGCTGCCGGTGGACTATGTGCTGAGCTGATCACATTTCTCCAAACACCAAAAAACCTGTGGGAGCTGGCTTGCCAGCGATAGCGCCGGGTCAGCCAACTTCAATGTTGGATGTGCCGGCCTAATCGCTGGCAAGCCAGCTCCCACAGGGATTGCTAGTGTTTATACGTTCTGCATAAGCATTACAAAAAAGATCGCAGCCTTCGGCAGCTCCTACAGTGGAATGCGTTTCCTGTAGGAGCTGTCGAAGGCTGCGATCTTTTGATCTTCGCTTTAAAACAGTTCGCTGAAGGGAATAAAGCGCAGCGGATCGCCAATGCCGTGGGTGCTGTTTTCCGGCACCTCCACCAGCCCATCGGCCCAGGTCGCTCCGAGCAAAACGCCGGAACTCTGGTTCGGATACAACACCGCGCGCCCCGCCTCCAGCCGCACCCGCAGATACTCTCGACGGCTGCCCGCCTTGTTCCAGGCGAAACCGGCATTCACCGTGAAGCTCAACGGCATGACCTCTTCCACGCCTTGAATGCGCAGCAGGTACGGCCGCGCCAGCAGGCCGAAGGTCACCAGCGCCGAGGTTGGATTGCCCGGCAGGCCAATCACCGGCACCGTGCCGAAATGCCCCACGGTCAGCGGTTTGCCAGGCTTGATCGCCAGCTTCCACAGCAGCGGTTTGCCGTCCTCGCGCAGCACCTGCCCGAGGCAATCGGCATCGCCGGCAGACACACCGCCGGTGGTCAGAATCAAGTCAGCCGCCACTTGCAGC
This sequence comes from Pseudomonas sp. MWU318, assembly GCF_016756945.1. Lineage (NCBI taxonomy): Bacteria > Pseudomonadati > Pseudomonadota > Gammaproteobacteria > Pseudomonadales > Pseudomonadaceae > Pseudomonas > Pseudomonas sp. MWU318. The sequence goes on from NZ_JAESJL010000013.1 coordinate 73,979, forward strand.
TGCTCAAGTTTGAGCCGCGTCTGCGCCGGACGATCCGGCAGGATCCCGGCGTCGATCACCTCGCAGCCCAGTTCCTTCAGCCAGTGGCCGAGCAGCACACGATTGCTGTTGTAGATGCTGCCGGGACGCAGCGGCTGGCCCGGCTCGACCAGTTCGTCACCGGTGGACAGCAGCGCCACGCGCGGGCGCCGCACCACGTGCAACTGTGCCAGCCCTTGCCCGGCGGCGACCGCCAGTTCGAACGGCCCGAGGCGTTTGCCGGCACGCAGCAGGATGTCGCCGACGCGGTTTTCCTGACCCTGCGCGCGAATGTTCTGCCCCGCCTTCAACGGCTGCAAAAAACGCACGCGGCCGTCCTCCAGCACTTCGACGTTCTCCTGCATCTCGACGCAGGTAGCGCCAGGTGGCAACGGTGCGCCGGTAAAGATCCGCGCGCAGGTGCCGGGCAATAGCGCGTCCGGTGCCAGACCGGCGTAGACCTTCTGCGACACCTTCAGCGGCTGACGATGCAGATCGGCCAGGTTCAAGGCATAACCGTCCATGGCACTGTTCGGCCACGGCGGCAGGTCGAGTGTCGCCACCAGATCACTGGCCAGCACCCATCCACGCGCCTCGTCGAGCGGCAACAGTTCGCTGTCGGCCAGACGTTGCTCATTGGCCATGCCGAGCAACTGGTCGAGGGCGTCCTCGACCGGCATCAACCCTGCCTTGCTCATCCGCGGGGCCCACAGGCAGCGACTGATTTGAGGTGCGGCACAAAGTTGCACGGGCGATGGCGGTTATCCAGTTGCTCGGCGAGGATGCCTTCCCACGCGGTGCGGCAGGCACCGGTCGAACCCGGCAGGCAGCACACCAGCGTGCCGTTGGACAGCCCGGCCAGCGCGCGGCTTTGCACAGTCGAGGTGCCGATATCGAGAATCGAAATGGCGCGGAACAACTCGCCAAACCCGTCGATCTGCTTGTCGAGCAGACAGGCCACTGCTTCCGGCGTGCTGTCGCGCCCGGTGAAACCAGTGCCGCCGGTGATCAGCACTACCTGAATGCTGTCGTCGGCAATCCAGTGCGCGACCTGAGCGCGGATCTTGTACAGGTCATCCTTGAGCAGGTTGCGTTCGCTCAGGGTGTGGCCGGCCTCCAGCAAACGACTGACCAGCAATTGGCCCGAGGTGTCGCTCGCGTAATCGCGGGTATCGCTGACGGTCAGTACGGCTATGTTCAGAGGAACAAACAGGGCATCCGCTTTCGCACTCATGAGAATCTCCGGCAGTAGTCAATCAGATTGCCAAGCAGCCTAAGTGCCACTTATGAGTACTGTCTAATCACTCTGGCCAACCACATTATCGAGCTGCTCTATCGGCGCCGTTGACCTCGGCCAAAGCGTTTGAAACCATGGGCGATAGAGCTGATCGATAGGCTTTTCAATGCTTCCGATTGGACGCAAACACGGTCAAATGAGATCGTCGCACCTCGCGTTTTCCGTGCGCTGCGCGCATCTGCGTCAATACTCCATCCAATTTCTCAACGAGCAGGTGCCTGCGTGGACATCAAACAACTCAAGTTCCTGATCGCACTGGACGAAACCCGACACTTCGGCCAGGCTGCCGCACGCTGCCACATCACCCAGCCGACCCTGTCGATGCGCCTGCGCAATCTCGAAGACGAACTGGACCTGGTGCTGGTCAATCGCGGCCAGCGCTTTGAAGGTTTCACTGAGGCCGGCGAACGGGTACTGGCCTGGGCGCGCACGCTGCTGGCCGCACATGACGGTCTGTTCGCCGAAGCGGCGGCGTGCCGCGGGCAACTGGTCGGTAGCTTGCGCCTGGGTCTGGTGCCGCTGAGCAATTTCAACCCGGTCAATTACATTCAGAGTTTGTCCGGGACCTATCCGGAGCTGAAATTCAGTCTGTCGTCGGGGAGTTCCGACGAGATCATCGCCGGCCTTGGCAACAACCAACTGGACCTGGGCGTGTGCTATCTGGACCACGTCAACTCGAACTATTTCGATTTTTTCGAGATCGGCGAAACCCGCGTCGGGTTGCTTTATGACAACCGCCACTTCCATTTCGAAGGCTCGGAAATGAGCTGGGAAGACGCCGCCGAACTGCCGCTGGGGATGATCACCACCGGCATGCATTACCGCAAATCCATCGACCTGAGCTTCCGCAGTCGCGGGCTCAATCCGCAGCCGATCATGGAAAGCGATTCGACCTATCAGCTGCTACAGGCGATTCACCAGGGCTTCTGCTGCTCGATCATGCCGCTGGACAGCGGGCTGGAAGAGCCGATCGAACACCTGTCGTTCATGCAACTGCCGGATGCCAGCGTACTGGCGCCACTGGGGCTGGTGATGCGCAAGACCGAGCCGCGCTCGGCGATTGCCGAAAAGTGTTTCGCCGAGGCGCGGAAGATGTTTGGGGTTGAAGTAATTTAAGCCAGATCCCCCCCCTGTAGGAGCTGCCGAAGGCTGCGATCTTTTGATCTTGATTTTTGTTTTTAAGATCAAGATCAAAAGATCGCAGCCTTCGGCAGCTCCTACAGGGGTAGGCCTTGGTGATAGATCAGCCCGATCATCGCATCAGAACAAGCGATTGGACGCACTTTTGACTCCCCCGTAGCCTGAACCCACTTCAGCGCTTCGGGACTTTTCAAGATGCTCTGCCACGTCGAACCCACCACCGAACCCAACGCCCCCGCCCCGCAACCGTCACAGGTGGCGTTTCGCGAACACCTGCCGCACGCCCCGCTCTCGCACGCCGCCCTGGCTGCGGAAATTGCCTTGGCGATCACCTTCAATGGCCTGAGCCAGGCGGTGATGATGGTCTCGCCCGGCAACCTCGAAGACTTCATCCGGGGCTTCGCCCTGAGCAACGCGATCATCGACAGCGTCGACGAGATTTACGACATTCGCCTGAGCCATTTCGATCAGGCCTGTCAGGCTGACGTGCAGATTTCCAGCCGGGCGTTCTGGGCGCTGAAAGATCATCGTCGGCAAATGGCCGGCACCAGCGGCTGCGGCATTTGTGGCGTCGAGGCGCTGGAGCAGGCGTTGCCGCAACTGCAGATTCTGCAACCCTGCGCCCTGCCGCCGGCCGCGCATTTCGACGGTATCCGCCAACGCATCGAACAGGCTCAGCAACTGGCCCGCAGCAGCGGCGCCCTGCACGCGGCGCTGTACTTCGATGCCAGCGGTGAAGCGCTGCTGTGCCGCGAAGACATTGGCCGGCACAACGCGCTCGACAAGCTGATCGGCGCAATGCAAATCGCTGACGTCGATGTACGGCAGGGCTTCGTGGTGGTCACCAGCCGTTGCAGCCTGGAGCTGATCCACAAAGCCGTGCGCGCCCGCCTCGGCACCCTTGTCAGCCTGTCCGCCCCCACCGCATTGACGGTGCGTTGGGCGCTCAAGCATCGGCTCAATCTGATCCACGTGCCGCACCGCAACGCCCCGCGAATCTACAGCCCGATCCAGGAGCTTTTGCCATGAGTAACCCCCTCACCCACCTCGACGATCAGGGCCGCGCCAACATGGTCGACGTCAGCGACAAAGCCGCAACCCGCCGCGAAGCCACGGCGCAGGCCTGGGTGCAGATGCAACCGCAAACGCTGCAGATGATCCAGGCTAACGGTCACCCCAAGGGCGACGTTTTCGCCGCGGCGCGCATCGCCGGGATTCAGGCGGCCAAGCGCACCCACGAACTGATCCCGCTGTGTCACGCGCTGCTGCTCAGCTCGATTCACGTTGAACTCACGGCCTGCGAACCGGACCGCGTGCAGATCACCAGCACCTGCCGCCTCACCGGCCAGACCGGCGTCGAACTCGAAGCGCTGACCGCCGCCAGCGTCGCCGCATTGACGATCTATGACATGTGCAAAGCGGTGGACCGGGCGATGGTCATCAGCGACATCCGCCTGCTCAGCAAACACGGCGGACGCTCCGGGCATTTTCAATGGGAGAACGCGCAATGATCCTGATCAACTACTTCGCCAGCTACCGTGATCGCCTCAATCTGGGCGGGGAAAAAATCCCCTTGAGCGACAACCTGCGCAGCATCGAGGACGTGCGGCAGATGCTCATGGCTCGCGGTGAGGAATGGCGCGAAGTGCTCGGCGCCGGCAACCTGATGTGCGCGTTGAATCAGGAGCTGTGCCAACCGAGCGCGGCCATCGAAGACTACGACGAGATCGCGTTTTTCCCACCGGTCACCGGGGGCTGAGCATGACGGTTCGAGTTCAGTACAAAAGCTTCGACGTCGGCCAGTTGACCGCCGACCTGCATGCGCGCAATCCACGGGTCGGCGCGGTGGTGAATTTCATCGGTTATGTGCGCGATCTGAACATTGGCCAGAGCGTGAACGAGCTGTTCCTCGAACACTATCCGGGCATGACCGAAAAAGCCCTCGAACAGATCGCCGAAGAAGCGCGCCAGCGCTGGCCGCTGCTGGGAGTGGAGATTGTGCATCGGGTCGGCGCATTGTCGGTGTGCGAGCCGATCGTGTTCGTCGGTGTCAGCAGCAAGCACCGGCACATGGCGTTCGAGGCCTGCGCGTTTATCATGGACGTGCTCAAGACCCGCGCGCCGTTCTGGAAGCGCGAGACCACGGCGCAGGGTTCGCATTGGGTCGAGGCGCGGGAGAGCGACCAGAATGCGGCGCTGCGCTGGAGTCTGGCGCATGCCTGAAGAGCAAAAGCCCCTCACCCTAACCCTCTCCCCGAGGGAGAGGGGACTGATTGGGGAATATTGAAGAAATTCACCGAATTGAAAGATTGGTTCTGAATCCATAATCGACTCGATCTTTCAGGTCGATGGATAACGCCAGACACCTCGGTCGGCCCCCTCTCCCTCTGGGAGAGGGCTGGGGTGAGGGTTGAAAGTCTGATTAGATAGCCACTCCGCCAGGATTAAACTCCGGAGTCTCGTTTGAGCACAGCGCCCAACAACCTGCCCCGCCCCGCTCCCGTCACCCTGCGCCAAGCCTGGCGCTTCTGGTTCAAGCTCGGCTGCATCGGTTTCGGTGGCCCGGCCGGGCAGATCGCGATCATGCATCAGGAACTGGTCGAGCGCCGACGCTGGATCTCCGAGCGACGCTTTCTGCATGCACTCAACTACTGCATGTTGCTGCCCGGCCCCGAGGCCCAGCAACTGGCGACCTACATTGGCTGGCTGTTGCATCGCACCTGGGGCGGGGTGATTGCCGGGGCGCTGTTCGTGCTGCCGTCGCTGTTCATCCTGATTGCGCTGTCGTGGGTGTACATCGCGTTCGGTGATGTGCCGGTGGTGGCCGGGGTCTTCTACGGAATCAAACCGGCGGTGACCGCGATCGTCTTGCACGCAGCGCACCGTATCGGCTCGCGGGCACTGAAAAACAGTTGGCTGTGGGCGATCGCCGGGGCGTCATTCGTGGCGATTTTTGCCTTCAATCTGCCGTTCCCGCTGATCGTCCTCGGTGCAGCGTTGCTCGGCTATTTTGGTGGACGCCTGGCGCCGCAGCGCTTCAACAATGGCGGGCAGCGCAGCAGTGCCAAATCCTTCGGCACGGCGCTGATCGATGACGACACGCCGACACCTGAGCATGCGCGATTCAGCCTGCCGAAACTGTGGCGTCTGCTGCTGGTTGGCGCAGCGCTGTGGTGTTTGCCGATGGCGCTGCTGACCGCGCTGTTCGGCTGGGACGGTACGTTCACGCAAATGGGCTGGTTCTTCACCAAAGCCGCGTTGCTGACGTTTGGTGGCGCTTACGCGGTGTTGCCCTACGTCTATCAGGGCGCGGTCGGGCACTACGGCTGGCTGACGCCGACGCAGATGATCGACGGCCTCGCCCTCGGCGAAACCACGCCCGGGCCGCTGATCATGGTGGTAGCGTTTGTCGGTTTCATCGGCGGTTATGTGCAACCGACGTTCGGTGCGGAACATGCATTCGCCGCTGGCGCACTGGCGGCGACGCTCGTGACCTGGTTCACCTTCCTGCCCTCGTTCCTGTTCATCCTCGCTGGCGGGCCGTTGGTGGAATCAACGCACAACGAACTGAAGTTCACCGCACCGCTGACCGCGATCACTGCGGCAGTGGTCGGGGTGATTCTGAACCTGGCGTGTTTCTTCGCTTATCACGTGTTCTGGCCCAACGGTTTTGCCGGGCACGCGGATCTGTTTTCGATCGGGCTGGCGCTGCTGGCGGCGTTGGCACTGTTCATTTTCAAACGCGGCGTGATTGAAGTGTTGATCGTTTGCGCCATTGCCGGGCTGGGCTTGCACCTGCTGCGCTGAGCGTCGGCCAAAGAAGCAGGGGCACAATCAGCGGTTTACAGGCCCGCAGATTGCCCCTTACTATCCGGACACACCGGTCGGCGGGGCCATCCCGCCACCGACGTTTTCCGCCAACGGAAACACGCGTTATGAGCACGTCACCACAACAACCAGAAAGGTTGAACGTCTCCGCTGTGTGCGCCCTCTGTCACAGGGGCCGCGCATGAATCGCATCGTCAATCTCCCCATGGCCCTGCGCCGTTCCAAGCTGCGTCACTCCGCACGCCCGCCGGATATCGCCTGCTGACTCCGACAGTCAGAAAAGATCCATTGTGGTGAGGGGATTCATCCCCGATGGACTGCGCAGCAGTCCCTATCTTTTTGGCCCGCTACGCGCGCCGTCGGGGATAAATCCCCTCACCACAGGTTCAGTGTCACTTCCGACTGCCGGGCATTAGCGAAATACTTTTTTCTTTTTGATATCCCTGCCAGGACACCCACGCCTATTTACCGCGTCGTGTCCGGCCCGATTCTGCGCGCCCATGCGGCGCCATCGTGAGTGATTGACCATGAAATTCGCAGCCATCGAAGACGCACGCCTGTTCCTGGAACAGAATCCCGATATCGACATGATCGAGCTGTTCATCCTCGACGCCAACGGCGTGCCGCGCGGCAAGCTGTTGCACCGCGAAGAACTGCTTGCCGTATACGAAAGCGGTCGCCCGCTGCCCAGCACCATCCTTGGCCTGACCGTGCAGGGCGAAGACGTGGAAAACTCGGGTCTGGTGTGGGACGTCGGCGACATCGACTGCCGCGCCTACCCGCTCGAAGGCAGTCTGGTGCGCCTGCCATGGCGGCAGATTCCGACCGCGGCGGTGCAGGTCAGCATGCACCCCACCGAGGGAATGCCGGCGAGCATCGCCGACCCGCGTCATCTGTTGATCAAGGTGATCGACGGCCTCAAGGCCGAGGGTTACCACCCGGTGATGGCCTGCGAACTGGAGTTCTATTTGCTCGACGCCAAACGCGATCACAACGGCCGTCCGCAACCGGCGCTGGACGCCGACGGTGGCCGACCGCGACACACCCAAGTCTACGGTTTGCGTGAACTGGAACAGATCGAACCGTTCCTCGCCGACCTCTACAGCGCCTGCAAACTGCACGGCATTCCGGCGCGCACGGCGATCTCGGAGTACGCCCCAGGCCAGGTGGAAATCACCCTTGAACACGGCGACGCATTGCTCGCGATGGATCAGGCGGTGCGCTACAAACGTCTGGTCAAAGCGGTGGCGCACAAGCACGGCATGCAAGCGACGTTCATGGCCAAACCGTTCGATGATCTGGCCGGTACTGGCATGCACATGCACGTCAGCCTCGCCGATGCCGAAGGGCGCAATCTGTTCGCCTCCGAGGACCCGGCGGGCACCCCACTGCTGCGTACGGCGATTGGCGGCATGCTCGCTTCGCTGCTCGATACGCTGCTGCTGTTCTGCCCCAACGCCAACTCCTACCGCCGCTTTCAGGCCAACAGCTACGCACCATTGGCGCCCACCTGGGGCGTCGACAACCGTACTGTCAGCCTGCGCGTACCAGGCGGCCCGACCAATACCCGGCACATCGAACACCGCATCTGCGGCGCCGACGCCAACCCGTATCTGGCGGCGGCAGCGATCCTTGCCGGGATCCATCGTGGCATCCGCGAGAACCTGGATCCGGGCGCACCGGTCGAGGGCAATGGCTATGCGCAAGCCAAGGAATTGCTGCCGACCGACTGGCTGACGTCGCTGCAGGCACTGGAGAATTCTGCGTGGGCGCGGGATGCCCTGGGCCAGGAATTTCTCGGTGTGTATCTGGCGGTGAAGCGTGCCGAGTACCGGCAGTTCATGGCCGAGGTGGGTGAACAGGATTGGCGCTGGTATCTGACCGAAGCCTGACATACACCCTAAATCCTGTGGGAGCTGGCTTGCCAGCGATGGGGCCGGCAAATTCAGCATCTCTGGTGACTGATACTCCGCTATCGCTGGCAAGCCAGCTCCCACAGGGTCCTCGATTTGACTTCCGAATTTTGTGTGGACACCGACATGAGCCAACGCTGCAATTCCTACTACACCGCCACCCTCAACCAGGACACCGACTACCCGACCCTGCAGGGCCGGCATCAGGTTGATGTGGTGATCATCGGCGGCGGTTTCACCGGCGTCGCCACCGCCGTCGAACTCGCTGAAAAAGGCCTGAAAGTCGCCATCGTCGAAAGCCACAAGATCGGCTGGGGCGCCACCGGACGCAATGGTGGCCAAGTCACCGGCAGCCTCTCCGGCGATGGCGCGATGCGCAAACAGATGCGTCCGAAACTCGGTGATGACGTCAACGATTTCATCTGGCACCTGCGCTGGCGCGGGCATGAAATCATCCGGCAGCGCGTGGCGAAATATGGCATTCAGTGCGATCTCAAGCACGGTCATCTGCACGCTGCTTACAAGCCGAGCCACATGGACGGTTTGCGCAATGATTACGAGGAAGCCGTGCGTCGCGGCCTCGGAGACGAGGTCAGCCTGCTCGACCGCAGCCAAGTGCGCGACCTGCTGCAAAGCGACCTCTACCACGGCGCTATCAAGAACACCCGCAACATGCACCTGCACCCGCTCAACCTGTGCATAGGCGAAGCGCGGGCGGCGGAAAGTCTCGGTGCCTTGATCTTCGAGAACAGTGAGGTGCTGGAAATCATTCACGGCAAGACGCCAGGCGTGCGCACCGCCCACGGCCAGATCGATGCCAATCAAGTGATGCTCGCCGGCGACGTCTATCACAAGCTCGAACCGGGTCAGCTCAAGGGCAAGATTTTCCCGGCCATGGGCGGCATCGTCACCACCGCGCCGCTGGGTGATCTGGCGCGGCAGATCAACCCCGAAGACCTCGCGGTGTACGACTGCCGTTTCGTCCTCGACTACTACCGCCTCACGGCCGACGGGCGCCTGCTGTTCGGTGGCGGCGCCAACTACAGCGGCAAGGATTCACGGGACATCGCCGCCGAGCTGCGCCCGTGCATCGAGCAGACGTTCCCGGCGCTCAAAGGGGTGCAGATCGACTACCAGTGGAGCTGCGCGATGGGCATCGTGATCAACCGCATCCCGCAACTGGGCAAGCTTTCGGATAACGTCTGGTATTGCCAGGGCTACTCGGGACACGGCATCGCGACGACGCACATCATGGGCGAAATCATGAGCCGCGCGATCACCGGGCAGATGGAACAGTTCGACACCTTTGCGCAGTGCCAGCACATTCGGGTGCCGATGGGGGATTTGCTGGGCAATCCGTTGCTGGCGGCGGGGATGTGGTATTACCAGATGCTTGAACGCCTTCGCTGACACCCCCGATCCCTGTAGGAGCTGCCGCAGGCTGCGATCTTTTGATCTTGATCTTAAAAACAAAGTCAAAAGATCGCAGCCTTCGGCAGCTCCTACAGTGTCCGCGCGGTACACAACATCTAAAACCTGTGGGAGCTGGCTTGCCAGCGATGAGGCCATCTGCCTCAGCACAAAACCTCAGTCCGGCAACTGCTCCACCACAATCCCCAACCGCCGATAATCCTCGACACTCCCCGACGCCACATGCCGCTCGGTAATCAGCGTATGCAGGCGCGTACACGCGGCCACCACAAACGGCTCCACCGCCCCGAGCTTGTCTGCCGTGGTCACCGCGATCACCCGCGCTGCGCTGTCGAGCAGCGCTTGTTTCACCGGCACTTCATCGAAATGCAGCGAGGTGATGCCCACCTCCGGGTGAATCGCACAGACGCCGGTAAACGCCAGATCTGCCTTGATCCCGGCCAGCATGCGCACAGCCTCGTGCCCACTGGCCGACATCGTACGCGGGTTCAGTTGCCCACCCGCCAGAATCACTTTCACGCCCTCGTATTCGGACAAGGCAATCGCCGTCATCGGCGCGGCGGTCACCGCAGTGATCTGGATATCCGCGCGCAACGAGCGCGCCACCTGCAACGCGGTCGAACCGGAATCGAATAGCACAATCTGCCCGTCCTCGACCTTTTGCGCCGCCAACTGCGCCAGCCGCACTTTTACCTCATCTGTCTCTTCCAGCCGGGTGAAGTAATCCTTGCCGCTGTCCTTGGGCCTTGGCAGTGCCCCGCCATGCACGCGCTGCACCAGCCCGGCGTGGTCCAGTTCGGCGAGGTCGCGGCGGATTGTGTCTTCGGACACGGCGAAGTGCTGGCTCAACTCGGAGGCCATGACCCTGCCGTCGCGTTCGAGGATCAGGAGGATTTTCTGCCGGCGCAGGGATGGCAGTTCGGTGACCGAATGATCGTGCATGTTTTTGCCTGTTTGTGCTTGTAGTTGCAGGTTTCGCCGAGACTAGCGAAAGCCTTGGGCAAACACAAATCGGCCGGTATCAATTGTTTCAATCATTGGAATCAACATGCCGAATTTTTTCTTTGCATTCAGCCTGTTCAGAATGGCCTCACTTTAAAAAGGCTCAGGATGAACAGCTGATGAATCTCAATTTTGCGTTTGCGTGCATGATCGTTGTGTCTTTTGCGATTGCTCTGGGTCACGCCTGATACGTCACACCGACGCCGCCAGATGCTCACGCAACCATTTGTGTGCCGGGTCGCGATGCGCGCGCTCGCCCCAGAACATCGCCATTTCGTAGCCCGGCACCGGCAACGGCGCATCGACTATCTGCAACGCCGGGTTGTCACGCGCCAGCCGTGACGGCAGCATCGCCACCAGATCGGTACTCGCCAGCACCGACATCACCATCAGAAAATGCGGCACCGACAGCACCACTTTGCGCGCCAGGCCGACCTCGGCCAGCGCCTTGTCGGTCACCCCGAAAAAACCGCCGCCCTCGCGCGACACCATCACGTGTTCCAGCGCGCAGAACTGTTCGCGAGTCGGCTTACGCTTCAACCCCGGATGCCCGACGCGACCGGCCAACACGTAATGCTCGGTGAACAGCACCCGTTGATGCAGATCCAGCGGCGCCTCTTCGGTGATGTGCAGCGCCAGGTCAAACACGCCCTGCTCCGCTTGCTTGGCCAACTGCGCCGGCATCAGATCGAGCACCGCCAACCGCGTGCCCGGCGCCTGAGTGCGCAAACCGCTGAGCGCTGGCAGCACCACCGTCGATTCGCCGTAATCCGTCGCCGCAACTTTCCAGATGTGCCGGGCCTGCGCCGGATCGAACGCGCTGGCCGGCGCTACCGCGCGTTCCAGTGCTTCCAGTGCCTCGCGCAACGGTTCGCGCAATTCATCGGCCCGTGCGGTCGGGCGCATGCCCCGTGGCCCGGGCAGCAACAGCGGATCGCCGAAGATCTCGCGCAGCTTGGCCAGGTGCACGCTCACCGATGGCTGCGACAGGCTCAGGCGCTCTGCGGCGCGGGTTACGTTGTGTTCTGCCAACAACACGTCTAGGGTCAATAGCAAGTTGATGTCCAGACGTCGTAAATTATTCATGGCTATACCTGACATATCAGACATTCATTTCCAATATACCGATCAAGGATTGATCCTGCCTGCATTCAACCAAGGAGAGTTGCAACATGAATGTGCTACTGGTCTACGCCCACCCCGAACCCACTTCGCTCAACGGCTCGCTCAGGGACTTCACCGTCCAGCGTCTGCAAGCCGCCGGCCACACCGTGCAGGTCTCCGACCTGTATGCGATGAACTGGAAGACCACGATCGATGCCGATGATGCTCCGGAGCGCGACTCCAGTCGTCCGTTCGACGCCTCCGGCAATTCGAAACTGGCTTACGCCCAAGGCACCCAGGCCGCCGACATCGCCGCCGAGCAGGCAAAATTGCTCTGGGCCGACGCGCTGATCCTGCAATTTCCGCTGTGGTGGTTTTCCATGCCGGCGATTCTCAAGGGCTGGGTCGAGCGCGTGTACGCCTGCGGGTTTGCCTACGGCGTTGGGGAACACTCCGATTCGCGCTGGGGCGAGCGTTACGGCGAAGGGAAAATGAAAGGCAAACGAGCGATGTTGATGGTCACCACTGGCGGCTGGGACTCGCACTACAGCCCGCGCGGGATCAACGGACCGATTGATGACGTGCTGTTCCCGATCAATCACGGAATCCTGTACTACCCCGGTTTTGAGGTGGTGCCGCCGTTCGTGGCCTACCGCGTCGGTCGAATGGACGAGGCGAAATTTGCCGCCACTTGCGAGGAACTGGGCACGCGACTGGATGAGTTGTGGAGCACCCGGCCAATTGCGTATCGGCAGCAGAATGGCGGGGATTATGAGATTCCGGCGTTGACGCTCAAGGATGATGTCGCTCCGGGTGAGGAAGGCTTCGCCGCGCATCTGCGTTGACCCGAAAAAAAGATCGCAGCCTTCGGCAGCTCCTACAGGGAAAACGTAAATCCTCTGTAGGAGCTGCCGAAGGCTGCGATCTTTTGCTTCTAATGTGCTGGAGGCGCATCGGCACGACGTCCAGGCCGGATCAGCTTTGTTCCCGCGCCCGCCGCACCTGCACCAGCAACGCCGGCGCAAAGTGCAGCAGCACCATCCGCGCCAAGTGGTGCGTGAGGATGAACACTACATTCAAGCCACCGGCAAACGCGACAATCGCAATCGTCTCGATAGCCCCCGGCATGTACGCCAGCCACAGCGACAGCGGATCACTGCCCAGCCACCGCGCCGCCACTTCGGCGAAAACCGCCGCCACCACGATCATCAGGCCGACCGACACCAACGCCGTCCGCCCATGCCGCCCCAATTCCGCAAGGCCGAGCCCCTGAAAGCGCGAACCGATTCGCACGCCAAGAATCAGCGCCGCCAGGTTCAGGCTCCAGTCCGGCATGTGAAAGCCATGCAGCCATCCCGATTTCACAAACACCGCCGTCAGCAAAATCGCCGTCAGCATGAACGGCGCCGGCACGCCGATCACCAACAGCAGTCGCCCGATGACGATGCTCAAGCCGATCAGCGCCAGCACGGTCAACGCCATGCCCGTGCTCAACGGAGCGTTTTCAACCACCGCCACCGAGGCCTGCCCGGGAATCAAAAAGCTCACCAGCACCGTGATCAACAGCAAGCGCATCAGGTGCACGATGATGACTTTGCTTGAGGCCTTTTCCGACTCCAGTAAATCGAACACCGCCGCCAATGCACCGGGGTACACCGCCAACAGCGCATCGGTGCGATTCCATCCCGCGCCGCGAGTCAGCCACCATCCGGCGAGGGCGATCTGCACCGTCAGACACAGTAGCAACACGCCGAGGCTTGGCAACATCGCCGACGCCGTCGCACTGTCCCACGCTTCGAACATCAGCCCGGTGGCGATGCCCAGCGTGACCTGGATGTAGCCCAGGCCATGAGGGGTTGCCGGGGCAAAACCGCTGCGCGTGGTGACCAATGCGGTGACGAGGATCGCCCCCAGCAACAGGCCATGAGGAACACCGCTGACCTGCAACGCAGCGCCGACAGCGGCAGCGATCAACAAACACAGAATCGATTTCATTTTTTCGCCTTCCTGGCTATTTCCCTGATGTATTCCACTCCCCTGTAGGAGCTGCCGAAGGCTGCGATCTTTTGACTTTGATTTTTAGAAGCAAGATCAAAAGATCGCAGCCTTCGGCAGCTCCTACAGGGGGGATTCGTTCTTACGTGCGCAACCGCCCGATCGCGCGGCGGTATTTCTCGACCCGCTCCAGATCCTCCCAACTCGGCGAGGCGATCCGCGACAGGTCGCTGTTCTCTTCCAGATCCGCCAGTTTCACCACCCGACCAATCGGGTTCTGCGCCGCGCGCTCGACGAAATCCTCATAGGACTCGCCCGGCACTTTGGTCACGGATTCAATAGCGCGCAAAACGTCTTCACTGAAACCTTCCTTGCGCAAATCATCGAGGCTGATGCCGCAATCCTCGACCACATCGTGCAGCACGGCGACGATGCGCTCTTCCAGCGTGGTCATGCGCAACATGACTTTCAGCGGATGCAGAATGTACGGCGCACCACCCTTGTCGACCTGCCCGGTGTGGGCGGTGGCGGCGATGGCGATAGCGCGCTCTAGGGTCTGAGTCATGGAAGTCTCCGTGGGTTAAACGCCGTAACGGCCGCCGACATGAATGTTGCGTTTGAGCCAGTTGCCGATTGTTTTCAAGCGCCCCACTGGCTGGGAATGTTGTTCAAGAATCACGGAAACCAATATCGCCTGATCCGCCCCCGGATGCGCATCGATCACCTGCGCCACCCACGCACAATCGGCTTTCTGCAGATGCTCACGCCACTCGCCGGGCCACGCGTCCAGCTCATCCAGCGCCAACCACCGCGCCCCGCCCTGATTGGCATGCCCGCCGCCAATCGATTGCTCGAAACAGAACGGCGTCGCCGGTCGGGACAAGTCAATGCTGAAGATGTAGATGTCTTGAGTGGGGTGCTGCGGCGTGGGGGCGTTGTTGCGGCTGCCGATTTCGATCATGCGCGGTTCCGTCCGTGGGTGAGGCGTTACAACTTGTTTCGCAGTCTACGACGTGGTGTCGATGGGGGGAACCTTTGGCGATGAACCGGGTTGTGACAAGTGAAAAGTTTGACTGGGCAGTCCGGGAATTGCGTTTCAGCCGCCCAGAAAAAAGGGACACCGTTGGGTGTCCCTTTTTGCGTTTGGATTCAGGCCGACGGATCAGCGCTTCATGGCTTCGCACTGACTGCGCAGATCATGATCGCTGATGGACGAACAACTACTGCCTTTCTTCGCTTCACAAAAGGCACGTTGGTCATGATCACCAATGCTTGAACAAGAACTGCCTTTCTCCGCTTCGCAGGCCGAGCGCATGTCATGGTCGCCAATGGACGAACAACTACTACCCTTTTTGGCCTCGCAATAAGCACGCTGGTCATGATCGCCGATGCTTGAACACGAACTGCCTTTCTCCGCTTCGCAGGCCGAACGCAGGTCGTGGTCACCGATGGAAGAACAGCTGCTGCCTTCCTGCCTGGCCTGGCAATAACTGCGCTTGTCGTGATCACTGATGCTGGAACAACTGGCGGAAACGTAGCCGCTGAACAGCAACAACATCGCAAGAATAAGTTTCATCTCACACTTCCCTGGATTGCCAGGAAACAGCCTGGCTCTGCTTGATCCACTCAATGAGAGTTGCGATGCGTCAACACAAATCCAAAAAGCGACGAATCATTTGAATGATTCAGTCACCTTTTCACTTGCTTTTATTCTTTTGGCGTACTGACCAAGCATGCAGCGAAATATTTGTTCTGGAATTCCGTAGTCGCAACCTTTTGCTGCTCTTCAGTTTCTCGTCGCGGCTCTTCAAATGCGTCTTGAATAAGCTTCTGGTACATCTTGGCGATGAACTTATTATCATTTTTTTCGGAGATTTCCCAAAGCGTCGCCATGGGAGCACCCTCCTGTCGCGCTTGCATGACGACCATTGCAGCATTTTCCAGGATATTGCAGCCTTTCAAATATTCGGCCTTGGAGATGCCGGCTTGAGCAGAGATGCTTACGGTAAGTAATGCTGCACCGGTAAAAAGACGTTTGCTTAGCACAGATGGTCTTCCTTGAAAAATTGGCCCGGGACTCTATCACTGATATCGCAATGCCATCAAATCGATCTAACCTGCAAGAATCAGCGCTTCATCGCTTCGCACTGAGCACGCAAGTCCTGGCTACCGATTCCGTTGCAGCTGCCACCATTTGTCTTGGCCTCACAGAACCGGCGCTGATCCTGATTATCGATACCGTTGCAACTGGCGCCACCCGTTTCTGCCTCGCACATTCTTCGTAAGTCCTGACTGTTGATACCATTGCAACTGCCACCGCGAGTCTTAGCCTCGCAATAACGGCGCTGATCCTGATTATCGATGCCGTTGCAACTGCCGCCCCCCGTTTCCGCCTCGCAGGCTCTGCGCAGATCTTGATTGTTGATACCGTTGCAACTGCCTCCTTCCGATTTGGCTTCGCAATAGCGCCGTTGATCCTGATCAGCGATCCCCATACAGCCAGCAAATGCTTGCCCTGCAAAAGCAAACATCAACAACGTTGCAAGCATTCGTTTCATTGCGCATTTCCCTGGGTTGCCAGGAAGCAGCCTGGCTCTGCTTGATGCAATCACTGAGCGATTTATTGCTTCAACGTTTCATGGCTTCGCACCGGGTGCGCAGGTCATGGTCGCCAATATTTCCGCAACTACCGCCGCCGGTCGTGGCATTGCAATAAGCTCGTTGATCATGGTCATCGATGTTCCCGCAAGAACTGCCGCCCTGCTCCGCGTTGCACCGCGCACGCAAGTCGTGATCATCGATATTGCCGCAACTGCTGCCGCTCTTTTTGGCGTTGCAGTAGGCGCGCTGGTCATGGTCGTCAATGTTGCCGCAGGAACTGCCGCCCATCTCCGCGTTACACGCCGCCCGCAAATCGTGATTATCGATATTGCCGCAACTGCTACCGCTCTCCCTTGCATTGCAATAGGCACGCTGATCGTGGTCATCAATGTTGCCGCAACTGGCAAAGCTGTAGCCGCTGAACATCAACAACATTGCGAGTAATAGTCTCATCACACACTTCCTTGGTTGACCAGGAACCAGCCTGGCACTGCTTGAACCGATGAATGAGCGTCGCGACACGCCATCAAATTGACATCGGTTTTGGGGAAAGTTCCGGGGTTGGAATGTGTGATGATTTTTTTGATCTGAAAGCGCCGTAGGAAATTACTCCGCGTGGTGAGGGAGGTTGTTCTTGTGGGGCTGCGAAGTGGGTCGAAACATGGCGAGTCAATTTCCCCTGCTACTCCGCAGCCCTTGATTTACAAGGGTTGCGCCGCTGACCGGGAGCTAAAGCGCTGCCCACACGTGGTGATCTCACGTCCTACAGTCTGATTGCGACGATGGGAATCGGTACCTAGAGTGGGTCTGTCGCTGAACGAATTTGGCGATAGGGTTTCGCAGCCCTTAAGATTGACACCCTGTTCCGTCTGGCACGGCCGACTCCCGGCTGCGCAATTTTTATGGCGGTTGTGCGTGGGAGACTTTCGGGTCTGCCGGGTCTTGGTGTTAATCCTCCGGTCTGCGAACCCGCGCATAGCTGCCACCCATTTTGTTTCGCAGCAGGACGGTGGCAATTCTCCTCATTAAAGGATTAGCACCATGGCGAACAAAAAACCGCTCTACTACTGCGCTGACATGTCCTATCCGGCTTCGGATCACCCTGTCCTGCTGATTAATGCCGAAGCCCCCTTAAGTGACCTACATGCCTGTGCATCCGAACGCCTTGAGGCAGTCCTCAAGTATCTAGATCTCATGGCGTGCACCAGCCTCCCCGACCATTCCGAACACGACATCAGCACCATCACCACGATCGCGAGAATCCTGGTGCAGGACGTGAGAGACGTATTTCGGGTAATTGGGCAACGAGCAATCGAATCCTGACCCAAGCGTTCTGCCCCCCCTTTGAAACCATAAAAAACCGCGATATCGCGGTTTTTTAGTCCTTTGGATGGATCGGAGTAGAAAACTCAGTCGCAAAATCGGCTGACGCTCCGCCGGCTAGCGACTTTGGTCTCAAAGTCTTCCACTGACAAAAACTTAGTGGCACTCTGATATCCGGCATTGAACGGTGTACTGAGGATCTTCGATCCTGATCAGCGACAATCACGGCAACAGTAGACGAGGAAAGGATATCTCCATGAAAAAATTGCTCTGCATTCTCACATTCTTCAGCTCATTTTCTTGTTCCGCCGCGACAATTCTCAATCCGATGGATTTCGACGGTTCAGAGGCACAGAAACAACAGGTCATTGATTCCATCACCGCAACGGTGAGGAAGGACTACTGCGAAAAAATCGACATGTGTCAGGAAAGCACTCTTCGCATGATGGAAAAGAAGAATCTTGACTCCTTCAAAGAAGCGACTAAAGCCACAGATCGAAAAATAATGAACGCAGTGATTCATGACTACTGCGAGAAAATTGACATGTGTAATTACAGCACTATATGGATGATGTATAAGAAAAATTTTGAAGCCAAGAACAAAAGCCTTACATGGTAGTTAAAGTACGAAACTTAAAGGTGACAGATCTACAAAACGCCACACAAATAAAGCTGTCAACCTCTCACCTTTTCAGCAAGAACACAAGCGATCATTAGTCAGCCGAAAAACGGATATTAAAATGAGCAATAATTCTGAAAAAAACTGGTGGGAATTTTACGGAATAAGATATGCACAAGGAACTGTAATTGGTGCAATGATCGTATATTTTTTATTTTCACAAAACAGCAACTTAAAAAAACTTCTATTCATGCCCACAGAGGCTAAAGACTTCGGAGTAGCTCACCTCACACTGCTTGCGATATATGGTCTGACATATTGCTACATTGCGAGCGCGCCAATTCTAGTAATGCATGCGGGTCGAGCCTTAATATTCAAAAGCGCTGTGAATCCCACACCTTATAAGGGAGCATCAATACGCATCCTATCGCTACTCACAATATCAATAGGAATACCCGCTTTTCTTTCCTCAACCAATAAAATAAGCAATGCAGAAACCGGAGCACTAACCGCATACCTAATACTTGTATTACTCCAACTGCAAATCGTTACAAGAATTATAAGTGGCAGTTGGAGTATAGCAATAACATTTTACACAGCAATCATAGACAAGAGAAAAGAGCCCAAACACGCCGAATACATCGAATCCTACAGACACATGAGAGAACACGGCAACTCTTTTCTAATTGTTATATTTCAAATGCTACTTGCAGTTCCTTTATACATACTTGCATGCTCCCCAGAACTCCCAGCAACAACCTCCATAACTAACTTATTTATGATAATTTTTTTCTGGACGGTTCCCGCCGCTTTCATTTGGGCGTACGCCACGAAAATCGAAAACAATATTCAAAATCTATAACCGCACACCAAAAAAAAGCAAAAACATGGAAGACAACATGACAGATGAAACCGTAGAAACCCCTAACAAATCTCATTACGAACTATTGCTTAGATGTGCACAAAAAGAAGACTTTAGCGAGTGGAACGACTTCGTATCTATTAGTGATGACATTATAAAGCTTCGTGGAGCTGACTTAAGCGGGCTCACGTTAACATCCATTTTACTCACGAACAAAAAAGGCAAAGGCGCAGATCTTTACGCCGCAAACTTAGAAAACTCAAAAATTGATACAATCGACTTCTCAGAGGTACACCTTTCAAAAGCAAACTTTCGAAACGCTAAAATTTCAAACTGTTTATTTTCAGAAAGCACCTGCATAAAAACAAATTTCACAAGCGCAACATTTGTACTTGTAAACTTTTCTCGGGCAAACTTACATCAAGCAAATTTCAGAAAAACTGAATTTTATGAATGCGACTTTTATGAAGCATTATTTACGATGGCAAATGTGGAGAGTGCAAAATTCATGGGTGGCGGACGCAACCCTTTTTTAAAAAAAAAGAGCAACGACGAAACATGTGCGGAGCATCGTTCAACAGAGCGAAATTTAACAATGCCACCTATTTCGATTTATTTAACATATCTAAAAACACTGATTTCAGATCTAGCACTTTCGAAAACTCGACATTTTCGTGCGGCCTTAAACAATCACTACAATACTGCAATCGCCGACACAACTGGATAGATTGGTATAGAGATCAAGGACACCTTAAAAGCTTTCTGGTGAGAACATTCTGGTTACACTCCGACTATGGAAGATCAGCAAGACATGTTATCTATGCCTTCCTAATCGCCTCCATATTTTTCGCCTCAATATATTTTCTCTTTCCAGGACTCATCAAAGGTCTAAGCACGCACCAACCCGTACAATCTCTTTATTTCTCCATAGTTACGATGACAACATTAGGCTATGGTGACATGTCAGCATCCCCAGGCAGTTGGACAGCCCAATGCGTAATAATCACGCAGGTTCTTTATGGGTATGTATTACTAGGCGCATTAGTATCCCTTTTAGCAAATATTTTCATTGCAGACGGACCTGCTCGCGGCCTGATCAAACATCCGGCTCCTCCGGTAAAAATAATGATAAAAACAATAAAGTCTATTTAGCGATCAGTCCACGGAAGCGCATGTAAACTTAAAAATAAAAGACGTCTAAAAAATATAATCTAGAGGCAATTAGCCGACAGCAAGAAACCATCCATTGTAGTAGCTACGAAAAAATTTGCCGGCAGTATTTGCACGCCGGCTTTTACTTTAAACATAAAATTATAATCACGCGCTGCAGTTGTACGAATCAAAAATTCGCAGGCGTATTCGCACTAATAATCTCAGCCTCATCCGCCCCTATATTCCGGAACTTATGCGGCAGCGTCGTCGGAAAGTAATACCCATCCCCCGCATTCAACACACTCACCGACCCATCCACCGTCAACTCCACGGTGCCGCGCGTCACCAACCCACACTCCTCACCTTCCGAGTGAACAATCGGCTCTTCCCCGGAACTCGCGCCCGGTGCGTATTGCTCGCGCAGCAAGCGCATCTGGCGGCTGGGGACCGAGGCGCCGATCAGCAGCAGGCGCAGGCCGTGGCGGCCCAGATCGGGTTGTTCGTTGGCGCGGAAGACGTATTGGTGTTCGCGCGGGGGCTGGTCGAAGGTGAAGAAGTCGGCCAGGGACATCGGGATGCCCTCGAGCAGCTTTTTCAGCGAGCTGACGGAAGGACTGACGCGATTCTGTTCGATCAGGGAGATGGTGGCATTGGTCACGCCGCTACGCCGGGCCAGCTCGCGCTGGGAGAGTTTGTAGCTTTCGCGTACTAGTTTGAGTCGAGAACCCGTATCCATGACAGCCTTATGTGAGAACGACTTAAGGGCGATGGGGGTGGGTGGCGGGTGACGCGCCGAGGGCGCGGATCACGTTGCTCCCGTGTCCCGGAACCGTGAAAGGCGGCTATTAAATCACGTTTGCAGATGTTGCTCAGCAGGTTCGATGGACGGTGCAGCAAAAGTCCTTGTTGCCTTGGTAATACAGTCACTGCGGGAGCGAGCCTGCTCGCGAAAGCGGAGTGTCAGACGACATGGAGGTTGGCTGATATGGCCTCTTCGCGAGCAGGCTCGCTCCCACAGTTGGATCTCTTTTGTATCAGTTGGCTTTGTGGCGGTTGTCAGGGAGTCATCGCTGGCAAGCCAGCTCCCACAGGGTTTGCAGTGTTTCTGTGGGAGTGATGGTGCCTGTACTGGCGCCATCGCGAGCAGGCTCACTCTTACAGTGGGCACCTTGGTGTTTAAGGTAAAAAACCGGCGGGGTCTTGGGGACCGCCGCCGGGGAGGTAACTAGATGCCGAAGCGGTCGCGCAGCGAGTAGTAGACGGCGCCGAGGGCGGTCAATGGGGCGGAGAAGGTGCGGCCGCCGATCATTGGCATGTGTGGCAGGGAGGCGAAGGCGTCGAAGCGTTCGGCGTCGCCACGGATCATTTCCGAAATCAGTTTGCCGGCCAGGTGCGAGCAAGTGACGCCGTGACCGCTGTAGCCTTGCATGTAGTAGGCGTTTTTCTCGATGCGGCCGAATTGCGGCATGCGTGACATGGTCAGCAGGAAGTTGCCGGTCCAGCGGTAGTCGATTTTCACGTCCTTGAGCTGCGGGAAGGTCTTGAGGATCTTCGGCCGGATCAGTTGTTCGATGTCATCCGGCTCGCGCGCGCCGTAAACCACGCCGCCGCCGTACAGCAGACGGTTATCGGCCGTCAGACGGTAGTAATCCAGCAGGTAGTTGCAGTCTTCCACGCAATAGTTGTTGGTGATCAGGCTGCGCGCCTGCTTCTCGGTCAGCGGTTCGGTGACGACGATCTGCGAGCCGCACGGCATGCTTTTCGCGGTCACGCGGTTGTCCAGACCTTGCGGCAGGTAGGCGTTGCCGGCGATCAGCAGATACTTGGCACGCACCTGGCCTTTGGCGGTGCGCACGACATTCGGCTCGCCGTACTTGATTTCCACGGCTGCCGATTGCTCGTAAATCTTGCCGCCCAGACGCACGATGGCCGCGGCTTCACCGAGAGCGAGGTTCAGCGGGTGAACGTGGCCGCCCTGCAGATCCAGCAGGCCGCCAACATAGGCGTCGGAGCCGATTTCGCGACGGATGTCAGCGGCATCGAGCATCTTCAGGCTCTTGTTGCCGTAACGTTCCCAACTGCGCTTCTGCTCGGCCAGGCCGTTGAGCTGTTTCTTGTTCATCGCTGCGAAAATGCCGCCCGGGCGGTAGTCGCATTTGATGTCGTATTCCTTGATCCGCGAACGGATGATATCGGCGCCTTCGAAGATCATGCTGCCGAGGATTTCCGCCGTCTTGTCGCCGTAGCGTTCTTCGATCACATCGACGTCGCGGCTGTAGGAGTTGACCAGTTGCCCGCCGTTGCGACCGCTGGCGCCGTAGCCGACTTTCGCCGCTTCCAGCACCGTGACTTTGTAGCCGGCCTCGGTGAGGAACAGCGCCGAGGACAGGCCGGTGTAGCCGGCACCAATGATGCAGACATCGCACTCGACCGACTCTTCAAGGGTCGGGAAGTCGATGACTTCGTTGCGCGTGGCGGCGTAGTAGCTGTTGACGTGTTGTTGCTTCATTTTATTGTTCTCCGAGGGTCGCCCATCAAGGGCGACCACCGCTGTAGAAAATCAGAGCTTGATCCAGGTCGCTTTCAGCTCGGTGTACTTGTCGAACGCGTGCAGCGATTTGTCGCGACCGTTGCCCGACTGTTTGAAGCCGCCGAACGGTGCGGTCATGTCGCCGCCGTCGTACTGGTTGACCCAGACGCTGCCGGCCCGCAGGCCACGGGCGAAGGTGTGCGCCTTGCTCAGGTTGCTGGTCCAGACACCAGCAGCGAGGCCGAAGATGCTGTCGTTGGCGATCTGCAGCGCTTCTTCAACGGTGTCGAAGGTGATCAGCGACAGCACCGGGCCGAAGATTTCTTCGCGGGCGATGGTCATGGCGTTGGTCACGCCGTCGAAGATCGCCGGTTGCACATAGAGGCCACCGGTTTCTTCGAGGGTGCGCTGGCCGCCGGCAATCAGCTCGGCGCCCTGCTCGCGACCGATGCTGATGTAGCGCAGCACGTTTTCCAGTTGACGCTGATCCACAACGGCACCGACGGTGGTCGCCGGGTCGAGGGCGTGCCCCGGTTTCCACGCTTGCAGCGCTTCCACCAACAGCGGAATGAATTGCTCGCGGATCGAACGCTCAACCAACAGACGCGAACCGGCGGTGCAGACTTCGCCCTGATTGAAAGCAATGGCGCCGGCTGCTGCCTGAGCTGCCGCGCGCAAGTCCGGGGCGTCGGCAAACACCACGTTCGGGCTCTTGCCACCGGCTTCGAGCCAGACGCGTTTCATGTTGCTCTGGCCGGCATAAATCATCAGTTGTTTGGCAATCGCCGTGGAGCCGGTGAAGGCCAGCACGTCGACGTCCATGTGCAGCGCCAGCGCCTTGCCAACGGTGTGACCGAAACCCGGCAACACGTTGAACACGCCTTTCGGAATGCCCGCGTCCAGCGCCAATTGAGCGATGCGGATCGCGGTCAGCGGCGACTTTTCCGATGGTTTGAGAATAAACGAGTTGCCGGCGGCCAGGGCCGGGGCGAATTTCCAGCTGGCCATGATCAGCGGGAAGTTCCACGGCACGATCGCGGCGACTACGCCGGATGGCTCGCGGGTCACCAGACCGAGTTGATCGTGCGGGGTGGCGGCGACTTCGTCGTAGATCTTGTCGATTGCTTCGGCGCTCCAGCGGATCGCGTTGGCGGTCGCCGGGATATCGATGCTCATCGAGTCGCTGATCGGTTTACCCATGTCGAGGGTTTCCAGCAGCGCCAGTTCTTCCTGGTGTTGCAGGATCAGATCGGCGAAGCGGATCAGGATGCGTTTGCGCTCGGCCGGGGCCTTGTGCGCCCACACGCCGGAGTTGAACGACTGGCGTGCGACTTCGACGGCGAGGTTGGCGTCGGCTTCATCGGTGCTGGCCACGGAGGCGAGAAAACGGCCGTCGACGGGGCTCAGGCATTCAAAGGTGGCGCCGCTGATCGCCGGGCGATATTCACCGTTGATGAACGCGCGGGATTCGATGCTCAGGGACTGGAAGCGTTGTTCCCAGTCGTTGCGTGTGGTTGTCATTGTTGTGGCTCGACAAGGGGATTGGGGGATATCTGGTACTCCGCCCCCTGTAGGAGCTGCCGCAGGCTGCGATCTTTTGATCTTGCTTCTAAAAATCAAAGTCAAAAGATCGCAGCCTTCGGCAGCTCCTACAGGGAATGGTGGTGAGACCGTCACCAGCCATTACGGCGGATGGTCGTTACACCGTATGCAGATACCAGTTGTACTCAAGGTCGGAGATCGAGTTCTCGAACTCGGCCAGCTCGCTTTCCTTGCACGCGACGAACACGTCGATGTACATCGGGTCGATGTACTTGGCCATGACTTCGCTGTCGTCCAGCTCACGCAATGCGTCGCGCAGGTTGTTCGGCAGGCTCTGTTCGTTCTGCTCGTAGCTGTTGCCTTCAACCGGCGCGCCCGGCTCGATCTGGTTGGTCAGGCCGTGGTGAATGCCGGCCAGTACCGAAGCCATCAGCAGGTACGGGTTGGCGTCGGCACCGGCCACGCGGTGCTCGATGCGCACGGCGTCAGCCGAACCGGTCGGTACACGGACTGCAACGGTACGGTTGTCGATGCCCCAGCTCGGCGAATTCGGCACGTAGAACTGCGCGCCGAAGCGGCGGTAAGAATTGACGTTCGGGCAGAGGAACGCCATTTGCGCAGGCAGGGTCTCCAGCACACCGCCGATCGCGTGTCGCAGCGCGGCGTTCTGCTCGGGATCCTCGCTGGCGAAGATGTTGTTGCCTTCTTTGTCCAGAATCGAAATATGTACGTGCAGACCGTTGCCCGCCTGGCCCGGATACGGCTTGGCCATGAAGGTGGTGTCCATCTCGTGGTCGTAGGCGATGTTCTTCACCAGACGCTTGAGCAGCACCGCGTAGTCGCAAGCCTTGATCGGGTCGGAGACGTGATGCAGGTTGACTTCGAACTGCGCCGGGGCGCTTTCTTTGACGATCGCGTCAGCCGGAATGCCCTGCTCTTTCGCGCCTTCGAGGATGTCTTGCAGGCAGTCGACGTATTCGTCGAGATCGTCGATCAGGTACACCTGAGTCGATACCGGACGCTTGCCGGACACCGGCGAACGTGGCGACTGCGGACGGCCGTTCACGTTGTCCTGGTCGATCAGGTAGAACTCCAGTTCGAACGCGGCGCAGATGGTCAGGCCCAGTTCATCGAACTTGCGCACCACGTTGGCCAGCACTTCACGCGGATCGGCGAAGAACGGCTCGCCCTCGATCTCGTGCATGGTCATCAGCAGTTGTGCGGTAGGGCGCTTCTGCCACGGCTCGATGCTCAGGGTGCCCGGGATCGGGTAGCAGATGCGGTCGGCGTCGCCGATGTCCAGGCCCAGGCCGGTGCTTTCCACCGTGGAGCCATTGATGTCGAGGGCGAAGAGCGAGGCCGGCAGGTTGATGCCTTTCTCGTAAACCTTGTGAAGACTGGTGCGCTCGATGCGCTTGCCGCGCACCACACCGTTCATGTCTGCAATCAGAAGGTCGACGTACAAAACCTCAGGATGTTTCTTAAGGAATGCGTTTGCTTCGTTGAGTTGAACGGCACGCAGAGGGACCGACATGATGCACCTATTTAGCTGTTAATTATTATGTTCACCGCTGTTTCGCCGAGCCAGTCAATCCGAAAGGCAAAGTGAAGTCAATAGCGAACACCTGGCCGCTCAGCGTTTATTTTTCGGGCTTTTTTTAACACTCACGTGCCAATGCAGGCGCCGCAAGGCCTGGAATCATGAAGATTGGATGAACGGCGTTTAGAATTTTTTACATGGCAGTTGTTAATTAAAATCAACGAGGCTAAGCTCCGGAAAAGCTCGTTCAAGTGTCAAACTTCGAGGTGAATAAAAATGGCATTCAAGCCATTGATCGGCGTTACTGCGTGCGTCAAACAGATTGGCCTGCACCCCTATCACATCAGCGGCGACAAGTACGTACGTGCTGTCAGCGTTGGCGCTCAGGGTCTTCCAGTGGTCATTCCTTCCCTTGGCAAACTGACTGAAATCGAAGACCTGCTCGGTCAGCTCGACGGTCTGTTGCTGACCGGCTCACCCTCGAACGTGGAGCCCTTCCACTATCAAGGCCCGGCCAGCGAACCCGGTACGGATCACGATCCGGCGCGGGACGCCACCACCCTTCCTTTATTGCGTGCAGCCATTGCGGCGGGCGTTCCGGTACTCGGCATCTGCCGTGGCTTCCAGGAAATGAACGTGGCCTTCGGCGGCAGCCTGCACCAGAAAGTGCACGAGCTGCCGGGCATGCTCGATCACCGTGAAGCCGACAGCCCGGACGTGGCCGTGCAATACGCACCAGCGCATGCCGTGAGCGTGTTGGCGGGCGGCGTGTTCGAAGCGCTAGCGTTGCCGGGCGAGTTCCAGGTCAACTCGATTCACAGCCAGGGCATCGACCGCCTCGCGCCCGGCCTGCGTGCCGAAGCGGTGGCGCCGGATGGCCTGATCGAGGCGATCTCGGTCGAGCACAGTCCGACCTTCGCCCTCGGCGTGCAATGGCACCCGGAATGGCAAGTGCTGGACAACCCGAACTACCTGAAGATTTTCCAGGCGTTCGGTGAGGCTTGCCGGCAACGGGCGACGCGTCGCAGCCAGCGCTGACACCACCCAGGATTTCAAAACTGTTTACTGCCCCCACGGGGTCGGCGGTTGCGCGTGTGCGCATCCGTCATCCGTGAAAACAACAAACCGTAATAACAACAAGTACGACCCAGGCAGCCAGGACGGCGGCGCCGACCAGGTCAGGGTAACCCGCAGCCAATGCGACCCACTGTAGGAGCTGCCGAAGGCTGCGATCTTTTGATTTTGTTTTTCAGAATCAGGATCAAAAGATCGCAGCCTTCGGCAGCTCCTACAGGGGCCGTGTGTGGCGAGGACAGTTTTCCCTGGCTTGCAATCCACTTAAGCCCGGCCACGTTGGCCGAGCGAACGAAACCTGTTGGGAGTTTCACATGGCAAACGCCTCCAGCACTTACCGGAAGGCACTTGAAGGCCACCAGCAACCGAAAAAGGTTCTGGTGAAAGTCGATCGTGTCACCAAGAAGTTCGACGAAACCACGGCCGTGGATGATGTGTCCCTGGAGATCCATCAGGGCGAAATCTTCGCCCTGCTCGGCGGCTCCGGTTCGGGCAAATCGACACTGCTGCGCATGCTCGCCGGTTTCGAGCGGCCAACTGAAGGGCGGATTCTGCTCGACGGTGTGGACATCACCGACATGCCGCCGTACGAGCGGCCGATCAACATGATGTTCCAGTCCTACGCGCTGTTCCCGCACATGACTGTGGCGCAGAACATCGCCTTCGGCCTCAAGCAGGACCGTTTGCCGGCCAGCGAAATCGACGCCCGCGTCGAAGAGATGCTGCGCCTGGTGCACATGACCCAATACGCCAAACGCAAACCCCATCAGTTGTCCGGCGGTCAGCGCCAGCGCGTCGCCCTCGCCCGCTCCCTGGCGAAACGTCCGAAGCTGTTGCTGCTCGACGAACCGATGGGCGCGCTGGATAAAAAACTGCGTTCGCAGATGCAACTGGAACTGGTCGAGATCATCGAGCGCGTCGGCGTGACCTGCGTGATGGTGACCCACGACCAGGAAGAGGCCATGACCATGGCCGAGCGCATCGCGATCATGCACCTCGGCTGGATCGCCCAGATCGGCAGCCCGGTCGACATCTATGAAGCGCCGGTCAGCCGCATGGTCTGCGAATTCATCGGTAACGTGAACGCCTTCGACGGCACCGTAGTGGAAGACCTTGAAGGTCACGCGATCATCCACAGCCCGGACCTGCAGCAGAAGATCTACGTCGGCCACGGCGTCAGCACGTCGGTGCAGGACAAGTCGATCACCTACGCGATCCGTCCGGAAAAAATGCTCGTCAGTACGCTCAAGCCAGAGACCCGCTACAACTGGTCCGAAGGCAAGGTGCATGACATCGCCTACCTCGGCGGCCACTCGGTGTTCTACGTCGAGCTGCCGGGCGGCAAGATCGTCCAGTCGTTCATGGCCAACGCCGAACGCCGTGGCGCGCGTCCGACCTGGGACGACAAGGTCTACGTCTGGTGGGAAGACGACAGCGGCGTGGTACTGCGCTCATGAGAACCTTCAATCAGCAATTCCTGCGCCTGGTGCCCAGCGGGCGAAAATTCGTCATCGGCATCCCGTTCATCTGGCTGTTCCTGTTCTTCATGTTGCCGTTCTTCCTGGTGATGAAGATCAGCTTCTCGGAAGCCGCGCTGTCGATCCCGCCGTACTCGGAGATCTACACCTACGCCGAACAGAAATTCCAGCTGATGCTCAACATCGGCAACTACACCATGCTCGGCGAAGACGAGCTGTACCTGTCGGCCTACCTCGGTTCGCTGAAGGTCGCGGCACTGAGCACACTGATGTGCCTGGTGATCGGTTTCCCGATGGCCTACGCAATCACCAAGGCGAGCAAGGAAGCGCAAAACGTCCTGCTGCTGTTGATCATGATGCCGACCTGGACCGCGATCCTGATCCGTGTTTACGCGTGGATGGGCATCCTCAGCAACAACGGTCTGCTCAATGCGTTTCTGATGTGGACCGGGCTCACCGATCACCCGATCGAGATCCTCAACACCAACACCGCGGTGTATATCGGGGTGGTGTATGCCTACCTGCCATTCATGGTGTTGCCGCTGTACGCCAACCTGGTGAAGCACGATGGCAGCCTGCTGGAAGCCGCCTCGGATCTGGGTTCGAGCAACTTCAACAACTTCTGGAAAATCACCGTGCCGCTGGCCAAGAACGGCATCATCGCCGGCTGCATGCTGGTGTTCATTCCGGTGGTCGGCGAGTTCGTGATTCCGGAACTGCTGGGTGGCCCGGAGACGCTGATGATCGGTCGCGTGCTGTGGCAAGAGTTCTTCAATAACCGCGACTGGCCAGTGGCGTCTGCGCTGGCGGTGGTGATGCTGTTGATCCTGATTGTGCCGATTCTGCTGTTCAACCGCAGTCAGGCCAAAGAGATGGAGGCACGGGGATGAAACGCTTCGGTTTTTCCAAGTTCATGTTGATCTTCGGCCTGATGTTCATTTATCTGCCGATGCTGATTCTGGTGATCTACTCGTTCAACGCCTCAAAACTGGTGACGGTGTGGGGCGGCTGGTCGGTGAAGTGGTACGTCGGCCTGCTCGACAACACGCAACTGATGGGCTCGGTGGTGCGCTCGCTGGAAATCGCCTGCTACACCGCGATTGCTGCCGTCGCACTGGGCACCCTCGCCGCGTTCGTCCTGACGCGGGTCACGCGCTTCAAGGGTCGCACGCTGTTTGGCGGTCTCGTCACCGCGCCGTTGGTGATGCCCGAGGTGATCACCGGTCTGTCGCTGTTGCTGCTGTTCGTGGCGATGGCGCAGTTGATCGGCTGGCCGCAGGAGCGTGGCATTGTCACCATCTGGATCGCCCACACCACGTTTTGTGCCGCCTATGTGGCGGTGGTAGTCTCCGCCCGCCTGCGGGAGCTGGATCTGTCGATCGAAGAAGCCGCGATGGATCTGGGGGCCAAGCCGTTCAAGGTGTTTTTCCTGATCACCATTCCGATGATCGCGCCGTCGCTGGCAGCGGGCGGGATGATGTCGTTCGCCCTGTCGCTGGACGACCTGGTGCTGGCGAGCTTCGTCTCCGGCCCGGGTTCGACCACGCTGCCGATGGAAGTGTTCTCGGCGGTGCGCCTGGGCGTGAAGCCTGAGATCAACGCCGTGGCCAGCCTGATTCTGCTCGCGGTGTCGCTGGTGACCTTCCTGGTCTGGTACTTCGGCCGCAAGGCAGAAGCGAACCGCAAGAAGGCGATTCAGGAAGCGATGGATCAGACGGCGAATGAGGCGTGGCAGCCTCAGCGCGCAGCCACCGCCTAAGCAACACCGATGAACACTGTGGCGAGGGGATTCATCCCCGATGGGTCGCGAAGCGGCCCCAAACCAAGCACTTGCGGTGTAACAGGAACACCGCATGCAATGGTTTGGCGACTGCTTCGCAGCCGATCGGGGATAAATCCCCTCACCACAGCAAGCTCCCTCGCCACAGGTTTTACGTACACCCGGTTTGTGTTTTTGAATAAAAAAAATGGAGTTTCACCGATGAAAATGTTTGGCAGGACTCTGCTGACACTGTCCTTAATGGGCGCAATCGCCACGGGCGTCCAGGCCAACGACAAGGTGCTGCGTGTTTACAACTGGTCCGATTACATCGCGCCGGACACCGTCAAGAAGTTCGAAGACGAGACCGGTATCCAGGTGACCTACGACGTGTTCGACAGCAACGAAACCCTTGAGGCGCGTTTGCTGGCGGGCAAATCAGGCTACGACATCGTCGTGCCGTCCAACAGTTTCCTGGCCAAGCAGATCAAGGCCGGGGTCTATCAGCCGCTCGACAAAACCAAGTTGTCGAACTGGAAAAATCTCAACCCGGTGCTGCTGAAAAACGCTGCCGCCAGTGATCCGGACAACGCCCATGCGTTCCCGTACATGTGGGGTTCGATCGGCATCGGCTACAACCCGGACAAGGTCAAGGAAGTGCTCGGCGCCAAGGCTCCGACCAACTCCTGGGACTTGCTGTTCAAGCCGGAAAACGCCGAGAAGCTGAAAGCCTGTGGCATCAGCTTCCTCGATTCGCCGACTGAAATGATCCCGGCCGCCCTGCACTATCTGGGCTACCCGGTGAACGACAAGGACAAGGCGCACATCCTCGAAGCCGAAGCACTGTTCATGAAGATCCGCCCGTACGTGGCGTACTTCCATTCCTCGAAGTACATCTCGGACCTGGCCAACGGCAATATCTGCGTGGCGGTCGGTTACTCCGGTGACGTGCTGCAGGCGAAGGCCCGCGCGGTGGAAGCCGGCAACAAAGTGCAGATCGATTACAGCATTCCGAAGGAAGGTGCCGGCAGTTTCTATGACATGGTCGCGATCCCGCGCGATGCGGCGAACGTCGAGAACGCCTACCTGTTCATGAACTTCCTGATGCGCCCGGACATCATCGCCGAGATCACCAACAGCAACGGCTACAGCAACGCCAACTCGGCGGCGACGCCACTGGTGGACGAAGCGATCCGCAACGATCCGGGTTCGTATCCATCGCAGGCGGTAATGGCGACGTTGTATGCGGTGCCGGATCAGCCGATTGCCACGCAACGAATCATGACTCGCGGCTGGACCCGGGTGAAGCTCGGTAAATAACTGACACCGCCCCCTGTAGGAGCTGCCGAAGGCTGCGATATTTTGATCTTGCGTCTAAAAAACAAAGTCAAAAGATCGCAGCCTGCGGCAGCTCCTACACAGGGATGTGGCGTAGCTTTTCCGTTCACGCAGCGCCTTACCACCGCTGCACCCTGCAATGAACGGCCTCACCTGGCTCCCTCGGCTCAGGTGAATTTTCAGGCGCCCTCGGGCGCCTTTTTTTCTGCGCTCAATTCAGCGGCCAATCCTGCAGAATCCGGTAGCGGCCCTTGTGCGATTCAAACAGGGCAAAACGCTCGGCGCGCAGGAAAAACTCCGGCGGCGTGGCGGCTTCCGGCTCCGTTGCACGGTAGTCTCGGGCGAGGGTCAGGTGCGGGCGAAACTCGCGTGGTGATTCTTCGAAGCCGAACGGCAGCATCGCCTGCTCCAGCGCATACACCAGACGCAACAGCGCCGGCGGCGCCTGCTCCGGCGCCAGCGACAGAATTCCGGCCCGATGCCAGACCTGCAGACGATCCAGCGCAATCCGTAACGGCTCACCCGGCGTGCGCACCTTGCCAGCGGCTTCGCAGACTTCATGGATCTGCGCCAGCGGTACGGCACCGAGGAACAGCAGCGTCAGGTGAAAGTTATCCGCCGGCACCGCTTTGCCGGTGCGCAACCCCAAATCGCCACGCCACTGAGCTATGGCCTTGCGCTGCGCCGGTGGGCAGTCGAGGGCAAAAAACAGTCGCTTGAACGGTTCATCCCTGCGCGCATCATCGGTCATGTGCCAACTCCTTCGCTCGTCGATCAGCCGATTCTACACAGGCTCCTCTGACGACTGGCGACAGCCGGCTATAGTTCAAGGATTGCCATCGAACCGGAGGTCGCCATGCGCGAGATCCTCAGCAAAGAACCGTGGTGGGCCCGGCCACCCAGCCCCGGGCAGGATGAAACCGAGCTGGAATGGGGCTGGCTGGTGCATTACAGCGAAGGTGAACCGCGTTTCGAATTCGTCCGCGAACGGCCCACGGACGAGCAGATTCGCAACCGCAAAGGCTGCCGGATCACCCCCTCTTCAGAGTGACCACCACCCCATGTGGGAGCGAGCCTGCTCGCGAAAGCGTCCGCACATTCAGCCTCACATTGCCTGACACGCCGCTTTCGCGAGCAGGCTCGCTCCCACACTGGATTTGTGGCGTGCCCATAATCGTCGCCATCCGCAAAACCCTGTGGGAGCGTGGCTTGCCCGCGAAGAGGCCGGCACATTTTGCAAACCCGCTGACTGACACACCGCCATCACGAGCAGGCTCACTCCTACACGGAATCTGGTGAGTTTCAGGATTCAAGAAGGTTCTTAAAGCCACCAAAAATCATGCGCTGACCATCAAACCCCATCGGGTTGACGTCCGGTTGCATGCGCGGGTCTTCCATCATTTTCGCCATGCCGGCATCGCGGGTGGCCTTGTCGGGCCAGATCAGCCAGCCGGACGACACCGTCTCGCCTTCCTTGAGTTTTACCGCCATCGGGAATGACGTGACTTTACCTTCCGGCACGTCATCGCCCCAGCACTGAACCACCTCCTTCGCTCCGTATTCCTTGAACAGTTTCGCGGCGATCTCACAGTGTTTTTTGTACTGTTCGCGATTGGCATTCGGCACGGGTGCTACAAAAATATCGATGTAAGCCATGATCACTCTCCTTGCACGTTGGGTTCGATCTGCCGGGTAGTCGATTGCGGCGGCTGCCATTCGACACGATTCACGCCCTGCCCGACCGACGGTTGTTCGCCCCCGCCAAGGCTGCCCTCGACCTGCCCGGCGATATGCAGGGTTCCGGCCATGACCCCGGTGGTCGGGTTCTGCAGCAATTTCGCCCAGGCCTTGTCGAACGTGCTGCCCAGGCTGCTGCGAATCAGCGCTTCGCTGTCGGGCCGGTCGTTGGCCTGGATGATCGCGCGGATGCCCGCCACGCCGATCGAGATCACCCCGCCGACCAACTTGCCAGCCGCAGCCGCCACCGCACTGGCCGCTCCACGCGGAGCCATTTCCGCTTCCATCCGCTGACTGGCGCGTTTGGCCACGGGGGCCATACCGGCGTCGGTCGAAGCGATGCCCTTGCTACCGCCTTCGGTGTGGATCTTGTCGATCAGCGCGGCATACGCCGGCAAGGTGTTCAGCGGTTCGGTGCTGATGATTTGATAGAGCGACGCATCCCGCGCCGGCGGCGGCCCGAGGGCAATCGCCGGGACTTTCTGCAGACGCCCGTTGAGCTGGGCCACCGGCACACCGTAACGCTGGGCGATGAGCGGCATCTGCTGGGCCATCAGTTGCGCGTAGAACGCCGTGGCCTGACCGAGGATCGCGTCCGGATCGATCTCCACCGCCACCGGTGCCAGCACTCTTTCCTGATATTGCTCAAGCAGATAGCTCGCCAGGCGCTTGGCCGACGCATCCTGCTCGCCGCCGGCACTGATGGTGTACCAACTGACCTTCATCGACAGCCATTCCTGGGTCCAGTAGCTGCTGAACCACGGAATGAAATTTTCTTCAGTTTGCTGATAGACGCGAGTGCGCCAATGTTCCATCGAGCCACGGGCAAATACTTTGACTTGCTCGGTGGATTGCTGCGAGGCGCTGACGATGTCGCGATCGATCTGCTGCCAGGTCGCCGCCGATACCACCACTGCTCGCGGCGCCACCGGGGCCCGCGCCGAGGAGGCACAGCCAGCCAGCAGACACAGTGCGGCGAGGCTCAGCGCACGCAGGTTCACGGTGGTGGAGTCCTTGAATGGAGGAAAACAGCATTGAGTATAGGTGTGTCAGTTTCCGAGGATGTTGGCTGTACCGACGCCATCGCTGGCAAGCCAGCTCCCACAGAGATCTTCAGTGGCCATGAATCCAATGAACACCCGAAAAACCTGTGGGAGCTGGCTTGCCAGCGATGAGGCCAGTCAATCCACCACACCTCTCAACCATCAACGCCGTCGATATTCACCATCGCCACGATTGCCTTCCGCCCGCCGCCCGGCGAAGGCACGATTGACCCATCCGAGACGCAACGAGGAGTACCCATCATGATTCGCACCATCACCCTCTCCGTGAGCTTCCCGGTGTTCGGCAGCAACTACTACGACCAGCAAGTCGTCTCGCGCAAGACCCAGGCGCTGCTGTTCAACGAAGATTTCGACGATGTGCTGATGCCCGCCGCGAGCAATCACTTCAGCAATGAAGTGGTCGGCATCAACGATCAGTTCCGCTTTCTGAGCGACATACTCGCCACCCATTTGCTGGATCTCGAGGCCACAGCGCCTGCGCATTCCAGCGTCCGGGCGAGCGCTCACTTTTAATCGGCGAGGGCGTTCCCGTTGCGGGAACGCCCTTTTGATTTCTACTCAGTCGTCGTCGCGATCACGATAGTAACGACGCCCGTCGCGACGACCATCGTCGCGGTCATCCCAACGCCGGTCATGGTCGTAATAGCGACCGTGATCACGCTCGTAATGTCGTCCGTGGCGATGATCATCAAAGTCCGCCACACAGCCAGCCAGCAAAACAGCGGCGAATATCGTCAACAGCAAGGTTGTTGCACGCTTCATTCAAACTTCCCTAACACCAAGGTCTTGACCACGGAACGGCTGTCACTGCCCGCGCCTGCAGGACGCAGTGCGCGCAGCCGCTGATACGACCGGACAAAAGGACTTTGATTCACTGCCCGACCACGACCGTTGATCGGCCCGCCGCCGGCATCCGGGCGGCGGCGAAATGCCACCTATACTGCTGCTTAGCGACTCCCACGCAACGGATCTGCGCCTCGATAACAACAAGCAGAGGTGGACCATGGTCTGGCAGCAAATTTACGACCCGTTCGGCAACCCGTTGATCTCCACGCTCATGGCTGCGGTGCCGGTGGTGGTGATGCTCGCGGCGCTGGCGTTCTTTCACGTCAAGGCGCATCTGGCCGCTCTGTTGGCGTTGGCGTCGGCCCTGCTCATCTCGATCTTCGCCTTCGGCATGCCGGCGAGCATGGCCGGTTCGGCGGCGCTGTTCGGCGCCGCCAATGGCTTGCTGCCGATCGGCTGGATCGTGCTCAACATCATCTTTCTGCATCGCCTGACCACCGAGAACGGCTCATTCAAAGTGCTGCAGGACTCCCTCGCTCGGATCACTGATGACCGGCGTTTGCAGTTGCTGCTGATCGCGTTCTGCTTCGGCGCGTTTTTCGAAGGCGCGGCCGGGTTCGGCACACCGGTGGCGGTGACCGGGGCGATTCTGATCGGCCTCGGTTTTTCGCCCTTGGCCGCCTCGGGGCTGGCGTTGATTGCCAACACCGCCCCGGTGGCGTTCGGCGCCCTCGGCACGCCGATCATCACCCTGGCCAAGGTCACCGGGCTGGACGAGATGGAGCTGTCGATGATGGTCGGTCGACAGCTGCCGTTTTTCTCGGTGCTGGTGCCGTTCTGGCTGATCTGGGCGTTTGCCGGGTGGCGCAAGATGCTGGAGATCTGGCCGGCGATTCTGGTGGCCGGGGTCAGCTTCGCGGTGCCGCAATTCCTCGTGTCGAACTACCACGGGCCGATGCTGGTGGACGTGATCGCCGCGCTGATTTCCATGGCCTGCCTGACCCTGTTTCTGCGGGTCTGGAAACCGGCGACGGTGTACACCTCAGCCGCCCTGTCCGGGCGGGTCGACAACTCCAGGGTCGAGGAAGAAACAGTCACCGCCAGCGGCGCCTTCCGCGATCAGGCGCGCCCGGCGGTGATGCGTGCGTGGATGCCGTGGATCATCCTCACCGTGTTCGTGTTTGCCTGGGGCACCCAGGGCTTCAAGAACATCTTCGACGTGCGCCCGGCGCTGGATCCGGTAACCCATTCGGTGAAACTCGATGCGCAAGGCAAACCGCTGAATGAGGCCAACCCGATTTTCTCGCCAGCGCTGACCTTCACCACCCTGCACCTGCAAGTGCAGAAAGTCCCGCCGGTGGTGCCGGCGCCGAAAGCCGAGGAAGCGATCTACAAGTTCACCTGGTTCACTGCCACCGGCAGCGGCATCCTGCTGGCGGCAATTGTCGGCGGGCTGCTGATGGGCTATTCGATCCCGCAACTGATCAAGCAATACCTGCGCACGTTGTGGGTGGTGCGCTTTTCGCTGATCACCATTGCGGCGATGCTGGCGCTGGGATTTCTCACGCGTTATTCCGGACTGGACGCCACCATGGGTCTGGCGTTTGCCGCGACCGGGGTGTTCTACCCGATGTTCGGCACCCTGCTCGGCTGGCTCGGCGTGGCGTTGACCGGCTCGGATACGGCCTCGAACGTGCTGTTCGGCGGACTGCAACGGGTGACCTCGGAACAACTGGGCATCAGCCCGGTGCTGATGGCCGCAGCCAACAGTTCCGGCGGGGTGATGGGCAAGATGGTCGACGCGCAATCAATCGTGGTCGCCTCCACCGCCACCCGCTGGTATGGGCATGAGGGCGAGATTCTGCGCTACGTGTTCTTCCACTCGATCGTGCTGGCGGTGCTGGTGGGTGGTCTTGTCACCTTGCAGGCGTATGTGGCGCCGTTTACGCACATGGTGGTCGGCGGGCATTAAACACAATCCCTGTGGGAGCGGGCTTGCCCGTGATAGCGGTGTGTCATTCATGCGAAAGGCTGACTGACACGACCTCATCGCTGGCAAGCCAGCTCCCACAACGTCAAGTGTCGCCCAGCGTATTAATGAATCCTGCGCATAACTCTATAGCGCAAATCCGCAAAAACCTTTTCCCCTCCGCGCAGGTCATTCCAAGAACGAGACCGGTAAACATGCCGGCGCGCCCGTTTGGGCCCTTCAATCCCTGCCGTCCTGATTAAGCCAGAGAGGAATCGAAGCATGACGATTTCCCGACGAAGATTCCTGATCCTCGGCGCGGTGACCGCCACCGCGTTTGCAATGCCCCCCTTCATTAGCCTCAAGGCCTACGCGGCCAGTCTGGAGCAACCCGCCATGGCCAAACTGACGATCAACGTCAACGGTAAACCCCAAGCCCTTGAGGTGGACAACCGCACCACCCTGCTCGACGCCCTGCGCGAGCACCTGCACCTGACCGGCAGCAAAAAAGGCTGCGACCACGGCCAGTGCGGTGCCTGCACCGTCATCGCCGACGGCCGCCGAATCAACTCCTGCCTGACGCTTGCGGTCATGCACGAGGGCAGCGAGATCACCACCATCGAAGGCCTCGGCATGCCCGACAACCTGCACCCGATGCAGGCCGCGTTCATCAAGCATGACGGCTACCAGTGCGGCTATTGCACGCCGGGGCAGATCTGTTCGGCGGTGGCGGTGCTCAAGGAAATCCGCGAGGGCATTCCCAGCCACGTCAGCCCGAGCCTGACCGAAGCCCCGCAACTGATCGCCAGCGAATTCCAGGAACGCATGAGCGGCAACATCTGCCGCTGCGGCGCCTACTCGAACATCATCGAAGCCATCACTGAAGTCGCGCAGGTGCCAGCATGAGAGCGTTCAATTACAGCCGCGCCGATTCCCCCGCCGCAGCCGCAACGCTGGCGGCGCAGGTCGAAGGCGCGAAGTTCATCGCCGGTGGCACCAACCTGCTGGACCTGATGAAACTCGACATCGAAACCCCGTTGCACCTGATCGACGTCAACCACCTGGGCCTCGATCAAATCGAAGCCACGCCTGAAGGCGGATTGCGCATCGGCGCGCTGGTGCGCAACACCGATCTGGCCGCTGACAGCCGCGTGCGCAAGGATTACGCGTTGCTCTCCCGCGCCCTGCTCGCCGGGGCCTCGGGCCAGTTGCGCAACATGGCGAGCACCGCCGGCAACCTGCTGCAACGCACCCGCTGCCCGTACTTCTACGACGTCAATCAGGCCTGCAACAAACGCCAGCCCGGCAGTGGCTGCGCGGCGATTGGCGGGGTCAGTCGTCAATTGGGGCTGATCGGCGTCAGCGACGCCTGCATCGCGACCCACCCGAGTGACATGGCGATTGCCATGCGCGCCCTCGATGCGCAGGTTGAAACGGTGAAGCCGGACGGCAGCACACGCAGCATCGCCATCGCCGATTTCCATCAACTGCCAGGCAATACGCCGAACATCGAAACCAGCCTCACGCCCGGCGAGTTCATCACTTCGGTAACCCTGCCGGCCCCGGTTGGCGGCACGCACATTTATCACAAGGTGCGCGATCGCTCGTCGTACGCTTTCGCGCTGGTGTCGGTCGGTCTGATCCTGCAAAAGGACGGCAGCGGCCGTGTGGCGGTCGGCGGTATTGCGCCGAAACCGTGGCGGGTGGAAGCCGCCGACGCGTTGCTGCCCAAAGGCGCAAAAGCCGTCAGCGAACGCTTGCTCGACGGTGCCACGCCAACCCACGACAACCAATTCAAACTGACCCTGGTCGAGCGCACGCTCGGCTCGGTGTTGGCGCAAGCGAGGGATGAAGCATGAAGTTCGACACGCCCGCCACCACCAACCCGATTGACCAGCTCAAGGTCGTCGGCAAACCCACCGACCGCATCGAAGGCCCGCTGAAAACCAGCGGTCAGGCGCCATATGCCTACGAGCAGCACGAGGCCGTGGCGAATCATGCTTACGGTTTCATGGTCGGCTCGGCCATCGCCAAGGGCCGCATCAGCCACATCGATCTCGACGCTGCACAAGCGGCGCCCGGCGTGCTGGCCATCGTCACCGCCGCCAATGCCGGCAAGCTTGGCAAAGGCCAATACAACTCGGCGCCGCTGCTCGCCGGGCCCGAGGTGCAGCACTATCACCAGGCCGTGGCGCTGGTGGTCGCCGAGACCTTCGAACAGGCCCGCGCCGCAGCGCAACTGGTCAAGGTCGACTACGTCGCGGCCAAAGGCGAGTTCGAACTGGCCAACGTGCTTGACCAAGGCGTCGAAGACGACGAGTTGCCCGATGTCACCCACGGCGATTTCGACAAAGCCTTCGCCGCTGCGCCGGTGCAGTTCGACCAGACCTACACCACTCCCGATCAGTCCCACGCGATGATGGAGCCGCACGCGACCCTGGCCGCATGGAAAGGTGATCATCTGACCTTGTGGACCTCCAACCAGATGATCGCCTGGAGCGTCGGCGACGTCGCCACGACCCTTGGCCTGCCCAAGGAAAACGTGCGCCTGATCTCGCCGTACATTGGCGGTGGCTTCGGCGGCAAACTGTTCATTCGCGCCGACGCGATCCTCGCCGCCCTCGGTGCGCGCCTGGCCAACCGCCCGGTGAAAGTCGCCCTCGCCCGCCCGCAAATGGCCAACAACACCACCCACCGCCCGGCCACGATCCAGCGCATTCGGATGGGCGCGACGGCGGACGGCAAGCTCAGCGCCATCGCCCACGAAGGCTGGTCGGGCAACCTCAAGGACGGCAAGGTCGAAGTCGCCGCGCAGCCGAGTCAGTTGCTTTATGCCGGGGAAAACCGCCGGGTGACCATGCGCCGGGCGCCACTGGATCTGCCCGAAGGCAATTCGATGCGCGCGCCGGGTGAAGCACCGGGGCTGATGGCGCTGGAGATCGCCATGGACGAAATGGCCGAGCAGCTCAAGCTCGACCCGGTGCAGTTCCGCATCCTCAATGACACCCAGGTTGATCCGGTGAAAACCGAGCGTCCGTTCTCCCAGAGACGGCTGATCGAATGCCTGCAGACCGGTGCCAAGAAATTCGGCTGGAACCAGCGCAACGCCACACCCGGTAGCCGTCGCGAAGGTCGCTGGCTGATCGGCATGGGCGTTGCCGCCGCGTTTCGCAACAACCTGCTGCTGAAGTCCGGCGCCCGGGTGCGGCTGGAGCGCGACGGCAAGGTCACGGTGGAAACCGACATGACCGACATCGGCACCGGCAGCTACACCATCATCGCCCAGACCGCGGCCGAGATGATGGGCGTGGAACTGGCGGACGTCAGCGTGCATCTGGGGGATTCGACCTTCCCGGTATCGTCCGGCTCCGGTGGCCAGTTCGGCGGCAACTGCTCGACTGCCGGGGTGTATGCCGCGTGCATGAAACTGCGTGAAGCGGTGGCGACGAAGTTGGGCATGAGCGGTAGTGACGTCGAGTTCGCCGACGGTCAGGTGCGCGCCGGCGGCAAGGCCCTCTCGCTGCGTGATGCGGCAAAAGATGGCGTGGTCGAGGCCGAGGACAGCATCGAATTCGCAGACCTCGCCAAGCAGTATCAGCAGTCGACCTTCGGCGCGCATTTCGTGGAGGTTGCGGTGGATGCAGCGACCGGCGAAGTCCGCGTGCGGCGCATGCTCGCCGTCTGCGCAGCGGGACGGATTCTCAACCCGAAAGCCGCGCGTAGCCAGGTGATCGGCGCGATGACCATGGGCGTCGGTGCGGCGCTGATGGAAGAGCTGGCGGTGGACAAACGGCTGGGCTTTTTCGTCAATCATGACCTGGCCGGATACGAGGTGCCGGTGCATGCCGACATCCCGCATCAGGAGGTGATTTTCCTCGACGAAACCGATCCGATTTCATCGCCGATGAAGGCCAAGGGCGTGGGTGAACTGGGGATTTGCGGCGTGAGTGCAGCGGTGGCGAATGCGATCTACAACGCCACCGGGGCGCGGGTGCGCGAGTATCCGATCACCCTCGACAAGATCCTCTCTTCCTTGCCGCCGATGATCTGACTCCCTGTAGGAGCTGCCGCAGGCTGCGATCTTTTGACCTGGTTTTTGAAGATCAAGATCAAAAGATCGCAGCCTGCGGCAGCTCCTACAGAGGTCAGTTCGGGTACTGCGCCGCGCTCACCTGCTCCATCCACTCCACCACTTCACCGTCCAGCACTTCGGCAATCGCAATGTGCGT
Source organism: Pseudomonas sp. MWU318 (assembly GCF_016756945.1). Lineage (NCBI taxonomy): Bacteria > Pseudomonadati > Pseudomonadota > Gammaproteobacteria > Pseudomonadales > Pseudomonadaceae > Pseudomonas > Pseudomonas sp. MWU318. Next base: position 115,310 of record NZ_JAESJL010000013.1, read on the forward strand.
CATCGCCGTGGTCGGCGCGGCGCCATGCCAGTGCTTCACCTGCGGCGCGATCCACACCGTATCGCCGGGACGGATCTGTCGAACCGGCTGACCCCACTCCTGCACAAAACCTGAACCGGCGGTGACGATCAGCGTCTGACCCAACGGATGGGTATGCCACGCGGTGCGTGCGCCGGGCTCGAAGGTCACCGTGGCGCCGCTGACACGCGCGGCATCGCTGCCTTTGAACGGTGCATCGACCCGCACAGTGCCGGTGAACCAGTCTGCCGGGCCTTTGGCTGAGGGCTGCGAACCATTTGTGGTAACAGTTACCCCCGGGGCGTGCTCAGTATCAGCAATCGAATTCATCGCAAAACTCCAGATTTATACAGAATCTCCCTGTAGGAGCTGCCGCAGGCTGCGATCTTTTGATCTTGATCCTGAAAAACAAAATCAAAAGATCGCAGCCTGCGGCAGCTCCTACAGGGAACTTGCGTCACTTTAGCGGGCCGTATTCTTTAGATAATCGACTAGAATTCGAAAAAACTTATGCAGGACACTCATTAATGCTTCGAGAAAACGCCAGTGACCTGCTCGCCTTCCTTGCCGTGGCCCGCGAGCGCAGCTTCACCAAAGCCGCAGCCAAACTCGGCGTCTCGCAATCGGCGCTCAGCCATACCATCCGCGCCCTTGAAGCGCGCCTGGGCCTGCGCCTGCTGACCCGCACCACGCGCAGCGTCTCACCCACCGAGGCTGGCGAACATTTGCTGCAGACCATCGGCCCGCGCTTCGAAGAGATCGAACAGGAACTGGCGGCCCTGAGCAACCTGCGCGAAACCCCGGCCGGCCGGATCCGCATCAGCGCCACCGACCATTCGCTGAACTGGCTGCTGCGCCCGGTGCTCAAGGAATTCCTGCCCCAGTATCCGGACATCGCCGTCGAGGTGATCTGCGATTACGGTTTCGTCGACATCGCCGGACAAGGCTTCGACGCCGGCATTCGGCTGGGCGAAGACGTGGCCCAAGGCATGATCGCCACCCGCATCGGCCCCGACATGCGCATGGCGGTAGTCGGCTCCCCGGCCTATTTCGCCAACCGTACACGCCCGCAAACACCAAGAGATTTGACCGACCACGCCTGCAACAACCTGCGCCTGCCCACCAACGGCGGGCTGTACACCTGGGAATTCGAGAAGGGTGACGAAAGCCTCAAGGTGCGAGTGTCCGGGCAAGTCACGCTGAATGGCGTCTACCCGCTGCTCGACGCCGCACTGGATGGTTTCGGCCTCAGCTACATTCCGGAAAACATCGTCGCGCCGCATCTGGCCGACGGACGTCTGGAGCAAGTGCTGGCAGACTGGTGCCCGACGTTTGCCGGTTACCACCTGTACTACCCGAGCCGACGACAGGCGGCGCCGGCGTTTGCGCTGTTGGTGGAGGCGTTGCGGTATCGCGGTTGACCGCCTACCCCAGCAGCGCAATCAACTGATGCCGCTGCGCATCGGTGAGCATCGGCCCGAATCCGGCGCCAGCGTTGTCGGCCATGTAGCGCGGATTGCCGGTGCCGGGAATCACGCAAGTCACCGCCGGGTGCGACAGTAGGAACTTCAACGCCAGTTGCGGCCAGCTGTTGACCTGCACGTCCGAGACCCAGGCCGGCAACGATTTGCCCTTGAGCCGCGCGAGCAACCCGCCACCGCCGAACGGCCGATTGCAGATCACCGCCACCCCGCGCGCACGGCACAGCGGCAGAATGCGTTTCTCCACGCCACGGTCGTCGAGGGCGTAGTTGATCTGTAAAAAGTCGAGCTGTTCGGCCTTGAGTACAGCTTCGACTTCTTCATAGGCCGAGGGCGTGTAATGGGTGATGCCGATGTAGCGAATGCGTCCCTCGGTTTTCCATTCGCGCAGGGTCGGCAGATGGGTTTGCCAGTCCAGCAGGTTATGGATCTGCATCAGGTCGATGCGTTCGGTGCGCAGCAGACGGAAAGACTGCTCCATCTGTGCGATGCCCTCCTTGCGCCCGCGGGTCCAGACCTTGGTCGCCAGAAACGCGGGTGAACGCGGTTCGTGAATCGATAGCAGCTCGCCACTGGTTTGCTCGGCGCGGCCATACATCGGCGAGCTGTCGATCAACGTGCCACCCTTTTTGAACAGCTCGTCGAGCACTGCTGGCAATAGCTTATAAGCCGGATCGCCGGGGGCAACGTCGAAGCCGCGATACGTGCCCAGGCCCACCATTGGCAGAGGCTCGGAGCTGGAAGGGATGGCGCGGGTCTGCATGGTCTGGTCTCCTGCCGTGCTGGGCGAAGTGGCAGTCGGCGTGATGGCAGTGGCCAACGCCCGGTCAAAGGTCAAGACCGCCGAAACCCCGGCAGCCAGCGTAAGCAAGCGGCGCCGGGAACAACCCTCAGTGTGGCTCATGCGGGTTCCCCTGCTGCGTGAATCTGTTGCACGTTGTGTGCGACGGCGGTCGGCCCGATTCGCTGGACTACACTGCGACTGCGAACACCCGCGCCCCGTTAAAGTTAGCCGAATGTCCAGAAAACTGATGTCACTCGTCGCCTTGCTCATCGCCCTCTACCTGTTGCTGTGTGCAGCGCTGTTCATTTTTCAGCGCTCGCTGATCTACTTTCCCCAATCCGGCAGCGCCGTTACCGCGCCGGAGTCCCGGATGAAACTGGTGATGCGGGATGCTGATGTCTGGGTGACCGTTCGCGAGCATGCCGGGCCGAAAGCGCTGATCTACTTCGGCGGCAATGCCGAGGACGTGTCGCGCAATCTATCGTCGTTCAGTGCAGCCTTTCCCGACTACGCGGTGTTTTTGCTGAACTACCGGGGCTTCGGTGGCAGCAGCGGCTCACCTTCGGAAGAAGCGATTGCCGAAGATGCGTTGGCGCTGTTCGATCAGGTGTACGCCAGCCATCCAAAGATTGCCGTGATCGGGCGCAGCCTGGGTTCCGGGGTGGCGGCGCGGCTGGCGAGTCAGCGTCCGGCGGAGATATTGATTCTGGTGACGCCGTACAACAGCCTCGAAGATATCGCCGTCCGCCAATATCCGTGGCTGCCGGTGAAATGGCTGCTGAAGGATCGCTTCGAGTCGGGCCGCTATGCCGCGCACATTCGTGTGCCGACGTTGCTGTTGGCGGCCAGCGATGATGAGGTGATTCCTCTGGCCAGCACACAACGACTGCTGAAGAGTTTCCCCAAAGGCGTGGCGACCCTGCGGGTGGTGCCGGATTCAGGGCACAACTCGATTTCCGAGCGGGCGCAGTATCTGCAGTGGATCCAGGAAATGCTCAATCGCTGATAGTCGATTATTGCGTTGGCTGAACTGGCCCCTTCGCGAGCAAGCTCGCTCCCACAGAGGTACGCATTGCCAAGGTGGGAGCGAGCTTGCTCGCGAAGGGGCCAGTTCAGACAACACAAAGTCCGGCTCGCCTGCCCCGCATCAGCCCTGCAAAAAAGCCAGGTGGCCAGCATGAACCAAGTCCGAAAAGCCCAGTCCTAGTGGCGCCGCAATTCGCGGCTGCCCACTTCAGCACTGTCCTTTTCCCTGAGTCTGCCGTCCCATGCGCCATGTCGTTCGCTCATCACGCTTCGTTTCGCTGTGCCTGCTGATCCTTGCCCCACTGTTCACCGAGACCACCCACGCCAGCGAGGAGCGGCAACTGGTGGCCGCGATCAACGACTACCGCGCCCATCCGCAACGCTGCGACCGCCGCCCGGCCCAGCGCCTGGCACCACTGTCGCTGAAATCGAACCTGGCGTTGCCGATCGGCTATGGCTACGGCGGTGGTTTGCGCGAGACGTTGAAGTCCTCGGGTTATTCGGCGGTGGCGGTACGCAGTATCCACATCATTGGGGCCGGGGATGCCGAGGAAGCCTTTGAGCAGTTACAAGACAGCCACTGCAGCGCGCTGCTTGACACCCAGTACGCCGACATCGGCGTCAGCCGCTCCCGTGGTGAATGGCAAGTGGTGCTGGCGCAACCGGTGCTCGACAGTCGTGTCGGCGACAACCGCAGCGTCGGCAAGGCCCTGCTCGCCGAAGTCAACGCCGCCCGGGCACGACCACGGATGTGCGGGCGCCAACGCTTCGCCGCCGCCCGCCCCCTGAGCTGGAACGCCGCGCTGGGCGCCGCCGCACAAGGCCACAGCAAAGCCATGGCCTACGGCAACTATTTCGCCCACCGCGACCCGGACGGCGACCTGCCGGCGGATCGCGCCCGGGCAGCGGGTTATCGGGGACGGCAGATCGGCGAAAATATCGCCGCCGGGCAGAGCTCACCGGGCAAGGCGATGGCCGGATGGCTGGCCAGCCCCGGCCATTGCGCCAACTTGATGAACCCGATGTTCACTCAGGTCGGTGCCGGGTTCGCCAGTGAGGCGCGCAGTGATGAAGGGGTTTACTGGACGATGGTGTTCGGGGCGCCTTGATTCGCTTGAGAGGTTTCAGTGACGCTACTGGCCTCTTCGCGAGCAAGCCCGCTCCCACACTGGATCTGTGTTGTTCACAAATCCATGTGGGAGCGGGCTTGCTCGCGAAGAGGCCGGTACAGACACCCTCAATCGCTTGCGCCGCCTCCCGGTTCAGTCCAGTTCGGTGTGATGCGAGAAGTTACAGCGCAGTAGAAACAGTTGCGCCCTTCGACAAAAAGGGCGCTGGAGTCTGGTGTAAAACGACCGGGGTTCAGACCGGAGAAATCGTCGCAAGCATTCCGATCAGAATGGTCAACGTCAGAAACCCACCGAGGAAAATCGCCATTTTGTTCATGCTGCTCTCCTTAATGTTGAGCTTGCGGTGCACCGGGCGCTTCGGGATGAAGGGCTGCCGCGGGCGACCGAATTGCCGGGCTATTCTGAGCGCCTGACTGAGCCGGTTACAGAGGCAGATCCAACAGAAAAATACGGATCAGATGCCCATCTGATCCGCTCCGGCCATGCTCTGGTATTCAGATCGGCACACAACGGTTCGAGATCCGCCGCTTTGAACTAGAGTGATTGCCGTCGCGCGAAGAACAACAACAATTCCAGGAGTGGTCAATGTCCGAACTGAACCTGCACCCCAACGCCGCCGAATCCCTGAGGCGCTGGCACGAGATGATCCGCACCGGCAACCTCAAGGCCTTGCCCGAACTGCTCGACCCGAACGCGGTGTTTCGCTCGCCCATGGCCCACTCGCCCTACCCCGGCGCGCCAGTGGTGACGATGATCCTCAACACCGTATTCGACGTGTTTGAAGATTTCAAATACCACCGCGAACTGGTGACTGCCGATGGTTTGAATGTGGTGCTGGAGTTCAGTGCCAAGGTGGGGACGAAAGAACTGAAGGGGATCGACATGATTCGCTTCGATGAGAGCGGGAAAATTGTAGAGTTCGAGGTGATGGTGCGGCCGTTGAGCGGGTTGCAGGCCCTCGGCGAAGATATGGGGCGGCGGCTTGGTGCCTATCTGGCAAACGCAAAACCTGTGTAGGAGCTGCCGCAGGCTGCGATCTTTTGATCTTTTTTTTGAAAATCAAAGTCAAAAGATCGCAGCCTGCGGCAGCTCCTACAGGATTTGGGGCATGAAAAAGCCCACTGACCGTTACCGGTTCAGTGGGCTTTTGCGTATCTGGCGTCTAGTTACAGAGCCATGTCACGTGCAGCATTTTCCTTCGGTGCTTCAGCTTTTTCAGCTGCTGGTGCAGCCGGAGCAGCAGCCTGACCGATGACCGGAGGCGTTGGCAGTTCGAGGATCTTGGCGGTGTACGCCCACTCTTGTGCCACTTTGGCCGGATCGTTGTTCAGCTGAGTGCCGTAGCTTGGAACGATCTGGTGCAGCTTGGCTTGCCACTCAGGGGTCGCGACTTTGTCTTTGAAGACTTTCTGCAGCACGCTCAGCATGATCGGTGCAGCGGTCGACGCGCCTGGCGATGCGCCCAGCAGGCCGGCGATGGAGCCGTCTTGTGCAGCAACGATTTCGGTGCCCAGTTTCAGCACGCCGCCAGCGGCTTCATCACGCTTGATGATTTGCACGCGCTGGCCGGCTTGCCACAGGCGCCAGTCTTCGGCTTTGGCGTTCGGGAAGTATTCCTTCAGCGCGTTCAGACGGTCTTCATCCGACAGCATCAGTTGACCGGCCAGGTACTCGACCAGCGGGTATTCCTTGATGCCGACCTTGGTCATCGGCCAGATGTTGTGGGTGGTGGTGCTGGTCAGCAGGTCCAGGTACGAGCCTTCTTTGAGGAACTTGGTGCTGAAGGTCGCGAATGGGCCGAACAGGATGACGCGCTTGCCGTCCAGAACACGGGTGTCCAGGTGCGGAACCGACATCGGCGGTGCGCCAACCGAAGCTTTACCGTAGGCCTTGGCCAGGTGCTGCTCGGCGATGGCCGGGTTATCGGTCACCAGGAACGAGCCGCCGACCGGGAAGCCAGCGTATTCCTTGGCTTCAGGAATGCCCGACTTCTGCAGCAGGTGCAGAGCGCCGCCACCAGCGCCGATGAACACGAACTTGGCGTCGGTTTCGGTCTTGGTGCCGTCTTTCAGGTTTTTGTAGCTGACGCGCCAGGTGCCGTCGGCGTTCTTGGTGATGTCTTCGACTTCACTCGACAGCTTCAGGTCGAAGTTAGGCTTGGTCTGCAGGTAACCGGCGAACTGGCGGGTGATTTCGCCGAAGTTCATGTCGGTACCCAGCGGGCTCCAGGTGGCCGCGATTTTCTGGTTCGGGTCACGCCCTTCCATCATCAGCGGGACCCACTTCTTGATCACAGCCGGGTCTTCGGAGTACTGCATGCCGGCGAACAGCGGGCTCGCTTGCAGGGCTTCGTAGCGCTTTTTCAGGAACTTGATGTTGTCATCGCCCCACACGAAGCTCATGTGCGGCGTGGTGTTGATGAACGAGCGAGGGTTCTTCAGAACGCCTTGCTGAACCTGCCAGGCCCAGAACTGACGGGACACCTGGAACGCTTCATTGATCTCGACAGCTTTCGGGATCGTCACGTTACCTTTGTCGTCTTCCGGGGTGTAGTTCAGCTCAGCCAGGGCGGAGTGACCGGTACCGGCGTTGTTCCAGCCGTTGGAGCTTTCCAGGGCGACGCCGTCGAGGCGCTCGACCATTTCCATCGACCAGCTTGGCTCCAGCTCATTGATCCACACACCCAGGGTGGTGCTCATGATGCCGCCGCCGATCAGCAGAACGTCGACTTTCTTTGCTTCTGCAGCATTGGCGGACGACATCCCCATCGCCAAAGCCAGCCCGAGCAAGGCTGTGTTCACTTTCTTAAACATCCGTTGCACCTATGATAAAACGCCTTCCGCCCGCCGCTGTTATCTGTATGCGATCCGCTTTGATGACGCTCAGGCTCGCGTCGCAGATTCCGGCACACTTCAATTTTGACGGGTGGGCACACAAGGCCGACGTACCGCATCGACCTCAGTTAATGTCCCTTCTGAACTGACTTCTTATCATTATTGGCTTCAGCTACTTGAGCGACAGGGATTCCGTCAGCCCGCCCCAAAGGCAGGCAAACCGAATAAGGTCAAACCAAGTTGGCGCGAAGAATATCACGTCAGGGCAAACCCGCGCGTCTGTTCCCGACTTGAGAGTCTTTTTCCGCTCTGGGCGTTATCGGCCGGTTTGGGCTGAACATGATTCAGAAACCTGTGGTGGCTGGGCTGGCTCCATCGCGAGCAGGCTCACTCCTACAGGGAATGGGCTGCTCTCGCGATGGCGGCGCTACAACCGAAACCGATCCACCGACAACGCCAACGCCCCCGCCAGACTCGACAGTTCATCGGTGGTATTGGCCGTCTGCCCGATCACTTTGCTGTTGCCCTCGGACATCCCGGCGATCATTTCCACCTGATGGGCTATTTCGTTGCTGGCCTGGCTTTGCTCGCCAATGGTGCGGGTGATGTCGTTGACCAGTTGCGTGGTGCTGAGGGTGGCGTCGAGGATTTCGCGTATCGCTCGTTCGACTTCAGCCGTGACCGCCATGCCCTTGTCCACCTGGGCCACCCCGGCCTCCATGCTGCTCACCGCCTCGCGGGTGCTGTTTTGGATCCGTGCAACCATCGCAGCGATTTCCTGAGTTGAGGCACTGGTGCGTGCCGCCAGGCTGCGCACTTCGTCGGCAACCACGGCAAAACCCCGGCCCTGCTCGCCGGCCCGCGCCGCCTCGATGGCGGCGTTGAGTGCCAGCAGGTTGGTCTGGTCGGCGATGCTCTTGATCACCTGAATGATGTTGAAGATGCCTTCGGATTCCTGATCCAGCGTACGGATCACCTGCGCCGACTGTTGCGCCGAGCGGGCGATGTCGTCCATGTCGCTGACCACCTGATGGATCACCTGTCCGCCGCTCTTGGCCAGCGACTCGGCCTGATTGGCCATGCCCAGCGCGCGCTCGGCATGACGGGTGATTTCCTCGATGCTGGCGGTCATCTGGCTCGCGGCGGCGGCCATGGTGCCGGCCGCGGCGCTTTGTTGCTGACTGCTGTCAGCGACCTGATGGCAGCCGTGGCTCAACTGCTCGCTCATGCCGCTGACCCCATGGGCGTTGCGCCGAACGACATCGATCATGTTGCGCAGGTCACGCTGCATGGTCGCCAGACTGCGGATCAGCGTACTGGCCTCGTCCTTGCCGGTCGGCTCGCTGATCGGTTCGCTGAGGTTGCCGTGGGCAATGCTTTGCGCGATCTGGTTAGCGGATTTCAGCGGCCCCATGATGCTGCGAGTCACCCAACGCCCTTGCCCCAATAACAGCAACAGACTGGCGAGCAACACCACACCGAGGGCGATATTGGCATTGCGAATGGCGCTTTCGGTGGCCTGGCTGGTGTCACGGGTGTTGCTTTCGATCAGTTCGCTAAGGGCCGCCATCTGCTCTTCAAGCTGACTGAAGGCGCTGTTGAACGTGCCCAGCTCCCGTTGCGCGCTATCCGGGTTGTCCAATGCCAGGCCGACAATGCGCTCGGCCGCTGCAATGTAGGTGTCCAGGCTGGGTTTTATGTGTTCCAGCGCAGACTTGATCGTCGGGTTGACCGGCAATTTGAGGTTTTCATCCAGCACTTCGCGAAAATGCGTAGCGTGCTCGTTGATCGAGTCCCGCACCTCTGCGGCCGTGCCGGTACTTTTGCCCAGGCCCACCAGCATCGCCGAATACACGTCGGCCCGCAGCGCGTCGTGCATCATGTCGGCTTCCATGTGATTGCGCAGCGCGGTCATGCTCACCGCGTTGTCGTTCACCGCTGCAGACATGCGCGTATTCCCCACATAGCTGACCAGACTCACAATCAGCGCCGTCAACAGACTGGTGGCAATCAGCAGCAGCAAACGCAATTTGATCGACACGGTGGGTTCCTCCCCTGAGGCGCGCCGGAATGCGCCGTTCAGGATTTCAGTTAAGCTTATTTGTGCAGATGTGCCGCTTCAGAGCGTTTCAGCAAGTATCCACACGTTCGAATGGAACTCCGGCAAAGGTCGCACCTCTGAGATTATGTAGTCCTTCCTTTTTGCTTCGCGCTTGTGGAGGAACATCGTCATGCGCAAGTTAGTGCTCATTTCTTCTCTCCTGCTCTGCCTCCCTGTCGGCTCGGCTCTGGCCCGTGTCGACGCCGGCGATGTCGCCACCTCAGCGGGCGTTTCCGCGTCCCTGTACTCGACCTTCAAGGATCACAAAATGGTGATCCCGGCGCGCGACGACCTGTCAGCGTTCGTCGCCAGCGGCGGGGCCATCCGTGGGGTTTATCTTGAGTCGGTACTGCAACAGGTGCGGCACGACAACCCTGGCCTCAATGCCAGCGATGAAGACCTCGCCAACGCGATTCTGGTGCATTACGAAGGCCTGAATCAGTAGTTGCCAGGGACGCAGCGGCCGATGGACGGCAGCTGAGGGCACATAGGCAAAACCGTCTTACGGCCTCTATGATGGAGGCCATGACGACTCTTGCGCCTCCTGCGCCTTTGCGCTCACCCTGCCCGCCCGGCGCCTGCGATTGCGGGCGCGACGCGTTGCTGGAAACGCCGGGCACGGATCTGCGCATTCTGCGCCTGACCCGCGAGCAGGAAAAAATCCTCCTCGCACGCCTGGAACAACTCGAAGACCTTGCGGACTTGCGGCATCTGCAACAGCGCATGCACGAACAGTTGGGCCTGCGGGTGGAAATCTCCCCGGGCTTTCATGAAGTGCGCAGCATGCTCGGCATCGAGATTCAGATCGAGGCGCTCCCGGGACTGTGCCGCAAGACCCGCAAGTCAATTCCGGCGGCCATTCGCCGAGGCCTGAACAACCGCCCCGAAATCGCTTTCGAGCTGCTCAACGCTCACGACTTGCTGCGCGACACCTGATCATTTTTTCATGCCAACCCGCTTGCGCATCTCCGCGGTGATGCTCTGGCGGGTTTTCTTCAGGTCGGCCCACGGCTCATCGCCGATTTCGTTCAGACGCTCATGGACATTGCTGATGTTCCACTGATTGCCGCCCTTGATCTCGGCCACTTCCTCGCGAAACAGCGGCACGGACACCGGCAGCCCCTCTCGGGTGCGCGCGGCGTAGGCACAAATGGTGGTGGCGCCCAGGCCGTTGCGCAGGTAGTCGATGAAGATCCGCCCGACACGATTTTTCGGCCCGGACACTGCGGAAAAGCGTTCCGGCAGCAGGTTCGCCATATGGCTGACGATCGCGTGACTGAAGTCCTTGACCTCATCCCAGCCATGTTTGCGGGTCAACGGCACCACCAGGTGAATGCCCTTGCCACCGCTGGTCTTGAGAAACGCCTTGAGCCCCAGTTCATCCAGTACGGTCAGGGTCAACGCGGTGGCTTCGACCATGCTTTTCCACGGCAGCGCGGGATCCGGATCGAGGTCGAGGACGAAGCGATCAGGCTTGTCCAGATCGACGGTGGTGGCGTTCCAGGTGTGCAGCTCGACCGTGCTCATCTGCACCGCGCCGATCAGTGCTTCGGCATTGTTGATCAGCATCACCGGTTGCCCGGTGACGTCCTTGTCCAGTGTGGTAATGCCGGGAATCGCCAGGCGCTCGGCGTTTTTCTGGAAAAACAGTTCGCCGGCAATTCCGTCCGGCGCCCGCACCAGCGCGACCGGGCGATCCTTGAGCTGCGGCAGAATCCACTCGGCGACGCTGGCGTAATACTCGGCCAGTTGCATCTTGGTGGTGCCGCTGACCGCATCGATCACCCGATCGGGATGGGTAATGCGCACTTTGCCACTGGCCAGCCCCAGCTGGGACGGCGCCGGTTCGGCTTTCTTCGACTCAGCAGCTTTCTTTGATTCTGCAGCTTTCTTCGACGAGGCAGCTTTTTTCGACGGGGTGGCTTTCGCTGAAGTCTTCACGGGTTTCGCGCGCTCCTCGGTAATCGACCTGGCCGGTTTGTCATTGCGCAGACCATGGAACACGGCGTGACGTACCGAACCGTCCTTGGTCATTTCGGCGAACGCCACTTCTGCCAACAGTTTCGGTTTGAGCCAGTGCACGCCTTTGGCCTCGAAGCCGCTCAGTGGATTGACCACCGCAGCCTTCTTCACCTGCAACGGCTTGAGCTGGGCCAGGATGCTTTTCAGTGTGGTTTCGTTGAAACCGGTGCCGACCTTGCCGGCATAGCGCAACTCGCCACTGTCGCGATCATGCAGCCCCAGCAGCAACGCGCCGAAGGCACTGCGCGCGCCTTTCGGATCGGTGTAGCCGACGACCACGAATTCCTGCCGATGCTTGCACTTGAGCTTGATCCAGTCACTACTGCGCCGCGACACGTAGGGCGAGCCGAGGCGTTTGCCGATCAGCCCCTCCATCTGCATCTGACAGGCGCTGTTGAGCAGTGCGTCCGCCGTTTCATCGAAGGCTTCGGAGAAGCGCAGCAACGGCTGCTCATGCCCACCGAGTACCGTGGACAGCGCAGCGCGGCGCTCCTCGACCGGCACTTCGCGCAGGTCGACGCCGTTGAGGTACGGCATGTCGAACAGGTAGTACATGATGCTGGCGCTGCGCCCGGCTTCGAAGGCGTTTTGCAGCGCCTGAAAGTCCGGTACACCGCGCTCGTTGGTGACCACCACTTCGCCGTCCAGCCACGCCGATTCCAGCCCCAAATCGGCCAGGGCTTGCGCCTGTTGCGGCAGTTTGTGCGTCCAGTCGTGACCGTTGCGGGTGAAGAGTTGCACCTGATCGTGATCGATGCGCGCCATGATCCGGTAGCCGTCGAATTTGATCTCGTAACTCCAGTGTCCTTCGGGTGCACTGTCGACCAGGGTCGCCAGTTCCGGTTTGAGCTGCGTCGGCAGTTTGGCCTTGCGCGCACCCGTGAGCGTCCCGGACGCCGCTTTACGCGGTTTCGCCGGGGACTTCTTCACTGGCTTGGCTTGCTCGGCGGCGAGCTTGGGTTTGCTGATCAGGGTGCGTTCGCTGAGCACGCTGTCCGGCTCCGCACTGAGCACATCGTAGTCGTCCTGCGGGCGCGCAGCACTGTCCTGATGTTTGATCAGAAACCAGTTTTCCTTCTTGCCCGGCATGTGCGTGCGCACCAGATTCCAGATCCCGGAGAGCTTTTCGCCTTGCAGTTCGAACTTGAGTTTGCCCTTGGCGTAGGCCTTGGCTGGATCCTCCTGCGGAATCCACACACCACGATCCCAGACGATCACATCGCCCGCACCGTAATGCCCCTCGGGGATGCTGCCCTCGAAGGTCGCGTAGTCCAGCGGATGGTCTTCGACGTGCACCGCCAGACGCTTGACCTTGGGATCGAGCGACGGGCCCTTGGGCACCGCCCAGCTCTTCAGCGCACCATCGAGTTCGAGGCGAAAGTCGTAATGCAGGTGCGAAGCGTCGTGCTTCTGGATGCAGAACTGCCGCGCATGCTCAGTGGCCTTGCTGCGGCCTCGGCGTTTGACCGCGGCGGGTTCCGACGTCGCGGAAAAGTCGCGCATGCGGTTGTAGTCGTCAAGGTTCCTGGTCATGGCGCACCTGCCTTGTATCAGCCAATGCGGGTCACGGTCAGCGCGACCACAGCGATCCGGTCCACGCGCTGGTAACCGGGGTTCAACAACTCTTCACCGAACACGTCGGGATCCAGCTCGCGATAGGTCCAGCCGAATCGCGTCGAATCCAGCCGTGGGACAACCGTATCGAAAAACGGATCGCGGCCATCGACCATCGCTACCCCTGTGTACAACAGCAACGAGCCACCGGGCGCCAGTCGATTGAGCGCCTGCTCGACGATACGCAGCGACAGGCCGGCGCCGAGCGAGCCACCGCCATGCCGATAAGCACGCCCGGCCGGATCTGCCATGTACGGGGGGTTGGCGACAATCAGGTCGAAGTTGCCTTCAGTACCCTGCAGTACATCACTGGCCTGCACCTCGACATTGGCGACCTCGGCCAATGCCGCATTGATCGCGGTCAGGCGCAGCGCGGCAGGATTGATGTCCACCGCCAGCACCTGCGCTTCACGCCGTGCGCGCGCAATCAGAATCGCGCCGACGCCGGCACCGCAGCCGATGTCCACCGCGCGCTGAATCGGCGCGAAGCTCTGTTGCAGATGCGCGTGAATCAGCTGTGCGAAACGATAGGTGTCCGGGCCGAAAAACACCGAATCGGCGGCATCGGTTGGGAAGCCCGAATGCACGAACAACAAATCATCCAGACTCGACCAGCGCACCCGGCTTTTCAAGCGGCCGTCGTAGACGTCAATCACTTGTGCCTCCTGCAATTGCCGCTGTTCGTCAGCGGACAACAGCCCCGGTTCGAACGGCCGCGACCAACCGAAGACGTCGCGCAGGGTATCGGCCACCTGCCCTTCATCACGCTGGTTGACCCGCTGATGGGTCAAGGGCGTCGGCGTGATGAAACGGTAGCCGTCGGCCTGCAAGCGTCGGCCGAGTTGCAGCAGCGTCAGGTCGTGGGCGGACAGTTGTTCTTCCTGATTCATGAGATTTCCTTAACGCAGACTGGATTTGAGTTCGATGAAGCGGCGTGTCGCCAGAAGCCCCGCCGGGTGGGCATGGCGGGCCGGTGCCAACCATGGGATCAGCGTGGCCATTTGCGCGTGTCCATCCTGACCTTGCAGGGCAGACATGAGGCGCTGCACATCGGGATCGTGTTCGGGCACGGCGGCGTCCGGGGTGGCGACCTGACGGCCGCGTCGTGGCGCTTTGCGTTGGTCGGATGGCGTCCAGTCGCCGGCAATCCAGTCGTGCAGCAGTTGCTTTTCATAGGGACTGAACACGCCGAACATCGCCGCACCGTCGCCGTCGATCAACTGCCAGAAACGGCTGGCTTGCGGATCTTCATTGCGTTTGATCCAGCCTTTGTCCTGCATTGCCTGCAGGAAACCCGGTAGCTGTTCGGGAGTGGCCAGCCACTGATTGACGGTTTTGCCTTCGAAACGGCAGTAGTCGGAGTGCATGTGCTGACCGAACGGGCGCTTGCGCTCGAGCATCGCCAGCACTTCCTGCTCCAGGTCAAAACCTTCGATGATCGCGCGGCTACCCTGCCCCAGGTCGTTGAGTCGATAGCCCAGCGATACCCGGCGCAGGAATTCGCCGCGATCGGCTTCCAGCGGTAGCAGGTCGAGCACCGACTGCACGGCTTTTTGCGCGTGGCCGGTGCTGGCGTTATCGATGGTCACGTGGAGGGTGAAGTAGTAAGGATCAATGCCCAACTCGCTGAGTTCATAGGCACTGATCAGCAAGTGCAGCGGCAGTTGTTCGTAGCCGAGGTTGTAGCCGATCACCTCCGGCAACATGCTTTCGCCACAGGCACCGAGTGCCAGTTGCAGCGCACCTTGCAGGTAGCGTTCATCGGCAATAGCGCTGGCGTCCTGCAAACCGTGCTCAGCGAGCAGTTTGCGGTAGATCACCACGTGGTTTTGCGCCGGATTGCCGTCGCCGAGTTCTTCCAGATAGGTACACAGCAACCCGTCGAAACGCGGGTCGCGCCATTGCGCCAACAAGCCGTACAGCCACGCGCCATCCACCAGTTTGGTCGGCGCTACGGCTTGCAGAAAGTACAACGCGTGAGCCTTGTTGCGGAAGAACTGGCGCGGTCCGCCGGCCTGGCGCTGTTGCAGGTAATCGGCGTACTGCCGGGCAACTTCTGTGCAATGTTCGGCGACCCAGCCTTGCCACGCCGACGGATCCTGCGGAAGTTCTTCGGGCAACAGCGCGACACGCTGCAACTGCTCGGCGAGAAAATCCTGCGCGAGGGTTTCAGGCACATCCTCAAGCAGCAGTGCCTCATAAATACGCCGCAGGTCACCGTCGGCAGTGATGGGCTGTTGCTGCGCGCTCGGCGCCTGCAGAGGGGTCAGGGCAGTCATGTCAGTGTTCTCGTTCGGTTGGCCGGTCAGGGCGTTGTTTCACGCCTCTACATCAGCAGAGCAACCGCTACGGAGAAAAATTCAATCGACATGAAAATTGCCCTGACGGACGGCCTGATCAGTGCCGATTCTCTTTCACTTGGTCACTTGATCACTTGATCACTTGATCACTGTAGGAGCTGCCGCAGGCTGCGATCTTTTGATTTTGTCTTTCACGATCAAGATCAAAAGATCGCAGCCTTCGGCAGCTCCTACATTTACATCGTGTAATGGCTTGGGTTCGTGAACTGTCATTGGGCAGCTAGTGTTGAAGGACGATGGTTACAGAGGGCAATGGAATGCCTGAAGCTGCAAAAGCCTGCGGTTTACGCAAGGGACGCTATTCGGAGGTTGGGCGGGTTTATTTGCTGACGGCGGTGGTTAAAGAGCGTCGGCCGGTTTTTTCCGACTGGAAAGTCGGAAGATTATTGGTTGAGCAGATGCGCGCGGCAGATGAGGCAGGATTGGTCGTGTCTTTGGCTTGGGTAGTCATGCCGGATCACCTGCATTGGTTGGTCGACCTGAAACGAGGTTCCTTGGCCCAGCTGATGTGCCGCGTCAAATCGCGTAGTTGTCGGTCGGTAAACCTGATGTCTGACAGCCGGGGAAGCCTGTGGCAACGCGGCTATCACGACCGAGCTCTGCGTCGCGATGAAGATTTGAAAGCGGCTGCCCGCTACATTGTCATGAATCCATTGCGGGCAGGTCTGGTAAAGCGCTTGGGTGATTACCCGCTATGGGACGCAGTCTGGCTCTGAGGATCAAAAGATCGCAACCTTCGGCAGCTCCTACATTGGAATTCGTCTCTGTAGGAGCTGCCGAAGGCTGCGATCTTTTGACTTTTGCTTCAGCCCTGCCCCTTGGCCTGCTGTTCCAGATGCACCTGCAATTGCGGGTCGATCTTGAGCGCCGCAGCCAGTTCATCCAGGTAGGTGCGTTCGGCGTCTTGCTGATCGTCCACCAGGATCACGCTGACCAGGTACATTTCGGCGGCCGTCGCCGGGTCGTCGTTGGCCGCCTGCGCGACTTCGTTCGCATCCAGCGGTTTGGCAACTTCAGCGTTAAACCATTGCTGCAATTCTGGATCGTCGGTGTGTTTGCCAATCTCTTCATCGATCATCTGCCGTTCCCGGTCATCGATCTCACCATCCGCCTTGGCCGCCGCGATCAGCGCCCGCAGCACAGCATGCCCGTGCTCCTCGACTTCGGGCCCGGCCAGCAGATTTGCGGTTGGCGGAATCTGTTGTGGCGCCGCCGAGGCCTGACTGCGCTGCCAGGCCTGATATGCCTGGAACGCCATCATTCCCAATGAGGCCAGCGCCGCATAATTGGTGCCGCCGGAACGACTTTGTGTTCCGCCGCCACCGAGTGCCCCACCCAGCGCGCCGCCCAAGCCACCACCGCTACCGCCGCCGAGCAGGCCACCGAGCAAACCGCCCAAACCGCCCAGCCCTCCGGACTGCACCGCACTACCGCCGGGGCCTGCCCCGCCACCCAGCAGACCGCCAAGCAAGCCGCCCAATCCACCCAGCCCACCGCCGGCCGAACCAGCACCTTGTTGTCCCGCCGAGGCCTGGCCCCGCAGCAGTTGTTCGAGCAAATCGCTGGTGTTCATGATCTCGTCCTCAGCCATTGGCAATAAATGCGTCAGGCAACAATAGACCGCCGACGCCGGCGCGCCAGCACCGTTTGGCTGACGCCGGGTGCCACCTGCGGATTTCGCCGAGGTATTTTTTGTGCGGGCAGCTAAGATTCAAAGGTGGTGAACCTTATCCCGGCCAAACCGGTCGATAGCTGCAACCCCGACCCGGTTTGCCGGCGCCCTTTGCCCAAGGGTGATACCCGGCATGCTTCATTTTTCTGGAGAACGCCCCTGTGATATCGACCGTACACATCGCCAGGCTCAAAGCATGGGGCGCCCATGGTTTTACCGCGACCGGCGTGGTCACAGCCTTTCTGGCGACCCTCGCCCTGCTGGAGAACCAGCCGACTCACTGCCTGATGTGGCTGGGCGTAGCATTGATCGTCGACGGTCTCGACGGGGCGTTGGCGCGTAAGGTCAATGTGCAGTCGGTGCTGCCGAGTTTCGACGGCTCGATCCTCGATCTGGTGATCGATTATCTGACCTACGTGTTCATTCCGGCGCTGTTCATCTATCGCTACATTCCCCTGCCCGACTACACCCTGCTGCTGAGCGTGTCGCTGATTCTGGTGTCGTCGCTGTTCTGTTTCTGCAACGTCAACATGAAAAGCAAGGACAACTATTTCGTCGGCTTCCCCGCCGCGTGGAATGTGGTTGCCCTATGCCTGTACATCATCAATCCGGGGCCGTGGATCACCTTTCTGACCATCATCGGTCTGGCGCTGCTGACCGTGACCCGCATGAAGTTCCTGCACCCGTTCCGGGTACGCCGGTTCATGCCGATCAACATCGCGGTGACGGCAATCTGGCTGCTGTGCAGCCTGTCGCTGGTGCTTAATCACCCGATGATCAATCCGCTGGTGATGGGTTTGTGGTTGCTGGCGTCGGCGTACTTTCTGGGGATCTGCATCTGGCGTACGGCGCTGGAGTGGGTTGACGGGGCGCATTTGAAATAAACCCCACCGATGCCCTGTAGGAGCTGCCGCAGGCTGCGATCTTTTAAATTTGGTTTTGAAAAAACAAGATCAAAAGATCGCAGCCTGCGGCAGCTCCTACAGGGGGGCATTGATGTTTCAGCGTTTGGTGATGACCACCTCCAGATACTCGCTCGGCACCACCAGCGACTTCTCTCCCACCCGGTTCGAGCGGTTCAGCAGATCCGCCAGATCACTCTCCAGCGCCTGCCCGCTTTCCGGCGGCAATGCCGCAAAGGCCTTGTGCACCGGCCCGTACCAGTGACGGAAAATGTCGATGAAATGCGCCGCCGAGCGATAGCGGAAATTGAAGGTGCGGCGGGTGACCTGCAGCAGAAATTCGCGCTCATTGAAGTGGCTGTGCAACCACGCTTCAGTGCCCCAGTTCGACGGCGGCTGGGCCACGGCGGGGGGTGGCACGTGGCGACCGAGAACCTTGAACATCTGGCCGACGAAACCTTCCGGCGTCCAGTTCGCCAGACCGATGCGCCCGCCCCTTCGGCAGACCCGCGCCAGTTCCGCTGCGGCAGTCGCCTGATCCGGGGCAAACATCACGCCAAAGGTCGACAGCACCGCGTCGTAACTCTCGTCGGCGAACGGCAACGCTTCGGCATCGGCGACCTGAAAAATCACATCCAGATGCTCGGCCCGCGCCCGATCCTGTCCCCGCTCCAGCAGCGCCGCGACATAGTCGGTCGAGGTCACCTGACAACCACGTCGCGCCGCCGCCAGAGTCGCATTACCGTTACCGGCGGCGACATCCAGCACTTCCTCATCGCAGTGCAGGTCGCAGGCCTCGGCGAGGTTTTCGCCGACGATCTGCAGGGTGGTGCCGATCACCGCGTAATCACCGCTGGCCCAGGCGACTTTCTGGCGCTCTTTCAGGCCCGTCAGATCAATGGGAGTACTCATCAATCGTGCTCCGCAGCAGGTAGAAGGACTTCATTCGGCCGTGGTCGGGTCGATGACCGTCATCACCCGCGCCACGCTGTTGGCCGGGAATCCACCCAGCCTGGCGTGCTCGCGCCCCTGCTCTTCGTCAGGGGCGATGTAGACGCAATAGATTTTGTCGGCGGTGACGTAACTCTGCAGCCACTGCACCTGTGGCCCGAGTTCACGCAACACCTGGCAGGAGGTTTGCGACACGGCTTGGAGTTCTTGCGGCGACAGCTTTCCGGCCCCTGGAATCTCGCGTTCAATCACGAATTTCGGCATGGCAACCTCGCGTTCTTTTTATCAGTGACAGGGACGGCAGTGGCCCTGCTCATCCACTATCGCGCCGAGGGTCGATGGCGTCCCTGCCAATCGTCCGAAGAGCCCGGAAAACCCCGGCCTGGCCGATGAATGGCGACTTTTTGTAAAGGCCTCGAGACACTTCGAGATTGCCATTGCATGGGGCATTCGGCTTTTATGCCTTCCCGTCTTCCGTGAATGGATTCCATCATGTCCCTGCGTCTTGAATGGCTCGTCGATCACCCGCAGCACAGCGACACTTACGCCGCGTGGATTCACCGCCAGTTCGCCTACGAATATGGCGAGCAA
Organism: Pseudomonas sp. MWU318; assembly: GCF_016756945.1. Taxonomy (NCBI): domain Bacteria; kingdom Pseudomonadati; phylum Pseudomonadota; class Gammaproteobacteria; order Pseudomonadales; family Pseudomonadaceae; genus Pseudomonas; species Pseudomonas sp. MWU318. The sequence continues at coordinate 134,796 of NZ_JAESJL010000013.1, forward strand.
CCCTTGACCGATTGGCAACGCGAGTTCGCTGCCGGCCAGAACAATGGCGACTGGTCATGCCTGATTGCGCTGGACGGCGAGCGTCTGCTCGGCGGTGCGGCACTGGCCCGGGCGGATCTGGCCCTGCGCCCGGATCTCGGCCCGTGGCTGGCGTGCGTGTTTGTCAGCCCGCAAGCTCGTGGCCAGGGGCTGGCAGAGCGGTTGATCGATGGCATCAGCCAGACGGCGAAACAGCGCGGCTTCGCGCGTTTCTATCTGCACACCCAGAGCAAGCAGGACTACTACGCCAAACGCGGCTGGACAGTGCTGGAGCGCTTTCGCGCGTGGGACAACGAGCAATGGCTCATGGTGCGCGACCTGTGAGCCATTGATGTGCGCGGCGGTGACTGTCGATGCATCTGAGCACTCAGTTCTGGTTGTTACAGCCATCGGCAAATTTGCGGTAATCCAGCACCTGGGTTTTTCCGGCCGAATCCAGGTACGTCATGCGCGCATCGATAATGCCGCAGTTCACCGCGTTGTCCTCGGTCATCGATAGCACTTTCTGGATGTCCAGGTGCGTGCCGTAGTTGTAGGTGTGCGGGCTGACATCGGCTTCGGCCCGGGCCGACAGGGTGCAGATGTTCAGGGCGGCGAACAGGCAGGCGGCGACAACGGTTTTGTGCGTCATGGTGGTTTCCTCAAGGCTTGTATGGGTTGAGCCGAGGCAAACTGTGTGGGCCTCGATGGAGCCTATTTGAGGCGCGTGAGGTATCGCGTCTGTGTCAGGAAACGGCCGCTATCAATCACTGTGTATCCCCACCGCCCGGAGATACACAGCGATACAAAACCCTGAAAAAATCGCGTTTTTGCATGTGTGTGTATCCGCCATTACGCCAGATACACTGCAATACAAGCCCGGGCAGGCAAGCCGGCGCAGGCTCGATAGACTGCATGGCATTGCCCTTTGATAGAGGTTCTGCACCGATGGAACATGTCGATCACATTCTCATCGTCGACGACGACCGCGAGATCCGCGAGCTGGTCGGCAATTACCTGAAGAAGAACGGACTGCGCACCACCGTGGTCGCCGATGGCCGGCAGATGCGCAGTTTTCTCGAAGCCAACACCGTCGACCTGATTGTGCTCGACATCATGATGCCCGGCGATGATGGCCTACAGCTGTGCCGCGAACTACGCGTGGGCAAACACAAGGCCACGCCGGTGCTGATGCTCACGGCGCGCAACGATGAAACCGACCGCATCATCGGCCTGGAAATGGGCGCCGACGATTACCTGACCAAGCCGTTCGCCGCCCGCGAACTGCTGGCGCGGATCAACGCGGTGCTGCGGCGCACACGCATGCTGCCGCCGAATCTGGTGGTCACCGAAAGCGGTCGCCTGCTGGCCTTCGGCCGTTGGCAACTGGACACCTCGGCCCGGCATCTGCTGGACAAGGACGGCACACTGGTCGCCCTCAGTGGTGCCGAATACCGCTTGCTGCGGGTGTTCCTCGATCATCCACAACGGGTGCTCAGCCGTGATCAGTTACTCAACCTGACCCAGGGCCGCGAAGCCGATCTGTTTGATCGCTCGATTGATCTGCTGATCAGCCGTTTGCGCCAGCGCCTGCTTGATGATGCGCGTGAGCCGGCCTACATCAAGACCGTGCGCAGCGAGGGTTATGTTTTTTCGCTACCGGTGGAAATCCTCGGGGCCTCGGCATGAGCCTCAAGCTGCATTGGCCACGCACCCTGGCTTCGCGGTTGTCGCTGATCTTTCTGGTCGGGCTGATCCTGGCCCAGGCCCTGTCGTTTGGCGCGCAGTATTACGAGCGTTTCCAAAGCGCCAGAAGCACCATGCTCAGCAATATGCAAAACGACGTTTCGACGTCGGTTGCAATCCTCGACCGCTTGCCCGCGCAGGAACGCCCTGCCTGGCTGCCACGACTGGCTCGCACCAACTACGATTATCGGTTGAACGACGGCGATCCCGGCGCCCCGCTCGACGCCGAGGAGTTACCGGTGGCCGCGACCTCGATCAGCAGTGCGATCGGCGGCGCCCATCCGCTGTCCTTCAGCCGTTTTTCCGCAGAGAAAAAACACTTCCAGGCCCATTTGCGCCTCAGCGACGGCAGCCCGTTGACCATCGATGTGCGTCCGGCCATGCCGCCGCTGTCGCCGTGGCTGCCGGGGGTATTGCTCGGGCAACTGGCGCTGCTGATCGCCTGCACCTGGCTGGCGGTGCGCATTGCCATACGCCCCCTCGCCCGCCTCGCCAATGCCGTGGAATCCCTCGACCCCAACGCGCACCCGGTGATGCTCGACGAACACGGCCCGACCGAAGTGGCCTACGCCGCACGGGCCTTCAACGCAATGCAGGCGCGGATCGCTGCGTATCTGAAGGAGCGCATGCAACTGCTGGCGGCGATTTCCCATGACCTGCAAACCCCGATCACCCGCATGAAATTGCGCGCAGAGTTCATGGACGACTCGGTCGAGAAAGACAAACTGTGGAACGACCTCGGCGAGATGGAGCATCTGGTGCGCGAAGGCGTGGCGTATGCCCGCAGCATCCACGGCTCGACCGAGGAAAGCCGGCGCACCGATCTCGACTCGTTCCTCGACAGCCTGGTGTTCGACTATCAGGACATGGGCCAGGACGTGCAACTGAGCGGCAAGAGCGCGGCGGTGATCGATACCCGTCCCCAAGCCCTGCGCCGGGTGCTGGTGAACCTGACCGACAACGCACTGAAATTCGCCGGTGCCGCGCAGTTGCAGGTCGATATCGACGACGGTCTTTGCATCAAAATCCTCGATCGCGGGCCAGGCATTGCCGAAGCCGAGTTGCAACAGGTCATGCAGCCGTTCTACCGGGTGGAAAACTCGCGCAACCGCAGCACCGGCGGCACCGGCCTGGGCCTGGCCATCGCCCAGCAACTGGCCATGGCCCTCGGCGGATCGCTGACCCTGAGCAACCGCGAGGGCGGAGGCCTGTGCGCCGAACTCAAACTGCCACTGCGCTGATCCGCACAATGGAATCTGCATGGGGCACAAACACTGCATCTTGCCCCAGTCCGGCTAGACTGATTCATTACCCAGTCGAGGGGGAATGCAGGACGACGTCAGCTGTGCCCTGCCCACTTTTGTGACCACCGCCCTGCGGCCCATGCCTCGACAACGTTTTGCCACCGGACGGTGATCCTGTATCAGGAGCACTCGTGATGGACGAAACACGACTCAACGCATTCATGGGCAAACTGGTCAACGACATGGGCGGCGCCGCGATGCTGGCGAACGTCATCGTTGGCGAAGAACTCGGGCTGTACCGGGCGATGGCCGACAGTCAGCCGATCACCCCGCAAGCCCTCGCCGAAAAAACCACCTGCAACCCGCGTCTGGTGCGCGAATGGCTCAGCGCGCATGTCGCGTCCGGCTACATGGAGCATCACGATGGCCAGTTTCGGTTGCCGGAAGAGCAGGCACTGGCGCTGGCGGTCGAGGATTCGGCGGTGTATGTCGCTGGCGGACTTGGCGTGGTGGCCTCGTTTTTCCATGACAAGGACAAACTGGTCAAGGCTATGCGCGGCAACGGCGCCCTGCCCTGGGGCGATCACCATCCGTGCATGTTCAGCGGCACCGAACGCTTCTTTCGCCCCGGCTACAAAGGTCACTTGATCGCTGAATGGCTGCCGGCGCTGGACGGCGTGGTCGCCAAACTCGAAAAAGGCGCCAAAGTCGCCGACATCGGCTGCGGCCACGGCGCCTCGACGGTGATCATGGCCCAGGCGTATCCCAACTCGCGCTTCGTCGGTTTCGATTATCACGCGCCGTCGATCACCGTCGCCACCCAGCGCGCCGAAGAAGGAGGCGTCAGCAGCCGGGCGGAATTCTTCCAGAACGACGCCAAAAGCTACCCCGGCGACGACTATGACCTGATCTGCTATTTCGACTGTCTGCACGACATGGGCGACCCGGTCGGCGCGGCACGGCATGCGTTCGAATCATTGAAGGGCGACGGCACGGTGCTGCTGGTCGAGCCGTTCGCCAATGATGCGCTGGACGACAACATCAACCCGGTCGGACGCCTGTTTTACGCGGCCTCGACCTTTATCTGCACGCCGAATTCGCTGTCCCAGGAAGTTGGCCTGGGGCTGGGTGCGCAGGCCGGTGAAATGCGCTTGCGCAAGGTGTTTACCGAGGCCGGGTTCAAGCATTTTCGCCGGGCGACGCAGACGCCGTTCAATCTGATTCTGGAGGCGCGCAAATAAATCACCGCGATCACCTGTGGCTAGGGAGCTTGCTCCCGTCGGATTGCAAAGCAAGCCCAAAACAGGCCTGCTGCGCAGTCCCGCGGGAGCAAGCTCCCTCGCCACACGGTTAATGCTAACCTGCGGGCATCGTCCTCCCCGGAGTGCTGACCATGCTCGACAGCCCGACCCGCGAACACCTCGACACCCTGCACCAGGCCATGGCCGATGGCGGCTTTGTGGTGCTGACCGGCGCGGGCATCAGCACGCCGTCGGGCATCCCGGATTACCGCGACAGTGAGGGCGTACGGCGGGGTCGGCAGCCGATGATGTATCAGGAATTTCTCGCCGCCCCGGAATCCCGTCGCCGCTACTGGGCACGGGCAATGCTCGGCTGGCCACGGGTGCGCCAGGCGCGGCCGAATGCAGCGCATCAAGCACTGGCCGATTTACAGCGCCGGTGTCTGATCAGCGCCTTGATCACGCAGAACGTCGACACCCTGCACGATCAGGCTGGCAGTCAGGACGTGATCGAACTGCATGGCAGCCTGCACCGGGTGTTGTGCCTGGATTGCGGCCAGCGCAGCGCGCGTGACGACATTCAGCAGCGGATGGTCGAGCAGAATCCGTATCTGGCCGGGGTCGACGCGGTGCAGGCGCCGGACGGCGATACCCTGCTCGATCCGGCCTTCGAAGCACGTTTTCAGACGCCACAATGCCCGTATTGCGCCGGTGAACGGATGAAGCCGGACGTGGTGTTCTTCGGTGAAAACGTGGCGCAGCCGACGGCGGCGCGGGCCATGGCGGCGGCAGAAAATGCCGCGGGATTGTTGGTGGTGGGCTCGTCGCTGATGGCCTATTCGGCGTTTCGTCTGTGCCGGGTGATCGCCGATCGGGGCAAGCCGTTGCTGGCGATCAATCTGGGCAAGACCCGCGCCGATGATCTGCTGGATCTGAAGATCGAGGCGTCATGCGAACAGCTGCTGCCGTTGCTGGTGCAACGCCTGACCACCTGAACCCAAAAATCCCCTGTAGGAGCTGCCGCAGGCTGCGATCTTTTGATCTTGCTTCTAAAAAACAAAGTCAAAAGATCGCAGCCTGCGGCAGCTCCTACAGGGATGGGATCGCAGTTCAGGGTTCAGTGTTCGGCTTTGAGGATGTCGAACAGTGCCTGCGCCGCTGCCGACAGCTCATTGCCCGGCTCCGTGAGCACACCAATCGCCCGCTCAACCGAATCATTCAACGTCAGGCAATGCGCGCCCAGCTCCTGCATCTGCTCGGCGCACAACGCCGGCACCGCACTCACCCCCAGGCCACTGGCGACCATGCGCCCGACGGTTGCCAGTTGATGACTCTCGAATTCCACCGGCAGTTTCATGCCCCGGGCCTGCAAGTGTTCTTCGAGCATCACCCGTACCGTCGACGGCCGTTGCAGCGTGATGAACGGTTCCTGCAGCAAGGTCTGCCAGTCGATTTCGCCAAGCCCGGCCAGCGCTGAATCCTGTGGCACCACGGCGACAAAGCGGTCCATGTACAGCGGGGTAAACGTCAGCGAGGTGTTCTGCATCGGTTCGAACGCGACACCCAGTTCCACATGGCGGTCGCGAACCATTTCCAGCACTTGCTCGTTGATCACGTCGTTGACCGTGACGTTGACGTTCGGATAGCGCGCGCGAAAGGTCTTGAGAATCGGCGGCAGCAGGTTGCCGGCAAACGACGGCATGGCCGCCAGCGTCACCCGCCCGCGTTGCAGGCTGAAGCGCTGACGCATTTCGTCTTCGGCGTTGTCCCAGTCGGCAATCAGACGCCGGGCCAGCGGCAGCAGCGATTCGCCCTCGGCGGTCAGCGCCACATTGCGCGTGTTGCGACTGAACAACCGCCCGCCCAGCCCCTCTTCCAGCGCCTTGATGGTTAGGCTCAGTGCCGATTGCGACAGGTGCAGGCGCTCACAGGCCACGGCGAAGCTCAGGCTCTGAGCCACGGCGAGGAAGGCGCGGATCTGTTTGATGGTCATACTGGATACCTTACCGTTTCAACGTCGTACCCACTGTAGGAGCTGCCGAAGGCTCGGGCCGCGTTCGGACGATCTTTTGATCTTGATCTTGAAAAACAAAATCAAAAGATCGCAGCCTTCGGCAGCTCCTACAGGGATAGCGCCAACTATTGAGTTTTATCTATTAATCAACCTTAAAAATCAACTTAACAAATATATTCTCCAGCGCGACACTCCAGTCATTCGGCTAGCCAGCCGCCCGACAAACAATAAAAGAGGTGCATATGGCAGGTTTCGACAAGCGCGTGAGTTCCTACGAGGAAGCTCTGGCCGGTCTTGAAGACGGCATGACCGTGATCGCCGGCGGCTTCGGCCTGTGCGGCATCCCGGAAAACCTGATCGCCGAGATCAAGCGCAAGGGCACCCGCGACCTCACCGTGGTTTCCAACAACTGCGGCGTTGACGGTTTCGGCCTCGGTGTGCTGCTGACCGATCGCCAGATCAGCAAAGTCATCGCCTCCTACGTCGGCGAAAACAAACTGTTCGAAGAGCAACTGCTCAAGGGCGACATCGAAGTCATCCTGACCCCGCAAGGCACCCTCGCCGAGAAAATGCGTGCAGGCGGCGCCGGCATCCCGGCCTTCTTTACCGCCACCGGCGTCGGCACCCCGGTCGCCGAAGGCAAGGAAGTGCGCGAATTCAACGGGCGCAAGTACCTGATGGAAGAGTCCATCACCGGCGACTTCGCCATCGTCAAAGGCTGGAAAGCCGACCATTTCGGTAACGTCGTCTACCGTCACACCGCGCAGAACTTCAACCCGCTGGCGGCCACCGCCGGCAAGATCACCGTGGTCGAAGTCGAAGAAATCGTCGAGCCCGGCGAGCTGGATCCGTCGCAGATCCACACCCCCGGCATCTACGTCGACCGGGTCATTTGCGGCACGTTCGAAAAGCGCATCGAACAGCGCACCATCCGCAAATAATCCAGGCTGACGGAGAATAAAAACATGGCACTTACCCGCGAACAAATGGCTCAGCGCGTCGCCCGCGAAATGCAGGACGGCTACTACGTGAACCTCGGCATCGGCATTCCGACCCTGGTCGCCAACTACATTCCCGACGGCATGGAAGTCATGCTGCAATCGGAAAACGGCCTGCTCGGCATGGGCCCGTTTCCGACGGAAGACACCATCGATGCCGACATGATCAACGCCGGCAAACAGACCGTCACCGCGCGCATCGGCGCATCGATCTTCAACTCCGCCGAATCCTTCGCGATGATTCGCGGCGGGCATGTCGACCTGACCGTGCTCGGCGCGTTCGAAGTCGACGTCGAAGGCAACATCGCTTCGTGGATGATTCCCGGCAAACTGGTCAAGGGCATGGGCGGCGCGATGGATCTGGTGGCCGGTGCCGACAACATCATCGTGATCATGACCCACGCCTCCAAGGACGGTGAGTCCAAACTGTTGGCCAAGTGCAGCCTGCCGCTGACCGGCGCCGGCTGCATCAAGCGGGTGCTGACCGACCTCGCCTATCTGGAAATCGAAAATGGCGCTTTTGTCCTCAAGGAACGCGCACCTGGCGTCAGCGTCGAGGAAATCGTCGCCAAAACCGCTGGTAAACTGATCGTCCCGGATCACGTACCGGAAATGCAGTTCGCTGCCCAGTGAGGAATTCGAAAATGCAAGACGTCGTAATTGTTGCCGCCACCCGCACCGCGATCGGCAGTTTCCAGGGTTCGCTGGCCAGCGTGTCCGCGGTGGATCTGGGCGCTGCGGTGATTCGCCAGCTGCTCGAACAGACCGGTCTGGACGGTGCGCAGGTCGATGAAGTGATCATGGGCCAGGTGCTGACCGCTGGCGCCGGCCAGAACCCGGCGCGTCAGGCGGCGATCAAGGCCGGCCTGCCCCACGCCGTGCCGGCCATGACCCTGAACAAGGTCTGCGGCTCGGGCCTGAAAGCCCTGCACCTGGGCGCACAAGCGATCCGTTGCGGCGATGCCGAGGTGATCATCGCCGGCGGTCAGGAGAACATGAGCCTGTCCAACTATGTGATGCCGGGCGCACGCACCGGCCTGCGCATGGGTCACGCGCAAATCGTCGACACCATGATCAGCGATGGCCTGTGGGATGCGTTCAACGATTACCACATGGGCATCACTGCCGAGAATCTGGTCGATAAATATGAGATCAGCCGCGAGCAGCAGGACGCCTTCGCCGCCGCTTCGCAGCGCAAAGCCGCTGCGGCCATTGAGGCCGGACGCTTTGTCGATGAGATCACCCCGATCCTGATCCCGCAGCGCAAAGGCGATCCGGTAGCGTTCAAGGTCGACGAACAACCACGCGGCGACACCACCGCCGAATCGCTGGCGAAACTGCGTCCGGCGTTCAAGAAGGACGGCAGCGTCACCGCCGGTAATGCTTCGTCGCTGAACGATGGCGCCGCTGCAGTGATCCTGATGAGCGCCGAAAAGGCCAAGGCCCTGGGCCTGCCAGTGCTGGCAAAAATCGCCGCGTATGCCAACGCTGGTGTGGACCCGGCGATCATGGGCATCGGCCCGGTCTCGGCCACCCGTCGCTGCCTGGAAAAGGCTGGCTGGAACATCGGCCAACTGGATCTGATCGAGGCCAACGAAGCGTTCGCCGCGCAATCGCTGGCAGTGGCCAAGGATCTGCAATGGGATCTGGACAAGGTCAACGTCAACGGCGGCGCCATCGCCCTCGGTCACCCGATCGGTGCATCGGGCTGCCGCGTGCTGGTGACGCTGCTGCACGAAATGATCAAGCGTGATGCGAAGAAAGGTCTGGCGACCCTGTGCATCGGCGGCGGTCAGGGTGTGGCGCTGGCGCTGGAACGCGCTTAATCCAAAGGAGCAATACAGACGGCGGACGGATCCACGACATCCGCTCGCTGTCTGGTTTCACCGCTTTTGTGGCGAGGGGATTTATCCCAGATGGGATGCGCAGCAGCCCCACAATTTTTCGCCTCGACACACATCTTTGCCAGCGCTTCGCACTGGATCGGGGATAAATCCCCTCGCCACAGGGTGCTTTGAAAGTCACACCGCCATCTGCAGAATCAACCAGGCATTCGCGCCACTGATCACCGCAAACAAGCCCCACGCCAACACCCGGGTCGGCAGCCGGTTCACAAACGGTCCCATCAATTGCTTGTCACTGGTCATGCGGATCAGCGGGTACAGTGCAAATGGCAGCTGCAGGCTCAACACCACCTGACTCAACACCAGCAACTTGCCCACCGCGTTATCGCCCATCAGCCACACGCCGATGAACGCCGGGATCAGCGCCAGCCCACGGGTGATCAACCGCCGCTGCCAGCAGGGAATCCGCAGGTTCAGATAACCCTCCATGATCACCTGTCCGGCGATGGTTCCGGTGAACGTCGAGCTCTGCCCCGACGCCAGCAACGCCACGCCGAACAGCACACTGGCCAGCGCGCCACCGACCAGCGGGTCGAGCAGGTGGTAAGCGTCCTGAATATCGACCACATCGGTATGCCCGGACTGGTGAAACGCAGCCGCCGCCAGAATCAGGATCGCCGCGTTGACCAGCAGCGCCAGGGCCAGCGAACCGATGGTGTCGATGCGTGCCAGGTTCACCGCGTCCTGCTTGCTCGCCAGGTCCTTGCCGATCATCCGCGTCTGCACGATCGAAGTATGCAGGTAGAGGTTATGCGGCATCACCGTGGCGCCGAGGATACCGATTGCCAGGTACAACGGCGCGGCATCGCTGATCGCCGAGAGCGACGGTTTGAACCCGGCGAACACGTCTGGCCAGTACGGTTTGATCAGCACCAGTTCAACGAAGAAACACACGCCGATGGTCGCCACCAGCACCAGCATTATCGCTTCGAGCCGACGGAAGCCACGATTCTGCAGGGCCAGCACCAGCACCGTGTCGAAGGCGGTCAGGGCAATGCCGAAGGTCAGCGAACAACCCAGCAATAAATGAAAGGCCAAGGCGCAGCCGAGCACTTCGGCCAGATCAGTGGCGATGATCGAGATTTCCGCCAGCACCCATTGCAGGCGAGCGGTCGGAGTGCTGTAGCGCTCGCGGGACAGTTGCGCGAGATCGCGGCCGGTGGCGATGCCCAGCCGCGAGCACAGGCACTGCACGACCATTCCCGCCAGACTTGCGAGCAACACCACGAACAGCAGGCTGTAACCAAAACGCGAACCGGCCTCGATCGCGGTCGCCCAGTTGCCCGGGTCCATGTAGCCGATCGACACCAGCAAGCCAGGCCCGGCAAAACGCAGCACGCGTTTGAAGAACGAAGCGCTCGGATCCACCGCGACGCTGCCGGCCACTTCCGGCGGGCAGAACGGCGCGGTGGCGATTTTGGGTAAGCTGAATTTCACGCACACATCCAGAAACAAGTTCGAAAGACGCAGCTTAGACGTTTCAGTAGAACCCTTGAAGAG
>NZ_JAESJL010000014.1:0-109257 GCF_016756945.1 Pseudomonas sp. MWU318
CAAGACTTTTTGGTTACTTTTGAGGCGTTTGTCAAAAGTGACCCGCCGTAAGGGCGGAACCATAGGAGGCCGTTACCGCAGCAACGGATATGCACCCAAAACCCCAAAACCCAGTCGGCCCACAGGCCGCTGCGACCAGACAAACAAAAACGGCCTCTATATAAGAGGCCGTTCCCGATACAACTTCAAGACGTTATCGCAAGACAAGCCTTATTTGCGGTCTTCCAGCTTGGTGATATCACGCGACTCGTAGCCAGTGTACAACTGGCGCGGACGGCCAATCTTGTACGGGCTGGAGAGCATTTCTTTCCAGTGCGAGATCCAGCCCACAGTACGGGCCAGAGCGAAGATCACGGTGAACATGCTGGTTGGAATGCCGATCGCCTTGAGGATGATCCCCGAGTAGAAGTCGACGTTCGGGTACAGCGAGCGCTCGATGAAGTACGGGTCGGTCAGCGCGATCTCTTCCAGGCGCATGGCCAGTTCGAGTTGCGGATCGTTGTTGATGCCCAGTTCCTTCAGTACTTCGTCGCAGGTCTGCTTCATTACAGTCGCGCGCGGATCGCGGTTCTTGTAAACGCGGTGACCGAAGCCCATCAGCTTGAACGGATCGTTCTTGTCCTTGGCCTTGGCGATGAACTTGTCGATGTTGGACACATCACCAATCTCGTCAAGCATGGTCAATACGGCTTCGTTCGCACCGCCGTGGGCAGGGCCCCACAGTGCGGCGATACCGGCGGCGATACAGGCGAACGGGTTGGCACCCGAGGAGCCTGCCAGACGCACGGTGGAGGTCGATGCGTTCTGCTCGTGGTCGGCATGGAGGATGAAGATCCGGTCCATGGCCTTGGCGAGTACCGGGCTGATCGGTTTGATCTCGCACGGGGTGTTGAACATCATGTGCAGGAAGTTTTCCGCGTACGTCAGGTCGTTGCGCGGGTACATCATGGGTTGGCCCATGGAGTACTTGTAAACCATCGCTGCCAGGGTCGGCATCTTGGCAACCAGACGGATCGCGGAGATTTCGCGATGCTGCGGGTTATTGATGTCCAGGGAATCGTGGTAGAAGGCCGAGAGGGCGCCGACTACGCCGCACATGACGGCCATTGGGTGGGCATCGCGACGGAAGCCGTTGAAGAAGGTTTTCAGCTGCTCGTGAACCATGGTGTGGTTTTTCACGGTGCTGACGAACTGGGCCTTCTGTTCTGCGGTCGGCAGTTCGCCGTTGAGCAGCAGGTAGCAGGTTTCCAGGTAGTCCGACTTTTCAGCCAGCTGTTCGATCGGGTAGCCGCGGTGCAACAGAATGCCGTTGTCGCCGTCGATATAGGTGATCTTCGATTCGCACGAGGCGGTCGACATGAAACCCGGGTCGAAAGTGAAGCGGCCCGTGGCCGTCAGGCCCCGAACATCGATTACATCGGGACCAACGGTGCCGGTTAAAATGGGCAGCTCGACGGGGGCTGCGCCCTCGATGATCAACTGCGCTTTTTTGTCAGCCATGTGGCCTCCTATTTATGCTTGAACCATCAGACAGACCCCCCACGCAGGGCCCGCACCACTATAGTGAGATAAATTCGAATGTCAATTTGCCTAAAGTCTTGCTCCAGAAGGCTTTAAGCGCACTTTTTCCTCGAAATTGACTGCCATTTACGCCTTTTATGCGACTTGTGCAATCAGCTATTGGGGGTAGGTGATTGCGTTGTCATTAGTAGCCTAACTGTCTATACTCGGCCACCGACCGCCAAGGGCTTTTGGGCTTGCTTTCATTGGGGGTCGCATCCCTGGGTGGTGGTTACCTGACCAGTGCACTCCCCAACAACTTTGCCCTGATTGTTAGGGGCTCTTCAGTGTGAAAAAAAAGCCGTGAAAAGCCAACGACCTGTAAACCTAGACCTAAGGACCATCAAACTCCCAGTCACTGCTTACACGTCCATTCTTCACCGTATCTCCGGTGTCATCCTCTTCGTGTGCCTTGCCATCATGCTTTACGCATTGGACAAGTCGCTGAGCTCCGAGGAAGGCTTCGGTCAGGTGAAAGCGTGTCTGACCAGTCCGCTAGCCAAGCTAGTGATTTGGGGCATCCTGTCCGCTCTGCTGTATCACCTGGTTGCCGGTGTGCGCCATTTGATCATGGACATGGGCATCGGTGAGACGCTGGAAGGCGGCAAGCTGGGCTCGAAAATCGTTATCGCCGTTTCCGTGGTGGTAATCGTTCTGGCAGGAGTCTGGATATGGTAACTAACGTCACGAACCTCTCGCGTTCGGGCCTCTATGACTGGATGGCGCAACGTGTGTCGGCGGTCGTTCTCGCGGCTTACTTCATTTTTCTGATCGGATACGTCGTGGCCCACCCAGGCCTCGAGTACGCCCAGTGGCATGAACTGTTCGCCCACAACGGGATGCGTATTTTCAGCCTCCTGGCCCTTGTTGCTCTCGGCGCTCACGCCTGGGTCGGCATGTGGACCATCGCGACTGACTACCTGACGCCAATGGCGTTCGGCAAGTCCGCGACGGCTATACGTTTCCTTTTCCAGGCAGTATGCGGCGTTGCGATGTTCGCTTACTTCGTCTGGGGTGTGCAGATTCTCTGGGGTATCTGAGTCATGGCTAACATTCCAACGATTTCTTTCGACGCCATCATTATTGGTGGTGGCGGTGCCGGCATGCGCGCTGCGCTGCAACTGGCACAAGGCGGTCACAAGACTGCGGTGATCACCAAGGTTTTCCCGACCCGTTCGCACACTGTATCCGCCCAGGGCGGCATCACTTGCGCGATCGCGTCCGCTGACCCGAACGATGACTGGCGTTGGCACATGTACGATACCGTCAAGGGTTCCGACTACATCGGTGACCAGGACGCTATCGAATACATGTGTCAGGAAGGCCCGGCTGCCGTTTTCGAGCTGGACCACATGGGTCTGCCGTTCTCGCGTACCGAGCAAGGCCGTATCTACCAGCGTCCGTTCGGTGGTCAGTCCAAGGACTACGGTAAAGGCGGCCAGGCTGCACGTACCTGCGCAGCGTCCGACCGTACCGGTCACGCGCTGCTGCACACCCTTTATCAGGGCAACCTGAAAGCCGGCACCACGTTCCTGAACGAGTACTACGCTGTCGATCTGGTGAAAAACCAGGAAGGCGAGTTCGTCGGTGTGATCGCGATCTGCATCGAAACCGGCGAAACTTCGTACATCCGCGCCAAGGCTACCGTATTGGCCACTGGCGGTGCTGGCCGTATCTATGCCTCCACCACCAACGCCCTGATCAACACCGGTGACGGCGTTGGCATGGCGCTGCGTGCTGGCGTACCGGTACAAGACATCGAAATGTGGCAGTTCCACCCGACCGGCATCGCCGGCGCCGGTGTACTGGTGACCGAAGGTTGCCGTGGTGAAGGTGGTTACCTGATCAACAAGCACGGCGAGCGTTTCATGGAGCGTTATGCTCCGAACGCGAAAGACCTGGCTGGTCGTGACGTGGTTGCCCGCTCGATGGTTAAAGAAATCATCGCCGGCAACGGTTGCGGTCCGAATGGCGACCACGTAATGCTCAAACTCGACCACTTGGGCGAGGAAGTGCTGCACAGCCGTCTGCCAGGCATCTGCGAACTGTCGAAGACTTTCGCACACGTTGACCCGGTGGTTGCTCCGGTTCCGGTTGTTCCGACCTGCCACTACATGATGGGCGGCGTTGCCACCAACATTCATGGTCAGGCGATCACCCAGAACGCCGAAGGCGTGGATCAGATCATTCCTGGTCTGTTCGCCGTAGGTGAAGTGGCTTGCGTATCGGTACACGGTGCCAACCGTCTGGGCGGCAACTCGCTGCTCGACCTGGTGGTATTCGGCCGCGCTGCCGGCCTGCACCTGGAAAAGGCGCTGACCGACGGCATCGAATACGACGACGCTACCGAAGCCGACATCGAAGCTGCCCTGTCGCGTCTGAACGCGCTGAACGGCCGTACCGATGGCGAAGACGTGGCGACCCTGCGTCGCGAGCTGCAAAGCTGCATGCAGAACTACTTCGGTGTATTCCGCACTGGCGAATACATGCAGAAGGGCATCGCTCAGCTGGCCGATTTGCGCAAGCGCATCGCCAACGTGAAGATCAACGACAAGTCGCAAGCGTTCAACACCGCGCGTATCGAAGCTCTGGAGCTGCAAAACCTGCTGGAAGTGGCTGAAGCTACCGCCATCGCGGCCGAAGTGCGTAAAGAGTCCCGCGGCGCTCACGCCCGTGAAGACTTCGAAGACCGTGACGACGAAAACTGGCTGTGCCACACCCTGTACTTCCCGGGTGAGAAACGCGTCGCCAAGCGTGCCGTAAACTTCTCGCCGAAGACTGTTCCGACTTTCGAACCTAAAGTCCGGACTTATTAAGGGTGATCGCCATGTTGCAAGTCAGTGTTTATCGCTACAACCCTGATCAGGACGCTGCGCCGTTCATGCAGGAATTCCAGGTCGATACCGGTGGTAAAGACCTGATGGTGCTGGACGTGTTGGCCCTGATCAAAGAGCAGGACGAGGGTTTCTCCTATCGTCGCTCTTGCCGTGAAGGCGTCTGCGGCTCCGACGGTATGAACATCAACGGCAAGAACGGCCTGGCGTGCATCACGCCGCTGTCCGCTGTCGTAAAAGGCAACAAGTTGATCGTTCGTCCGCTGCCAGGTTTGCCGGTTATCCGTGACCTGGTTGTCGATATGAGCATCTTCTACAAGCAATACGAGAAGGTTAAGCCTTACCTGCAGAACGACACGCCGGCTCCGGCCATCGAGCGTCTGCAGTCCCCAGAAGAGCGTGAAAAGCTCGACGGTCTATACGAGTGCATCCTGTGCGCCTGCTGCTCGACCTCGTGCCCGTCCTTCTGGTGGAACCCGGACAAGTTCCTGGGTCCAGCTGCCCTGCTGCAAGCGTATCGCTTCCTGGCAGACAGTCGTGACACCAAGACGTCCGAGCGTCTGGCTTCGCTCGATGATCCGTTCAGCGTCTTCCGCTGCCGGGGCATCATGAACTGCGTCAACGTATGTCCGAAAGGCCTGAACCCGACTAAGGCCATCGGTCACATCCGTAACATGTTGCTTTCGAGCGGCGTGTGATTCAGCTGCTGTAACCGTAGAACCGCTGTAACGAAGAGGCTGTGGCGCGGGCTTCAACCCGCGTCATGGCTATAACCAGAGCAGTAGCCACAAGCTGCAGCTCTTATTTTGAAGAAATGAGACAAGCAGGGGCATCCGGGCTGGTACCCGGACTATCAGCGTGATCCTAAGTGGCTTGTTTTGGTCGCTGCATTCGGACTTCTGCAAGTTTGCTCGGTATTGACGCCGATGGTGTTCCCCTAACCGAGGGTGACCAAGCATGCAAGAAAGCGTGATGCAGCGCATGTGGAACAGCGCCTACCTTTCAGGTGGAAACGCTGCCTATGTGGAAGAGCTTTATGAGCTCTACCTGCACGACCCTAACGCTGTGCCAGAAGAGTGGCGCACCTACTTTCAGAAGCTGCCTGCCGACGGCAGCTCTGCCACTGATGTTTCGCACTCCACAATTCGCGATCATTTCGTGCTGCTGGCAAAGAACCAGCGCCGCGCCCAACCGGTTTCCGCCGGGAGCGTGAGCAGTGAGCACGAGAAGAAGCAAGTTGAAGTGCTGCGATTGATCCAGGCCTACCGTATGCGTGGCCACCAGGCAGCCCAGCTTGACCCGCTGGGGCTGTGGCAGCGTCCTGCACCTGCAGACCTGTCGATCAATCATTACGGCTTGACCAATGCCGATCTTGATACGACCTTCCGTGCCGGCGACCTGTTCATCGGCAAAGAGGAAGCGAGCCTACGCGAAATTCACGAAGCGTTGCAGCAGACATATTGCCGCACCATCGGCGCTGAATTCACGCACATCACCGATTCCGAGCAGCGCCAGTGGTTCCAGCAGCGTCTGGAAAGCGTGCGCGGTCGTCCGACGTACTCCGCCGACATCAAGAGCCACCTGCTCGAGCGCGTCACTGCCGGTGAAGGCCTGGAAAAATACCTGGGCACCAAATACCCGGGCACCAAGCGTTTCGGTCTGGAAGGCGGCGAAAGCCTGATTCCTATGCTCGACGAACTGATCCAGCGTTCCGGTTCCTACGGCACCAAGGAAGTCGTCATCGGCATGGCCCACCGTGGCCGTCTGAACGTGCTGGTCAACACCTTCGGCAAGAACCCGCGCGAGCTGTTCGACGAGTTCGAAGGCAAGAAGAAGGTCGAGCTGGGTTCCGGTGACGTCAAATACCACCAGGGCTTCTCGTCCAACGTGATGACCACCGGCGGTGAAGTTCACCTGGCCATGGCGTTCAACCCGTCCCACCTGGAAATCGTTTCCCCGGTGGTAGAAGGTTCGGTTCGCGCCCGTCAGGATCGTCGTAACGACCCGACCGGTGAGAAGGTGCTGCCGATCTCCATCCACGGTGACGCTGCATTCGCAGGTCAGGGCGTGGTCATGGAAACCTTCCAGATGTCGCAGACCCGCGGTTTCAAGACCGGCGGTACCGTGCACATCGTGATCAACAACCAGGTCGGTTTCACCATCAGCAACCCGCTGGACTCGCGTTCCACCGAGTACGCCACCGACGTTGCGAAGATGATCCAGGCGCCGATCCTCCATGTGAATGGTGATGATCCGGAAGCCGTGCTGTTCGTGACCCAGATGGCCATCGATTACCGCATGCAGTTCAAGCGTGACGTGGTGATCGACCTGGTCTGCTACCGTCGTCGCGGCCACAACGAGGCCGACGAGCCAAGCGGCACCCAGCCGCTGATGTATCAGCAGATCACCAAGCAGCGCACCACCCGTGAGCTGTACGCGGATCGCCTGACTCAGGCCGGTGTGCTGGACGCTGAGCGTGTTCAGGCCAAGGTCGACGAATACCGCAACGCGCTTGACAACGGTCTGCATGTAGTGAAATCGCTGGTCAAAGAGCCGAACAAAGAGTTGTTCGTGGACTGGCGTCCGTATCTGGGCCACGCCTGGACTGCGCGTCACGACACGCGTTTCGACCTGAAGACCCTGCAGGAACTGTCCGCCAAGCTGCTGGAAATTCCGGAAGGCTTCGTGGTTCAGCGTCAGGTCGCGAAGATCTACGAAGACCGTCAGAAGATGCAAGCCGGCGGCCTGCCGATCAACTGGGGTTACGCCGAAACCATGGCGTACGCGACCCTGGCGTTCGAAGGTCACCCGATCCGCATGACTGGTCAGGACATCGGCCGCGGTACGTTCTCGCACCGTCACGCTGTGCTGCACAATCAGAAAGACGCGGGCACCTACATTCCGCTGCAGAACCTGTACGACGGTCAGCCACGCTTTGACCTGTACGACTCGTTCCTCTCGGAAGAAGCGGTATTGGCCTTCGAATATGGTTACTCGACCACCACGCCAAACGCGCTGGTGATCTGGGAAGCCCAGTTCGGCGACTTCGCCAACGGTGCACAGGTTGTTATCGACCAGTTCATCACCAGCGGCGAACACAAGTGGGGCCGTCTCTGCGGTCTGACCATGCTGTTGCCACACGGCTACGAAGGTCAGGGCCCTGAGCACAGCTCGGCTCGTCTTGAGCGTTACCTGCAGCTGTGCGCCGAGCACAACATTCAGGTATGCATGCCGACCACCCCGGCCCAGATCTACCACTTGCTGCGTCGTCAGGTGATTCGCCCGCTGCGCAAACCTCTGGTAGTGCTGACGCCGAAGTCGCTGCTGCGCCACAAGCTGGCCGTCTCGACTCTGGAAGATCTGGCTGAAGGTTCGTTCCAGACCGTGATCCCGGAAATCGATGCCCTAGACCCGAAAAAGGTCGAGCGCGTTGTTCTGTGTAGCGGCAAGGTCTACTACGACCTGCTGGAAAAACGTCGTGCCGAAGGCCGTGACGATATCGCCATCGTGCGTATCGAGCAGCTGTATCCATTCCCTGAGGACGACTTGAAAGAAGTCCTGGCGCCTTATACCAACGTCAAGCATGCCGTCTGGTGTCAGGAAGAGCCGATGAACCAGGGTGCCTGGTACTGCAGCCAGCATCACTTGCGTCGCAGCATCGGTAACCTCGACAAGTCTCTCGTACTCGAGTACGCGGGCCGTGAGGCTTCTGCTGCCCCAGCATGTGGTTACGCATCGATGCACGCCGAGCAGCAGGAAAAACTGCTGCAAGACGCGTTTACCGTTTAACGCCTTCGCGCACCTGAAACCGAATTTAAGGAACCACAGATAATGGCTATCGAGATCAAAGCCCCCACTTTCCCGGAATCGGTTGCCGATGGCACCGTTGCCACCTGGCACAAAAAACCGGGCGACGCTGTCAAGCGTGACGACCTGATCGTCGACATCGAAACTGACAAAGTCGTACTGGAAGTGCTGGCGACCGCTGACGGCGTGCTGGGCGCAATCGTCAAGAACGAAGGCGACACCGTTCTGTCCGACGAAGTCCTGGGCTCCATCGAAGCGGGTGGCGCTGCTGCCGCTGCTCCAGCCGCCGCTGCTGCTCCGGCCGCTGCTGCCGCTGCTGCCGAAGGCGAAGATGATCCTGTTGCTGCTCCGGCTGCGCGCAAGCTGGCTGAAGAAAACGGCATCAACATCGCTTCCGTTGCCGGCACCGGCAAAGGCGGTCGTGTGACCAAGGAAGACGTGGTGGCTGCTGTTGCCGCGAAGAAAGCCGCTCCGGCTGCTGCTCCTGCAAAAGCCGCTGCTCCAGCCGCTGCTGCTCCGGTATTCGCTGCCGGTGATCGCGTTGAGAAGCGCGTACCGATGACCCGTCTGCGTGCCAAGGTTGCCGAGCGTCTGGTTGAAGCCCAGTCGAACATGGCAATGCTGACCACGTTCAACGAAGTCGACATGACCGAAGTCATGGCGCTGCGTTCGAAGTACAAGGACCTGTTCGAGAAGTCCCACAACGGCGTACGCCTGGGCTTCATGTCGTTCTTCGTCAAGGCTGCCACCGAAGCGCTGAAACGCTTCCCGGCAGTCAACGCTTCGATCGACGGTGCAGACATCGTCTACCACGGCTACGCCGACATCGGTGTTGCCGTTTCCAGCGACCGTGGCCTGGTCGTACCGGTTCTGCGTAACGCCGAGCTGATGAGCCTGGCTGAAATCGAAGGCGGCATCGCTACATTCGGCAAGAAGGCCCGTGACGGCAAACTGTCGATGGAAGAGATGACCGGCGGTACCTTCACCATCACCAACGGTGGTACCTTCGGTTCGATGATGTCGACCCCGATCGTCAACCCGCCGCAGGCAGCGATTCTGGGCATGCACAACATCATCCAGCGTCCTATGGCCATCAACGGTCAGGTCGTGATCCGTCCGATGATGTACCTGGCACTGTCCTACGATCACCGCCTGATCGATGGCAAAGAAGCTGTAACCTTCCTGGTGACCATCAAGAACCTGCTGGAAGATCCGGCTCGTCTGTTGCTGGATATCTGATAGAAGCAGCCATGCGCTGCGGGTGGCGTATCGTCGGCAACGGCGGTACGGCCCGCAGCGCGCGGCTTGAAGCTTTTCGCTAAAGAGGATTTTTTGAATGTCGCAGAAATTTGACGTAGTAGTGATCGGTGCCGGCCCTGGCGGCTATGTAGCTGCCATCAAGGCCGCGCAGCTGGGTCTCACCACTGCCTGCATCGAGAAGTACACCGACGCTGAAGGCAAACAGGCCCTCGGCGGTACTTGCCTGAACGTCGGCTGCATTCCGTCCAAGGCGCTGCTGGACAGCTCCTGGAAGTACAAGGAAGCCAAAGAGAGCTTCAACGTTCACGGTATCTCGACCGGCGAAGTCAAAATGGACGTCGCTGCGATGGTTGGCCGCAAGGCTGGCATCGTCAAGAACCTGACTGGCGGCGTTGCCACTCTGTTCAAGGCCAACGGCGTTACTTCGATCCAGGGCCACGGCAAGCTGCTGGCTGGCAAGAAAGTCGAAGTCACCAAGCCGGACGGTTCGGTTGAAGTCATCGAAGCCGAAAACGTCATCCTGGCTCCAGGTTCGCGTCCGATCGACATTCCGCCGGCTCCGGTCGATCAGAAAGTCATCGTCGATTCGACTGGCGCTCTGGAATTCCAATCCGTACCTAAACGTCTGGGCGTGATCGGCGCTGGCGTGATCGGTCTGGAACTGGGTTCGGTCTGGTCGCGTCTGGGTGCAGAAGTGACTGTCCTGGAAGCTTTGGACACGTTCCTGATGGCAGCGGACACCGCCGTTTCCAAGGAAGCGCTGAAAACCCTGACCAAGCAGGGTCTGGACATCAAGCTGGGCGCTCGCGTCACCGGTTCCAAAGTCAACGGCGACGAAGTCGTTGTTAACTACACCGATGCCAACGGCGAACAGACCATCACTTTCGACAAGCTGATCGTAGCCGTTGGTCGCCGTCCGGTGACCACTGATCTGCTGGCTGCCGACAGCGGCGTGACCCTGGACGAGCGCGGTTTCGTGCACGTTGACGATCACTGCGCCACCACCGTACCGGGCGTTTACGCCATCGGTGACGTGGTTCGCGGCATGATGCTGGCGCACAAGGCCTCGGAAGAGGGCATCATGGTTGTCGAGCGCATCAAGGGCCACAAAGCCCAGATGAACTATGACCTGATCCCTTCGGTTATTTATACTCACCCGGAAATCGCGTGGGTTGGCAAAACCGAGCAGGCCTTGAAAGCCGAAGGCGTTGAAGTTAACGTCGGCACCTTCCCGTTCGCCGCTTCCGGCCGTGCCATGGCCGCCAACGATACCGGTGGTTTCGTCAAGGTCATCGCTGATGCCAAGACCGACCGCGTATTGGGCGTGCACGTGATTGGCCCGAGCGCTGCAGAACTGGTTCAGCAGGGCGCGATCGGTATGGAATTCGGCACCAGCGCTGAAGACCTGGGCATGATGGTTTTCTCCCATCCGACCCTGTCTGAAGCCTTGCACGAAGCTGCTCTGGCTGTGAATGGCGGCGCCATCCACATTGCCAACCGCAAGAAGCGTTAAGACACAATAAGAAACCACGGCGGTAACGGCCCGTCGTGAGCCTTGCGAGCAAGTCTCACCGCGGAATGTCCGCTGGACGCAGTCTTGCGTAGCTGCACCGGGTATCCGGAAAGGCTACGCAAGCAGCAGTCACAGGTGGCGCGGCACTCATCAAGAGCGCAGCGCCGAATGCGCAGTACCTAACGAAGACGGTAAAAAGCATGAATCTTCACGAGTATCAGGGTAAGCAGCTGTTCGCTGAATACGGCCTGCCAGTTTCCACTGGTTACGCAGTAGACACCCCGGAAGCAGCAGCAGAAGCTTGCGACAAAATCGGCGGCAGCGAGTGGGTTGTCAAAGCCCAGGTCCACGCCGGTGGTCGCGGTAAAGCGGGCGGCGTCAAGCTGGTTCGCAACAAAGAAGACGCCAAGGCCTTCGCACAGCAGTGGCTGGGCAAGCGTCTGGTGACTTACCAGACTGACGCCAATGGTCAGCCAGTCACCAAGATCCTGGTTGAATCGTGCACTGATATCGCTAAAGAGCTGTACCTGGGCGCTGTCGTTGACCGTTCGAGCCGTCGCATCGTGTTCATGGCTTCCACCGAAGGTGGCGTGGACATCGAGAAAATCGCTCACGACACTCCAGAAAAAATTCTGAAAGCCACTATCGATCCACTGGTTGGCGCTCAGCCGTTCCAGGGTCGCGAGCTGGCGTTCCAACTGGGTCTGGAAGGCAAGCAAGTTGCCCAGTTCGCCAAGATCTTCGTTGGTCTGGCCAAACTGTTCCAGGATCACGATCTGGCCCTGCTGGAAGTGAACCCGCTGGTGATCAAGGCTGACGGCGATCTGCACTGCCTGGACGCCAAGATCAACATCGACGCCAACGCCATGTACCGTCAGCCTAAGCTGAAGACTTTCCACGATCCGTCGCAAGACGATCCGCGCGAAGCGCACGCTGCCAAGTTCGAACTGAACTACGTAGCCCTGGAAGGCAACATCGGCTGCATGGTCAACGGTGCCGGCCTGGCCATGGGTACCATGGACATCGTCAACCTGCACGGCGGCAAGCCAGCCAACTTCCTCGACGTAGGTGGTGGTGCTACCAAAGAACGCGTTACCGAAGCATTCAAAATCATTCTGTCCGACACCAACGTCGCTGCAGTACTGGTTAACATCTTCGGCGGCATCGTTCGTTGCGACATGATTGCCGAAGGCATCATCGGTGCAGTGAAAGAAGTCGGCGTGAAAATCCCGGTTGTTGTTCGCCTTGAAGGCAACAACGCTGAGCTGGGCGCTAAAGTACTGGCAGAAAGCGGTTTGAACATCATCGCTGCTACCAGCCTGACCGACGCTGCTCAACAAGTTGTCAAAGCTGCGGAGGGCAAATAATGAGCGTCCTGATCAATAAAGACACCAAAGTTATCTGCCAGGGTATTACCGGTTCGCAAGGTAGTTTCCACACCCAGCAAGCCATCGAATACGGCACCAAGATGGTTGGTGGCGTAACTCCGGGCAAAGGCGGCACCGAGCACTTGGGTCTGCCAGTGTTCAACACCGTTAAAGACGCAGTAGCTGCCACTGGCGCTACCGCCAGCGTGATCTACGTTCCGGCTCCTTTCTGCAAGGACTCGATCCTGGAAGCAGCGTTCGGCGGCATCAAGCTGATCGTCTGCATCACCGAAGGCATTCCTACCCTGGACATGCTGGACGCCAAAGTTAAGTGCGACGAGCTGGGTGTTACCCTGATCGGCCCTAACTGCCCAGGCGTGATCACCCCAGGCGAATGCAAGATCGGCATCATGCCAGGTCACATTCACTTGCCAGGCAAGGTCGGTATCGTTTCGCGTTCCGGCACCCTGACCTACGAAGCTGTGAAGCAGACCACTGACGCCGGTTTCGGTCAGTCGACCTGCGTCGGCATCGGTGGTGACCCGATCCCGGGTTCGAACTTCATCGACATCCTGAAGCTGTTCCAGGAAGACCCGAAGACCGAAGCGATCGTGATGATCGGCGAGATCGGCGGTTCGGCTGAAGAAGAAGCGGCTGCCTACATCAAGGCACACGTGACCAAGCCGGTTGTTTCCTACATCGCTGGTGTGACTGCTCCTCCGGGCAAGCGCATGGGCCATGCTGGCGCAATCATCTCTGGCGGCAAAGGCACTGCAGACGAGAAATTCGCTGCGCTGCAAGACGCAGGCGTAAAAACCGTGCGTTCGCTGGCAGACATCGGCAAGGCCCTGGCCGAGCTGACCGGTTGGGCTGTCAAGTAAGCCTCGTGCTTGACTGACGCTTCACCAGACAAAGGCCACCTTCGGGTGGCCTTTGTTGTTTCTGAAGATCAAAAGATCGCAGCCTTCGGCAGCTCCTACAGATGATCCTGCGTAGGAGCTGCCGAAGGCTGCGATCTTTTGATCTTTGCTTTGTTTATGAAATTTAAATGCGTAAACGCGACACAGACACGTCGTGTATCGGATAGTTCGCCCTCAAACAGTGCGTTTGTCAGACAAATTCGTTAGGCTAGCAGCCATTTTTGCGTCTGCCGCCCACAAGGCATGCAACGCGCTAAACGGGTCAGTCTTATACGGACTGACAGCATTTCCCTAACCCCACAGGGAAATCCCCCTCTAAATTCCGATTCAGTAGTGTGGTATTTCCTTAATGAAAGTTTTGAAAGGTCAGGACATCCTGGCACTGGGCTTTATGACATTTGCCCTGTTTGTCGGGGCCGGCAACATCATTTTTCCGCCTATCGTCGGCCTGCAGTCCGGACCTAACGTCTGGATGGCGGCGCTGGGCTTCCTGATCACGGCCGTCGGTCTGCCGGTGGTCACCGTCGTCGCCCTGGCCAAGGTCGGTGGTGCGATGGATGCGCTGAGCAGTCCGATCGGCAAGATCGCCGGTGGTGTGCTCGCCGCGGCATGCTACCTGGCGGTCGGCCCGCTGTTCGCCACCCCGCGGACCGCGACCGTGTCGTTCGAAGTGGGTCTGGCGCCGCTGACCGGCGAAAGCCCGCTGGCGCTGTTCCTCTACAGCTCGGTGTACTTCCTGCTGGTGTTCTTCATCTCGCTGTATCCGGGCCGTCTGCTCGATACCGTGGGGCGTTTCCTCGCGCCGCTTAAAATCATCGCCCTGGCGGTACTCGGCATCGCCGCGTTCGCCTTGCCGGCGGGTGATATCGGTCAGGCCACGCCGGAATATGTCGCGGCACCGTTCTCCCAGGGCTTCATCAATGGTTACCTGACCATGGATACCCTCGGCGCGCTGGTGTTCGGTATCGTCATCGTCAACGCGATCCGCTCCCGTGGCGTCGAGTCGCCTGCGCTGATCACCCGTTACGCGATCATTGCCGGTCTCATCGCCGGTGTCGGTCTGGCGCTGGTGTACATCAGCCTGTTCCGCCTCGGCTCCGGCAGCCACGAAGTCGCGGTCGGTGCCACCAACGGCGCGGCGGTGCTGCATGCTTACGTGCAACACACCTTCGGTTCGCTGGGCAGCGGTTTCCTCGCGGTGCTGATCTCGCTGGCGTGCCTGGTGACGGCGGTCGGTCTGACCTGCGCGTGCGC
This sequence comes from Pseudomonas sp. MWU318, assembly GCF_016756945.1. Classification (NCBI taxonomy): domain Bacteria; kingdom Pseudomonadati; phylum Pseudomonadota; class Gammaproteobacteria; order Pseudomonadales; family Pseudomonadaceae; genus Pseudomonas; species Pseudomonas sp. MWU318. The sequence goes on from NZ_JAESJL010000014.1 coordinate 14,516, forward strand.
CGAATACTTCAGTCGCGTGCTGCCACTGTCCTACAAGACCCTGGTGATCATCCTGGCCGCGTTCTCGTTGCTGGTGTCGAACCTGGGCCTGACCAAGCTGATCGCGTTCTCGATCCCGGTGCTGACCGCGATCTACCCGCCATGCATCGTTCTGGTGGCTCTGAGCTTCTGCAAGGACTTCTGGCATGAACACGGTCGGATCCTCGGCCCGGTGATGCTGGTATCTTTCCTGTTCGGCACCATCGACGCGCTCAAGGGCGCCGGTCTGGCTGACTGGATGCCGTCGCAGCTGTCGCACCTGCCGCTGAGCGAGCAGGGTCTGGCGTGGCTGGTGCCATGCGTGATGACCCTGGTGGTCGCCGTGGTCTGCGATCGCCTGCTGGGCAAGCGCAGCGAAGCCGTTGCCTGACGTTGTCTGACCCGCCACAAGCGGGTCTTCAGCGCTTAAACAGAAATGCCCCGTATCAATCGATACGGGGCATTTTTTATGGGCGTCTGGCAGTGTCTTTTTCCGCGAGCTAACGTCGAAGCACTGCACAGATTTTATGTAGGAGTGAGCCTGCTCGCGTTGGCGTCGTACCTGTCGGATCAATGCCGGGTGTGCCAGCGAATCGCGAGCAGGCTCACTCCTACAGGTAATGCATCCACACTTCACAGGAAAACGAATGTCGTTCATCCAAGCCAATCTGATCCACCTGCTGGCCGCGCTCTGGTTTGTCATCTGCTGGGGCGGCTACACCCGCTATGCGTCGTGGAAGGCCCGCGACACCGCTTGCCTCGCCAGCGTGCTGCACCTGTATCGCGAAGACTGGATGCGCCGCATGCTGCTGCGTGACAACCGTATCGCCGACGCCAGCGTGATCGGCAATCTGGAGCGCAACGCCTCGTTCTTCGCCTCCAGCACCCTGATCATCCTCGCCGGCATTCTCACCGTGCTCGGTGCATCCGAGCGCGCCGTGTCGTTGCTGGCGGATATCCCGATGGTGCAGCAGGCATCGCAGGGCATGTCGGAGATCAAGTTGCTGTGTCTGGCGCTGGTGTTCGTCTATGCGTTCTTCACCTTCAGTTGGTGCATGCGTCAGTACAACTTTGCTGCCGTGCTGGTCGGTTCCGCGCCGATGATCGGTGAGCGTCAGGTCTCGGAGCAGGAGCGCAAGGCGTTCGCACTGCGGGCGGCGCGGGTGATTTCGATGGCGGCCAACCAGTTCAACTTCGGTCTGCGTTCTTATTACTTCGGCATGAGCATGCTGGCGTGGTTTGTCAGCCCGTGGCTGTTCATGTTGATGAGTGCCGGGGTGGTCATCGTGTTGTACCGCCGCGAGTTTCATTCCGACGTGCTGGATGTGATGGTCTATACCCCTACAGAGGCACCATTGCCCGAAACCAATAAAGAGGCCGCTTGATGAGTATTCCGTTCTGGTGTGTGTTTATCAGTGCACTGTTGATTTACATCGCGCGTATGCCGGTGGGTAAAGCCATGAAAGAGCAGGGCGGTTACAACAACCACCTGCCGCGCCAACAACAGGCGCAACTCACCGGTTACGGCGCGCGGGCGCTGGCGGCGCATCAGAACTGCATCGAAGCGTTCATCCTGTTCGCAGTGGGTGTGCTGATGGCGCACACCACGCAAACCCAAGGCTGGTTGATCGATGCTCTGGCAATCATCTTTGTGATCGCGCGGATTCTTTACGTGTGGTTGTACCTGGCGGATAAACCATCCCTGCGCAGTCTGGTGTGGCTGGTCGGCCTGGTCTGCAGTTTGTTGCTGATGATTAGTCCGACTTTTAGAACCGTATTGCTCTAAGAAAGCCTCTAAGCCAAGACTGACAAAAAATCACAGGCAAAAGAAAACCCGCACTTGGCGGGTTTTCTTTTTCTGCATCAAGTCGCAATTATTGCTTCTTGGCAGCTTCTTCCTGAGCAGCTTGATTCGATTCAGCCTGAGCTTTGGCAGCTTCGGCATTTTCTTTTGCTGCGTCGTTCACTTTATCCTGAGCTTTGTTCATGTCTTGCTGAGCTTGCTCAGCATGTTGGTTGGCATCTTGAGCTTTGTCCTCGGATTTTTTATCGCAGGCAGCGAGACCGAGGGAAGCGGTCAACATCAAGGCAATAGCTAAAGTCTTACGCATGGGGTGTTTCTCCTTATGGAAAATAACTACTGGCCTTAAGAGCACTGGCCCAAAGGTTAAGTTCCTCATTTCGTTCAGATATATAAGTTTGTTTTTTAGTGGAACTTTTGCCGTATTTCTTACTACTGGCAAAAGGCTCTGACGAGAGTAATTATCAAATGGCTGAAAACCCCGTTTTTGAGCGCGCGACACGATTTCTTTCGGCCCTGCGCCATTGTCAGGTGCTCGGTTTGACGGTACACAGCGCCAGCAGCGAAGGGCTCACGGTGAGGTTGCCGTACAGCGCGCAAATCGTCGGCAATCCACAGACCGGGGTCATCCACGGCGGCGCCATTACCTCGCTGATGGACACCGCGTGCGGCATGTCCACGTTGTGCGTGCTGGCGGAGTTCGAAGTCTGCCCGACCCTGGACCTGCGTATCGACTACATGCATGCCGCCGAGCCGAATAAGGATGTCTATGGCTTTGCCCAGTGTTACCGGGTCACCACCGACGTGATCTTCGCCCGCGGCTTCGCTTATCAGGACGACCCGCAGCAACCGATCGCCCATGTCGTCGGCACATTCATGCGCATGGGCAAGGGCCTGAAAGGTACCCAGGGATTTGGCGGCAAGGTCAAAGGAGAAAATCGATGAGCGATGACTGGAAGCAACAGTTGCTGCAGGCTCACGCTCAGGGCGATTACGCGCCGCTGCTGCAACTGATTCCTTATGCAGGGCTGATCGGCGTCGAATGCGCGCGAGTCGGCGATGAGTTGCTGTTCAAGCTGCCGGCGAACAAGGACAACATTGGTAACCCTTTATTGCCGGCGATCCATGGCGGGGTGATTGCCGGGTTCATGGAGCTGGCGGCCGCGTTACATTTGCTGATCTTCACCGGTTCGCCCGGGGTGCCGAAGATCATCGACTTCTCTCTGGATTACCTGCGCGCCGGGCAGTTTCGCGACACTTGGGCCAAATGTCAGGTCTGTCGTCAGGGCCGGCGCGTGGCCAACGTCGCCATCACGGCCTGGCAAAGCACCGAGAGCGAACCGATTGCCACCGCCCGTGCACATTTCAAAATTGATGAGCCCTTGAAATCCTAAACGCTGCCCCCAACTCAGTGAACAACCCGCCGTTGACCCTCTGGGTCGCGGCCACTGCCATCTGATTGGAGTTTGATGACCATGAGTGTGGAAACTCAAAAGGAAACCCTGGGCTTCCAGACCGAGGTAAAGCAGCTGCTGCACCTCATGATCCATTCGCTGTATTCCAACAAGGAAATCTTCCTTCGCGAATTGATCTCGAACGCCTCTGACGCTGTCGACAAGCTGCGCTTCGAAGCCCTGGCCAAGCCTGAGTTGCTCGAAGGTGGCGCTGAACTGAAAATCCGTGTGAGCTTCGACAAGGACGCCAAGACCGTCACCCTCGAAGACAACGGTATCGGCATGAACCGTGACGATGTGATCACCCACCTGGGGACCATCGCCAAGTCGGGCACCGCCGATTTCATGAAGAATCTCTCGGGCGATCAGAAAAAAGATTCTCACCTGATCGGCCAGTTCGGTGTCGGCTTCTACTCGGCCTTCATCGTGGCTGACAAAGTCGACGTGTACAGCCGTCGCGCCGGCACTCCGGCCAGCGAAGGCGTGCACTGGTCGTCGAAAGGCGAGGGCGAATTCGAAGTCGCCACCATCGACAAGCCAGAACGCGGCACCCGCATCGTCCTGCACCTGAAATCCGCTGAAGACGAGTTCGCCGAGGGCTGGCGTCTGCGCAACATCATCAAGAAATACTCCGACCACATCGCGCTGCCGATCGAGCTGCCGAAAGAAGTCACTGCCGCCGAAGGCGAAGAGAAGCCTGCCGTTGAATGGGAAACCGTCAACCGTGCCAGCGCCCTGTGGACCCGTCCGCGCACTGAAGTGAAGGATGAGGAATACCAGGAGTTCTACAAGCACATCGCTCACGACTTCGAAAACCCGCTGGCCTGGAGCCACAACAAGGTCGAAGGCAAGCTCGAGTACAGCTCGCTGCTGTACGTGCCGGCCCGCGCGCCGTTCGACTTGTACCAGCGTGAAGCGCCGAAAGGCCTGAAGCTGTACGTGCAGCGCGTGTTCGTGATGGATCAGGCCGAGTCGTTCCTGCCGCTGTACCTGCGCTTCATCAAGGGTGTGGTCGATTCCAACGACCTGTCGCTGAACGTATCGCGGGAAATCCTGCAGAAAGACCCGATCATCGACTCGATGAAGTCGGCGCTGACCAAGCGCGTGCTGGACATGCTGGAAAAACTGGCGAAGAACGAGCCTGAGCAATACAAGGGCTTCTGGAAAAACTTCGGTCAGGTCATGAAAGAAGGCCCGGCAGAAGATTTTGCCAACAAGGAAAAAATTGCCGGTCTGCTGCGTTTCGCATCGACTCAAGGCGACGACGGCGAGCAAGTTGTCGGTCTGGCTGACTACCTGGCGCGCGCCAAGGAAGGTCAGGACAAGATCTACTACCTCACCGGCGAAACCTACGCGCAGGTCAAGAACAGCCCGCACCTGGAAGTCTTCCGCAAGAAAGGCATCGAAGTGCTGCTGCTGACCGACCGTATCGACGAGTGGCTGATGAGCTACCTCAGCGAATTCGATGGGAAGACGTTTGTCGACGTGGCACGCGGTGATCTCGATCTGGGCAACCTGGACTCGGAAGAGGACAAGAAAGCCGCAGAAGAAGTCGCCAAGTCCAAAGAAGGTCTGGTCGAGCGCCTGAAAACCGCGCTGGGCGATTCCGTGGCGGAAGTCCGGGTTTCCCATCGTCTGACCGACTCGCCAGCCATTCTGGCGATCGGCGAACAGGACCTGGGCCTGCAAATGCGCCAGATCCTCGAAGCCAGCGGGCAGAAAGTGCCGGAGTCGAAGCCGATCTTCGAGTTCAACCCGAGCCACCCGCTGATCGAGAAACTCGACGGCGAGCAGAACGAAGGGCGTTTTGGCGACCTGTCGCACATCCTCTTCGATCAGGCCGCTCTGGCGGCTGGCGAAAGCTTGAAAGACCCGGCCGCTTACGTGACCCGTCTGAACAAGCTGCTGGTTGAACTGTCAGCTTGATCACGTTGTAGAAAAACCCGCTTCGGCGGGTTTTTTCATTCTGGTGTTTAACTAATCAGGAGTCAGAAATGAGCCAAGTTACTGTACGTTCCGTGGTCTATCAGCTGGATGGCCAGCCCTTTGAAGGTCGTCTGGCATTCGATGCTGAGCACAAGGGCGCACGCCCGGGCCTGTTGATGGCGCCGAACTGGATGGGCGTCAGCGCCGGGGCGGAAGAAATCGCCAAATCGGTCGCGGCCAAGGGCTACGTGGTGTTGATTGCTGACGTGTATGGCCAGGCAGTACGTCCGCAGAACGCTGACGAGGCCGGCGCGGCGATGATGCCGCTGAAGAACGACCGCGCACTGCTGCGCAAGCGCATGCAGGCAGCGTTCGAACAATTGCAGAAGCAGGGCGAGGCTGCGGTCGATGCCTCGAAGCTGGCGGTGTTCGGGTTCTGCTTCGGTGGTTGCTGTGCACTGGACCTGGCGCGTACCGGCGCACCGGTCAAGGCGGCGGTGTCGTTCCACGGCACGCTCGACTCGCCGAACCCGGCGGACGCAAAGAACATCAAGGGCTCGGTGCTGGTGCTGCACGGTGCCTCCGACCCGTTGGTGCCGAAAGAGCAATTGCCGGCGTTCGAAGATGAAATGAACGCGGCGAAGGTCGATTGGCAGCTGCTCAGCTACGGCGGTGCGGTGCACTCGTTTACCGATCCGCATGCCAATGTGCCGGGCAAGATGATGTACGACGCGAAGACCGCCAAGCGTGCGTTCAAGTCGATGCATGATTTGCTGGATGAAGTGTTCAAAGGCTGAAAAGCAAAAAGCCCCTCACCCTAACCCTCTCCCAGAGGGAGAGGGGACTGAATGGCGTATGCTGTAAATTTGCACCGACCTGAAAGTGCCTGCGGTGAATCTATAATCGCCAAGAATTTTCAGGTCGGTGTATGACGCAAGACAGCTCAGTCGGCTCCCTCTCCCTCTGGGAGAGGGCTGGGGTGAGGGTAAAGGCTTAACGCGGCAATTCAATCCGCTCCACTTCCCCCGGCACCGTCGGCCAATCCCCGGCCGCCCACTTGCGCCGCGCCTCATCAATCGCCGCCGAATCGCTCGCGACAAAATTCCAGTTGATCCGCCGTGGCCCGTCCAGCGGTGCGCCGCCAAACACCACTGCGTGCACATCGCTTTCGGCGAACAGGCTCAGCTCTTCCCCGGCCGGCAATACCGCCAGCGCATGGGATTCGAGGGGGTCGCCATTCAACTGCGCATCGCCACTCAGCACATAAATAGCGCGTTCTGCGTGCTCGGTCGGGATCAGCAAAGTGGTGGCGGTGTGCATCTTCACTTCGGCGTAGAGCGTAGGAGAAAGCACCGGCACCGGCGATTCCAGGCAAAAGCCTGACCCGGCGATCATCCGAATCTGCACACCAAGGTTATCGCTGACCGGCAAGGTTGCCGCCGGGTGATGGCTGTAATGTCCCGGGCCTTGCTCGTGATCCTTGGGCGAAGCGAGCCAGATTTGCAAACCGTGCATGGTGAAGCTTTGCTGCCACAACGGCTCGGGCGTGCGCTCGACGTGGGCAATCGCACTGCCGGCGGTCATCCAGCTGACATCGCCGGCGCTGACCACCTGATCGGAGCCAAGGCTGTCCTTGTGCTGGATCTGTCCTTCGAACAGGTAGGTCAGGGTCGACAGACCAATGTGCGGATGCTGTCGGATGTTCATGCCTTTGCCCGTCGGATAAATCGTTTCGAGCATGTGGTCGAAAAACACGAAAGGCCCGACGCTGCGGCATTTGGCTGACGGCAGCGGGCGCAGGATCGGCTGGCCTTCGACGTCTTCGGCGCGCGGGCGGATGATCAGTGGTTGCGTATCCATGGTGCATTCCAGGCTGAGCGGGTGATGCCAGAAGCATAACCCGCCGCTGGCAGAGGGTGATTACTGGCTGTCGAAGCCCTGTGGAGCGTGGGTTTCGATGCTGACGTCGGTGGTAGTCATCAGTTTGTGGATCGGGCAGCGATCGGCGACGCGCAGCAGTTCTTCACGCTGGGCATCGGTGAGGACGCCCTTGAGGGTAAGCGTCACGTGCAGGACGTATTTGCCTTTCTGCTCTTCGCTGTTGTCGCGCTTGACCTCGACACCCACGCCGGTCAGCGGGATGTCTTTCTTCTTCGCGTACATTTTCAGGGTCAGGGCTTTGCAGGCACCCAGCGCGGCGTCGAAGTAGTCGTGTGGCTCGGGTGCCGAGCCTTCACCGCCGGCAGACTTCGGCACGTCGGCAAACAATTCATGGTCATCGATCTGTACGGTGTGACGAAAACCTTCGGCGGAGACGGTATTGACGGTAACAGTCATGGCAACCTCACTGGCAGTAGGAAAAGTCGTGCGATCAAAAAAAGACCTTGCAGTTATAGAGCATTCCTACGGAGGCGCGTTCCACTTTCCTGCAGGATGAACCCTTGTCATCGGCTCAGGGTCTAGGCTATGCCTACCTGCCGGAGATTACTTGTGTCCTTGTTTCGTTTGAGTCTTGCCTGCCTGCTGGCATTTGCCGGAAGCGCCAGCGCCCGCGATTACACCTACAGCGATGCGCACCTGCATTACGTGGATTTTTTCCAGGAAACCGCCGGCATGGCGAAATTGCTCACGGCGATGAAGGACAATTCCATCGACCATGTGATGATTTCCGGTATTCCCGTGGCGAAGAAATGGCATGAGGACGAACCCAAGCGTCCGCGTTATTACGCCGGCGATGATGCCGATGCCTACTGGTACAGCGCCACCGACGTGATCGTTGCCGATGCCGTGCAAAAGCTGACTTCGGAGCAGCGTCAGCACTTCCATCCGTTTCTTTCCGGGTTTAACCCCAACGACAAGAACTCCGCCGCGCACATCCAGCGCATGCTCGATCTATATCCGGGGCTGTGGCAGGGCATAGGCGAGGTGTTTACCCGCCATGATGACCTGACGGCGCTGACCGCCGGCGACACGCCACGGGCCAATAACGAAGCGATGAAGCGGATTTATCACCTGGCAGCGGAAAATGATCTGCCAGTGATGCTGCATTCCAATATCACCTCCAAGCGTGAGAGAAATCCGCTGTACCTGAAGGAAATCGAGGAGCCGCTGCGTAATCACCCGCACACGCGTTTCATCTGGGCTCACGCCGGTACCAGCGCCGAGATTCATCGGCACCAGACGCAGCTGAAATTCCTCCTGCCCACCGTGAGCCGGATGCTTGAGGCCTACCCGAACCTGTTCATTGATCTGTCGTGGAGCATGCTCAGCCCTTATTTGCTGGACGAGCAGGGCAAGCCGCGAGCGGAATGGCTGGCATTGGTGGAAAAATACCCTGAGCGCTTCATGGTCGGTTCGGATGTTGTCGGCCGATTCAACAAGCTCGGTCAGGAAATGCACAGTTTCACCCCGTTCCTTGATGCCTTGCCCGAGGATGTCGCCCGTAAAGTGGCCCGGGACAACTTCCTGGCAATATTGCCGCGAACAGCGGCAAAGTCCGGGGAAACCGCGCTGAATCGTTAATGCCGAGGGTTCGAAGTATCAAGGCCTTTTGATATCACCTTTTGGTCTTACGCAAATTTTCGCCGGGCCGATACCTTCTAAAGCAACCAGCTGCAGGGTTGATGCAGCGCTTTTGGAAGGAACCAGAGTCATGAGCATCCGTAGTCTCAATATCGCGCCGCGAGCCGGCCTTGGTTTTGGTGTGTTGGCGCTGATGGTATTTGCCCTGGGGGCGTTCGCCCTGCTGCAAATGGCGAACATGCGCGCCCAGTCTGATGAGGTCGACAACAACTGGCTGCCGAGCGTGATGGCGGTCGGCGAGATGAGTCAGGACATGTTGCGCCTGCGTGCGCTGACCATGCGCCTGCTGCTCAATCGCGACCCGCAGGCGCTGGCGCAGAATGTCGCCAAGCTCAATGACCTGCGCGGTGTCTTGAGCGAAGCGCAACAACGCTATGACGTGTTGATCGTGCTGCCCGAAGAGCGCAAGTTGTTCGACCGCTTCAAGGTCGCCGAGCACAAGTACCTGGAGTTTCAGGCGCAGGTCATGCAGTTGTCCGCACAGAATCGGGTGGAGGAGGCGGCGGCGATTCTCAACGGTGAAATGAGCCCGTTGGCCGACGACATGGCGGCCACCCTGAAGGAGTTGGTCGAGCTGAACAAGCACAACGCCAATCTTGCCACTGAAGCAGCGCGCCTGGTTTTCATCAATTCGCGGGTGTGGGTCGGGGTGATGATTGGCATTACCGCATTGATCACCATCGGTCTGGCGTTGTTGCTGACCCGCAGCATCGTCCTGCCGCTGGCGCAATCACTGGGCGTGGCGGAAGTGGTGGCCGGCGGTGATCTGACGGGCGATATCAACATCTCCGGCAAGGACGAACCGGCGCGGCTGCTGCAGGCGCTGAAAAGCATGCAGCACAACCTGCGCGACACCATTCGGCAGATTTCCGAATCGTCCAGCCAGTTGGCGTCGGCTTCGGAGGAACTGAGTTGCGTCACCGAGGACGCCACGCGCGGGCTGCACCAGCAAAGCCTGGAGATCGAGCAGGCCGCCACGGCGGTCAATCAGATGACCGCTGCCGTGGAAGAGGTGGCGAGCAACGCCGTGGCTACTTCCGAGGCGTCGCGCGAGTCTGACCGGATTGCCCAGCATGGGCGCGAGCAGGTCAACCAGACGGTGACTTCGATCCAGTCCCTGGCTGACGACGTCACGTCCAATGCAACGCAGGTCGAGGATCTGGCGCAGAAGGTTCATGGCATCAGCAAAGTGCTCGATGTGATCCGCTCGATTGCCGAGCAGACCAATCTGCTGGCACTGAACGCAGCGATTGAGGCGGCGCGGGCCGGGGATGCCGGGCGTGGCTTCGCGGTGGTGGCCGATGAGGTGCGGGCGCTGGCCCATCGCACCCAGCAATCGACCCAGGAAATCGAGCAGATGATCGGTGGCATCCAGCAGGGTACCGATTCGGCGGTCAGTTCGATGCAACAGAGCAGCGTCCGCGCCAATTCGACTCTGGAACTGGCCAAGGCTGCGGGTTTGGCGCTGGAGGAAATTGCCTCGGCGTTCACCTTGATCAACGAGCGCAACCTGGTGATCGCCAGCGCCTCGGAGGAGCAGGCAGCGGTGGCGCGGGAGGTGGACCGCAACCTGATGAACATCCGCGATCTGGCGATGCAGACGTCGGCGGGGGCAAATCAGACCAGTGCGGCAAGCCAGGAGTTGTCGCGGCTGGCGGTGGATTTGAACAATATGGTGGCCAAATTTTCGGTCTGATCCTGTCCCTGTAGGGGCTGCGGCACGCTGCGATCTGTTGATTCTGCTTCAAGATCAAAAGATCGCAGCGTGCCGCAGCTCCTACAGGGCGGAATTGCAGGCATAAAAAAGCCCCGCATCTGCGGGGCTTTCGGTGTAGCGGCGGATCAGCTGCCTTTAACGGTTTTGCCGTTGACCGTGCCGTCCTGAAGCATGATGTTGTACTCCTTGCCGTCGGTTTCAACCTGTTGCAGGCGGACCAGCAGGTAATCCCAGTCCTTGGCGAACCACAGCACCGTGATGCGCTTGCTTTGTGTCGGGTCACGCACGCGCTCGACCTTGATTGCATCGATCTTGCCGGCCTTGGTGTCGACTTTCTCGGCACCCAGTACACGGAAGTCATAGGTGTCGACTTCACCGTCGTCGACCACCTGATAGCTCATGGTCTTCTTGCCGGCGGCCACGTCATGCTGCAGGGCCAGCTGGTAGGTCGACTTGTCGACCATGCCACGGTTCAGCGGGATCTTCACCGCGTCGCCCCGGTCAGTGCCGGTGACCATCTTGCTGTTCCAGTCGAAGTCCAGATCAGCCTTTTTCGCTTTGCCCAGACCGCCACGTTCGAAGTGGTAGGACTGTGGCAGCAGGGTGTCCTTGTCCAGGGTCAGGGTGCTTTCTTCGGTCAGGCTGGCGATCATCATCGACGCTTTGAAGCTGAGTTTCCAGACGCCGTTGGCTTCCTTGGTCAGGCTGCGTTCGGCGGTGCCGCTCATGGGCAACTGTTTCCAGTCGGCGGTGTAGCTGGCGGAGAACGGTTGAAGGTCTGCCGCCTGCGCGAAAGGCAGGGCGAGCAGAGCGCAAGCGAAGAGCAGGGCGCGACGCATAAAATCTCCTAGTGTCGAATCAAGTGGCCGCTGGCCGCGAGTAACTGGCCATCCAGTAAAGCACCTTGCTCACCGAGTGCCAGTCGGCCTTCGGCAAACCAGCGTACAGCCATCGGGTAGATCAGGTGTTCCTGGACATGCACTCGCTGCGCAAGTGTCTGCGGCGTGTCGTGCAACTCTACCGGTATTACTGCCTGTACGACCAGTGGTCCACCATCGAGTTCCTCGGTGACGAAGTGCACGGAGCAGCCGTGCTCCGCATCGCCGGCCTCGAGCGCGCGCTGATGAGTGTGTAACCCTTTGTATTTGGGCAGCAGCGACGGGTGGATATTGAGCAGACGACCCTGATAGTGGCGCACGAAATCAGCGCTGAGAATGCGCATGAAGCCGGCCAGTACCACGAGTTTCGGTTTGAATTCGTCGATCAGTTCGATCAGGGCAGCATCGAAGGCCTCGCGACCTTCGAAAGCCTTGTGATCCAGCGAGCGGGTGGCGATACCCGCGTCACTGGCGCGTTGCAGGCCATAGGCGTCGGCGCGGTTGGAAATCACCGCAGCGATGCGGACCGGGCTGTCGCCGGTCCGCGTGCTGTCGATCAGAGCCTGCAAGTTACTGCCGGTGCCGGACAACAGCACCACGACATCACAGGTCTGGGACATCAGTGAGCCTTGAGGTTTTTCAGCTCGACTTGAGCAGCGCCTTCGGCAGCGGCAGCGATCTGGCCGATGACCCAAGGCTGTTCGCCGGCGTCACGCAGGGTGTTCAGGGCCACTTCAACGTGCTCCTGAGCCACGCAGATCACCATGCCCACGCCGCAGTTCAGTACGCGGTGCATTTCGGTCTCGTCGACGTTGCCTTTCTCTTGCAGCCAGTCGAAGACCGCCGGGCGAGTCCAGCTGGCTACGTCAACCACGGCCTGAGCGCCTTTTGGCAGAACGCGCGGAATGTTGTCCAGCAGGCCGCCACCGGTGATGTGGGCCATGGCTTTGACCGCACCGGTGTCTTTGATCAGCTTGAGCAGCGGCTTCACGTAGATGCGGGTCGGGGCCATCAGCAGTTCGGTCAGTGGCTTGCCGTCGAGCTGAACGGTTTCAATGTCGGCACCCGACACTTCGATGATCTTGCGGATCAGCGAGTAGCCGTTGGAGTGCGGGCCGGACGATGGCAGGGCGATCAGCGCGTCACCGGTGGCGACTTTCGAGCCGTCGATGATTTCGGCTTTTTCCACGACGCCGACGCAGAAGCCGGCCAGATCGTAGTCTTCGCCTTCGTACATGCCAGGCATTTCAGCGGTTTCGCCGCCGACCAGGGAGCAGCCAGCCAGTTCGCAGCCTGCACCGATACCGGTGACCACGGTGGCAGCTACGTCGACGTTCAGCTTGCCGGTGGCGTAGTAGTCGAGGAAGAACAGCGGTTCTGCGCCGCACACCACCAGATCGTTGACGCACATGGCGACCAGGTCCTGGCCGATGCTGTCGTGCTTGTTCAGGTTCAGCGCCAGGCGCAGCTTGGTGCCGACGCCATCAGTACCGGAAACCAGCACCGGCTGTTTGTAACCGGCCGGGATCTCGCAGAGGGCGCCGAAACCGCCCAGGCCGCCCATGACTTCCGGGCGCGCAGTGCGCTTGGCGACGCTCTTGATGCGTTCGACCAATGCTTCACCGGCGTCGATGTCTACACCGGCGTCCTTGTAGCTCAGGGAGGGTTGCTTGCTCATGATCCAGGCCTTTAGGGGAGGGGATTCAGGGGTAACGACCGAGTTCAGCGGGAACATCGAAATCGAGAGGGCGATGGCCTTACGCGAATTTCGGGGTGCCCGGCTGTTGCCGGTCTGCGAAGGCGCGCGATTTTATCAGGCTTGAGGGGCAGCGGCCATCCTCGCGCCGACGGGCAGGGGCATAATCGACTGAAATTTTTTGCAATTGTGCCGGGCGGCTGCCTGTATAAGGTGTGCCGATTAACCGTCTATCGTTATCACTGTGCAAAAACTTACCGCTAGCGTGTGAATGTTTTGCGATGGCAGATTGTCACAGCCTTGCTTAACCGGTTCACGCGGCCTGTTCCAGCCGCTCCTGTCGACGGGAATTTTCCATGCGTTTTTGTAAATTGTTGGTTGTGGGTTGTTTGTCGTTGGTCAGCCTGGCGAGTCATGCCGAAAACCTCAAGGGTCTCTATCAAGTGCGCCAGCCGGTCAGCAGCCAGGCGCCGGAAGAGCGTGATCGCGCCACTCAGGCGGCACTGGATACGCTGGTGTTGCGCCTGACCGGTGACCCCAAGGCTCCGCAGAATCCGGGGTTGGCGGCGATTCGCAAGGATCCGCAGCAGATCATCAGTCAATTCGGTTTCGATGCCGGGCCGCCGGAGGTGCTCAAGGTCGATTTCGATCCGGCCACCACCGAGCAGGCGCTGCGCCGGGCCGGGCTGTCATTGTGGGGGGCGAGTCGGCCGTCGATTCTGAGCTGGTGGTTGAACGATTCGACTGAAGGTTCGAGCCTGGTCGGCGACGGTCAGGCAGCGGCTGCACCATTGCGTTCTGCGGCTCAGCATCGCGGCTTGCCGCTGCGTCTGCCGCTGGCGGATCTGAGTGAGCAACTGGTGGCTACCGCGCCAGTGCTGGATGGCACCGATCCCGCGCCATTGCGCGGCGCTTCGGAGCGTTACGGCGCGGATGCCTTGCTGGCGGTGCATGCGCACGAAGAGGGCGGGCAGTGGCAGGCCAAATGGCATCTGTGGCTGGGCGATCAGAAAGAGGCCGGCAGTGTGCAGGGCGCCGATCAGGCTGCCGTGGCCGATGCCGTGATGCTGGCGGTGGCCGAGCGTCTGGCGCCGCGCTTTGTCGCCAAGCCTGGCGCTTCGGGCCAACAGACTCTGGAAGTGCAGGGCATGAATCTTGAGCATTACGCCACGCTGCTGCGGTTACTCGAACCGTTTGGTGTGCGTCTGCAAAGTGTCGATGGTGATCGCATCGTGTATCGGGTCAACGGCAGTGCCGATCAATTGCGCGCGCAATTGTCGCTGGCGAAGTTGCAGGAGTTGCCGGCCGAAGCACCGACGCCAGTGGCAGCGCCGCAGCCAGCCGTCGCAGGTGCAGCGCCTATTGCGGCTCCAGCGCCTGCACCGGTAGCACCTTCGTTGCGGTTTCGCTGGTAAGTCTTTCCTTATATAGAAGCAGTGGGAGTGGTACATGGCCGATACGCGGCGTTGGTTCTGGCTCGGTGGGGTAGTCCTGCTTTGCGCATTTGTCTGGTTGCTGCATCCGATCCTCACGCCGTTTCTGGTGGCGTTGCTGCTGGCGTATCTGTTCGATCCGCTGGTGGATCGGTTGGAGAAACTCGGTTTGTCGCGAACCTGGGGTGTGATCGCGGTGTTCGCCTTGTTCACTCTGATCGTCACCACGTTGCTGTTGGTGCTGGTGCCGATGCTTGCCAAGCAGTTGGTGCGTTTGTATGAGTTGGCGCCGCAGATGCTCGACTGGCTGCAGCACACGGCGTTGCCGTGGGCGCAATCGAAGCTGGGCCTGTCGGACGGTTTCTGGAAGTTCGACAAGGTCAAGGCTGCAATCAGTGAACACATGGGGCAGACCACTGACATCGTCGGCGTGGTGCTGAGTCAGGCGACGGCCTCGAGTCTGGCGCTGATCGGCTGGCTGGCGAATCTGGTGTTGATCCCGGTGGTGAGTTTCTACCTGCTGCGTGACTGGGACGTGATGATGGCCAAGATCCGCAGCCTGCTGCCGCGTGATCGTGAAGAAACCATCGTCTCGCTCGCAGCTGAGTGCCACGAGGTGCTCGGCGCGTTTGTGCGCGGACAGTTGCTGGTGATGCTGGCGCTGGGCGTGATCTACGCAGCGGGCCTGATGATTGTTGGTCTGGAACTGGGGCTATTGATCGGCCTGATCGCAGGTCTGGCGGCGATCGTGCCGTACATGGGCTTTGTGATCGGTATTGGCGCGGCGCTGATTGCCGGGCTGTTCCAGTTCGGTGGCGACCTGTACCCGATGATCGGCATCGTGGCGGTGTTCATGGTCGGGCAGGCGCTGGAAGGCATGGTGCTGACGCCACTGCTGGTGGGGGATCGGATCGGCCTGCATCCGGTGGCGGTGATCTTCGCGATCCTGGCCGGCGGCGAGCTGTTCGGCTTTACCGGTGTGCTGCTGGCATTGCCGGTGGCGGCGGTGATCATGGTGCTGGTGCGTCACGTGCACGATTTGTACAAGGACTCGGATATCTACAGCGGGGCAGATGAACCCGAGTTGTAATTCGATCACGGGCGGCCCGGCGTCGTGCCGGGCTGGCCCGGGCTTTGCGGCAGGTTGGTTCGCTACTGCGTCAGAGAAACTGTCATAAAACCAGCGTGTTAACGCAAACCTTTGATTTTGCTTGGGGTCTGTCGCATTGTGCGCTCAGCTTCACGGGTATAAACTTCGCAAACTTTACACAGAGGCCACTAACGGTTCCTTGAGAACTGTTCAGTCAGCATGAAACCGATTCAGCTGCCCCTAGGTGTGCGTCTGCGTGACGACGCCACCTTCATCAACTACTACCCAGGCGCCAATGCCGCTGCACTCGGCTATGTCGAGCGCTTATGCGAAGCCGACGCCGGCTGGACCGAAAGCCTGATCTACCTGTGGGGCAAGCATGGGGTAGGGCGTACGCATCTGTTGCAGGCGGCTTGCCTGCGTTTCGAGCAGATGGGCGAACCGGCGGTGTATCTGCCGCTGGCCGAGCTGATGGATCGTGGTATCGAAATCCTCGACAACCTTGAGCAGTACGAACTGGTTTGCCTGGATGACTTGCAAGTGATTGCCGGCAAGCCGGACTGGGAAGAGGCGATGTTTCATCTGTTCAACCGCTTGCGTGACAGCGGTCGACGTTTGCTGATTGCCGCTTCAACCTCGCCGCGCGAGCTGCCGGTGAAGCTGGCTGACCTCAAATCGCGCCTGACCCTGGCGCTGATCTTCCAGATGCGTCCGCTCTCCGATGAAGACAAATTGCGTGCCCTGCAATTGCGCGCGTCGCGTCGCGGTCTGCACCTGACCGATGAAGTCGGACACTTTATTCTGACTCGCGGCACCCGCAGCATGAGTGCATTGTTCGACCTGCTCGAACAGCTGGATCAGGCCTCGTTGCAGGCGCAACGCAAGCTGACGATTCCGTTCCTGAAAGAAACCCTCGGCTGGTAGCCAGCCCTTGAAATACGCGGCTTTGACCGCGTTTCGACATATTTCAGGCGCCAGAAAATCCGCTTTTCCGCAACGTGTGCAGACCGCGTATCGAGTCAAATGGGCTTAAGCGCTTAGATGTAAACGAGAAACCGGGAAGTCACAAAAAGATCGATTGAATTTGCAAATGAGGCCGATAGCGGGCATAGTCTCGGCTTCTTTACAACTTCAGCCACGGTCGTGCCCATGCTAAATCGCTTCGCACCCCTCGTGCCTCTCGCACTCGTCACCCTGTTGTTCGGTTGCGCTGCTCATTCTCCAGTTCAAGAGCAGCCTCAACA
This sequence comes from Pseudomonas sp. MWU318, assembly GCF_016756945.1. Lineage (NCBI taxonomy): Bacteria > Pseudomonadati > Pseudomonadota > Gammaproteobacteria > Pseudomonadales > Pseudomonadaceae > Pseudomonas > Pseudomonas sp. MWU318. The sequence goes on from NZ_JAESJL010000014.1 coordinate 31,355, forward strand.
GGTCAAAAATTCTGCCACTGCCCAGTCTTCCGTTATTTACCAGGAAGAGCTGGACACCGAAAAAGAACTCTCGGACTTCAACAAGAAGCCGTACGAGCTCCCGGTTCTGGCCGACAGCATCCTTGAACGCGGCATGTCCCTGATCGGTACCCGTTACCGTTTCGGCGGCACCTCTGAAGCCGGTTTCGACTGCAGCGGTTTCATCGGTTACCTGTTCCGCGAAGAAGCCGGCATGAATCTGCCGCGCTCCACCCGTGAAATGATCAACGTGGATGCGCCTCTGGTCTCGCGCGGCAACCTTGAGCCGGGCGATCTGCTGTTCTTCGCCACCAATGGTCGTCGCGGTCGTGTGAGCCACGCCGGGATCTACCTGGGTGACAACCAGTTCATCCACTCCAGCAGTCGTCGCAGCGGCGGTGTTCGCATCGACAGCCTGGGTGACAGCTACTGGAGCAAGACCTTCATCGAAGCCAAGCGCGCCCTCGCGATGGCTCCGACCGTGGTAACCGCTCGCAAGTAATTCCCCCGTTGTCGCCACGTCCGTGGCGACAAAACGGTGCCCGGCAAGGGAGTAGACCTAGACTTTACAAGGTGAAGTTAAAGTCTTACTTGAAGTTTGCCGCGTAGCCGCTAGAATCCTGTATCTATATTGATGGCAAACCGCCTGCGTGCTGCGCAGGCGGTTTTGTTTCTGTCCATTCGGCAGAGAAAGCCGCAGCCAGATCAGGATGTTCTGCTTATGATGATGTCGGCCCGCCTCACGTTGATCTTCTTCGCAGCGCTGCTCAGCGCTTGCGCCAGCCGCACTCCGCCGCCTGCGCCCGTGGTACGCGCCCCGATGGTGTTCGGGCCTTCCCAAGCTTTTTCACCGGCTGCTGAAGACGTGCTGTTTCGCGCGCTGGGCCTGGTTGGCACGCCTTATCGCTGGGGCGGCAACACTCCGGATTCCGGGTTTGATTGCAGCGGCCTGATCGGTTTCGTCTACCGCGACGCGGCCGGTATCTCTTTGCCGCGTTCGACGCGCGAGATGATCGTGATGCAGGCGCCGAATGTCGGCAAAGAGGGTTTGCAGACCGGCGACCTGATCTTCTTCGCCACCAATGGCGGCTCACAGGTCAGTCATGCGGGGATCTACGTCGGCGAAGGGCGCTTCGTGCACGCGCCGGCCACCGGCGGCACGGTGAAGCTGGACAGTCTGTCGAAGGCGTACTGGCAGAAGGCGTACCTGAGTGCCAAGCGGGTATTGCAGCCGGAGCATCTGGCGCGTAACCCGTAGTAAAGATCGCAGCCATTCCAATGTAGGAGCGAGCCTGCTCGCGAAAGCGGTGTATCAGTCAACCCAATGGAGACTGACACTACGCATTCGCGAGCAGGCTCACTCCTACAGTTGTTTCAGGTCAGGCAAAAGTTACTTGGCCGACGACACACGCCACACCTTGTTACCCACATCATCCGCCACCAGCAAACCACCTTGCTGGTCGATCACCACGCCTACCGGGCGGCCAAGTGCGTTTTCGTCCTTGTCGAGGAAACCGGTCAGCACATCCACCGGTGCTCCGCTCGGCTTGCCAGCGGCGAACGGTACGAAAATCACTTTATAGCCACTGTGCGGTTTGCGGTTCCATGAGCCGTGCTGGCCGATGAAGGCGCCTTCCTTGAACTGCGCCGGCAGGCTGTTGCCTTCGGCGAAGGTCAGGCCCAGCGAGGCAGTGTGCGGGCCGACGGCGTAGTCCGGGGCGATAGCTTTGGCCACCAGATCCAGATTCTGCGGCTTCACCCGCACATCCACGTGCTGACCGTAATAGCTGAAGGGCCAGCCATAGAAGCCACCGTCCTTGACCGAGGTGATGTAGTCCGGCACCAGGTCACTGCCGATCTCGTCACGCTCATTGACCGCTGTCCACAGCGCGCCTGTCGTGGGCTCCCACGCCAGGCCGTTGGGGTTGCGGATGCCCGAGGCGAAGATCCGGTGGTTGCCGGTGGCGCGATCGACTTCCCAGATCGCCGCGCGACCTTCTTCTTTATCCAGACCATTCTCGCCGACGTTGCTGTTCGAGCCGACAGTGACGTACAGCTTGCTGCCGTCCTTGCTGGCGATGACGTTTTTGGTCCAGTGATGGTTCAGCGTGCCGCCCGGCAGATCCGTGACTTTGATCGGCTGGGTCTTGATCTCGGTCGCGCCGGATTCGTAGTGAAAGCGCAGCAGGCGATCGGTATCAGCGACGTACAAATCGTTGCCGACCAGGGTCATGCCAAACGGCGAATTGAGGTTTTGCAGAAACACCGTGCGGGTCTCGGCCACGCCGTCGTGGTCGGCATCGCGCAGCAGGGTGATGCGATTCGGGCTTGGCACACCAGCGCCGGCCTTGCCCATGACTTTCTTCATCACCCAGCCGCGAATACCGCTGCTGTCGTCAGGCTTGGGCGGGGCGTTGGTTTCCGCCACCAGCACGTCACCGTTGGGCAGCACGTAGAGCCAGCGCGGATGGTCGAGGCCTTCGGCGAATGCAGCGACTTGCGTGCCGGCTGCGGCGGTCGGTTTACCGCCGGCGGGCCAGCCGACCGCCGGGGCGATGTTCACCGTCGGGATCAAAGTTTTGTTTGGTTCAGGCAGTTTCGGTGACGGGCCGGTGCCGTCAGAAACTTGCAGGCTGGAGGATTCACCGCAGGCGGCGAGCCCTCCGGCGAGGGCGATGACGAGAGCGAGTTGGGTTTTGCGCATTACTGATCTTCCCTATGAATGCATGCCTAATCATAGAGGAGTGCGCGCACCCGATGGTTCAACCGCTCAACCACGGGCCTCTTTGAACAGCACGGCGATGCCTGGGTGATAGTTACCCGCTTCGCTGCGCAACTTGCGGTAGGCGTAGGGGAAATACCAGGCCACGGCGCAGCAGTGTTCCTTTTGCAGGTCGTCGACCATGTCCTGCAACTCTTCGGGGCTGGCGCTGTGTTGGGCTTTTTGCGGGGCGACGAACAGACAACCGAGCTTGAGGTCGCTGGCAAAACTGATGCGTTTGGCGTCGCTGGTGATGTCCAGCAGGGCCTGGGTCAGATTAAGGTTGTTGACCCGTGGCCAGCGCTGGGTCGCCTGAAGGTAGGCGCGGTCTTCGGCGCCGGCGATGAACAGGTCGGCGCGAGCATTGCGTTCGCCTTCCTCGTTCTGCTTTCGGGTCGAGGTATCACAAAGGGTCACCAGCTCGGCCATCCATGCCGCCGCGGAGAGCAAGCCGAGATTGGCGTTCTCGTCATGCCAGTAAGGGGTGTCGTTGTCGCCGCGAATGGCATTGTAGCGGTCGATACAGTCAAACCAGCGTTCCAGCATCGGGCGCAGGAATTCCAGGCGCGGGTTGCTGATGATCATGCCTTGCATCGTCATCATCCTTATTGTTGTGATGTGCTTTTCTATCAAAAGCATGGCTCTTTGATATCACTTGTCTCAATGTGGCACAAGATTGGCGTCAGTTAATTGATCGGCGGCAGTTATTCGCCCGACGGCCCCCTCTTTAATTGACGCTCCACCCCCAACCCTCTAACCTTCGCGGCTTGTTTCAGGTGCTCTGTGACGTGTGTCGACAGGGTGAAACAGGGAAGCCGGTGAGGGTTGTCTTCAGGCGAAGCACGATCACGATCCCGGCGCTGCCCCCGCAACGGTAAATGAGTGAAAACTGCGCATTGAGCCACTGTGTCGACAGACGCGGGAAGGCGCGCAGTCAGGCGATGCGCCGCTCATGAGCCCGGAGACCGGCCTGATCCATCCAGCGGCATCACGGTGGGCGATGCCAGGCTTTTTGCCGTCTATTCTTGTGCCTGCCCGCCGTTATCCAGCCTCAACGGAGAGCTCCCCCATGACCGATTCCCCCGAGCGCGACGAACGCCATCTGGCGCGTATGCAGCGCAAAAAAGCCGTGATCGACGAACGCATCGCCAATTCGCCTGACGAGTGCGGCCTGGTGCTGGTGCTGACCGGCAATGGCAAAGGCAAAAGCAGCTCGGCGTTCGGCATGCTCGCCCGCGCCATGGGCCACGGCATGCAGTGCGGTGTGGTGCAGTTCATCAAGGGCCGCAACAGCACAGGCGAAGAACTGTTTTTCCGCCGCTTTCCCGAGCAAGTGCGTTTTCACGTGATGGGCGAGGGTTTCACCTGGGAAACCCAGGATCGCCAACGTGACATCGCCGCCGCCGAAGCGGCGTGGGAAGTGTCCCGCGAGCTGCTGCGCGATCCGTCGATCGGCCTGGTGGTGCTGGACGAATTGAACATCGCCCTCAAGCACGGTTACCTCGATCTGGATCGAGTGCTCAGCGACCTGCAGGCGCGTCCGCCGATGCAACACGTAATCGTCACCGGTCGTGCGGCCAAGCCGGAAATGATCGAGATGGGCGATACCGTTACCGAAATGGGCATGCTCAAACACGCCTTCCAGGCCGGCATCAAAGCGCAGAAAGGCGTCGAACTTTGAATCAACCACGTCACTGCCCGGCGGTACTCATCGCCGCGCCGGCCTCCGGTCAGGGCAAGACCACCGTCACCGCCGCGCTCGCGCGCTTGCATCGCAACCAGGGGCGCAAGGTGCGCGTGTTCAAGTGCGGCCCGGACTTCCTCGACCCGATGATTCTCGAGCGCGCCAGCGGTGCGCCGGTGTATCAACTGGACATGTGGATGGTCGGCGAGCAGGAAAGCCGCCGTCTGTTATGGGAAGCCGCCGCCGAAGCCGATCTGATCCTGATCGAAGGTGTGATGGGCCTGTTCGACGGCACGCCGTCCAGCGCTGATCTGGCGCGGCATTTTGGTGTGCCGGTGCTCGGCGTGATCGACGGCACCGCCATGGCCCAGACCTTCGGCGCCTTGGCGCTGGGGCTGGCGCGTTACCAGCCGGACCTGCCGTTTGCCGGCGTGCTGGCCAACCGCGTCGGCACCTTGCGTCATGCGCAGTTGCTTGAAGGCAGCCTCACCGAAGGTCTGCGCTGGTACGGTGCGTTGTCCCGCGAGACCGGGATCGAGTTGCCGAGCCGCCATCTCGGTCTGGTGCAGGCCAGCGAACTGAATGACCTCGACCTGCGTCTCGACGCCGCGGCCGAAGCGTTGGCCAGCAGTTGCGAGGTAGCGTTGCCACCGGCCGTGGAATTCGCTGCGCCTGAAGTGATCAACGCTGAACCGCTGCTCGACGGCGTGCGCATCGCTGTCGCTCGCGATGAAGCCTTTGCGTTCACTTATGGCGCCAGCCTCGACCTGCTGCGGGCGATGGGCGCCGAGTTGAGCTTTTTCTCGCCGATCCGCGATACGCAATTGCCCGACGCCGACAGTCTGTATCTGCCCGGCGGTTATCCGGAATTGCACCACGTCGTGCTGGCGCAAAACACTGCGATGCTCGATGCAATCCGAGCGCACCACGCCGCCGGCAAACCGTTGCTCGCCGAGTGCGGAGGCATGCTCTATCTGCTCGACGCGTTGACCGATGTTGACGGCACCCGCGCCGAACTGGTCGGCCTGCTGCGCGGTGAGGCGGTGATGCAAAAACGTCTGGCGGCACTGGCACTGCAAGCGGTGGATTTGCCGGAAGGTTCGTTGCGCGGTCACACCTATCACCATTCCCTGACCAGCACCGAACTGACGCCGATTGCCCGGGGCATCAGCCCCAACGGCGGGCGCGGGGCCGAGGCGGTTTATCGGGAAGGGCGGATGACGGCGTCGTACGTGCATTTCTACTTTCCGTCGAATCCGACTGCGATTGCCGCATTATTTGCACCAGACCTCAAGGCCGCCTTCGCGAGCAAGCTCGCTCCCACAGGGGATCGCGTTTCTTGAGCAAGCACCCCGTCCAATGTGGGAGCGAGCCTGCTCGCGATGAGACCATGACCGACAACGCATTCTCCGAAGCCGAGCGCCAAGCGGTTTACAAAGCCATCGCCGAACGCCGCGACATGCGCCACTTCACCGGCGGCACGGTCGAACCGGAGCTGCTGCGCCGCCTGCTCGAAGCCGCGCATCAGGCGCCCAGCGTCGGCCTGATGCAGCCATGGCGTTTCATCCGCATCAGCGATCGCGCCTTGCGCGGGCAGATCCAGAACCTTGTCGAAGAAGAGCGCGTGCGTACCGCTGAAGCCCTCGGAGAGCGCAGTGACGAGTTCATGAAGCTCAAGGTCGAAGGCATCAACGACTGCGCCGAAGTGCTGGTGGCGGCGCTGATGGACGATCGTGAAAAACACATTTTCGGCCGTCGCACGCTGCCGGAAATGGACATGGCCTCGCTGTCCTGCGCGATTCAGAATCTGTGGCTGGCGTCCCGTGCCGAAGGACTGGGCATGGGCTGGGTGTCGCTGTTCGAACCGCAGGCACTGGCCGATCTGCTGCAGTTGCCGGCCGGGGCCAAGCCGTTGGCGGTGTTGTGCCTGGGGCCGGTCAAGGAATTCTATCCGGCGCCGATGCTGGTACTCGAAGGGTGGGCGCAGGCGCGGCCGCTCAATGAGTTGCTGTACGAAAATTATTGGGGAGTGAGTCAATGAGTGTGGCGTTGTTGAGTGTCGCCGCGGTCGCGCTGGATGCGCTGCTGGGTGAACCGAAACGCTGGCATCCGCTAGTGGCGTTCGGCAATTTTGCCGGGCGCATCGAGCGCCGTTTCAATGCGGGCGGGCGCGGCTGGCGCAGTCACGGGGTCACCGCGTGGGTGATTGCGGTGCTGCCGCTGACCTTGCTCGCCACTGCGTTTTCCTGGGCGCCTTACGTGGGCTGGATCGTCGAGATTCTTGCGCTGTATTGCGCCCTCGGCATGCGCAGCCTCGGTGAGCATGTCGCGCCGGTAGCCGCGGCTTTGCGCGCTGATGATCTGGAAGAAGCGCGCAAGCGTGTCGGCTACCTGGTCAGTCGCCAGACCAGCGAACTGGACAGCACCGCGGTCGCCCGTGCCGCCACCGAATCGGTGCTGGAAAACGGCAGTGACGCGGTGTTCGCCGCGCTGTTCTGGTTTGTCGTAGCGGGTGCGCCGGGCGTGGCGCTCTATCGCCTGAGCAATACGCTTGACGCGATGTGGGGCTATCGCAACGAACGCTTCGAGCGCTTCGGCTGGTGCGCGGCAAAAATCGACGACGTGCTCAATTACATTCCGGCCCGACTGGTGGCGCTGACCTACGCGCTGCTGGGCAACACCTCGCTCGCCTGGAAATGCTGGCGCAGCCAGGGCCCGCAATGGGACAGCCCCAACGCTGGTCCGGTGATGGCGGCCGGTGCCGGTGCATTGAATGTCGAACTGGGCGGCCCGGCGATCTATCACGGCGAACTGCATGAGCGTCCGCAACTGGGCGAAGGTTCGCCGGCGGATGCCGATTCGATTGATCGCGGCTGGCAATTGGTCCAGCGCGGGGTATGGTTATGGCTGCTGATTCTCTGCGTGGGGGCTGAATTCTATGCTTGAGCACGGTGGCCGGCTGCGCAAGGCTGCACTCGATTACGGGATTGCCGAGGCTGACTGGCTGGACCTGTCCAGCGGCCTTGCGCCGTGGCCGTTTGCGGTGCCGCAGATTCCGTTGCGCGCCTGGGCACGCTTGCCGGAAACCGACGACGGGCTGGAGCAGGCCGCGTGCGATTACTACGGCGCCCCGCAGGTGCTGCCGGTGGCCGGTTCGCAAATGGCGATCCAGTTGCTGCCGCGTCTGCGCCGCGCTGGCAAGGTCGGTGTGTTGTCGCCGTGTTATGCCGAGCACGCCGAAGCCTGGCGGCGCAGTGGTTACATCGTGCGCGAAGTGCTGGAGCAGGAAGTCGAGTTCTTTCTCGACAGCCTCGACGTGCTGGTGGTGGTCAATCCGAACAACCCCACCGGCCTGAGCCTGACCCCGGCGCGGCTGCTCGACTGGCACGCGCGGCTGGCTCAACGCGGCGGCTGGCTGGTGGTCGATGAAGCGTTCATGGACAACACGCCGCAGCTGAGTCTGGCGTCGCATACCCATCACGTTGGCCTGATCGTGTTGCGCTCGTTCGGCAAGTTTTTCGGTCTGGCCGGGGTGCGTCTTGGCTTTGTGCTGGCCGAACGCAAATTGCTCAGATTGCTCGCGGAACAGGTCGGCCCCTGGGCGGTGAGCGGACCGACGCGGGTGCTCGGTCAGGCTTGCCTGCAAGACACCGAAGCGCACACCCGGCAACGTATACGTAGCGACGAGGCCAGTGAACGTCTGGCGCTGTTGCTGGAGCACTACGGCTTCAAACCCCACGGCGGTTGCGCGTTGTTTCAGTGGCTGACCACCGAGCACGCGCCTGCGTTGCACGAGTTCATGGCCCGACGCGGCATCCTCCTGCGCATCTTCACCCACAACAGCAGCTTGCGTTTCGGCCTGCCTGCCAACGCCGCTGAAGAAGCGCGTCTCGAACAGGCGCTGCAAGCCTTTGCCAAGGAATCGAAATGACCACGCTGATGGTGCAAGGCACCACGTCCGACGCCGGTAAAAGCACGCTGGTGACGGCGCTGTGCCGCTGGGCCACCCGTCAGGGCGTGGCGGTGGTGCCGTTCAAACCGCAGAACATGGCGCTCAACAGCGCGGTGACCGCCGACGGCGGCGAGATCGGCCGGGCGCAAGCGGTGCAGGCACAAGCGGCGCATCTCGAACCACACACCGACATGAATCCGGTGCTGCTCAAGCCCAACAGCGACACCGGGGCGCAGGTGATCATCCATGGCCGTGCGGTCACCAGCATGAACGCGGTGGCGTATCACGGCTACAAAGCCATCGCCATGCAAGCGGTGCTCGCGTCGCACGAGCGGCTGAGCGCGGCGTATCCGCTGGTGATGGTCGAAGGCGCCGGCTCGCCGGCCGAGATCAACCTGCGTGCCGGGGACATCGCCAACATGGGCTTCGCCGAAGCGGTGGATTGCCCTGTGCTGCTGATCGCCGACATCAATCGCGGCGGCGTTTTCGCGCATCTGGTCGGCACGCTGGAGTTGCTGTCGCCGAGCGAACAGGCGCGGGTCAAAGGTTTCATCATCAATCGTTTTCGCGGTGACATCGCCTTGCTGCAACCGGGCCTCGACTGGCTGGAACAGCGCACCGGCAAACCGGTGGTCGGCGTGCTGCCGTATGTGATGGATCTGCATCTGGAGGCAGAGGACGGCATCGACCAGCGCCAGACCGACAAGGCCGAGCAAGTGCTGAAAGTAGTGGTGCCGGTGCTACCGCGCATTAGCAATCACACGGACTTCGATCCGCTGCGTTTGCATCCGCAAGTGGACCTGCAATTCATCGGCCCGGGGCAGGCGATTCCTGCTGCCGACCTGATCATCCTGCCCGGCTCGAAAAGCGTGCGCAGCGACCTCGCGTATCTGCGTGCCAATGGCTGGGACACGGCGATCAATCGGCACCTGCGGTATGGCGGCAAGTTGCTGGGGATCTGCGGCGGTCTGCAAATGCTCGGCGAGCAAGTGCACGATCCGCTGGGCCTCGAAGGCGCGCCGGGTTCCAGTGCCGGCCTCGGTTTGCTGGCGTTCGAAACCACGCTGGAAGCCGAGAAGCAGTTGCGCAATGTCCGTGGGCATCTGGCGCTGGAAAACGCCGAGGTCTGTGGCTATGAAATCCATGCGGGCGTGACGGTGGGGCCGGCGCTGGAGAATGCGTCGGTGCATCTGGATGACGGTCGTTGCGACGGCGCGCAGAGTCTGGACGGGCAGGTGTTCGGCACTTATCTGCATGGCTTGTTCGAATCACCGCAAGCCAGTGCCGCGTTGCTGCGCTGGGCCGGGTTGAGCGATGTGCAGGAGGTGGATTACCACGGCTTGCGCGAGCGCGATATCGAGCGGTTGGCGGATCTGGTGGAGCAGCATCTGGATACCGATTTGTTGCGTCAGCTCTGCGGGATTTGAGTGGCCTGCCCAGGCCCCATCGCTGGCAAGCCAGCTCCCACAGGGTCTGATGTCGGATACATATTTTTTGAACACCGCTGAACCCTGTGGGAGCGGGCTTGCCCGCGATGAAGCCGGTGATCTCACTAAACCTTTTCTGGATAAAAAAATGCTCCAACTGATCCTCGGCGGCGCCCGCTCCGGCAAAAGTCGTCTGGCGGAAAAACTCGCCAGCGACAGCCACCTGGCGGTCACTTACATCGCCACCAGCCAACCGCTGGACGGTGAGATGAACGAACGCGTCGCCCATCACCGCGCGCGGCGTCCGGCCGAATGGGCGCTGATTGAAGAACCGCTGCAACTGGCCCGCGTCCTGCGTGAAAACGCCAGTGCCGAGCGTTTCCTGCTGGTCGACTGCCTGACCCTGTGGCTGACCAATCTGCTGATGCTCGATGACGCCGCGCGTCTCGCCGCCGAGCGTGAAGCCCTGCTGAACTGCCTGGCGTCATTGCCGGGGGAAATCATTTTTGTCAGCAACGAGACCGGAATGGGTGTCGTGCCGCTGGGCGAATTGACTCGCCGCTACGTCGATGAAGCCGGTTGGCTGCATCAAGCTCTGGCCGAGCGTTGTCAGCGAGTCGTCCTGACCGTCGCCGGCCTGCCCCTGACCCTGAAAGGACCTGCGTTATGACTCAAGCGTGGTGGTTGAACCCGTGCCAATCCGTAAATGCCGAGATCGTTGAGCAAGCGGCGGCGCGCCAACAGCAACTGACCAAACCGGCCGGCTCCCTCGGTCGCCTCGAAAGCGTGGCGGTGCAACTGGCCGGATTGCAGGGACAGATCAAGCCGACGCTCGACCAAGTCTGGATCGCGATTTTTGCCGGTGATCACGGGGTGGTCGCGGAAGGCGTTTCCGCGTTCCCGCAGGAAGTCACCGGGCAGATGCTGCTCAACTTTGTCAGCGGCGGTGCGGCAATCAGCGTGTTGGCGCGGCAGCTCGATGCGCAGTTGGAAGTGGTCGATCTGGGTACCGTGACACCGACGTTGAATCTGCCGGGCGTGCGTCATCTGAACATCGGCCCGGGCACGGCGAATTTCGCCAAAGGCGCGGCGATGACCCAGGCGCAGGGCGAACTTGCGTTGCAGGCCGGTCGTGACAGCGTGCTGCGCGCCAAAGCGGCGGGCGCGCAGTTGTTCATCGGTGGCGAAATGGGCATTGGCAATACCACCGCCGCCAGTGCGCTGGCGTGTGCCTTGCTAGATTGCCCGGTGGTACACCTGACCGGTCCCGGCACCGGGTTGAATGCCGAAGGCGTCAGCCATAAAGCACAAGTGATCGAGCGTGCACTGGCGCTGCACGCGGCGCAACGTGGCGATGCGCTGCAAACCTTGTTCAACCTCGGCGGTTTTGAAATCGCCGCACTGGTCGGCGCGTACCTGGCCTGTGCGCAGGAAGGCGTCGCGGTGCTGGTCGACGGCTTTATCTGCACGGTCGCTGCGTTGGTCGCGGTGCAGCTGAATCCGGCCTGCCGTGAATGGTTGCTGTTCGGTCACCGTGGCGCCGAGCCGGGCCATCGTCACGTGCTGGAAACCCTTAACGCCGAACCGTTGCTGGAGCTCGGCCTGCGTCTGGGCGAAGGCAGCGGGGCGGCGTTGGCCGTGCCGCTATTGCGTCTGGCCTGCGACCTGCACGGGCAGATGGCGACGTTCGCCGAAGCCGCGGTGGCGGATCGTCCGGCATGACCTTGCGTCTGGACCTGCTGCGCCACGGTGAGACTGAACTGGGCGGCGGTTTGCGCGGCAGTCTCGATGATGCGCTCACCGAAAAGGGGTGGGCACAGATGCGTGCTGCCGTGCTGGTGGGTGGGCCATGGGATCGGTTGATCAGTTCGCCGCTGCAGCGTTGTGCGCGGTTCGCCGCAGAGCTGGGCGAGCAACTGAATCTGCCGGTTCATTTGGACAAGCACCTGCAGGAACTGCATTTCGGTGCCTGGGAGGGCCAGAGCGCAGCGGCGTTGATGGAGACTGATGCCGAGGCGCTGGGGTTGTTCTGGGCCGATCCGTATTCGTTCACGCCGCCGCAGGGTGAGCCGGTCAGCGATTTTGCTGAACGTGTGCTGGGCGCGGTTGCGCGGTTGCATCAGGCCTATGCCGGTGAACGCGTTTTGTTGATCAGTCATGGCGGCGTGATGCGTCTGTTGCTGGCGCAGGCGCGAGGTTTGCCGCGTGAGCAGTTGCTCAATGTCGAAGTCGCGCATGCTTCGCTGTTCGCGCTCAGTGTCGAAGCCGATGGCGTGCTCAAGGAAGGTTACTGAGATGCTGCCACTGTGGATCGCCCTGCAATTTCTCAGCAGTTTGCCGATTCGTCTGCCGGGTATGCCGGAGCCCGAACAGCTCGGGCGTTCGCTGCTGTTTTATCCGCTGGTGGGGTTGCTGTTCGGGGTGATCCTCTGGGTGTTGAACCTGGCATTTGCTGGCGCGCCGTTGCTGCTGCATGCGGCGCTGTTGCTGACGGTGTGGGTGCTGCTCAGCGGGGCGCTGCACCTCGATGGTCTGGCTGACAGCGCCGATGCCTGGCTCGGTGGCTTCGGTGATCGCGAGCGCACGCTGACGATCATGAAGGATCCGCGCAGCGGGCCGATTGCCGTGGTAACGCTGGTGTTGGTGTTGCTGCTGAAGTTCTGCGCGTTGCTGGCGCTGATTGAGCAGGGGAATGCGGTGATGTTGATCATCGTGCCGTTGCTGGGGCGGGCGGCGTTGCTGGGGCTGTTTCTGACCACGCCGTATGTGCGGGCGGGGGGGCTGGGGCAAGCGTTGGCTGATCATTTGCCGCGCAGGGCCGGTTGGTGGGTGCTTGGGGCAAGTGCGCTGGCCTGCTTGCTGATTGCCGGGGTGAAAGCGATTGCTGCGCTGGCTGTCGCGTTGGTCGGGTTTGTCTGGCTGCGGCGGGTGATGATGCGGCGGCTGGGTGGGACCACCGGCGATACGGCGGGGGCGTTGCTGGAGTTGCTGGAGATGGTGGTGTTGGTTGGGGTGGTGTTGGTCTGAGATATTGTGTTGCCTGTTCTGGCTCCATCGCGAGCAGGCTCACTCCTACAGGGGAGTGCGGTCAATTTGTAGGAGTGAGCCTGCTCGCGATAGCGGTCTGTCCGGCGCCGGAACTACTAATGAAAAAACATGTGTAACTTGATTTAACACAGTCGCGGGTATATACACGCATCATGCTTCCTTCTCAGTGTTTGTGCACCAACCTGCGTCGCGCCGCTCGTGGCGTCAGCAGGCATTACGACGGCGCTCTCGACGGCTTCGGGATCAACGTTGCCCAGTATTCTTTGCTGTGCAATCTGCAGCGTCTGGATCAGCCGAGCATCTCGGAACTGGCCGAAGCCATGGGTCTGGATCGCAGCACCCTGGGGCGCAACTTGCGGGTGCTCGAAGGTGAGGGCCTGGTGGCGCTGGCCGAGGGCGAGGACATGCGTAACCGCATCGTCCGGCTCACCGAAACCGGTGCACAACGCCTCGCGGCGGCGCTGCCGGCCTGGGAAGCGGCGCAGCAGCGATTGATCGATCGTCTGGGCGCCGAGAAGCGTGAAACCTTGCTGCGACTGTTGGATGAACTGGCCTGAGGGCCGGTTTTTCCGGATTTAAGCGGGTATATACCCGCGAACGGAGAATAACAATGACATCGATGTGGCGTACGTGCGGTTGGGTGTTGCTGGGAAGTGCGCTGATTCTGGCGTTGTCATTGGGCGTGCGGCACGGCTTCGGTCTGTTCCTGTCGCCGATGAGTGCGCAGTTCGGCTGGGGGCGCGAAGTGTTTGCCTTCGCCATCGCCTTGCAGAACCTGATCTGGGGTCTGGCGCAGCCGTTCACTGGCGCCCTGGCTGACCGTTTCGGGGCGGCGAAAGTGGTGCTGGTCGGCGGCGTGCTGTATGCAGCGGGCCTGGTGTGCATGGGGCTGTCCGATTCGGCGCTGAGCCTGTCGCTGAGTGCCGGTCTGTTGATCGGTATCGGTCTGTCCGGTACGTCGTTCTCGGTGATTCTCGGCGTGGTTGGCCGTGCCGTGCCGCCGGAAAAACGCAGCATGGGCATGGGCATCGCCAGTGCTGCCGGTTCGTTCGGCCAGTTTGCGATGTTGCCGGGCACGCTGGGTTTGATCGGCTGGCTCGGCTGGTCGGCGGCGCTGTTGGTACTCGGTTTGCTGGTGGCGATGATTGTGCCGTTGGTGAGCATGCTCAAGGACAAGCCGCTGCCGGTGTTCGGTCATGAGCAGACCCTGTCTGAAGCGCTGCGCGAAGCCTGCTCGCATTCGGGTTTCTGGTTGTTGGCGTTCGGCTTTTTCGTCTGCGGCTTTCAGGTGGTGTTCATTGGCGTGCATCTGCCGGCCTATCTGGTTGATCAGCATCTGCCGGCAACCGTCGGCACCACAGTGCTGGCGCTGATCGGGCTGTTCAATATCTTCGGCACTTACACCGCCGGGTGGCTCGGCGGGCGCATGTCCAAACCGCGTCTGCTGACGGCGTTGTACCTGCTGCGTGCGGTGGTGATCGTGCTGTTCCTGTGGCTGCCGGTGACGACGACCTCGGCGTACCTGTTCGGCATGGCCATGGGTTTCCTCTGGCTGTCGACGGTGCCATTGACCAACGGCACGGTGGCGACCTTGTTTGGCGTGCGTAACCTGTCCATGCTCGGCGGTATCGTGTTCCTGTTCCATCAGCTCGGCTCGTTCCTCGGCGGCTGGCTGGGTGGGGTGGTGTATGACCGTACCGGGAGTTATGACTTGATCTGGCAAGTGGCGATTCTCCTGAGTCTGCTGGCCGCCGCGCTGAACTGGCCGGTGCGCGAGCGTCCGGTGGCGCGTCTGCAGCCGGCTGTCGGCGCCGTATGAAGCGTTCCTGGCCGCGAATCGCCTTCACCGCACTCGGCGCGCTGTTGCTGGCGCTGGTGTGGTGGGGCTGGCATCAAGGCGGCCTGGCATTGATGCAGTTGGGCCTGGGCGCTTGCTTGTAGGCTTGGATGGCGAGTAACGTCGGGAGTCTGATGACTGCTCAAAGGATGCCCCGACATGCTCATGCGCTGGTGTGCTGTACCCGCGTTGCTGATGGCGTTGACCGGACTGGCCCAGGCCGCTGACTGTCCGGAGGCGCTGCAAGGTTCGCTGCCGAAGTTGCGCGCCAAGGAATCCGTCGATCTGTGTCAGCGCTACGCCGGCAAGCCGCTGGTGGTGGTCAATACCGCCAGTTTCTGCGGCTTTGCCCCACAGTTCGAGGGCCTCGAAGCGCTCAATCAGCATTACAAGGCGCAAGGCCTGGAAATGCTCGGCGTGCCGTCCAATGACTTCAAGCAGGAGTCCAAGGACAGCGCCGAAACCGCCAAGGTCTGCTACGCCAACTACGGCGTGACGTTCACCATGACCGAGCCGCAGAAAGTCCGTGGCGACGATGCTACTCACTTGTTCAAGGTGCTGGCCGAACAGAGCAGTGCGCCGAAGTGGAATTTCTACAAGTACGTGATCGATCGGCAAGGCAAGGTGATTGCCAACTTCTCCAGCCTGACCAAGCCGGATGACCCGGAGTTTATTGCGGCAGTCGAGAAGGCCATCGCCTCAAAACCCCTGCAACCATGAAGATGCATGCCTTTGCCCCGTTCCTGTAGGAGCTGCGGCACGCTGCGATCTTTTGATTTTAAAGATCAGAATCAAAAGATCGCAGCGTGCCGCAGCTCCTACAGTGGCGGTCATGCGGAAACAAAAAAGCCCCGCTTTCTGCAAAGAGAGCGGGGCTTTTTTGTGGGCGAGGGTTCAGCCTCGCCGTGCAGCATCAGAAGCGGTAAGTAGCGCCAACACCGAAACCGTTTGCCGAGTTTTCATACTTGGCATCGTAGCTCTGGCCACGATTGTTTTCGTTGCGAATCTTGACCGACTCTTCCTTCAGGTACGAGTAAGCGACGTCGATGGTCAGGTCTTCGGTCGGGCTCCAGCCGGCACCGATGCTGAAAATGGTGCGGTCGCCAGTAGGAATGCGTGGCGAACGGTCGACGTTGTTGGTCGGCGACTGGTCGAAGGTCAGACCGGTACGCAGTACCCATTCCTTGTTCAGTTGGTACGAAGTACCCACGGCGTAGGCCCAGGAGTCGTGCCAGTTCTGGTCTTCGGTGATCTCGCCGAACTGACCGGCCAGCAGCGGCTGCACGCCCGAGTTTTCAACGGTGATCTTCTTCAGTTGGCTCCAGCGGGTCCAGGTCGAACCGGCATAGACGTTCCAGCGGTCGTTGATCGCCTGAGTAACCGAGAAGTCCACGGATTCAGGGGTGGTGATCTTCAGCGAAGCGTCGTACTTCTGGCTGGCACCCAGACCGACTGCGGCCAGTGCGCCGTAGTTGACCTTGGTGTTGCCTTCGAGCTTGTAGTCGACTTTCGAGTGGTAGGTCAGACCCAGGCGAGTGGTGTCGGTGGCCTGTACCAGTACGCCGATGTTGTAGCCCAGCGCGGTATCGTCACCCTTGATCTTGACCTTGCCGTCCGGCGCCAGCTGAGTCACCGAGAGGTTGGACTCGAGGGTGCCGTCGATGCGGTTGATGGTCGGGCCGAAACCGATCGACACCACGTCGTTGAACTTGTAGCTGACAGTCGGCTGGAAAGTGATGACCTGTACTTCGGACTTGCTGCCGAAGTAACGGCCGGCGAAGCCGTTTTCGTAGTCGGTAATCAGGCCGAATGGCACGTAAACGCCGAGGCCGAATGCCCAATGCTCGTCGATCGGTTTGACGTAGAAGCCCATAGGTACGGAGGTGAAGGGCACCATGTCG
The DNA here is from genome assembly GCF_016756945.1 of Pseudomonas sp. MWU318. Classification (NCBI taxonomy): domain Bacteria; kingdom Pseudomonadati; phylum Pseudomonadota; class Gammaproteobacteria; order Pseudomonadales; family Pseudomonadaceae; genus Pseudomonas; species Pseudomonas sp. MWU318. The sequence goes on from NZ_JAESJL010000014.1 coordinate 47,983, forward strand.
CCTTTGTTGCTGCCGCCGTTAGGGCTGGAGCTGGCGTCGCTGATATCGGTCTTGGCATCGAGAAATGCAACACCGCCAGTGACTTGTTCGCGCGTGAGGCGCGACATGCCGGCAGGGTTGCCATAAACAGTGCTTGCGTCGTCGGCAGAAGAGGATCGCCCAGCGTAACCAGTGCCCATCCCGCTGATGCTGTGTTCGTTGATGGCAAAGCCAGCTGCGAAGATCTGGGTGGATGCCATGGTAACGGCGAGGCTAAGGGTGGTTTTGAGCATGACTTTTTTCATTATTAGAACTCCTGGTGATCACCGGGGCGAAAATTACCAACATTTTCGTCCCAGCGCTATAGTCCCTATGGCTTGAGTTAGAGCGGTTTTGTAGGACAATCCGACCAGATTCGCGACCTGTTGAGCGATCTTCCAAAACTCGCCAGTCAACACGCGACCTGATTCACCGGTGAAACACAGGTTTGCCAGGCGTAGGTGAAGTCGCGCAGACGACCTTGCGGCTGAAAGGTCTGACGCCAGATTCGCGCCATTCCCAGCAGATCGTCCGGAGCGGGGAGGGTGGTGTGTTGTTCTTCTACCAGCAGCCAGGCGATGGCGGTGGCGTAACGCAGGTTGACGGTCAGTTCCAGGTGCGGGCCGCTCAAAAAAGCATGTTGGCTGGCGAGGCCGCGAACCAGGCTGGCACGCTCCGGATCGAGTGCCAGATAGTGATCCCAAAGGGCCTGGTGGCGGTGCTCGGCAATCCGGTATAGGCCGTGGCCACGGCGGTCATGCAGGGCGGAACCGAGGGCGGACTGGCTGGCGGCAATGCCCAGCAGCAGGGATTCGGCAGTTGCGCAGTGGCGTCCCAGATAAATCAGTGTGGGACGGATCACATAGCGGCACAGTTCGCTGGCAGCGATACCCATAAAACCCTCGGATCTTGTAATTGGCCGGCGATACCTGAAGGGGCCTTGGCAGCGGTGGATCGAATCAGGCTCGCCGAAAGCGGATCAAGCCGCTTGAGTTGAAGTGTAGTGTCATATTCGCGACGTAAAGGCCTGTTTTTAAAATATTTCTGGCAGCGAGCCACAGGCGTTATATCCGAAGGTGCTTAGGCGCGAAGGGCTAAAAGCGAAATATCGGGCAATAAAAAACCCCGCATTTTTGTGCGGGGCTTTTGCTTTTGCAGCCTTTTCGGCTCTCAGGCAATCAAGGCCTGACGCGTACGATCAATAATGGCCTGCAGCGGTTCGGCGCTGGAGTACTGATCTGGGTACAGACGCTCGCTGTGGCGAGCGATCCCGTGTTCATTGACCACGGTGAAGCTGAAGCAGCCTTTGCGAGCGGCCATGATCAGGCAGTTCATTGGGGCAAAAGCGTTGGTTAGGGTGCGAATGGCATCCTGAGTCTGGATTTGAGTAGACATAGTTATTAGGTGTTCCTACAAATGACACGGATAAGAACCGTGCAACGTTAAAACGTTCCAGTAATGTCGACCACCATTGGTCGTACAAAGAACCCGACTGGAACAAAGCAGCCAGTTTGAAGCGCTGATAAGTTGGCGCGCTTGGGCTGGCAGGTAGGTACTTAGGAGGACAGGCAACACATCGAGGGCAAAGGTTCTGGGCCCGGGGTGAAGATCCTGATCAATTTGCAGGCTGGTTCGGTCAGAGTAAGTGGTCTTCGCAACACCCTTTGCATTCATTCAAAGGCAGTGTCGGCGCAAGATTTACCTGGAAACCATCGAGGGGTCGTTCCCGCTTTTTCGGTGAAGGGCTTCTGGGAAGAAGGTTGACCGTGGGGATGTGTTCGACCGGAATTGACTTTCAGCTTGGTACTAACGCCGCGGATAGTAACGGAACGTCTTGGGTAATGCAAACCCGGCAGCAAGAAAAGATTTCGGCCGGTGGCGCGGATCATGGGTGACAGGGCTGGCCCCTTCGCGAGCAGGCTCGCTCCCACAGGAGAACGGGGCCGGTGGTGGGAGCGAGCCTGCTCGCGAAGAAACCATCCGTCGCCACAAAAGCGTGCAGCCATGCCCAGCGCCAACCCGCTTATCCCCAGTCCGAGGCGCAAAACGAGCCAAAAAAGCGCATCGATATAACCGGGTAACAGGTACTTGTGCACATTAGTTGCGCAGACAGTAACTTCGCTGTCATATCAATCCTGACCCCGGTGACTGCCTGTATCAAAAGTTTAAGTCAATGAAAAATATCGTCTTTTTTTGTTGGTGAAAAAATCGTCAGTTTGACTGCGAGCCCCATTCCACAAGGCTTTGCGGAGGTTCGAGAGCGGTTGTCCACTGAGTTATCCACAGCTTCTGTGGATTGTCCCTAGCGCTTGCTCTAGGACGGGCGTGCCGGGTTTTTTTCGACTTTACCTGTACGAAAAAGAGAGTAGAGTGGCGCGCCTTCCGATCTGTCCCACAGCGTTTTATGAAGTTTCGCTCAGTATCAGACTCTGTTACCTCCGAACACCCTCGTGTTACCCCTCCCAAGCGATTTTCCGTGCGTGTGGCCGAATGGCTGCTCGACAGCCCGCGCCTGGGCGATAGCCGTAATGCCAAGCATCTGGCGGGGCGTCTGCTCAAGCAACCGGCGCGCGAAGGCGTGGTCGCCGCGCAAAGTCGTCTCGGCCAATTGATGTGCCGCGAGTGCGGCAATGCCCGTGATCGGCGCATCGGGCAGGATCTGCTGCGCCAGGCCGCCCGCGCCGGCGACCGGCGTGCACAACGGGAACTCGGTCTACTCGAAGACTGAGCTGTCCAACGCCCCACGCCTTGGTTAACCTTCAGGCTTTATCGAATCGGCAGGAGTGGCTATGGCTATGGACTTGACCAGCGTGTTGCTGGGTCTGGCGGGCGCGGGATTGCCGCTGCTGGCGCTGGCCTGGCAACTGCAGCGGCGGGCCAGCGACCGGCAAGCCGAGGTCGCCTTGCTCGAAGAGCGCCTGGCCATGGCGCAACTGGCGCAGGACGGGCTCAACGCCCAGCTTGAGGCCAGCCGCGATGAAATCGTCGACCTCGGCCAGGCCAATGCCGCCAAGCAGGCGGAGCTGGCGGCCCTGCGCCGCGAAGTCGAGCTGCTGCAGATCGAGCGCGATGATGCCCGTGACGCTTCCCACGCGTGGAACATCGAGCGCGCCAACAAAGAAGCCGAATTGCGGCGTCTCGACGCTCAGGCCGCGTCGCTCAACGCCGAACTGCGCGAGCAACAGGAAAGCCATCAACAACGCCTCAACGACCTGCAAGGCTCGCGCGATGAGCTGCGCGCGCAATTCGCCGAGCTGGCAGGGAAGATCTTCGATGAACGTGAACAGCGGTTTGCCGAGACCAGTCAACAGCGCCTCGGGCAGTTGCTCGATCCGCTGAAAGAACGCATCCAATCCTTCGAAAAACGCGTGGAAGAAAGCTATCAGGCCGAAGCCCGCGAACGCTTCTCGCTGGCCAAGGAGCTGGAGCGTCTGCAAGCGCTTAACCTGCGCCTGAGCGACGAAGCGACCAACCTGACCCGCGCCCTCAAAGGCCAGAAGACCCAAGGCAACTGGGGTGAGCTGATTCTTGAGCGGGTGCTGGAACACGCGGGTCTGGAGAAGGGCCGCGAGTACCAGACGCAGGTCAACCTCAAGGGGCCAGACGGCGAGCGCTTCCAGCCGGATGTGATCATTTACCTGCCGGGCGACAAGCAGGTGGTGGTCGACTCCAAAGTCAGTCTCACCGCCTATCAGCAGTACGTCGCCGCTGAAGACGACACCCTCGGCCAGATCGCGATCAAGCAGCACGTGCTGTCTTTGCGCAGCCACGTCAAGGGCCTCGCCGGCAAGGATTACAAGCGTCTGGAAGGCCTGCACAGCCTCGATTTCGTCTTGCTGTTCGTGCCGATCGAAGCGGCGTTTTCGGCCGCATTGCAGGCCGAGCCGGCGTTGTTCCAGGAAGCGTTCGACCGCAACATCGTAATCGTCAGCCCGACCACGTTGCTGGCGACGTTACGGGTGATCGACAGCCTGTGGAAGCAGGAGCGGCAGAGCCAGAACGCCCGGGAAATCGCCGAGCGTGCCGGCTGGCTGTACGACAAGTTCGTGCTGTTCATTCAGGATCTGGACGAAGTCGGCAATCGCCTGCAACAGTTGGACAAGGCCTACAGCTCGGCGCGCAACAAACTCACGGAAGGCCGCGGCAACCTGGTCAGCCGCAGCGAGCAGCTCAAATTGCTCGGCGCGCGGGCCAGCAAGAGTCTGCCGGCGGATCTGCTGGAACGGGCGATGACCGATGTCGATGGCCTCGTCGAACTCCCAGAGTGAAGAGCACAAGATCGCAGCCTGCGGCAGCTCCTACATGGGATTTGCATTCATCCTGTAGGAGCTGCCGCAGGCTGCGATCTTTTGCTTTTACAACGGCACATACCGACTCAACAACGCCCGCAACGCCGCCGGTTTCACCGGTTTGGCCAGATAATCCAGCCCCGCCGCATGCACCTGCGCCACGGTTTCCGGACGACCATCGGCGCTGATCACCACGCCCGGCACCGGCTCACCCAGCGTGGTGCGCAACCACGCCATCAGCTCGGTCCCGGTATCGCCGTGATCGAGGTGATAGTCGACCAGTGCCAGTTGAGGTCGTACGCCATCGTTGAGCAACGCCGCGCATTCCTCGCGATTGCGCGCCGTCCATACTTGGCAGCCCCAGCGGGTCAGCAGGCTGTTCATGCCAATCAGAATGCTGTCTTCATTGTCGATGCACAGCACCTGCGCGCCGCTGAGTAGCTTGCCGTTCAACTCCACTGCGGCTTTTTGCGGCAGTGCTTGGGCTCGGGCTAGCGGCACGCTGACACTGAACACGCTGCCGCGCCCCGGCCACGAACGTACGCGCAGGGTATGGCCGAGCACGCGACATAAACCGTCGGCAATCGCCAGGCCCAGCCCGAGGCCTTTTTCGGCGCGGGTCTGATGGCTGTCGAGGCGTTTGAACTCCTCGAAAATCACTTGTTGTTTGTCTTCCGGAATCCCCGGCCCACGATCCCACACTTCCAGGCTCAGCTCGCCACCGCGCCGACGTACGCCCAGCAGCACCGGGCCCTTGGCATAGCGGAAAGCGTTGGTGAGGAAGTTCTGCAGAATCCGTCGCAGCAGCTTGATGTCGCTGTCGATGCGCAACTGGCTGCCGCGCACACGGAACCTCAGGCCTTGTTCCTGGGCCAACGCCTTGAATTCGGCACCGAGCGTGTCGAACAGCTCATTGAGCGCGAACGGCTTGCGATCGGGGTTGATCTTGCCGTTTTCCAGGCGGGAAATATCCAGCAGGTCGCTGATCAGGTCTTCCGCCGAACGCAGCGAACTGTCGAGGTGTTGCACCAGTTTCTGCGCCTCGCTGCTCAAGCCGTCGTCCTGATGGGAGAGGGCGGCAGAGAACAACCGGGCGGCGTTCAGCGGCTGCATCAGGTCGTGGCTGACGGCGGCGAGGAAGCGGGTTTTCGACTGGTTCGCCGCCTCGGAATGGCCCTTGGCTTCGGTCAGCGCGACGTTGAGCTGTGACAACTCCTGCGTGCGCTCGCTGACCCGTTGCTCCAGACCTTCGTTGGCCTCGGTCAGCGCCTGCTCGGCTTCGCGGAACGCGGTGATGTCGGTGAAACTCATGACGAAGCCGCCGCCGGGCATCGGGTTGCCGATCAGTTCGATCACCCGGCCATTGGGGAACAAACGTTCGGAAGTGTGCGCGCGGCCCTGACGCATCCAGTGCAGGCGCCGGGCAACGTGGACTTCCGCCTCGCCGGGGCCGCACAGGCCACGTTCGGCGTTGTAGCGAATGATGTCGGCAATCGGCCGGCCGACGCTGATCAAACCGTCCGGGTAGTTGAAAAGCTCCAGATAACGCCGGTTCCATGCCACCAGTTTCAGCGACTGGTCGACCACGCTGATGCCCTGGGTGATGTTCTCGATCGCGCCTTGCAGCAGGGCGCGGTTGAACTGCAGCACTTCCGAGGCTTCGTCAGCGATCCGGACGACGTCCTCCAACTGCATTTCCCGACCTTCGATGGCGGCTTTTACTACGGCGCGCGTCGAAGAAGCACCGAGCACGCCGGCCAGCAAGCGTTCGGTGTGGGCGATCCATTCGCCATCGGCGTTCTGGTTCGGGTTGAAGCCCTTGCCCTGGCGGTAAGCGAAACGAATGAAGCTCTGCCGCGCGCGTTCTTCACCGACAAAGCGTGCCGCCAGTTGCAGCAAATCATCGATCTGCACCGCGAGCATCGAGCGCGCACTCGGCCGAGCACTGATTTCCTGACCGATGAAGCGCCCGGCCTGCCAGTGTTCCGAAACCCGCGTACGCGACAGCACCGAAACCCAGGCGAACAACGTGAAATTGCCCGCCAGCGACAGCACCACGCCTTGGGTCAGCGGGGTGATCGGCAGGTTCAGCGGGTTGCTGTGCAGCCACGCCAGGCCTGGGAAAGTGCTCAGCGACCAGCCGAGGCTGTGGGCGGCAATCGGCAGAATCAGCGTGTAGAACCAGAGGAACGTACCGGCGGCCAGACCGGCGAACACCCCGCGACGATTGGCCTGTTTCCAGTACAGCGCGCCGAGCATCGCCGGGGCCAGTTGGGTGACGGCGGCGAAGGCGATCTGGCCGATGGTCGCCAGGCTCGCGGTGGAGCCGAGCAAGCGGTAGCTGACGTAGGCCAGCAACAGAATCAGCACGATGCTCACGCGGCGCACCGAGAGCATCCACTGGCGGAACACCTCGAACGGGCGCTCGGCGTTGTTACGACGCAGCAACCACGGCAAGAGCATGTCGTTGGAGACCATGGTCGACAGTGCCACGCTGGCCACAATCACCATCCCGGTGGCCGCCGACGCGCCGCCGATAAACGCCAGCAACGCCAGGGCCGGATGGGCCTGGGCCAGCGGCAGGCTGATCACGAACGAGTCGGGCAACACGTGGCTCGGCAGCATCATCTGCCCGGCGAGGGCGATCGGCACCACGAACAGCGCGGCCAGCGCCAGATACGCCGGGAACACCCACTTGGCCAAGCGCAGGTCCTGCGGGTCGATGTTCTCCACCACGGTGACGTGAAACTGCCGCGGCAGGCAGATGATCGCCATCATCGCCACCCCGGTCTGCACCACCATCGATGGCCAGTTAATCGTTTCCTTCCAGTATTCCTCGAGGCGTGGCGCGAGCATCGCCTGATTGAACAGGTCGTCAAAACCGTCGTACAGCCCGTAGGTCACGAACGCGCCAACGGCAAGAAAGGCGAACAGCTTGACCAGCGATTCAAACGCAATCGCCAGCACCATGCCGCGGTGGTGCTCGGTGGCATCGAGGTTGCGCGTACCGAAGACGATGGTGAACAGCGCCAGTACCAGCGACACGATCAGCGCCGTGTCCTGGGCGCGGGTGCCCATGGCGTCGGCCCCGGCGCCGATCAGCAGGTTCACGCCGAGGACGATGCCTTTGAGTTGCAGAGCGATATAGGGCAGAACGCCAACCAGGCAGATCAGCGCCACCACCACCGCCAGCGATTGCGATTTGCCGTAGCGCGCGGCGATGAAGTCGGCAATCGAGGTGATGTTCTCCTGCTTGCTGATCATCACCATTTTCTGCAGGACCCACGGCGCGCCCAGCAGCAACAGGATCGGTCCGAGGTAGATCGGCAGGAATGACCACAGCTGTTCCGCCGCCTGGCCGACCGCGCCGAAGAACGTCCAGCTGGTGCAATAAACCGCCAGCGACAGGCTGTACACCCACGCGCGCATCCGCGGCGGCAACGGCGTGCTGCGACGGTCGCCGTAGAAGGCGATGGCGAACATGATGGCCATATAGGCCAGGGCGACGGCGGCGATCAGCCCGGTGGACAACGACATGCAACACTCCCGACAAAAGACTCCCCGGCAGTCCTGCCCGGGCGGACAGTCTCGCATGAGTATGGCGGTTAGTCAGTGTCGACCAAGGTCGTGGCGTGGCGGGGTGTCGCAGGTTTGAGACCGTGTGGTTTTTGGGGTGACCGGTCGGGCCCCATCGCTGGCAAGCCAGCTCCCACAAGGATCTGCAGTGGGCACAGCTTTTGTGAGCATCACAGACCCTGTGGGAGCTGGCTTGCCAGCGATAGCGTCAGTCCTGACGCAGTACGATATCGATCAACCGATGCAGCTCATCCACCTCCAGCGCCGCCGCCGAAAACAGAATCCTGAACACCACCGGCGCCACTACCAGATTGATCAACCGATCAACGCTCGGCGCTGCTTCATCGGGGTGGCGGTCAATGATGGTCTGCAACTGCCCACCAAGAATCGTCACGCAGTACCCCGGCGTGGCGCTGGCCTGCACATCGCGCATCATGTTGCGCCCCGGCTCTGAGCTCATCTCGTCCAGATATTGTTCGGCCCAGGCGCGGATGTCACCGCGCAGGTCACCGGTCACCGCCGGTTCGCTGTCGGGGCGCATGCGGGCGAGGGCGACGTCGGCCAGCAGCGCCGCCAGATCACCCCAGCGCCGATAGATTGTCGACGGCGTCACTCCCGCGCGCGCCGCAATTTGCGGGACGGTCACGGTGCTGCGCTCCTGTTCTTGCAGAAGTGCGCGGACTGCCGAATGAATCGACTCTTGCACCCGGGCACTGCGGCCACCGGGGCGTAAACCTTCTTTAATAGCCATGCGCCAGACCTTAACACAAAGAATTTGCTTTAAGCCAAAGCCGGGAGCACACTCCGCAAAAGCAAAAAATTAGCTTTTGCGGAGTGTGCCCATGACCAGCCTCGCTTCCAACCGTGGCAGCCTGATTTTTCTGGCGATCACCTTACTCAGTTTTCTCGCCGCTTCCACGGCGCCGACGCCGTTGTATCACCTGTATCAGGATCAACTGCACTTCTCGGCAGCGGTGCTGACCCTGATTTTCGGCGTGTATGCCCTGAGTCTGCTGGCGGCGCTGCTGACGGTCGGATCGCTGTCCGATCATCTGGGGCGCAAACCGGTGATTTTCACTGCCGTGCTGCTCAATGCGCTGGCGATGTTGCTGTTTATCAGCGCCGACAGTGTTGCCTGGCTGATCAGCGCCCGCGTGCTGCAAGGTTTCGCCACCGGCATGGCCACCGCTGTTTTGAGTGCGACACTGCTCGACACCGATCGCCAGCAAGGTCCGTTGATCAACAGCGTCGCACCGTTGCTCGGCATGGCGCTGGGCAGCATGGGCTGCGGCTTGCTGGCCGAATTCGCCCCGGCGCCGTTGCAGTTGACCTACTGGCTGCTGCTGGCGCTGTTTGTGTTGCAGGCGATGTATGTCTGGCGTCTGCCGGAAAGTGTCACTCCACAAGCAGGGGCCTGGGCTTCGTTGCGGCCGACCCTGCATGTGCCGATTCAGGCGCGTTCGACCTTGTGGCGTGTGCTGCCGCTGAACACCGCGACCTGGGCCCTCGGCGGCTTTTTTGCCTCGCTGGCGCCGTCGCTGGTGCGCACCGCCACCGGCTCGACTTCGAACCTGATCGGCGGTGCGACTGTCTCGGCGCTGACCGTGACCGGGGCGCTGATGATCTTCACTTTGCGCAATCGTCCCGCCGGCAAAGCCCTGCAAATCGGCGCCAGTCTGCTGCCTATCGGCGTGTTGCTGATTTTGCTTGGCGTGCACAGTGCCAGTCTGGCGCTGTTTTTCCTCGGCACACTGGTCGCCGGTTGCGGCTTTGGCTCGGGTTTCCTCGGCGCGGTGCGCAGTCTGGTGCCGCTAGCCCTGCCGCATGAGCGGGCCGGTTTGATGTCGGCGTATTACGCGTTGAGTTATCTGGCGTTCTGCCTGCCGGCGTTGCTGGCTGGGCATTTGACCCGCACTTACGGTTTGCTGGTGACTACCGACGGCTACGGTGCCGGATTGATCTTCCTGGCCGTCGCCGCGCTGTTGCTCAGCCTGCGCCCGCAAGCAGTCAAGGCTTGCAGCGCTCCATAAACGTTTTGCTTTCAGTTACCTTTGGCCGGCCTTCTTTTCACGGATCGACAGATGAAGATTATCCGCAGCAAGTCGTTCACCGCCGAGCGTGCCTGGGGTGCGCTGGACATCGCCAGCATGAACGGCATCACCACGCGCCTGCACTGGACCGATCAGCCGTACAAATGGCACGTCAACGATGGTGAGGAAGTGTTTGTGGTGCTCGATGGTCAGGTGCAGATGCGCTATCGCGAACAGGGTGAAGAAAAGCAGGCGCTGCTTGAGGTCGGCGATATCTTCTACGCCTCGGTCGGCACCGAGCACGTGGCGCATCCGCAGGGCACGGCGCGGATTCTGGTGATCGAAAGCGAAGGTAGTATTTGACCGCTTATCTGTAAAGTAGATAACAGATAGAGAAATTACCCGTTATATAGATATTCGATTCGGTTCTACCATGGACTCAACCTCACCTGAGGACAGGAGTTCATGATGACTTGCCCCAACATAGCCAAACCCGGCATCAAGCCGTTCAGTCAGCTTCAGCATCCGCGTGAAGTGATCCGTCAATTCACCCCGAACTGGTTCGCCGCGACCATGGGCACCGGCGTGCTGGCCCTGGCGCTTGCGCAATTGCCGGTGGCGATCCCCGGATTGCACGCGGTGGCCGAAGGTTTGTGGCTGTTCAACATTCTCTTGTTCAGTCTGTTTACCTTCGCCTATGCCGCACGCTGGATTCTATTCTTCGATGAAGCGCGGCGGATCTTCGGCCATTCCACCGTATCGATGTTCTTCGGCACCATCCCCATGGGCCTGGCGACCATCATCAACGGCTTTCTGCTGTTCGGCCTGCCACGCTGGGGCGAAGGCGTGATTCATTTGGCCGAAGTGCTGTGGTGGCTCGACGTGGCGATGTCGCTGGCCTGCGGTGTGTTGATTCCGTACATGATGTTTACCCGTCAGGAACACAGCATCGACCAGATGACTGCCGTCTGGCTGTTGCCGGTGGTGGCGGCGGAAGTGGCGGCGGCCAGCGGTGGCTTGCTCGCTCCGCATCTGGCTGATGCCCACGCGCAACTGGTGGTGCTGACCACCAGCTACGTGCTCTGGGCATTTTCCCTGCCGGTGGCGTTCAGCATTCTGACCATCCTGTTGCTGCGCATGGCGCTGCATAAACTGCCTCACGAAAACATGGCCGCCTCAAGCTGGCTGGCCCTCGGCCCGATCGGCACTGGTGCGTTGGGCATGTTGCTGCTGGGCGCTGATGCACCAGCGATCTTCGCCGCCAACGGGCTGCCGGGTATCGGTGAAATCGCTGCAGGCGTAGGGCTGGTCGCCGGTATCACCCTGTGGGGCTTCGGCTTGTGGTGGATGTTGATGGCGCTGCTGATCACCGCGCGTTACCTGCGTGACGGCATCCCGTTCAACCTCGGCTGGTGGGGTTTTACCTTCCCGCTGGGCGTGTATTCGCTGGCGACCCTCAAGCTCGCCAGCACGCTGAACCTCGGTTTTTTCAACGTGGTCGGCTGCATGCTGGTGAGCCTGCTGGCGGTGATGTGGCTGATCGTCGGTAAACGCACCGTGCAAGGCGCGTGGCGCGGTGAGCTGTTTGTCTCACCTTGTATTGCAGGGTTGAAGAAATAACCTGAAAAGTTTAGGTAAGGTGTGGCCTGGATCGCTGATCGAGATTCCAATAAGCAGATCCAGGCCATTCTCTACCGACCTCAGGGAAACACGGAAGATGAGTCACCCCTCACAGTTCAACCTGCTTCGCACCCGGCGCTTCCTGCCGTTTTTCATCACGCAGTCGCTGGGCGCGTTCAACGACAACGTGTTCAAGCAGTCGCTGATCCTCGCCATTCTGTATCGGCTGACCATCGAAGGTGACCGTTCGATCTGGGTCAACCTGTGTGCGCTGCTGTTTATCCTGCCGTTCTTCCTGTTCTCGGCGCTGGCCGGGCAGTTCGGGGAAAAATTCGCCAAGGACGCGCTGATCCGTCTGATCAAACTCGCGGAAATCGCGATCATGGCTGTAGGATCGATCGGCTTCCTGTTCGATCACCTGTCGCTGATGCTGGTGGCGCTGTTTGCCATGGGCACGCATTCGGCGCTGTTCGGGCCGGTGAAGTATTCGATCCTGCCGCAGGCGTTGCGCGAGGATGAGCTGGTCGGCGGCAACGGTCTGGTGGAGATGGGCACGTTCCTGGCGATTCTCGCCGGGACCATCGGCGCCGGGATCATCATGTCCTCGACGCACTACGCGCCACTGGTTTCGACCGCGATTGTCGGGATTGCGGTGCTGGGATATCTCGCCAGTCGCAGCATTCCGCGCGCGGCGGCGGCCTCGCCGGAAATGCGCCTGAACTGGAACATCTTCAGCCAGTCCTGGGCCACGCTGAAACTCGGTCTGGGCCAGACGCCCGCTGTCTCGCGCTCGATTGTCGGCAACTCGTGGTTCTGGTTTGTCGGGGCGATTTACCTGACGCAGATTCCGGCCTACGCCAAGGAATGGATGCACGGCGATGAAACCGTGGTCACGCTGATTCTTACCGTGTTCTCGGTGGGGATTGCGCTGGGTTCGATGCTTTGCGAGAAGCTCTCCGGGCGTAAGGTCGAGATCGGTCTGGTGCCGTTCGGTTCGTTCGGTCTGACCGTGTTCGGCCTGTTGCTGTGGTGGCATTCCGGCGGAATCCCGGAGAGCGTCACCGGCCACAGCTGGACTGAAGTGCTGGGCATTGCGCATACCTGGGCGGTGCTGGTCGACATTCTCGGCCTCGGTATTTTTGGCGGTTTCTATATCGTGCCGCTGTACGCGTTGATCCAGTCGCGCACCGCCGAGAACGAGCGGGCGCGGGTGATTGCCGCCAACAACATTCTCAACGCACTGTTTATGGTGGTCTCGGCGATCGTTTCGATCGTGTTGCTGAGTGTGGTCAAACTGTCGATTCCGCAGCTGTTCCTGGTGGTGTCGCTGTTGAACATCGGCGTCAACGCCTACATCTTCAAGATCGTCCCCGAGTTCAGCATGCGTTTCATGATCTGGCTGCTCAGCCATTCCATGTACCGCGTCGAGCACCGCAACCTCGAGGCGATCCCGGACGAGGGCGCGGCATTGCTGGTGTGCAACCACGTGTCGTTCGTCGATGCGCTGCTGATTGGCGGTGCGGTGCGTCGGCCGATTCGCTTTGTCATGTACTACAAAATCTACAACTTGCCGGTGCTGAACTTTATCTTCCGCACGGCGGGGACGATTCCGATTGCCGGACGCAACGAAGACATCCAGATCTACGAAAAAGCCTTCACCCGGATTGCCCAGTATCTGAAGGACGGTGAGCTGGTGTGCATCTTCCCCGAAGGCAAGTTGACCACCGATGGCGAGATCAATGAGTTCAAGGGCGGACTGACGCGGATTCTCGAAGAAACTCCGGTGCCGGTGATTCCGCTGGCGTTGCAGGGGTTGTGGGGGAGTTTCTTCAGCCGCGATCCGAACAAGGGGCTGTTCAAGCGGTTGTGGTCGCGGGTGACGTTGGTGGCGGGTTCGGCGGTGGCGGTGGAATCTGCGGAACCGGCGAAATTGCAGGGGTTGGTGGGAGCGTTGCGCGGGACTGTCAAATAGTTGTTGCCTGAATTGGCCCTATCGCTGGCAAGCCAGCTCCCACAGGTTTTCTGGATTTACACAAGATTTGTGTTCACCGGAGATCCCTGTGGGAGCTGGCTTGCCAGCGAAGGGGCCAGTGGCCTAAGCGCTGACCTTGAGGCCAATCAACCCGGTAATGATCAACGCCACACTGGCCAGCCGAATCAACGCCATCGACTCGCCAAACAGAATGATCCCGGCAATCACCGTGCCCACGGCACCGACGCCGGTCCAGATCGCATAAGCCGTACCCAGCGGTAATTCCTTCATTGCAAGACCCAGCAGGCCAAGGCTGATGGCCATGGCCGCAACGGTCAGTACGGTGGGGAGCGGGCGGGTGAAGCCGTCGGTGTATTTCAGGCCGACGGCCCAGCCGACTTCGAACAGGCCGGCGAAAAACAGAATGATCCAGGACATGAGAGACCTCCATCGATTGACGGGGCCGTCCCCAGATTGATAACTCGATCGAGCCGCAGGGTCGTCCCCGCGTAGCGCAACAGTCTGCCGAGCATTAATCCGGGGATCAAGTTTCCCGGTCAGTCGACCGGCTGTTGCGCCAGCGACTCAAGGTCTTGCTTCTCGCTCATCCGGCGGAAATATGTCGAGAGCAGTGCCCCGGAAATGTTGTGCCAGACGCTGAACAACGCGCTCGGTACCGCGGCCAGCGGCGAGAAATGCGCACTGGCCAGAGCGGCACCCAACCCCGAGTTCTGCATGCCGACTTCCAGCGCCAGCGACTTGCGCTGCGCCAAGGGCAAGTTGAACAGGCGTCCGGTGAAGTAGCCCAGCAAGTAGCCGAAGCTGTTGTGCAGCATCACCACGGCCATGATCAGCAGCCCGGATTCGGCGATCTTCGCCTGACTGGCGGCCACCACGGCGGTGACGATGATCACGATGCTGACCACCGACACCAGTGGCAACACGTCCACCGCGTGGCGCACCCTGTCGCCGAGCAGCCGTTGCGCAACCACGCCGAGCACGATTGGCAGCAGCACCACTTGCAGGATCGACCAGAACAACTCCATGAACGAAACCGGCAACCACGCCGAAGCCAGCAGCCAGATCAGCGCCGGGGTCAGCAGCGGAGCGAGGAGGGTGGTGACGGCGGCAATCGCCACCGACAGCGCCAGATCGCCGCAGGCCAGCCAGGTCATGACGTTGGAAGAGGTGCCGCTTGGGCAGCAGCCGACCAGAATCACCCCGACCGCGATTTCCGGCGGCAGGTGGAAGATCTGGCAGAGCAACCACGCCACACCGGGCATGGTCACGAAATGCGCGACCACGCCCAAAGCCACCCGCCACGGATGGCGGGCGACGGCGGCGAAGTCATCGAGTTTGAGGGTCAGGCCCATGCCGAACATCACCAGCCCCAGCAGCGGCACGATCGCGCCCTTGAGCCCGAGGAACCACGCCGGCTGCAGGAACGCGATCACGGCGAAAATCAGAACCCAGTAAGCGAAGGTATTGCCGACAAAGCGGCTGAGTGCAGCCAGTGCGCGCATGGCTTGTTCCTTATTATGTGAAAGCGTTAGGAAGCTAAGCATACGGTGCCAGCAAAAAGATCGCAGCCTTCGGCAGCTCCTACAGGAAAACATATTCCAAATGTAGGAGCTGCCGAAGGCTGCGATCTTTGTTTTTCAGGCACCCTCTATAAGAAGAGGGTGCATGCCAGGGCCCTTAGATCCCCTGCGGAGTCTCTTCACCACCCAACGCTTCCACCAGTGCCGGCAGGAAGTCGCCGAAGGTCAGCATCATCAGGGTGAAGCTGGCGTCCAGTTGGCCCAGCGCTTCGTCGCCGCCATCCTGTTCCGCCTGATCCTGCAGCAGGTCTTCGAACTTCAGGCGTTTGACGGTCATCTTGTCGTCGAGCATGAACGACAGCTTGTCCTGCCAGGCCAGCGACAATTGGGTGACCACTTTGCCGGTGCTCAGGTGCAACTGGATTTCTTCGCTGGTCAGATCCTGACGCTTGCAACGCACGATGCCGCCGTCTTCGTGGGTGTCGCGCAGCTCGCACTCGTCCAGAACGAAGAAGTCCGGGGCGGCTTGCTGGGTGGTGACCCATTCGGTCATCACGGCGGTCGGCGCGGTTTTCACGGTCAGCGGACGCACGGGCAGGGTGCCGAGCACTTCACGCATTGTGGAAAGCAGGTCTTCGGCACGTTTCGGGCTGGCCGAGTTGACCAGAATCAGGCCCTGTTTCGGCGCGATGGCGGCGAAGGTCGACGAGCGACGGATAAAGGCGCGCGGCAGGAACGCCTGGATGATTTCATCCTTGATCTGATCGCGTTCCTTCTTATAGACCTTGCGCATCTGCTCGGCTTCGATCTCTTCGACCTTTTCCTTGACCGCGTCGCGCACGACGCTGCCCGGCAGAATGCGTTCTTCTTTACGCGCAGCGATCAGCAGGAAGTCACCGCTGACGTGCACCAGTGGCGCATCTTCGCCTTTGCCGAATGGCGCGACGAAACCGTAGGTGGTCAACTCCTGGCTTGCACATGGACGCGCCAGTTTGGTGGCCAGTGCAGTTTCCAGCGCCTCGGCATCGACAGGCAGGTCTTGGGTCAGGCGATAGATAAGCAGGTTTTTGAACCACATGGGGTGAGTCTCTCCTTTATACAAAAGGGGGGCATTATTGTCTTCGCCGGGTCATAGGCCAACCCTTCTCTAAGCCTTTGGAAGGCCTGAGAAAATTAATTAAAAAAGTGCTTGCCAGAGGTTGGGTCGCTCCGTAGAATGCGCGCCACACCGAAGCGAAGGGTGATTAGCTCAGCTGGGAGAGCGTCTGCCTTACAAGCAGAATGTCGGCGGTTCGATCCCGTCATCACCCACCATTCGTTTCAAGTGTTTAGCGCAGCGGTAGTTCAGTCGGTTAGAATACCGGCCTGTCACGCCGGGGGTCGCGGGTTCGAGTCCCGTCCGCTGCGCCATATTCGGTAACCTGGACCACTGAACGCCAGGTCACCACGGAAAAACCCGCTAAAGCGGGTTTTTTTCTGTCTCAAGTTTGTACCTTGTTCCACCGGGTTTGTGTCGTTTCATCGGTTTTCGGATTTTTTTGAAAAAAACTTCAATTAAATCAACACATTACGAAAACTTGTGGCATAATGCGCCCCGTAACGAAGCGAAGGGTGATTAGCTCAGCTGGGAGAGCGTCTGCCTTACAAGCAGAATGTCGGCGGTTCGATCCCGTCATCACCCACCATTCGTTTCAAGCGTTTCGCGCAGCGGTAGTTCAGTCGGTTAGAATACCGGCCTGTCACGCCGGGGGTCGCGGGTTCGAGTCCCGTCCGCTGCGCCATATTCGGTCACCTGGACCCACTGAACGCCAGGTCACCACAGAAAGCCCGCCAAGTGCGGGCTTTTTGCTGTCTGCGATTTGTGAAATCACTCGATCTCCTCTGTAGGAGCTGCGGCACGCTGCGATCTTTTGATCTTGCTTTTAGAGATCAAAAGATCGCAGCCTCGTTTCACTCGACAGCTCCTACAGAGGAATTCTCACTGTTCGGCATTGCGGCTATGCCGATAATCGCTCACCGCCTCATACACCGCTTTGCGCAAGCGGTTGATCCCGCCAATCGGTCGGTGCGCTTCGATACCAAACCACGGATTGAACGACAGGTTGTCGCACGCCAGATTCAATGCCGGCGTGTCAAAGTCCTGCGCAGGCAGGGTGATTCGCGCCACACTTTCGAACGGTGAATCCTGTTCGCGCCATTCGATGCTGGTGTCCTCGATCGGCATGTACTTGTTCGCATCCTGACGCTGAATCTGCAGCACAAAACACGCCGGCACCCGATCCGTCGACAGTTGCTGGTTCAAGGCGCTGCGCAGGAAATTCGGCTGGTCGCGGTTTTGCGGGGGCAGGGCATACGCCGGGCAATTATCCGGATCCGGCGCAACGCGAAACTTGGCATTGGCCTCGCCAAATTTGTAAGGCGATACCGAAAAGTACGTTGTCGCCGTCGGGCTGTCCGGTGGCGGCGCCAGAGTGGCCAGCGCGATGAACAGGTGGCGGATCTGCCAGCTGCGCGGGTCCCAACCGGGGAAAAACGCCATGATTTTTTTGCCGTCAGCCTGAGCCGCCACATTCTGACGATACTCGGCGACATCGCTGACAAAGAAATTCGGGTGGCTGAACATCACGAAGTCTTGCTCGTGGCGTTGCTGACGGTCGCCAAGCAGCGGTTCGCCGGGAACATCGAGCAGTTTGATTGCCATACCCCTGGCGTCGCGGATGCTGTCGAACTGCGGGTAGGCGTTGCCATTGGACAGGCGAATCATCGCCTGCCAGGTTTTGCCCGGTTCGCTGAAAACCCCCTGGCGCAGCGCTGCTGTCAGTCCCGGCAACACCGTTACTTCGGCTTTCACGCAACCATGGGCCTTGGCATGCGCGTCGCGCAGATAACGCGTGCTTTCGCGGTGTTGATCGACGATCCGTACGGCGGTCTGGATCACGTCCTGGGTCATCGCCGCTTCACCGGCGGGAATCTGTTCCTGCGCCGACACCGGGCCGCGCTGCTGCCAGGCGTACCACGCGCTCGCGGTGGCCCAGCCCAGCAGGCCGATAATCAGCAATGTCAGCAGGGTTTTGCCTAGCAGGCGCCCCAGCCATAACCAGACGCGGGCGAACATCGACGGTCTTTTGTACGGGTTGATCATCATGGCAATTGCGCCTCCAACGGTCCGCCCAGTACTTTCAGGTACTCCAGCAATGCCCAGCGTTCTTCGGGTTGCAGCAGTCGGCCGATAACCCCATTGCCGCGCTCGCCGGCGCGAAATTCGTGACCGCTGTTGTGGTTGCCGGAGATTCGCGTGTCGAACAGGAAACCATTGGTAAAGGCTTCGGTGCGATAGCCCAGATGGAGCGGGTCGTATTCGAACGTACCTTTATAAAACGTCGTGGCGCGCTCATCCTGCGGCGACAGCAATTGATAAAGGCTCGGTACTGAACCGTTGTGCAGAAACGGCGCGGTGGCCCAGATACCGGCCAACGGCCTGGCCTTGTACGCGACCTTTTCGCGCACGCCGATCGGCAGTCCGAATCCGTCGAGTCGGGGTTTTTCCTGCGGGGTGACGCCGGCCTCGCGATAGGCGCGATCCTCGACGAACGCGGTGACGTAGGCCAGGCCCTTGGCCACGGATAGCTGGCTCAGATTCAGTGGTTCGGTAGGTGTCGGATGCAACTTCACATCCATCTGCTCCAGCTCCTTCAGGTCCCATTGCAGCGGCGTCAGGTCGAAACGGTGGTTGGCTATGTTGGCCGCGGCATTCGGGTCGGTGCCGATCACCTCCACTGGCAACATGTGCAAGTGCTGCACCCAGCGCTCGCCCTCCTGAGTCTTGCGCGGCACGTGGCAACCGGCGCAGTTCTCGGCAAACAGCGCGCGGCCCTTGGCGGCCAGCGGTTTGTCGATGGCGCCCAGAACATCCTCCGGCCAGGCCGGCGGTTGCAGGCGTTGCAGGGTTTCTTCGATTTTATGCAGATCGCGCACGCGCACACTTGAGGCATAACGCGCATCGCCCTGTAGTGGCTGACCGTCGCTGTCGAAGAAGTTCAGCGTGGCGCCGACCCCCAGTGCCTCACCGATGTTGCGTGCCATCGGTTGCTGCGCCGAGCCGTTCCACTGCACCCAGTCGAACGTCCACATGTCCCACAGTTGCGGGTAGTCCACCGGCGCATTGGCCACGCGATAGTTGGTGGGGGAGATCGCATCGCCGAAGGTGGCGTTGGCGATACGGCCGAACGCATCGGCGCGTCCCGGACCTTCTTCGGTCGGGTACAGGCCGCGATGCGTGTCGTTCCAGGCGACTTTGAGGAAAGTCTTCAGCGATTGTTTGAAGTCTTTGCGCAGTTGCTCGTGGCGTTTCTCGTAGTCATCGCCTAGAACATTTTTGGCGAAGCGTTCGAATTTCCATGGGTTGTAGTAAGTCGCGGCCAGACTGGCGACCAAGGCTTGTCCGAAACTGCCACCACGCAATGTAGGAACGCTGGAAGGCAAGACATGCTGCGCCGATCCGCCGTCAATTCGCACGGCGTGGCCCTTGAAGCGCAATTCGCCGGTGTGGCAAGCAGCGCAGGTGATATCGAGATATTGCTCGCTGCCACCGGGATTCGCGTGGCGGGCAAAGCCGACCGGCAGATTGCCGGGGTTGTTCGACGTGGCTTTCTGCTGTGGATCAACCAGAAAACCGAAGCGTGCGAGGTATTCCGGGGACGCGAAACGCTGCTGCGAGAAGGGCAGTTCCAGCGCCTCGAACCATTCATAGCGCAGGCCTTTGACCTGTGTGCCCTGCGGCGTGAAGTAGTAGGTCTGGCGTTCCTCCTCGCTCCACTGCTGCAGGTAATGCACCTGTTGGGCGGGGGTATAGAAGGGCAATTTCGGGTTGGCGACGTAGTACAGAATCACTGCCAGAGCCAGGCCCAGCAGCACTATGATCAGTGCCAGCACACGGTATAAGAGGCGCAAGATAAACATCCTTGTCGAGTTGTTGCCTTGTTATGCCTCAGCTGTTGTGGGTGCGGCAAGTGGCCATTACGCCAACTGTCGTCGGAAGTCCCGTCAGTCCTTGTCAGCTCCAGATGACAGAAGCTTCATCGTCCCTTGGCCCGAATGCGTTTTAATCCCTGAACTTATCGGACATTTCCTGCTCTCATGCCGGTAGCCATTGGTCGTGGCGGCCTGATAAGCTCGCGGCTTTACTCGATTGCCCTTTCGGCGCATGAACAAGGAAATAGCATGAAACAGCATCGGTTGGCGGCGGCGGTAGCCCTGGTTAGCCTGGTCCTCGCGGGTTGTGATTCGCAGACCAGCGTAGAGCTGAAAACCCCGGCGCAAAAAGCTTCCTACGGTATCGGCCTGAACATGGGCAAGAGCCTTGCTCAGGAAGGCATGGATGATCTGGACTCCAAAGCGGTAGCCCAGGGCATCGAAGATGCCGTTGGCAAGAAAGAACAGAAGCTGAAAGACGAAGAACTGGTCGAGGCCTTTGCCGCGCTGCAAAAGCGTGCTGAAGAGCGTATGGCCAAGATGAGCGAAGAGTCGGCAGCCGCCGGCAAGAAATTCCTCGAAGAAAACGGCAAGAAGCCTGGTGTCACCACCACCGCTTCCGGTCTGCAGTACGAAGTGGTCAAGAAAGCCGACGGCCCACAGCCTAAGCCTACCGACGTCGTGACCGTTCACTACACCGGCAAGCTGACCAACGGCACCGTGTTCGACAGCTCTGTTGAACGTGGCAGCCCGATCGATCTGCCGGTCAGCGGCGTGATCCCGGGTTGGGTTGAAGGTCTGCAACTGATGCACGTTGGCGAGAAGTACAAACTGTACATCCCTAGCGATCTGGCTTACGGCGCGCAATCGCCAAGCCCGGCAATCCCGGCCAACTCGGTTCTGGTCTTCGACCTGGAACTGCTGGCCATCAAGGATCCAGCCAAAGAAGACGCCGCCGCCAAGTAATCGGCTGTAGCTTCGAAGACAACGCCTCGCATATGCGGGGCGTTGTTGCATCTGGACGATGCTGGCGGTAAACAGAGCGAACGGATGGCGCTTACAGCAGTCCTAGAGATTGAGGCTGCCAGCGCTAGACGCCCTGAGCCGCCAAGTCAATGAAATATTGGGGTTTTTTATGTGAGTAAAAAACGCCCGATCTGAGCGCAGCCCTTATGAAACGGGGCTTTCAGCGCTGAAATGCAGCTCTGTTCACAAGGTTATCCACAATTTGTGTGGATAACATTTCAACGGGAGAAATAGATGAAAGCGCCGTGGAATTTCGCCCGATTTCTGCCCCTCGCCGGTCGATTGCTGGCGCGTGGGCGTCTGCCGACCCTGTTATTCGCGGTGGCGAGCAAAGGTGCCGCGCAGGGCAATCGCCTTGGCAAACTCAAGGATGATCTGCGTTTGCTCCAGGCACTGTGCCTTGCGTACTGGCGTGGCGAATACCGAGCGATCAGCCCGAAAGCCATCGTATCGGTGGTGGCGGGCCTGATGTATTTCCTCAGCCCGGTGGATGCGATTCCCGATTTCATCCCGGTGTTCGGTATGCTCGATGACATCGCCGTTCTGGCCTGGCTGATGAAAACCCTCGACGATGAGCTCAATGCTTTTCGGCTCTGGCGCAACCGGCAGCAGCCGGAAAAACTCGCGGTGGTCGAGCGCCTGCCTGATACCCCCGAGCAACTTCAGCTTCAGGGCCCGAAAAAGCCCTGATTCACCCCGCCTGCAGACAGATAGATACCCCCCGCGACCTTGGCCGCTGTTAGGATTACACTTCTAGGGAAAAGTGCCGACTCGCTAAGTGTTGTTGTCCTACGGGGTAGTCATGGATATTCAGATAATTGCACGCGATGGCGAACCCGAGTATGCGGTTCTGCCATGGGTCCAGTATCAGGCTCTACTGAAAGCAGCAGGCATCAACGAAACACCGCAGCAGCAGGCGCCTGCGCCGGCCGCCGCAACGCCGGACCCGATTCTTCCAGGTCTGGATCAACTACGCAGTTTGCGCGAAGGGAAGGGCATCGCCATCGAGGCGTTGGCCCGCACGGTAGGCATCAGCCCGTCTTATCTGGCCATGATCGAAAGCGGCGAGCGTCAACCTGACGCCGCGATTCGTCGCAGCCTGGCCTGGGAACTGACGGTGCCGGGTTGGAGGGATGAATCGTGAGCGTACGCATCAGTCGTCAACATTGGGACGGATTGCTCGGGGAGCTGGATCAAGCGCGCAGGCAGCGCCACCTGTTGACCTATCGAGCCTTGCTCGAACGTTTGCAACTGCCGACGCCGGCGATGCAGACGCTGACCGCGGCACTTGAGCATCTGGCCGCACTCGACGCAAAGGCTGAACAGCCGTTGCGCAGTTCGCTGGTGATCAGCCAGGGTGCCAGCCGTTTGCCACGTACCGGTTTCTTTGAATGTGTCGAGCGTCTTGGACGCTTTTCCGGGCCGTCCGATGGCGTTGCTGCTGCCTCCTGGCATGCGTCGGAAGTGGTCAGGGTGTTCGAATACGAGTACCCGGAATCGGCGGAGGCCTGAGTGTTTTTACGACTCAAGGCGTCGGCCAGTTACTGGTTGGCCCGCAGGCTGTTTCACTGGTCGTGGTTTGTCCGCCAGCCCAGAGGCTGGCGCTGGCTCGAAGGGCAGTTTGCGCGCATGGCCAATCTTGGCGATGTCGGCGCGCAAAGCTTTTATGGGCACATTCTGACGTTTCGCGGGGTTGGCCTGGGTGCCCGCGAAGAGGGGGGGCGGCTGTTGCGTCTGGCGGCGCTCGCCGGCGACGGCAAAGCGGCCTATCAGGTCGGCGTGATCAGCTTGGCCGGTACTCCGAGCAAAGCGCCGGATCCGGCCGAAGCGGCGCGCTGGTGGACCTTGGCGGCCAAGGCCGGTCACCCGTTGGCCGAGCTCAAACTCAAAGAGTTGAGCGCTCGGGATTAAACCCGGTAAATCATTTTGTATCGCTCGATAAACGTGGCGTGAGGGAAACCTCACGCCACGTTTGCGTTTATCGCTATACGTTTTGTAGTAATCGGTCTTTTGCAGATTAGTCCTACAGTAAACGCCTACTCGCCTGACTTCTTTCCTGCTTGATCCCCCGCAAAGTCCCCGCGCCTAATTTTTGCGCGAGGGAACGCTCATGTTTGACCCGGTTTTTCATTCCACCCCGCATCGTCGCGTGCGCTGATGGAAGCCGTCAGCCGTATCGAGCAGGAACTCGACAGTTTTCCCGACACCCTCAGCCTCTATCGCCAGCAGCTTGAGCATTGGTTCAGCAAAGCGGCCGACCAGGTCAGCCACGCGGCGGACCTGCCGTCGCTGATGGGCATGGAGCGGATCATCCGCTTCGGTGATCGCGTTACCGCCGTCAGCACGGGCGACAGTGAGTTTGCCACCGGCGTCGTGCAGTGCCCGAAAAGCGGGGTGCTGGCGATCGAGAGCAAATTCGAGTCGGTGTACGACATTCCGCTGGGCGACATCGTGGTGGATGTGGTCGCGGTGGATGATGGCCAAACCTCCCCCGTCGCACTTGATGCGCAAGGCCGGGGAACATTCACCGGTACGCCAGGCAAGTTCTATCGCGTGCAGGTGCACAGCGACGTTACCCCGGAGCAGATCAAGGCGCTGTTCCAGTCCTACGACGGCTTGACCGGCGAGCTGGATGGCTGGTTGCGCAGCGAGTGGCAGGGGTTCAAGCCGCAGTGGTCGCAGTCGGTGGCGACGGCGGCGGGCAACGGCATGCTCGCCGGGAGCTGGGCGGCGATCGAGGGGGTGTGGGACAGCATCGGCATGCTGTCGGAGATTTTGCAGGATCCAGGGGCGTTTGCCGATCGCCTTGGAAGCGGCGCGGCCGATCTGATCCATCTCGCAGAGTCAGCTCCGGATGTCATGCAGAAGCTGCAGTTGCTGGTCAGCGATGAGGCGGCGCTGTGTTTGCTGCTGCGCAGTGCGAGTCTCTGGCTGGAGATGCTGCCGCCCAGTCAGATCGTCGGCAAAACCGCTGAAACGGCGTCGATGATGATCGTGCAGGTGCTGATCGATGTGCTGATCGGCGTTGTGTTGACATTCGTCGGGGCTGGCGCCGGGATCGCTTATCTGACGCTACGCCTGGCGGATCGCGCCGCCCAGTTGCTCTCGGTTGTGAAACGCCTGGTCGAGGCGATGTTCGGCATCGTCAACTCTTTCATCCATTACGTCGATCAATACAAAACTGTCGCCGCGCGGGGCATTGCCGCCGGGGTGAAAAATGGCCGCATGCAACTGCGCTGGGATGCGAAGCGCAATGCCGCCCTGAAGAAAAACGAGCATCACGATAACGCTCCCGATCAAGCGAAAAACCCCAACGGCGACAGCGCCGATTGCGCACCGCTGACCTGCACCAACGGCTGTCCGGTGTCGATGGTCACCGGCGAAGAATTGCTGACCCTGACCGATGGCACGCTCGATGGGGTGTTGCCGTTCGAATTCACCCGGTTGTACCGCACCAGCGCGGTAGAGATCGATGTCGGCCTGGGGTTTGGCTGGAGTCATTCGCTGGCGCATCGGCTGGAGTTCGATGGCGAGGCGGTGGTCTGGGTCGATCACGAGAACCGCCGTACGCGATTTCCGTTGCCCAGTGTTGAACGGCCGGCGATTCACAACAGTCTGTCGCGGGCGGCGATTTTTCTCGGCGATGAGCCGGAGGAACTGATCCTCGCGCTGGCGGGGGATGCGGCGCGGTTTTATCACTTTCGCGCCGGGCGGTTGGTGGCGGTCAGTGATGCGTATGGCAATCGTCTGACCGTTTCTCGCGATCAGCAGCAGCGGATTTTCCGCTTGGACAATGGCGCGGGTCGCTCGCTGTTGTTGCGCTATGACCGGGCGCATCTGGTCGCGGTTGATTACCAGGTGTTGGAGGCTGATGGCTGGCGCACCGAGCAGACGCTGGTCAGTTATTGCTACGACGCGCGTCAGCGGTTGTTGGCTGCGACCAACGCGGTCGGGGACAGCGAACGTTACGACTACGACGACCAGCACGTCATCCTGCAGCGGCAACTGACCGGCGGCGCGAGCTTTTTCTGGGAGTGGCAGCGCGCGGGCAAGACGGCGCGTTGCGTGCGCCATTGGGCCTCGTTCGCGCAGATGAACACGCGGTATGTCTGGGCGGACGACGGCCGTGTCACGGTGCATTACGTCGATGGCACCGAAGAAATCTACGTCCACGATGACAGCGCACGGCTGGTGCGCAAGGTCGAGGCCGATGGCGGTGAGCACCTCAAGGCCTATGACGACGCGGGCCGGCTGATCGCCGAGCAGGATCCGCTGGGCGCACTCACCGAATATCGCTACGACGACGTCGGACGGCTGATCGCGCTGCTTCCGCCGGACGATGAGCCAACGTCCTACGAGTATCGCAACGGTTTCCTGCACAGCCGTTCTCGCGGTGACGCGGTCTGGACGTATCGGCGCAACGCCGAGGGCGATGTCATCGAGGCGGTCGATCCTGACGGCCAGGTCACCCATTACTACTACGACACGCGCGGGCAGTTGCTGTCGATCCGCTACCCGGACACCAGCCGGCACAAGTTGTCGTGGAACGACCTCGGCCAACTGATCGAGGAAACCCTGCCTGACGGTGGAGTGCGGCGCTTTTCCTACGATGCGCTGGGGCGGCGGGCTACGACGCAGGACGAACATGGTGCGATCACCCGCCAGCAGTGGGATGCCGCCGGACGACTGATCCAGACGACATTGCCTACCGGCGCCACTCGCGCTTACAGCTACGGCGCCTACGGCCAGGTCACCGCCGAGCGCGACGAACTCGGGCGCATCACCCGCTACGAGTATGACGACGACCTGCATCTGGTCTCGCGCAAGATCAATCCCGACGGCACGCGGGTGCAGTACCGCTACGACCATGCGCAATTGCTGCTCACGGAAATCGAGAACGAGTCCGGGGAAAAGTACCGCCTGGACTACACGCCGAGCGGATTGATCCGACAGGAAACCGGCTTCGACGGCCGGCGCACCGCTTACGCCTACGACCGCAACGGGCACCTGCTGGAAAAGACCGAGTTCGGCGATGACGGCTCGACGCTGGTCACTGCCTACGCGCGTGATGCGGCCGGGCGTCTGCTGCTGAAAACCCTGCCCGACGGGGTTGAGGTGGCTTACACCTACGACCGTCTGGGCCGATTAACCGGTGTTGATGACGGCCAGCAACATCCGCTGGCCTTTGAATACGACCGGCAGGACCGGTTGATCACCGAGCACCAGGGCTGGGGCACCTTGCGTTATGCCTATGACGCCTGCGGCCAGCTCAAGCGCCAGCGTCTGCCGGACAACAGCACGCTCGACTATCACTACGCCAAGGGCGGTGCGCTGACCGCCATCGACCTCAATGGCACGCGGCTGACCCGCCACGTTTACCAGTCCGGTCGCGAGCAACAACGCCAACAAGGCCTGCTGCTCAGCGATTATGCCTACGACGATCAGGGACGTTTGCTGGCCCATGCTGTAGGCCATCAGCACGACTCGCTGTACCGCCGGGATTATGCCTACAGCGCCAACGGCAATCTGGAGCACATTGCCGACAGCCGCCACGGCCAGCGCACCTATGGCTATGACGCCCTCGACCGCTTGATCCGCGTGCGCCACTCGCGCGACGAACTACCGGAATCCTTCGCCCACGACCCGGCCGGCAACCTGCTGATGCAGGATCGTCCCGGGCCGACCCGGATCAAGGGCAACCGCCTGCTGATGCAGGGCGACCGGCATTACGACTACGACGCCTTCGGCAACCTGATCCGCGAGCGTCGTGGCCGCGATCAACTTCTGATCACCGAATACCGCTACGACTGCCAGCACCGCCTGATCGGCCTGACCCGCCCCGACGGCCAAACCGCGACCTACCAATACGACGCCTTCGGCCGGCGCATCCGCAAAACCGTCGACGGCCAGACCACCGAGTTCTTCTGGCAAGGCGACCACCTCGTCGCCGAAAGCAGCAAAACCCACCACCGCAGCTACGTCTACGAACCCGGCACCTTCCGCCCGTTGGCCCTGCTCGACGGCAAAGGCCCGAAACGCGCCTGCCCGTTCTATTACCAACTCGACCACCTCGGCACGCCGCAGGAACTCACCGACTACAGCGGCGAAATCGTCTGGTCCGCGCAATACGACGCCTACGGCAAGGTCGCCGCGATCACCCTGGCCGGCGAAGACTACCTCGACCAGCCGCTGCGCTTTCAGGGGCAGTATTTCGACGCGGAAAGTGGGCTGCATTACAACCGGCACCGGTATTACGACCCGAGGTTGGGGCGGTATCTGACGCCGGACCCTGTGAAGTTGGCGGGTGGGTTGAATCAGTACCGGTACGTGCCGAATCCGACGGGGTGGGTGGATCCGTTGGGGTTGGCTTGCGCACCGTGTCCGGGAGCAATACAGGCTGATGGCCCATATAGTGAGATAGTGCCAGGTGGGGGCTTGGCTACGCATGAGGCTCAGAGCGGACACCTAATAATCAAACATATTGGTAGAACTGACGCGCAATTAGCCCAAAGATTAATGGCGGAGCCACATATTCCAGCAGCCTCCACATTTTCCGATCGCGCCGGAGCTGAGGCTGCTGTTTCAGAGGCTTTGAGGGTGAATGCGCAAAAGGTGCAAGATTTTTTAAATAGCAAAAAAGGAAAGACAACTATCACCCATCATCTCAACCAGCCAGTGGGAGTGAGCTTGCTCAATGGCGCCACACATCCTCAGTCGGCACTAAAGCTCCTGCTAGTTCTGAAAAAAGACCCTACACTCCCTTTGGGATATTTTTTGCTGACCGGATTTCCAGAGCTATGAATCACGAATTCCCCGAGCTTCACGACTTTTTTGGTGCCTACTTCCATCAGGACTGGCTAATAGAGTACGACACCCCTGATAAGGTTATTGCTGACTTCTTACAAGCTTCAGATCCGGAAGTAATACTTTTGGTTTGTGAAGAGTTGCAGTCTTTGCTGAGTCAAAATAAAGATGAGTTGGCAGTAAGAGATTACTTGTTAAGAGATCTCAGTTGCTATTACTGCTATTGGAATAAGTGGGCTTCCGGTCAAGAGTGGTTAAGCTACGTGCTGGCTGTGCTGCAAAATGGAAAAAATTAGAGTGAAGTGCTCTTGTAAGTACTGGAGTTGTTTTTTTTAGATTTGGAAAGTATTTATGTCGTCTATGGAATCAGCGCTGGCCAATCAGTTGCGGCAGTTGAAGGTCGACAGCAGTAAGGCTATCAATCACATGCACGCTATACCCGGGAACATTCTTCGCATGATGCTTCGCCTGCGAAGCCAATTCCGCCAGTTGACTCGCATCCAGCTCTGCGCAAGCCGTGGGGTGCAGGTGGACTACGCCGATCGATAACGAGAGCAGCGGAAACTCCTGCCGCACACCCTGGCGATTCGGCGCGATGAAGCAGCCGGCTTCGAGATGCTCAGGGCGATAGAAGCGTCGGCATTGGCTCTGGAAGTCGTCGAGCAGTTGGTTGAGGCGTTTGCGCCAGTCTTCCGGGCCGAGCACCAGCAGGAAGTCGTCGCCGCCGATGTGGCCGACGAAGTCGCGGGACGGGTCGACGCGTTCGTTCAGACATTGCGCCAGGCACAGCAGGACTTCGTCGCCACGGCCGTAGCCGTAGATGTCGTTGAAGGGTTTGAAGCTGTCGATGTCGACGTAGCAGATGATCGATTCGCGGCCCTGTTGCAGCAGACGGGTCAGGCATTGCTGGATCGGCACGTTGCCGGGCAGCAAGGTCAGCGGGTTGGCATAGCGGGCTTGCTGGATTTTCAGTTCGGTGATCAGTTTGAGCACGTCGATCACCCGACCGAGGCCAAGATAACCGCCGTTGAGGGTGATGATGAAATCTTCTTCGATGCGCTGCCGGGCGCGGCTGGTGATCAGGCGGCTGACCTGTTGCAGCGACTGGCTCATTTCCACGGCGAGGAAGTCGTCGTTCATCAGGCGGCTGATCGGTTTGCGTGCGAACAGGTCAGTGGCGAACGGTTTGAGCAGTGCGTCGGACAACGAATGGCGATGGACGATGCCGCACGGTTGGCCCTGTTCGTCGAGCACCGCCAGTGAGTTCAGATTGGCCTGGCGGCGGAAAGCTTCCAGTACGGTGGCGGTCGGTGTGTCGCGATGCACCGCCGGTTGGTCGTTGAGCAGGGCGCTGAGGTCGCTGCCTTCGTCGTTCAGCGCTACGGCACTGCTGTCGTGTTTTGGCATCAGGGCCCGGGCATCGCGGGGTGGATGCTCCTGTGGGCGAGCGAGCAGGTAACCCTGCACCAGATCGACGCCCATCTCGGTCAGCACTGCCAGTTCTTCCGGCAACTCGATCCCCTCGGCAATCACCTGCGCCCGCGAGGCCTTGGCGATTTGCAGGATCGAGCCGACGAACTCGCGCTTCAATGCGTCCTGATGGATGCCGTCGATGAAGTGGCGGTCGATTTTCACATAGTCCGGGCGCAACTCCGACCATAGACGCAAGCTCGAATAGCCGGCACCCAAGTCATCCAATGCAATCGAAAAGCCCATCGCCCGATAGTGATGCAGGGCGGTTTGCAGCAACTGGAAATCGTCGATTGGCGTCTGTTCGGTGAGTTCGATCACTACTTGGCTGGGTGGAATACCGAAGTCCTGCAGCAGTTGCAGGGTCCGCCCCGGTTGGTGCGCGGCTTCAAGCAGGGATTCCGGTGAAACGTTGAGGAACAGCTTGCCCGGCAGTTGCTGCTCGTTGAAACGACGGCAGGCAGACTGGCGGCAGGCAATCTCCAGTTCGCTCAAGCGGCCGGCTTGACGCGCCACGGCGAACAGCGCGATAGGCGAATGCAGAGGGCTGTTGGACGGGCCGCGGGTGAGGGCTTCGTAGCCGAGAATGCGACGCTCGGAGAGACAGATGATCGGCTGGAACAGGCTGTGCAAACCGCTTTGAGTCAGGATCGAGCTCAAGGCACTCAGCTGTTCGGTCGTGGTCATGGCAATCTCTGGCGATAAAAAAAGGACTGGGAGCGCTCTTGCTTGAAGAGGCGCTCCCAGTCCTTTATTTCACGACAGAATGATGACTGTTTGATGACGCTCCGGGGAGCGTCACCACTAAATTGCCATCATCTTACTTCTTGGCCACCTGATTGCTCAGCTTCAGGTAATCCAGCAGCACGCGCCCGGTTTCGCTCAGGTAGGCGTCGTCTTCTGGTTTGACCTTGTCCGGCTCAGCCGCAGCCAGCGCGTCTTCATCTTCTTTCTTCAGCTCTTTGAGCGGTTCTTCGCCTTTGGCTTTGCGACGGATGTTTTCCATGGCCAGTTGCTTGGCATCGATGTCCGCATGCTGGGCACGACGGTCGGCTTCATTGAGGCTGACGGTTTTCTCTTCCATCAACTTCTGCGCCAGGGCCAGTTTGTCACGGATGAACACGAACTCGGCGTCTTTGGCGCTGCGTGCGTCATGCTCGGACTTGAGCTGCGCCAGGTACGGCTTGAACGGATCGGAGGCCGGCTTGATCGCTGCCTTGATGGTGTCCCACGGCATGGCTTCCGGCAGGGCGCTTTCGCCGATTTCCTTGGTGTCGATGATCGACGGGTAGTCGATGTCCGGCAGTACGCCCTGATGCTGGGTGCTCTGCCCGGAAACCCGGTAGAACTTGGCCAGGGTCAGTTTCAGTTCGCCATGGTTCAGCGGCTGAATGGTCTGCACGGTGCCTTTGCCGAAGGTCTGGCCACCGATGATCAATGCACGATGGTAGTCCTGCATGGCGCCAGCGAAGATCTCCGAAGCCGAGGCGGACAGGCGGTTGACCAACAGTGCCATCGGGCCTTTGTAGAACGCGCCCGGGTTTTCATCTTCCAGCACGTCGACGCGGCCATCGGCATTACGCACGAGTACGGTCGGGCCCTTGTCGATGAACAGGCTGGTCAGCTCGGTGGCTTCCTGCAGGGAGCCGCCGCCGTTGTTGCGCAGGTCGATGACCACGCCGTCGACTTTCTCTTTCTGCAGTTCGGTCAGCAGTTTCTTGACGTCACGGGTGGTGCTCTTGTAGTCCGGATCACCGGCACGGAACGCCTTGAAGTCGAGGTAGAAGGCCGGGATCTCGATGATGCCGAGCTTGTAGTCCTTGCCGTCCTGTTTCAGGTTCAGCACGGACTTTTTCACCGCCTGGTCTTCAAGCTTCACCGCTTCACGGGTGATCGGCACGATCTTGCTGGTCTGGTCGTTCGGCGCATTGCTCGCCGGAATCACTTCCAGGCGCACCACGGTGCCTTTCGGGCCGCGGATCAGCTTGACCACCTCGTCCAGGCGCCAGCCCACCACGTCGACCATCTCTTTGTTGCCTTGGGCAACGCCGATGATCTTGTCGGCCGGTGCTACCTGCTTGGTCTTGTCGGCCGGGCCTGCCGGCACCAGACGTACGACTTTCACTTGATCGTTGTCGCTCTGCAACACGGCGCCGATGCCCTCCAGGGACAGGCTCATGTTGATGTCGAAGTTCTCCGCGTTATCCGGCGACAGATAGTTGGTGTGCGGGTCGTAGGACATGGCGAAGGTGTTGATGTACGCCTGGAAGATGTCTTCCGCACGAGTCTGGTCCAGGCGCGCCAACTGGTTCTTGTAGCGCTTGGTCAGGGTTTCCTGGATCTGCTTGGAATCCTTGCCGGCAATCTTCTGCCGCAGCACTTCGTCCTTGACGCGTTTGCGCCACAGGTCGTCGAGTTCAGCGGTGGATTTGAGCCAAGGGGCGTCCTTGCGATCAATCAGCAAGGTTTCCTTGGTGGTGAAGTCCATCTTGTCGACGCCCTTGTTCAGCTCCGCAATGGCGAAGTCCAGACGCGCCTTGACGCGGTCCAGATAGCGCTTGTAGATGGTGAACCCGGCGTTGAGGTCGCCGCTCTTGAGGAAGTCGTCGAACTGGGTCTTCCACTTGTCGAATTCGGCGATGTCGCTGGCCATGAAGTAGCTGCGCGACGGGTCCAGCAGCTTGATGTAGCTGTCGTAGATGATCACCGAGCGCGCATCGTCGAGCGGCGGCTTGCTGTAGTGGTGACGCTTGAGCAACTCGACGACGTTGAGGCTGGCGATCACTTCGTCGCGATCCGGCTGCAACTTGTCCCAGCTGTTGGCTGCGAATGTAGTGCCCGACACCGGCAACAAGCCGATACCGATGAAAAGAGCGAGGGCGGTGCTGGGGAGCAGATGCTTCATGCTGATTCGACGCGGGGACAATTGATAACGCATATTAGGCCGTCTTTGAAGTCGCCGGTTCTACGAGAGCCGGTCGCATAATGCAAAAAGCCCGGCGCTACAGCTTCGGGCTCAGTCCAGACTCACTATGGAGGCACTGTGAAGGCATTGCAAGGCGTTGAAGGTCAAGTGGCATGGGTTGAAGAGCCGAGTCCGGTGTGTGATGCAGGACAAGTGCGCATTCGTGTGGCGGCTGCCGGCCTCAATCGCGCTGATTTATTACAGAAAGCCGGGCTTTATCCACCGCCGCCGGGCGCCAGTCAGGTGCTCGGTCTGGAGTGTTCCGGGGTGATCAGCGAAGTCGGTGCCGGCTCGTCCTGGCAGGTTGGCGACCGCGTCTGCGCCTTGCTGGCCGGGGGCGGGATGGCTGAAGAGGTGGTCGTCGACGGACGGCATGTGCTGCCGGTGCCCGAGGGCGTTTCGTTAATCGAGGCCGCGGCATTACCCGAGGTTTATGCAACGGTCTGGCTTAACGTGTTTCAACTGGCGGCGCTGAAACCCGGGGAAAAGGTTCTCCTGCACGCCGGGGCCAGTGGAATTGGTTCAGCCGCCATTCAGCTGTGCAAGGCGTTCGGCAATCCATGTTGGGTCAGCGTCGGGTCTGCCGAGCGCTTGGCCTACTGTGAGGCGCTGGGAGCCCAGGGCGGAGTGGTGCGCACCGATGATCTGGAAAGCCTGCGCGACTTCGGGCCGTTTGACGTGATCCTTGATCCGGTCGGCGGCAACTACGCCGCGCTGAACCTCAAGCTGACGGCGCTGGACGGTCGTTGGGTGCTGATCGGCCTGATGGGCGGGCGTGAGGCGAAACTGGATCTGGCACAGGTACTGGCCAAGCGCGTGCAGTTGCTTGGTTCGACGTTGCGCAGTCGCGACGATCAGTTCAAGGCCGACCTGTTCAGCGACTTGAGCCAGCATGTGTGGCCGCTGTTTGCTGAAGGGCGGTTGAGTCCGCAACTGGCGAAAACCTTTGCGGTAAAGGATGCCGAAGCGGCGTTTGCCGAGCTGGCGAGCAATACGGTTTCGGGGAAAGTGGTGCTGGTGATTGACGACAGCCTGAGCTGATTGGAAGGGCAAGATCAAAAGATCGCAGCCTGCGGCAGCTCCTACAGTGGGAGGGTTTACACCCTGTAGGAGCTGCCGCAGGCTGCGATCTTTGTTTTTACTTCCAGAGATGGATCGGCCAGCCGGATTTTTCGGCATGCTCCAGCAGCGCCGGATCCGGATTTACCACATGCGGGAAATCCACCTTCAGCAGCAACGGCAAGTCATTGCGTGAGTCGGAGTAGAAACTCGCGCCTTCCAGATTCTCTTCCTCGGCGTCCAGCCATTCCAGCAGGCGAGTGATCTTGCCTTCGCGGTAGGTCAGCGTGCCGACGGTCTGGCCAGTGTAAACACCGTGCGCGACGTCCAGTTCGATGCCGAGAATTTCGTCGATGCCCAGGCGCTCGGCGATCGGTTTGACCAGGTGCGTGCCGGAAGCCGAGATCACCAGAATCCGGTCGCCGGCCTTGCGGTGGGCGGCGATGGTTTTGGTCGCGTCGCTGAAGATGATCGGTTCGATGAAGTCTTCCACCCATGGGCCGACCAGGTGTTCGACCTCTTCCGGGGTGCGCCCGATCATCGGTTCGAGGCTGAATTCCATGTACTCTTCCATGCGCAATTTGCCATGGCTGTAGGCGTCCATCAGCTCGTTGTTCTTGCGCATGAACGACTCGGGATCGACCCAGCCCAGGCGCCCCATCTGCTCGCTCCAGAGGGTGGCGCAGTCGCCGTGGATCAGGGTTTCGTCCAGATCAAAAATTGCCAGGGCCATCAGTGCAGTTCTCTCTTCAACGTCAGCAAAGTCATCAGGCTACCTCACACAGGGCCGTCGGATCGATGGAAAGCGCCAGACGCTGACCGTCGGGATGCAGATCCGCCGCCGAGCGGTTGAGCACGTCCACCACCAGTTCCACGCCACGCGCCTCGACTCGATAGCGGATCACGTTACCGAGCAGGCTGTGGCTGCGGATCTGCGCATCGAGTTCGCCATTGAGGCTCAGCTCTATGGCTTCCGGACGAATCGCGATGCGGTGGTTGATCGGCCGTTGCAGCAGCTTCGAGGCGCTGTCGGCGTCGAGCAGGTTGTAGTTGCCGATGAAGCCGGCGGCGAAGATATCGACCGGCGCGGTGTAGAGGGTTTCGGCGTCGCCGCTCTGCACGATCTTCCCTTGGTTCATCAGGAAAATCCGGTCGGACATGGTCAGCGCTTCTTCCTGGTCGTGGGTGACGAAAATCGTGGTCAGGCCGAGTTCGCGCTGGATCTGCCGGATCTGTTCACGCAGGTGTTTGCGAATTCGCGCATCCAGCGCCGACAGCGGTTCATCCAGCAGCAACAGGCGTGGACGGGTCACCAGCGAGCGGGCGAGGGCCACGCGCTGGCACTGGCCGCCGGAGAGCTGATGCGGATATCGGCTGGCGAAGTCGTTGAGCTCGACCAGTTTCAGTACCTCGGCGACACGCTTGTGGCTGTCATCGGCATTGACCTTCTGCATGCGCAGGCCGAAGGCGACGTTTTGTTCGACGGTCATGTTGGGGAACAGCGCGTAGCTTTGGAACACCATGCCGATCCCGCGTTTCTGCGGACTCAGCGGCACGATGTCGACGCCATCAATCAGGATCTTGCCGCCATCCACCGGCGTCAGCCCGGCTATGCAGCGCAGCAGCGTGGACTTGCCGCAACCCGATGGGCCGAGGAGGGTGACGAATTCACCCTTGTTGATCTCGCAGTTGATGTCGCTGAACACGGTCGTGCCCGCGTAGTTTTTCTGCAGGTGTTGGACGCTGACATAGCTCATTCGCTTTTGTCCTTGTTCAAGATGTTGGCGATCCAGGTCAGGACCAGCACGAAAAAGAAGTACGAGATCACCAGCGCACTGGTGAAGTGGCCGCTGCTGTTGCGCATGTTGTTCAGGTACACCTGCAGGGTTTCGTAGCGCGTGCCGACGAGGATGTTGGCGAACACGAACTCACCGAACAGGAACGAGAACGACAGCAGCAACGCGACCATCAGGCCCTTGCGCAGGTTTGGCAGCACCACCAGAAATGCCGCCTGAAAGGTGCTGGCGCCGAGCAGTTGCGCGGCGTCCATCAGGTCGCGCAGGTTGATCGCCTGCAGGTTGTTGGTGATCGCCCGGTACATGAACGGCAGCGCCACGGTGAAGTAGCAACCGATCAGGATCCACGGCGTACCGACCATCGCCAACGGCCCCGAGCCATAGAGTTGCAACAGTCCTACCGACGACACCACCGGCGGCACCGCGAAGGGCAGCAGGATCAGGATGTTCATCAGCGCATCGAGTTTCGGGAAGTGGTAATGCACCACGAACAGCAGCGGCAGGATCAGCGCCACCGACAGCACCAGCGCGCCGATGCACACCAGCAGCGACTGGCCGAAGGCATGCAGGAAGCGCGGGTCGCTCCACAACTGGAGGTACCACTTGAAGGTGAAACCGCTGGGCAGGATGGTCGCCGACCAGCTGCTGGCAATCGAGTAGATCAGCGTACCCACCAAAGGCAGCAGCAGGATCGCGAACAGCAGATAAACCACGACGCGGTGGTAGACACCGGCCGGGCCGGATTCAGCGCGAGACATGGTAGCTCCTCTTCAGCAGCAGTTGATGCACGACGGTGACAATGGTCATCAACGCCACCAGCACCACAGCCAGGGCGCTGGCCAGATTCGGATCGAGGGAAATGTCCCCGGAAACCATCGCCGCAATGCGGATCGGCAGCACGTTGAAGTTGCCGGTGGTCAAGGCGTACACCGTGGCGTAGGCGCCGAGGGCGTTGGCCAGCAGGATCACGAAAGTGCCGAGCAGGGCCGGGGTCAGCACCGGCAGACCGATGTGGCGCCAGAACTGCCAGCCGTTGGCGCCGAGCAGCGCGGCGGACTCGCGCCAGTCTTCACGCAAGGCGTCGAAGGCCGGGTAGAGCAGCAGCACACCGAGGGGAATCTGGAAGTAGGTGTAGAGGATGATCAGACCGGTTTTCGAGTACAGGTTGAAGTCCTGAATGATCCCGGCCTGCTTGAGCATGATGGTGATGCTGCCGTTGAAACCGAGCAGGATGATGAACGCAAAGGCCAGCGGCACGCCGGCGAAGTTGCTGGTCATGTTGGCAAAGGCATTCACGAAGTTGCGCAGTTTCGAGTCGACCCGGCGCAACGAATACGCACCGAGCACGGCGATGATGATGCCGAATACGCTCGACCAGAAACTGATCTCCAGGCTGTACTGAATCGCCTGCAGATAGAACTTCGAACTGAAGATCTTGCTGAAATTGGCGAAGCCCCAGCCGAACTCTTCCGATTGCAGGCTGTTGATCATCACCCAGACCAGCGGGGCGATTTCGAACACGATAAAAAACAGCGCGAACGGCACCAGACACAGGGCCGCCAGCCATTTGCCGCGAGTCATGGCATTCACTTGAGCAACTCCCGGCACACAGGTTTGTCGTGGGGCACGCCGAGCAGTTCGCAGACGGTGCCGCAGATCTCGGTCTGCTTCGGCGCAGCCTCGGCGTCGAGGCTGAAAGCGTTGCCGAGGACGAACAGCGGGACCTGGCGCTCTTCCGGTAGCAGGCCGTTGTGCGAGCGGTCGTTGTTCATGCCGTGATCGGCAGTCACCAGTACCTGATAACCCGCGTCGAGCCAGCCTTGCAGGTAGTCGGCGAGGATGATGTCCGCCGAGCGTGCGCTGTTGCGGTATTGCGCGGAGTCGAGGCCGTGCTTGTGCCCGGCGTCATCGATGTTCATCGGGTGGATCAGCAGGAAATTCGGCGCATGGCGCAGGCGCAGGTGTTCCGCGTCGGCGAACAGGTGCGAATCCGGGTAGTGGTCGTTCCAGTAGAAATGCCCGTGCTGGATCGGTAGCGCTGGATCGTCGGTATGACGGTCGCGGGCCGCTACGAACGGTGAGCGGTTGTACAGCTCGCTGACCCAGTGATAGGCCGCAGCGGCGGTTTTCAGGCCGGCGTCGCGAGCATAGTGATAGATGCTGCGCTGGTTGGACAGCCGTGCAACGTTGTTGTGGACGATGCCGCTGTCGATCGGCGGCACGCCGGTAAGGATGCATTCGTAAAGCGGTCGGGACAGGGCCGGCAACTCGCACTCCAACTGATAGAGCGCGGCGCGTCCTGCGCCAACGTAAGCCTGCAGATGCCCCATGGCGTGCCGCGCGACCTCGT
The DNA here is from genome assembly GCF_016756945.1 of Pseudomonas sp. MWU318. NCBI lineage: Bacteria > Pseudomonadati > Pseudomonadota > Gammaproteobacteria > Pseudomonadales > Pseudomonadaceae > Pseudomonas > Pseudomonas sp. MWU318. The sequence continues at coordinate 85,470 of NZ_JAESJL010000014.1, forward strand.
AATTGAGACCGTCGAGCACGACAAGGATGACGTTGTGCTTCATAGGGGCAAAAACTCCGAAAACAAAACTTGGATCGTTCAATGTAGGAGCTGCCGCAGGCTGCGATCTTTTGACTCTGCCTTTTAAAAGCAAGATCAAAAGATCGCAGCCTGCGGCAGCTCCTACAGATGAAGGATTACTTCATCTCTACGATGACTTCTTCGTTCCACTTCTGCGGCAGGGCCTTGGAGGTTTTTTCCCAGGCGTCGGCGTCCTTGATCGGCGTGACCTTTTTGTACTGCTCGTTCGGCAGCAGCTTGGCCTTCACGTCTTCCGGCAGTTGCAGATGTTCGGCGCGGATCGGACGAGCGTTGCCGCGGGCGAGGTTGGTCTGGCCGGCGTCGCTGAAGATGTATTCGCGGGTCAGCTTGGCGGCGTTCGGGTTTTTCGCGTACTTGTTGATGATGGTGGTGTAGCCGGAAATCACCGAACCGTCGGACGGGATCAGCACCACGTAGTCATCCGGGTTGGCCATCTTGGCCTTGTAGCTCAGGCCGTTGAAGTCCCAGACCACGCCGACTTCGATCTCGCCTTTTTCCATGGTGGCGATGGTCGGGTTGGCCATCGACAGGCGACCTTGCTTGGCGATGTCTGCAAACAGCAGCAGGGCCGGCTGGATGTTTTTCTCGTCGCCACCGTTGGCCAGGGCAGCGGCCAGTACGCCGTTGGCGGCTTGCGCGGCGGTGCTCACGTCACCAATGGAAACCTTGTATTTGCCGCCCTTGAGGTCAGCCCATTTGGTCGGGACTTCGGAACCGTGCAGCAGCTTCTTGTTGACGATGAAGGCGATGGTGCCGGTGTAGGCCAGTGCCCAGTTGCCGTCCTTGTCCTTGGCCCAGTCCGGGACTTGATCCCAGGTGCTTGGTTTGTACGGTTGCACCACGCCCTGCTTGACCGCGATCGGGCCGAAGGCGGCGCCGACGTCGCCGATGTCGGCAGTGGCGTTGTCTTTTTCGGCGGCGAACTTGGCGATTTCCTGGGCCGAGCTCATGTCGGTGTCGATGTGTTTCAGGCCATAGGTCTTGGCCAGGTCTTCCCAGGTGCCTTTCCAGTTGGCCCAGTCATCGGGCATGCCGACGCTGTTGACGGCGCCTTCCGCTTTCGCAGCGGCTTCGAGGGTTTTCAGGTCGGTACCCGCCGCCATGGCGGAGGTGCACATTGCAATGGTCGAGCCTAACAGTGTTGCCAGGAAAAGCTGTTTCATTCCGAAGCTCCTTGGTCGTGTTCAACGCTGCGATTGCGGTTTGTGTTGGTCTAGGTCAGCAATACCTGAGCCAATTTAAGGGGGCTGGATGACACTTTGATGTCGGCGGTCGCCCGGCAGGCCTTTTATTGGCCCGGTTTCGGCGCTTGCCCGGTAAGCGTAGACCAAGGTCAAAGCCCCGGCGGACAAGGCACTTGGCCGATGTATTGCAAGTCATGAGGGCGACCGTCGGGCGGGTTTGTCATCTCTCGGTCATCTGCACTGCCTAGGCTTGCAATACAAGGAAACGGCTTGCAGGCCGTACGGTTTTTGCCCCGAAACAGTGCTGGTCTAGTCCAGATAGGTAACGTTGATGCGCGATGAGGCAACAAAAGCGGTGACAGCGATTGGTCAGGTGCTGCAGGAGCAGCTTGATCACGGCCTGCTCGCGCCCGGGAGCAAGTTGCCGGCCGAGCGCAAGCTCAGTGAGTTGTTCGGCACCACGCGCATTACGGTGCGTGAGGCCTTGTTGCAGCTGGAGGCGCAGGGGCAGATCTATCGCGAGGAGCGCCGTGGCTGGTTCGTTTCGCCGCCACGTCTGGCGTACAACCTGATGCAGCGCAGTCACTTTCACGCGATGGTCAGTGCGCAGGGGCGGGTGCCGTCGACCGAGGTGATTTCGGCGCGGTTGCAGCCGGCGTCGGTGGCGGTTTGTGCGTTGTTGCAGTTGCCTGCTTTGTCGAGCGTGATTCAGATTTGCCGGTCGCGGCGGATTGACGGGCGGCTGGTGTTGTATGTGGAGCATTATCTGAATCCGCAGTATTTTCCGGGGATTCTGGGGTTTGATTTGAATCAGTCGATGACCGAGCTTTATGCGCGGCATTACGATTTGCACTATGGGCGGGTGCGGTTCGAGATTGTGCCGACGTCGTTGTCGGTGGATGCGGCGGCGGCTTTGCGGGTTTCTGTCGGGAGTCCGGGGTTACGGATCGCTCGGGTCAATTATGATCAGCATGAGCGGTTGATTGATTGTGATCTGGAGTTTTGGCGGCATGATGCGATTCACGTTGGTGTAGATGTTGTTTGACCTTGGCGGCCTTTGGGCCGACCAGGTTCTTGGGGTTTTGGGTGTATATCCGTTGCTTCGGGTGTTGCCACTGGCGGTTTCGCTTTTACAGCGAGTCCCTTTGGCAAACGCCCCAAAGGAACCAAAGGTCTGTGCCCTGACGTTCGGCCCGCTCGCTAAAGCTCGGGGTTCCTTCGCTCCGGGATCGATCCGGGCGCATCGCCTCCGGTTTGCTTCGCTGCACCTCCTCTCGATGTGTTCGAGTTCGTCGAACGGTCGCTTCGCTCCCACCCCCGGATCAATCCCTCCGCTCAGCCTGCCGACGGGCCGGTGAGTCAAGATCAAGAGCTTTCGGCGAGCTGACACTCGGCCATGGAGTGGTGAAGAGCCTGCGGTCGGCTTTTGCTTTGCTGTAGGGGTGAGCCTGCTCGCGTTAGCGACCTCCCAGCCGACCAATCTCCAACTGCCTGCACCCAATCCCACTCTGGGAGCGAGCTTGCTCGCGAAGGCGGCCTGACAGCCGACCAATCTCTAACTGCCTGCACTCAATCCAACTGTGGGAGCTGGCTTGCCAGCGATGGCGGCCTGACAGCCGACCAATCTCTAACAGGCTGCACACGGTCAAATGTGGGAGCGAGCCTGCTCGCGAAGGCGCCCCCACTGTCACTTCATCTCTACTTGCCCGCCCCGGCATTGGCATACAAATAATCCGTCGCCAGCGACGCCATCGTCCTCACCCCAACCACCAGCGCCGACTCATCCACAAAGAATCCCGGATTGTGATTCGGCGCTGCCTTGCTCATGTCCTGATCCCGTGGTGTCACCCCGAGAAACACAAATAACCCCGGCACTTCCTTGGCAAAGAACGAGAAGTCTTCCGCGCCGCCCACCAGCGGCGCATTGACCACGTCATCCTTGGCGGCCCACTTCAACGTCGGCAGCATTTTTTCCGTCAGTGCCGGGTTGTTGATCGTGGGGTCGTATTTTTCGATGATGGTCACGTCGGCTTTCGCGCCGCCGCTTTCGGCGATTTTCTCGATGGTCTGGCGCACGTCGGCGTGGAGTTTCTGGCGGATGCCGTAGTCGTAGGAGCGGATGGTGCCGCTCATGTCCACGGATTCGGGAATGATATTGTAGCGGGTGCCGCCGTTGATGGTGCCGATGCTGACCACCGACGGATAGGACGAAATATCGGTGCGGCGACTGACCACGGTTTGCAGGCCGACGATGGTTTGTGCGCCGACGGTGATCGGGTCGATGCCGTCCCACGGGCGGCCGGCGTGGGTTTGTTTGCCGAGGATTTTGATGCGCAGGTCGTCGGAGCTGGCCAGGGTGGCGCCTGGACGGTAGGCGATCTGGCCGGCGGGGACGCCGGCCCAGACGTGGAGGCCGAAGACGGCGTCGGGTTTGGGGGATTTCATCACGCCTTCCTCGACCATCATTTTCGCGCCCCAGGTGTTTTTGCCATCGGGGATGAAGTCGCTCGGGCCTTCTTCGGCGGGCTGGAAGTAGAAGACCACGGTGCCGGGCAGGGTATCGCGCAGGCCTGTGAGAATTTTTGCCGTGCTCAGCAGGATCGCGGTGTGGGCGTCGTGGCCGCAGGCGTGCATCACGTCGACTTCTTTGTCCAGATAAGTGCCTTTGGCTTTCGAGGCGAAGGGCAGGTCGGCGACTTCCTTGACCGGCAGCGCGTCCATGTCGGCGCGCAAGGCCACGGTCGGGCCGGGCAGCGCGCCTTTGAGGATGGCGACCACGCCGGTGCGGGCGACGTTGGTTTTGACTTCCAGGCCCATTGCCTTCAGTTGCCTGGCGACCAGTTCCGCGGTGCGTTTCTCGGTGTTGCCCAGTTCCGGATGCGCGTGGATGTCGCGGCGTGTTTCCAGCAGTTGCGGTTCAAGTGCCTTGGCTTGCGTGGCGATCTGTTCGCGGGTGCTGTCCAGGGTGGCGGCGCTGGCGGTGCCGGCCAGCAGAGTGAGCAGAACGGTCTGGGCGATACGTGTCAGCTGCATCGGGTTTCTCCATGGTTATTGTTTTTCTGGCTTCCCTGCCTGTGACCCGAGTGTCTGCGCGAAGTGCTATTCCTTCGGCTGGCCACCGCCGGCAGTGATGACCTGCACGCTCATGCGCGGCGTCGCCAGATCGAGTCCGGCTTCGTCCAGATGGCGCTTGAGCGACAGGTTGAACGCGCGGGAAACTTCCCATTGTTTGATCGGTGCAGTCTTGAAGCGTGCGCGCAGGATCGCGCTGCCGGATTCGAAACTTTCCACGCCCTGGATCTCCAGCGGCGACCAGATGTTCCGGCGTTGCAGCGGGTCGGTGCGCATTTTCTGGCCGACTTCGCGCATCAGTTTGATCGCATCGTCGATTTCCATGTTGTACGGCACCGCCACCCGGAATATCGCGTAGCCGAACTCGCGGGAGTAGTTCTTGATGCTTTTGATTTCGCTGAACGGGATGGTGTGGACGATGCCGTCGATGTCGCGCAGGCGCACGGTACGGATGGTCAGGCCTTCGACGGTGCCGAGGTGGCCGCCGACGTCGACGTAGTCATCAATGGCCAGCGAGTCTTCGATGATGATGAACAGGCCGGTGATCAGATCCGCCACCAGCGACTGCGCACCGAAACCGATGGCCAGACCGATCACACCGGCACCGGCCAGCAGTGGCGTGACGTTCATGCCCATGTTCGCCAGGGCGACGATCAGCGCGATGATGAAAATCGCCACGAACAGCACGTTGCGGATCAGCGGCATCATCGTCTGCGCGCGGGCATTCGCCAGGCCTTTGCGCGAGCGGGTGAGGGCGTGATGCACGGCGGTGTCGGCGAGGATCCAGATCAGCCAGGAGAAAATCAGCGTGCCGATCAGGCTGAACAGTTTGACGCTGACGTCATGCCCTTCGCCCTCGGCGAAACCGATCAGCGATTTGCCCCATACGCGCAGGCCAAGTTCGATGAAGATCAGCCACACCAGCAGGTGAGCGAGGGTGTAGAAAAAGCTTTTCAGGCGCTCCGAATACAGCGCATGACGCTTCGGCCCGCGCTGTGGTTTGAGTGAATGACGGCGCACGAGGCCGTTGATCACCATGCACATCACCAGCAGCACCGTGCAGATCAGCGACTGGCGCAGGGCGGTGCTGGTGTCGCCGGCGGAGACGAAGGTGGCGAACAGCGAGATCCCGACCAGCACCAGCGCCGGCACGTACCAGAAGGTGCCGAGGATATCGATGGTGTCGCTGAGGGCGCGGCGGGTCAGGCGGCGGGACAATGGCTGGTTGCGGATCAGGTGCGCGATCGGCCGGCGGAAACGCAGGATGAACAGGCCGGTGAACAGCGCCGCGAGCACGTTGGTGATGGTCGCAGTGGTGTGCGCCAGGTGCACGCCGAGGCCTTCGACCAGGCGCGGATCACTCAGCGCTTCACCGAATGCGGCGAAGCTGCCGATCAGCCATAACGGACGGAACGCTTGATGCCGCAGGATGTACAGCGCCCGGTGCCGGTGCGGACCGTCGAGCAGCGAGAAGGCGATCACGCAGATCGCCGAGAAACAGGTGCCGACCACCAGCGCATAAGCCAGCACCATCGCCAGGCTTTTGCCAAGGGACGACGGCAGCGCATAGCTCATGTAGACGGTGATGACCAACGCAATCAGCCACGGCCCGAGCTTGCGCAGGGCGAAGCGCAGCATGTCGAGGGCCTTGGGATGCTGCGGCAGTTCTTCGGTCAGGCCAAAGCGCATGCGCACCCGGTGACCGAGCCAGATCAGCGCGGCGGCGAGCAGGCTCCAGACCATCAGGATCACCGCGAAGCCGAAGATGATCGGCAGCCATTCGCTGGCGGGCAACATCAGGTTGTCGAGTTCGTCCCTGGCCAGATCGAACTCGTCGGACCAGCGGGTCAGCGGGCTGTCGTCACCGGAGAACTGTTTCTCGAAACTGGCCAGCGTACCGCCGATCAGGCCCAGCACACCTTCTTCCGGTGAGGCCTGGGCTTTCTTGGTGGCGTCGCGCAGCTTTTTCAGATCGCTGAGCAATTGTGCGCGTTGCTTGTCGTTTTCCAGCGACTTGATGACTTCATCCAGCGACTGGCCCAGCGGCTCTTGCGCCTCCGGCTGCGTCTTGGTGGTGTTGAGCAGGCCCGGCAACCCGACCGCCTGGGCAGGGGCCAGCGGCAGCAGCGTCATCAGGCAGACAAGGAACAGGCAGGGTATAGCAAACAGACGAGCGAACACTAGGCGGTCAACCTCGCAAAGGGGCGAATTGAGCGAGTGTACGAGGCAGCCAGAATCAATGCGAGCCGGGCGCGGATTTATTCGTTGAGTTTGGCGAGGATCTTGTAGACCACGGTCGCCAGGATCATCAGCATGCCGACCCACATGGCGAAGACACCGGCGTTCTTGTCGCGGAAGTTGAAACCGATCGCCAGCAGGATCATCCCGGACAGAATGGGAATGAGCATGGCGTGGAAGGAGGACATCGAAATCATGGTGACTGCCTTGTCGAAGGGGATGATTTAAGTCTAGGTCGCTTTCGACCTGTAGGAGCTGCCGAAGGCTGCGATCTTTGCTTTTGATCTACAAAAACACAGGATCAAAAGATCGCAGCCTGCGGCAGCTCCTACAGGGTTTTGCGATGAGATTACGGCAACTCGCGGCTGGCGTAGAACGCGCTCAGCACTTTGACCAGGTGCGCCAGGTCGTGGCTGCCGCACAGTTCGCGAATCGAGTGCATGGCGAAGGTCGGCAGGCCGATGTCGACGGTGCGCACGCCCAAGTGGCTGGCGGTGATCGGGCCGATGGTCGAGCCGCAGCCCATGTCGCTGCGCACCACGAAGCTCTGCACCGGTACTTCTTCGGCCATGCACAGGTGGCGGAAGAACCCCGCGGTTTCGCTGTTGGTGGCGTAGCGCTGGTTGCTGTTGACCTTGATCACCGGGCCGGCGTTGAGTTTCGGGCCGTGGTTGGCGTCGTGCTTCTCGGCGTAGTTGGGGTGCACGCCGTGGGCGTTGTCGGCCGAGACCAGCAGCGATTTCTGGATGGTGCGGACGAACTCGTCACCTTCCGGCAGCAGGCGGCGCAGGGTCTGTTCGAGCATCGGGCCATCGGCACCGCAGGCCGAGCAGGAGCCGACTTCTTCGTGGTCGTTGCACACCAGTACGCAGGTTTCTTCGGTGTCGGCGGTAAGCAGGGCTTGCAGGCCGGCGTAGCAGGACAGCAGGTTGTCAAGGCGCGCACCGGCGATGAAGTCGCCATGCAGGCCGATGACCGCCGCGCTCTGGGTGTCGTAGAAACTCAGCTCGTAATCCAGCACCACATCGGCGTTCAGGCCATGTTCGCGGGCCAGTTGATCAGTCAGTACGGCGCGGAAGTCGACGCGTTCGTCGCCGGCGAATTGCGCGAGGATCGGCGGCAGCTCGGTCTGCGCGTTGATCGCCCAGCCCTGATTGGCTTCACGGTTGAGGTGAATCGCCAGGTTGGGAATGATTGCGATCGGTGCCTTGAAGTCGATCAGCTGGCTTTCGACCTTGCCGTCGCGGCGGAAGGTAACGCGGCCGGCCAGCGACAGGTCGCGGTCGAACCACGGCGCCAGCAGCGCGCCGCCGTAGACTTCAACGCCCAGTTGCCAGAAGCCCTGACGTTGCAGTTCCGGTTGCGGCTTGACCCGCAGGCATGGGCTGTCGGTATGGGCACCGACCAGACGGATACCGTCGTGCAGCGGCGAGTTGCGGCCCATTTTGATCGCGACGATCGAGGAGTCGTTACGGGTGACGTAGTAGCGGCCGTTGGCCTCGGTGGTCCACGGCTCGCGCTCGTCGAGGCGCACGTAACCGGCGGCCTCCAGACGCTGAACAAGGCTGGCGGTGGCGTGGAACGGGGTAGGGGAGGCCTTGAGGAAGTCGATCAGGCCTTGGTTCAACTCTTCGCGCATAAGAAGCTCCAGACAGCAATGGGCAGGAGTTTAACGCATCGGCCAGGGAATTGAATCTGAAGCGGATTCCTGTAGGGGCTGCGGCACGCTGCGATCTTTTGATTCGGTTTGTTGAAATCAAAATCAAAAGATCGCAGCGTGCCGCAGCTCCTACAGGATGGTGGTATTCAGCGGGCGGCGGCTACGCGTTTTTTCAGGTAGCTCATGATGATTTTTTCGTCCTCGGGTTTATCCGGACGCGGCAGCTGTTGCGGCCAGGGCTTCTGGCTCAGCAGTTTTTTCTGCCGGCTTTCGTCCCAACGGAGTATTTCCCGCGAGGCGCATTCCCACCATTCGTGGCGGCAGGCGCTGTAGTACGGATCTTCCGGCGCGGCGCTGCCGTACAGCAGGTCGCGACCGACTTTACGCAGCGTGCCGCTCTGGTGGCGCAGCTTCCATTTGATTTTCAATCGGCGCCAGGCTGACGGGAACGGTTTGACCCGTGGCACATCGCTGCACAGATCCACCAGGCGCTGGCTGAACTGCTCGCCGTGCTGGGAGAAGAAGTACGTCTGCATCGCGTGGAAAAAACGTTTTTCTGCGAAGTAGTGGTAGACGTGTTTGCGCGCTTCCACCACGTGCCGCTCGCGCATGGCGTACGACAGGGCGATCTGTTCGATGGTGTGGATTTCGAAGCCGCCGAGTGTCCATTCATCAATCAGGCGAATCGACTCTTCGAACAGCGCCGAATCCCTGTCGGTCACGCCGCACAAACCGCTGTTGTAGAGCTTGAACCCGTTATCCGGTGTCACGCCGTGGCGGCGCAGGTCGCGACCGAGTTTTTGATAGTCGGGACGCTGGTGCACATCTTTCCAGTCGTACTCGAAGCGATCCATCACTGAGCGGTTCGGCTCGATGAGTTTGAACAGTTGGCTCGGGTGGCGGGTAAACAGGGTGTCGGTGTCGACGAACAGAGTCTTTTCCGCCCACTGCATGCCCGCGGCGATGGCGCAGGCCTTGCGACGGTGGTGATAGCCGTGGGTGCCTTGCCAGCGGGTCAGGGTCGCTTCGTCCAGCAACACCGTGTCGACCGGCCAGCCCGCATAGTCATCGGGGCGATCAGTGAGAATGCGGATGGCCGGTCGCTCGCCGTTTTTGGCTTGGGACAGCGCGGTCAGGATGCTGAACTTGGCTTCGCGCCGGTACACATCCTGATTGCCGTAAATCAGGTAAAGCAGTTGATGACGAACTTTCGTGAGGGGTGTTACCAGGGAATCAATACAACTCATCCGAAAACAAAATCCTTGTACAAAAAAACGCGCTGCCGCTCAGGCAACGCTTAAAACGGTGCCGGGCATTCGAAGCGCAGACGCTCGCCGGTTTGCGGGTGGGTGAAGCTCAGCATGCTGGCGTGCAGGCACAGACGCGGCCAGGCGGCCAGGGCCTGTTCGTGGGCGTAGAGCCCGTCGCCCAGCAGCGGGTGACCGATGGACAGCATGTGCACACGCAACTGGTGCGAGCGCCCGGTGATCGGCGTCAGTTCGACGCGGCACCAATCGCCGCAACGTTCCAGTACGCGCCAGAAGGTCAGCGCATGCTTGCCGAATTCGTGGTCGACCACGTGCCGCGGTTTGGTCGGCGGATCGTAGCGCAGGGGCAAGTCGATGCTGCCGCTGTCCAGTTCCGGCTGACCCCAGCAGAGCGCAGTGTAGGCTTTCTCTGTTTCACGATCGTGAAACTGCCGCGACAGTTCGCGGTGGGTATCGGCGTCGCGGGCCAGCAGAATGATGCCGGAGGTTTCCCAGTCCAGGCGATGGACGATGCGCGCTTCCGGGTAGCCGTTTTCCTGCAGACGGGTGATCAGGCAGTCCTTGTTGTCGTCGGCACGACCGGGCACCGAGAGCAGCAACGTCGGTTTGTCGACCACCAGTACGGCGGCGTCCTGATGAATGATGCGGATGTTGGACAACGGCATTAAAACAGCCTCGTAACAAATGCCAACGGCGGCTCAGAAACCCCAATGCCCTTGTAGGAGCTGCCGAAGGCTGCGATCTTTTGATGTTCAGAAACAAGATCAAAAGATCGCAGCCTTCGGCAGCTCCTACAGAGGCATCAGGGATCTGAGCCGCCGTAGCGACTGCCGGATCGACTCAGCGATCGGGCAGGGTGATGTTGAGTTCCAGAATCGAGCAACTGCCCTGGCTTTCCAGTGCAACATGTACGTCGTCGTTGCCGATGTTGACGTACTTGCGGATCACGTCGACCAGTTCCTTCTGCAAGGCTGGCAGGTAATCCGGCGTGCTGCGCTGGCCGCGCTCATGCGCCACGATGATCTGTAGACGCTCTTTCGCTACCGAGGCGGTACTTGGCTTTTTGTTGGCACGAAAGAAGTCAAAAAGGTTCATTACCTACCTCCAAACAGGCGCTCGAAGAATCCCTTCTTCGTAACATCGAGGAAACGATGTTCTTTTTCTTTGCCCAGCAGACGATCAACGGCATCGCTGTAGGCCTGACCGGCATCGCTCTGGTCGTCGAGAATCACTGGAACGCCCGAGTTGGAAGCCTTCAGGACCGCCTGCGACTCAGGGATGACGCCCAGCAGGGTCACGGCCAGGATTTCTTTCACGTCTTCGACGCCCAGCATTTCGCCATCGCTGACGCGCTGCGGGTTGTAACGGGTCAGCAGGAGGTGTTCCTTGATCGGCTCTTCGCCGAGTTCGGCACGACGCGATTTGCTGGCCAGCAGGCCCAGCATGCGGTCGGAGTCGCGTACCGAGGACACTTCCGGGTTGGTCACGATGATCGCTTCGTCGGCGAAGTACATGGCCAGGTGCGCACCTTTCTCGATGCCCGCCGGGGAGTCGCAGACCACGAAGTCGAAGTCTTCCTTCAACTGCATCAGGACTTTTTCCACGCCTTCCTGGGTCAGCGCGTCTTTGTCGCGGGTCTGGCTGGCGGCCAGCACGTAGAGGTTTTCCAGGCGCTTGTCTTTGATCAGGGCCTGCTGCAGGTTGGCTTCGCCGTTGACCACGTTGACGAAGTCGTACACCACGCGACGCTCGCAACCCATGATCAGGTCGAGGTTACGCAGGCCCACGTCGAAGTCGACGATCACTGTTTTATGGCCGCGCAGAGCGAGGCCGGTACCGATAGCGGCGCTGGTGGTGGTCTTACCCACACCACCCTTGCCGGATGTAACCACGAGAATCTTGGCCAAGGTGTTTCACCCCTAAGGAAGAAGGACTTTTTAGCCCCTGAAAAACATCTCTTGAAAACTACTGCAGTCGGACAGCCTTGGCTGGAATTCGGCGCAAGTCGCACTTGCCGGGGGCAAACGCTGCTTGTTCCTTTTTCCTACTTCGTTTGAGCCGTTTTCGCTACGTTTTAGAGATGCTTGGAAAATGCGGCAGTATCCGTTAAAGCCGAATGATGTTCAACACGTCGGCCGACAGGCTGACCTGGACGCCGGAGCCCCACAGTGGATCGCGGCGCAAATCTTCGGAAACCTTGTAATGCCCGGCGATGGAGATCAGTTCAGCGCTCAATTGCTGACAGAAAATCCGGGCCTTGGTGTCGCCTTTGACGCCGGCCAGTGCGCGACCGCGCATCGGGCCGTATACATGGATGTTGCCATCGGCCAGAAGTTCCGCCCCCGGACTGACCGAGGAAACCACGACCAGATCGCCACCCTGGGCATATATCTGTTGGCCACCACGTACTGGCGTAGTGATGACGCGGGTCGGTTTGACCGTCGGCTCCGGCGGCTTTTCCGGCTTCTTTTTGACTTCCGGTTCCGGCGCTTCCAGCGGTCGCTCGCGGGCGCCGGACGGCGGCAGCACCGGGATGTCGATGGCGATGGCGGCAGCGATGTCTTCGATACGGCTGGCGCGGATCGCCAGGGTGCGCAGACCATGCTGGCGGCATACGCGCATCAGGCCGGGCAGATCGACCGCGCCTTCGCCGGGCGGCAGTTTGTCCAGCGCCAGGACCAGCGGTGCATTGCTGAAGAAATTCGGCGCCTGGGCGACTTTGGCGGCCAGTTGCCGATCAAGGCTGTCGAGGTCGTTGCGGGACAGTTCCAGCACCGTGATGGCCAGCATGCTGCCCTTCAACTGGAACACGGGATCTCGGTCTGGCGATTCGTTTTGGCTCATATCGGCATACAACGGCTTGTCACTAAAAGTGCCGAGACTTATAACGAGAACGCCCGCGAGCCGCAAGCCGGGTCGAACGATGTAGAATGCGCGGCCACTGAATTTACGGAAGCTTTAATGGATCGCCCGCGTTTTCGAAGAGCCTTTCTTTCTCCCCGCTTCTGGCCGCTCTGGTGCGGTCTGGGGCTGTTGTGGCTGGTCGTGCAGTTGCCATATGCGGTTTTACTGACGATCGGTCGTGTTTTGGGCGCATTGATGTATCGCGTGGCCGGCGACCGGCGGCGCATCGCCAAGCGCAATCTCGAGCTGTGCTTCCCGGAAAAATCCGCTGCCGAGCGCAAACGCCTGCTCAAGGAAAACTTCGCCTCCACCGGCATCGCTTTTTTTGAAATGGCGATGAGTTGGTGGTGGTCGCGTGAGCGTCTGGCCAAACTGGCGCATGTCGAAGGCCTGGAGCATCTGCAAAAGGCCCAGCGCGAGGGCAAGGGCGTCATTCTGATGGCCGCGCACTTCACCACCCTGGAAATCGGCGCGGCGCTGCTCGGTCAGCAGCACACCATCGATGGCATGTACCGCGAGCACAAGAACCCGTTGTTCGATTTCGTCCAGCGTCGGGGCCGTGAGCGGCACAACCTCGATTCGCTGGCGGTGGAGCGTGATGACGTGCGCGGCATGCTCAAACTGCTGCGTTCGGGCCGGGCGATCTGGTACGCACCGGATCAGGACTACGGCGCCAAGCAAAGCATCTTCGTGCCGCTGTTCGGCATTCAGGCGGCGACCGTGACCGCGACCACCAAGTTTGCCCGGTTGGGTAAAGCGCTGGTGGTGCCGTTCACTCAGGAGCGTCTGGCGGATGGCAGCGGTTACAAACTGGTGATCCACCCGCCGCTGGAAGACTTCCCGGGCGAGACCGAAGAGGCCGACTGCATCCGCATTAATCAATGGGTGGAAAGTGCGCTGCGCGCCTGCCCTGAGCAATACTTGTGGGCGCACCGCCGCTTCAAAAGCCGTCCACCGGGCGAGCCAAAGCTTTACCCGAAACGGCGCGGCTGATTCACTCACCCTTTCAAGCACCATGGAGCGTTGCGATGAGCCCAGCTGAACCGGTCACAGGTTTGATTCTTTCCGGCGGCGGGGCTCGGGCGGCGTATCAGGTGGGGGTGCTGGCGGCGATTGCCGAATTGCTGCCGCTGGGCGCGGACAATCCGTTTCCGGTGATCGTCGGCACCTCGGCCGGGGCGATCAACGCGGTCAGCCTGGCCAGTGGTGCCACCGATTTTCGCGCGGCCATCGAACGCCTTACGCTGTTCTGGCAGGGCTTTCGCAGTCATCGGGTGTTGCGCAGTGACTGGCCGGGGGTGATCCGTCAGGCCAGCCGCTTTGTCAGTCACAGCCTGCTCGGCATCGGTCGCCAACTGCCGGTGGCGCTGCTCAACAGTTCGCCGCTGCGCGACCTGCTCAATGAAAAACTGCACATGCCCGGTATCGCCGAATCCATCGCGCGCAAGCAATTGCATGCGGTGGCGGTGACCGCGTTCGGCTACGAATCGGGGCAGGCGGTGACCTTCTATCAGGGCGGCGGCACGATCGATGCGTGGTTGCGCCATCGGCGGATCGGCGTGCCGGCGCAATTGTCGGTGGATCACCTGCTCGCCAGTTCAGCGATCCCGTTGCTGTTTGCCCCGGTGAAAATCGGTGAGGAATATTTCGGCGACGGCGCGGTACGCCAATCGGCACCGATCAGCCCGGCGCTGCACCTGGGCGCGAGTCGGGTACTGGTGGTGGGCGTCAGCGGCAACCCGCGCGGTTTTGATCCGCAGCAGCCGCTGGAGCGTGCCTACACCGGTCAGCAGCCAACGCTGGCGCAGATCGGCGGGCACATGCTCAACAGCACGTTCATTGACAGCCTGGAGAGCGACATCGAGTTGCTGCAGCGTCTGAACCAGTTCAGTCACCTGATGCCCGAGGGCGTACCGACTCGGGAGCTGGGGGTGGCGCCGGTGGAGGTGCTGGTGATTGCGCCGAGTCAGCCGATCGACGAGATCGCGGCGCGACATCGACAGGAATTGCCGGCGGCATTGCGTCTGTTCTTGCGCGGCCCGGGGGCGACCAAGACCAGTGGGGCAGGGGTGCTGAGTTATCTGCTGTTCGAGGCGGGGTATTGCAGCGAGCTGATCGACCTGGGACGGCGCGATGCGTTGGCCAAGCGTGAGGAGCTGTGCCGGTTTCTGGGGTTAACTTCTTAAAGGCAAAAGATCGCAGCCTGCGGCAGCTCCTACATTGAAATGCGCTATCCCTGTAGGAGCTGGCGAAGCCTGCGATCTTTTGATCTTTATCAGAAGTGGAACTTCACCAGGAAGCTGGTCACGTTCTGATTGGTGGTAAAGCCACGGGTGTCGTCGATCCCGTACTTGTCTTTCCAGTAGTCGTATTCAACACCGACGTACAGCTGCTTCTCGCCGAAATGCAGTGCCTTGCCCAAGTCGTATTTGACCTGCGGGTTGAAGTGCAGGTTGGCGTGATATTCGCCTTTGCTGTTGACGTCGTTGTCGACCACCCAGTCCATGTAACCGTCGATCAGTACGTTCGAGCTGCCGACCGGGATGGTGTAGGACCAGACCGGGGTGATCTGCCAGACGTTGTCACCCGGACGCGAGCCGTCGGTGTGGCGCTGGTAGAAGTTCAGCTGGAAGTAGTCGAAACCCGGGATCGCCAGGTCAAAACCTGGACCGATCAGGTACGACTCGACGTCGCCTTCACCGAACTCGTAAGTCATCGCCAGCAGCACGTCTTTGATCGGACCGAATTCGAGTTTCTGATCCAGGACTTTGCCCAGCGAGATGCGTGGCTGGAACTCACCGTAGTAGGTGTTGTTGCCGACGCCGCCATCTGGCTTGCCGTTGTAGAAGATCTTGTCGACGAACAGGAAGTTATCCCCGTATTTCCAGGCATCGGCGTGCTCGAAGGTGACGGTCTGCTGGATCGCCGGGTTGACCTTGAAGTCTTTGCCGTAGAGGTAGGTCAGGCTGTTGTTCTGCCATTGCAGCAGGCCATCGGCCATGGCCTCGCCGCCGGCCAGCATCGATCCCGCAAGCATCAGGCTGGTGCACATACGTTTCATTCGGTTGCTCCCAAAGTAGGTGTTCCACGTTTATTTTTTTAAGATCGGCGCTCTGGTGTGGCGCCTTTTTTCGTTGCTGCAAAAGTCATCCGATCGGTCAGCTTCGCTGGTGATAGCAAGAGCTGGGCCAAGGCTTTCGAAAAGCAAAAAAACGCCCGTTCGGCTGCTGAAAAACAGTCGATTGCGCGTGTTTTCGGGATGCCTCGGTACTGACCGGGGCCGGGATAAGTTGGCTCGTCGGTCAGGAATTAAATTCGGGCTTTTTTTTAGACCGAATTCAAGAGGCCGCGGAGAATACTGACTCCTCGGCCAGCTCTCAAGTGCCCCGCAACAGAGCACCGACGACAGGTATGGGGCACGGTTGCGGGCCATCTCAGAAGTGCACCTTCACCAGCAGGCTGGCGGTGTTCTGGTTGGTGTCGAGGTTGTGGCTGCTTTCGACGCCGTATTTGTTCTTCCAGTAGCTGTATTCGGTGCCGACGTACAGCTGCTTGTGGCTCCAGCCCAGAGCTTTGCCGAGGTCGTATTTGATCTGCGGATTGATGTGCAGGTTGGCGTGGTAGGTGCCGCGCGAGTTCTGGTCATTGTCGACGACCCAATCCAGATAGCCGTCGATCAACAGGTCGGAATTGCCCAGCGGCACGCTGTAAGACCAGCCCGGGGTGATCTGCCAGACGCCGTCGCCGGGGCGCGGGCCTTCCGTGTGGCGGCGGAAGATGTTCAGGGTCACGTAGTTGAAGCCGGGCACCTTGAGGTCGAAGCCGGGGCCGATCAGGTATGCCTCGCTGTCGCCTTCGCCGTACTCGTAGGTCATCGCCAGCAGCACGTCCTTGATCGGGCCGAATTCGATTTTCTGGTCGAAGATCTTGCCGAACGAGAAGCGCGGGGTGAATTCGCCGTAGAACGTGTGCGGGCCTTTGTTGCGGTCTTCCTGACCGTTGTAGAAGATCTTGTCGACGAACAGGAAGTTGTCGCCGTACTTCCACTTGTCGGCGTGCTCGAACGTCACCGTCTGCTGGATCGACGGGTTGATCGCGAAGTTCTTGCCGTACAGGTAGCTCAGGCTGTTGGTCTGCCACAGCAGTAAATCGCCGGCCATGGCCTGACTCGCGGCCAGCAGGCCGCCACTCAACAGAACGCTGGTTTGCGTGCGAATCATCTGTTGCTCCCTCTTGTTTTTATTGTTGAGGCAGGGTGTTGCACGTCCCCTGTGGGAGCGAGCCTGCTCGCGAAGAGGGCGTGTCAGTCGCCATCACTGTTGAATGACACAACGCTTTCGCGAGCAGGCTCGCTCCCACAAGGTTTTGTGGTGACTTGGTTAATGCTGATGTGCGTGGCAGTCGTTGATCGCCGCGCGCTCTTTACCGCCGAGGATGTTGAACAACAGGTTCAGGGTCAGCGCACTGAGCGTGGCCATGGCGATGCCGCTGTGAGTGATCGGGCTCATCCACAGCGGCAGATGCGCGAAGAACTCCGGTCGCACCACCGGAATCAGGCCCATGCCGATGCTCACCGCGACCAGCAACTGGTTGCGACGGTCACCGATGTCCGCTTCCTGAAGAATCTTGATCCCGGTGGCTGCGACCATGCCGAACATCGCGATCGCCGCACCGCCCAACACCGCCGGCGGAATCGACGCCACCAGGAATGCCGCTTTCGGCAGCAGGCTCAGCACGATCAGCAAACCGCCGGCAACGATGGTCACGGAGCGGCAGCGTACGCCGGTCATCTGCACCAGGCCGATGTTCTGCGCGAAGGAGGAATGGGTGAAGGTGTTGAAGAAACCGGCGACGAACGAGGCCCCGGCATCGCACAGCAGGCCGCGCCGCAGCATCCGTGGGCAGACTTCCTGACCGGTGATTTTGCCCAGCGCGAGAAACATGCCGGTGGACTCGACGAAGATGATCACCACCACAAGGCACATCGACAGGATTGGCGCCAGTTCGAATTTCGGCATGCCGAAGTGCAGCGGGGTGACGAACTGAACCCATGGCGCGCTGGCCATGCCGCTCAGGTCGACCATGCCGATCGCACCGCAGAGCACGTAGCCCAGGCACA
Source organism: Pseudomonas sp. MWU318 (assembly GCF_016756945.1). Classification (NCBI taxonomy): domain Bacteria; kingdom Pseudomonadati; phylum Pseudomonadota; class Gammaproteobacteria; order Pseudomonadales; family Pseudomonadaceae; genus Pseudomonas; species Pseudomonas sp. MWU318. Next base: position 102,996 of record NZ_JAESJL010000014.1, read on the forward strand.
TGCCGATCAGCACGGAAATATTGACCCAGAAGCCGCGCATGAAGCGGTGGATCAACAGAATGGTCGCCAGCACCAGCGCGGCGATGGCCAGATAAATCGGTGAACCGAATTGCGCAGCAGCGGCGCCGCCACCGGCCCAGTTCACGGCCACGGGGAACAGCGACAAACCGATCGAGGTGATGACCGTGCCGGTCACCAAAGGCGGGAAGAAGCGCACGACTTTGGACATGAACGGTGCGATGAGCATGCCGAAGAACCCGGCGGCGATTGTGGCGCCGAAGATCCCTTGCAGACCGATACCGGGCATCCCGGCCATGGCCACCATGCTGCCGACCGCCGCGAAACTGGCGCCCATCATCACCGGCATGCGGATGCCCATCGGGCCGATGCCGAGCGACTGGACGATGGTGGCGATACCGGCGACCAGCAGGTCGGCGTTGATCAGGAAGGCAATTTCTTCACGACTCAGGCCAGCGGCCTGTCCGATGATCAACGGCACCGCGATGGCACCGCCGTACATCAGCAGAACATGTTGCAAACCGACCAGGATCAGTTGCAAAAGGGGCAAACGCTGAATGGCGGGTGCGTCGGGGATGCGCGCTTTGGACAGCTCGGACATGCAACACCTCGGATCTTTTTTATTCTTGTGATTAACAGCTGTTGGGTTGCTCACAGCTGTTTCTTTGCATCAGGTCTGTGGCGAGGGAGCTTGCTCCCGCTGGACTGCGTAGCAGTCCTTGCTCTTCAGGCAAAGAGAGGGGCCGCTCCGCGACCCAGCGGGAGCAAGCTCCCTCGCCACAATTTGTGTTGCTTAGTTGGTCTGGGCTCCCTGCGCGATCCATGCACCGATCAGGTCACGTTCCTGCTGGGTCATCTGCGTGATGTTGCCCAGTGGCATGATCTGCGTGGTGATGGCTTGCGCCTGGATCCGCGCCGCGTTCTGGCGGATCTGCTCGGGGGTGTCGAACATCACACCGGCAGGTGCCGCGCTGAACAACGGGCTGGTCGGTTTGGCCGAATGGCAGACCGCGCAGCGTTCCTGGATCACGTTGTGCACCTTGTCGAACGCAGGGCCTGCGTTGGACGCTTGCGCCGGTGCTGCCGCAGGGGCTGCTGGCGCTGCAGGTGCCGCCGCTTCAGCCGGTTTCGCGCCACCGCCCAGTGCCGTTTCCGGCAGTGGCTGGTACTCGATTTTCGCGGGTGCCTTGGCCACGTCCGGTGCGGTCGGCATCGGCGCAGGGCCGGTGACGTACGCCAGGGTGATCATGCCCACCGCTGCCACTGGCAGGGTCCAGGCAAACTTGTGGCTGTCGTGACGGGTGTTGAAGTAGTGACGCACCAACACCGCCAACACCGCGATCCCGGCGAGGATCAACCAGTTGTACTGGCTGCCGTAAGTGCTCGGGAAGTGGTTGCTGATCATGATGAACAGCACCGGCAGGGTGAAGTAGTTGTTGTGACGCGAACGCAGCAGGCCTTTGGCGGGCAGCGCCGGATCCGGTGTGCGGTTCTCGGCAATCGCGGCGACCAGTGCACGCTGCGCCGGCATGATGATGCGGAACACGTTGCCGACCATGATGGTGCCGATGATCGCGCCGACGTGCAGATACGCGCCACGACCGCTGAACACCTTGCTGAAGCCATACGCCGCGCCGATGATCAGCACGAACAGGATGAAGCCGAGCAGGGCGGGTTTCTTGCCCAGAGCCGAATCGCAAAGGAAGTCGTAGATGAACCAGCCGGCGATCAGCGAACCGATGCCGATGGCCACGCCTTCAGGGCCGGTCAGGCCGCTGCCGGGTGCCACGAGGTAGAGCACGGGGTTGGAGTAGAACACCACGCACAGCAGCGCGATCCCCGACATCCAGGTGAAGTAGGCTTCCCATTTGAACCAGTGCAGGTTCTCCGGCATCGACGGTGGGGCCAGTTTGTATTTTTCCAGGTGATAGATACCGCCGCCGTGGATTGCCCACAGATCACCGGCAAGACCGGTTTTCGGGTTGACGCGGTTGAGGTTGTTCTCCAGCCAGACGAAGTAGAACGACGCGCCGATCCAGGCCACGCCAGTGATCATGTGAACCCAGCGCACGCTCAGGTTCAGCCATTCCAACAGATGTGCTTCCACAGTCTTTACCTCTCGCCTGTCACTCTTGTTGTCGAGTGATCAGACCTTCTCTTATTGGTGGGGGGCGAGGATCAGACGCTCATCCTCTTTGAAAAAATGCTCATCGCAGTTATTGCCTGTGCCACTGCGATCAACCACCAGGAAGTCATCCCGCTTTTCGATCGTCAGCACCGGGTGGTGCCAGACGCCGCGATGGTAATTGATGCCCTGCCTGCCGTTGGTGACGAAGGCGCGGACCAAGCCTGATACAGGTACATCGCCAAGTGGCGCGACCACGATCAGAAAGGGGTTGCCGAGCAGCGGAATGAAAGCCTGGCTGCCCAGCGGATGGCGTTCCAGCATGCTCACGGTCAGCGGCATGTCCTGCGCGTCGGCGCGGAAGATGCTGATGATCGCGTTGTCCTCAGGCGTAGCGGTTTCGACCGTCGCCAGTTTGTGGAAGCGCATGGTCGAACCGTTGTTGATCATGAAGTGGTCGCTGCCGTCGGTTTCGATCACGTCACCGAAGGGGGCGAAGGCTTCTTTGGTCAGCGGTTCAATCTGTAGTGTGCGCATGCTGTTCTTTTCCGAATTCTGTGTTGTTCAACTTTTAAGTGCGTCTTGCGCGATCTCTGTAGGAGCTGGCGAAGCCTGCGATCTTTTGACTTTGTTTTCTTAAGATCAAGATCGAAAGATCGCAGCCTGCGGCAGCTCCTACAGGCTCAGCATTACTTCGCTACCTTGCCGAGAACGCGCAGGCGGCTCACACCACCATCCGGGAACACGTTCAGACGGATGTGGGTGATCGGGCCCAGTGCCTTGATCTGCTCGACGAAGGTGTGTTCGGCGTGCATTTCCAGCTTTTGGCTCGGCAGCAGTTCACGCCAGAACAGCGACTGGGTTTCGATCTGGCTGTCGGTGCCGCCCTTGACGAACGCGCCCTGGATCGAGCAGGTGTCCGGGTAGTTGCCCTTGAAGTGCAGGGTGTCGACGATGATTTTTTCGATCTCGCCCGGATGGCCCAGCGCGACGATCACCCAGTCATTGCCCGGGGTGCGACGACGTGCGGTTTCCCAGCCGTCGCCCATGTTGATGCCACGGCCCGGGTTGAGGATGTTGCTCATGCGACCGAAGTGTTCGTCGGAGCAGGCGAGGGCGCGGCCACCGTTAAGGGCTGCAGCCAGGTCGACTTGCTCGTTGTCGCCAACAGCGGACCAGTCGCGGAACGGAATGCCGTACACGCGCAGACGGGCGACGCCGCCGTCCGGGTAGATGTTGAAGCGCAAGTGGCTGAACGCTTGGTCATTGCTGATTTCGTGGTAGTGGTGGCTGTTGCCCTGCAGCTCGACGGCCGACAGCACTTCAGTCCACTGGGTGTTTTCGTCCGGCTCGCCCGAGGCCAGGAAGCACGCTTCCAGCGAGGCCGATGGCGGGAAGTTGCCGGTGAAGAATGAGGTGTCGATGTCCACGCCTTTGATCGAACCCGGTACGCCCAGGCGGATTACCGCGCTGTCGTAGCCTTCGAAGCGCTTGCGACGCGATTCCCAGCCGTCCATCCACTTGCCGTTATCGTCGAACACACCCTCCTTCCACACGGCCGGGGTCGGCTGAAACAGACGATTGGCGTCTGCGAACCAGTCATCGGTGACCGAGATGATTTTGGTGCCCAGACGGGCATCGGCCAGGTTGACGAACTTCTCGAAAGGTACGGCGTAAGCTTTCATTCTTCTTGTCTGCCTTTAATAAGTTGGCTGGGGATGCTTGCAAGGCCCTGGGTGCTCTCCGCGTTTGATGCACTCGGGCCAGGCTTCGCTAGAGAGTCAGTAAACGGAACAGGGCGATCTTGTTGATCTCCGCCAGCGCGCATTTGAATTCGGTGTCGACCGAGTTGTGAATGCGCGTTTCGAACGCCGCGAGGATCTGATGCCGGTTGCTGCCTTTTACCGCCATGATGAAGGGAAACTTGAACTTGGCCTTGTAGGCGTCGTTCAGCTCGGTGAAGCGCTGGAACTCTTCGGCCGTGCATTGGTGAATACCGGCGCCAGCCTGTTCATTGGTGCTGGCTTCGGTCAGTTGGCCCTGGACGGCGGCTTTGCCGGCCAGGTCCGGGTGAGCATTGATCAGTGCCAGTTGACTGGCTTGATCGGCGCTCAACAGGATGTCGCTCATGCGCTGGTGCAGGGTTTCGATCTCGTCGATCGAAGCGTCCACGCCCAGGTCGTAGGCCTTCTCGGCCACCCATGGCGAATGTTCGTAGATGTCGGCGAAGGCTTTGACGAAAGCGTCGCGGCTCAGGGTCGACGGCTGCAGGGTTTGAAAGCGGCTCATTGGGCGGCCCCTTGGTACGGGTGGGTTTCGTGCCAGTGACGCGCGATATCGACGCGACGGCTGAACCACACCTGTTCATGACTTTTGGCGTATTCGATGAAACGCTTGAGCGAGGCCAGACGCGCCGGACGGCCGATCAGCCGGCAGTGCAGACCGATCGAAAGCATCTTCGGCGCTTCGGCGCCCTCGGCGTACAGTACGTCGAACGCGTCTTTGAGGTATTCGAAGAAGTCGTCGCCCTTGTTGAAACCCTGCACCTGGGTGAAGCGCATGTCGTTGGTGTCGAGGGTGTACGGGATCACCAGATGCGGTTTGCCGGTCGGGTTGTTCGGTTCCCAGTAGGGCAGGTCGTCGTCGTAGGTGTCGCAGTCGTAGAGGAAACCGCCTTCTTCCATCACCAGGCGCCGGGTGTTCGGGCCGGTGCGGCCGGTGTACCAGCCCAGTGGGCGTTCGCCGGTGAGTTCGGTGAGGATGCGGATCGCTTCGAGCATGTGCTCGCGCTCCTGCGCCTCATCCATGTACTGGTAGTCGATCCAGCGGTAGCCGTGGCTGCAGATCTCGTGACCGGCTTCGACCATTGCGCGGATCACATCCGGGTGGCGCTGGGCGGCCATTGCCACAGCGAAGATGGTCAGCGGAATGTCGAATTCCTTGAACAGCTTGAGGATCCGCCAGACGCCGGCGCGGCTGCCATACTCGTAAAGCGATTCCATGCTCATGTTGCGTGCGCCTTGCAGCGGCTGGGCGGCAACCATTTCGGAGAGGAAGGCTTCGGATTCTTTGTCGCCGTGCAGAATGTTGCGCTCGCCGCCTTCTTCGTAATTGAGCACGAAGGACAGGGCGATGCGCGCGTTGCCCGGCCAGTGTGGGTGAGGAGGGTTACTGCCGTAACCGATCAGGTCGCGTGGGTAGTCAGCGCTCACTGCAGTCTTCCTTCTTATTCGTTGACAGGTTTGTGTAACGGCCTGCACAGGCTGGCGTCACAGCGATGGGCTGATTGTATACAACTTTATTCGCAATTTGTAAGCCTGAATTTTCGCATTTTTCACCGACTGTCATCTTTTGCTGCTAATGGCGTAAACCTGCAAGAAACCTGCCTGATCAGTCAGCTAATGGCTGTGAGGTTCAATAGCCAGGCGCTTGAGGGGTAGATCAGGGGTAAACGCCCGAATGGCGGGGGTGAGGTGAAAAATGTCGTTTTTATTGTGTACAATTTTTTTGAAAAGTGTCTTAATCAGTCGCTCGCCGCAACTTTTCGTGCTCCGAATCGGTGCGGTCTCCTTTTTACCTGACTTCGGGAGGCGCGAAGTCTGACTGCTCTTTGCGGCCAGGCGCGCAGAATCAATGGGACGTTTGACAACACACGTTTTGGACGCTGCACACGGTTGCCCGGGCAGCTCGATCAAGGTCGAGCTGTACCGCGTTGAAGGTTCGCACCTGGAATTGGTCGCCAGTGCGATAACCAACAGCGATGGCCGGGTCGATGCGCCGCTGCTGCAAGGCGATGACTACCGCACCGGGGTCTATCAGGTGCAGTTCCACGCTGGCGATTACTACCGCGCCCGTGGCGTTCAGTTGCCGGAACCGGCGTTCCTCGACGTGGTGGTGCTGCGTTTCGGCATCTCTGCCGAGCAGGATCACTACCACGTGCCACTGCTGATCTCGCCTTACAGCTATTCCACCTATCGGGGCAGCTGACCCCCAAGCAGCTGCCTCCACCGGGAAGCGACTGCGCATATAGCTTCTTTGGTCTTTCGCCCGCCCACACTGCGGGCTTTTTTTCGCCTGCATTAAAGTCAAAAGACCGTCTGATCGCGGCCCGAGCCTGCG